>DBYH01000008.1 GCA_002310095.1 Firmicutes bacterium UBA1191 | reverse complement strand
GGTGATAAATACATAGTGCTCTGATTTCGCAGGGCACTTTTCATTTGCTGCGTCACAGTTCGCGCGTCATAATTCGTTCGCGTTCTTGAACATAATGATACCCAGGAAAATCACGATTGCGCCAATCACGTTCCAGTGAAATCCCCAGTCGGATGTCTGTGCCAGAATAATAACTATAATTCCTACCAGCAGCATGAATAATGCGCTCAGGATATATTTCGGATTTCTTTTTCTGCCGTTGTTTCTGAATGACATAGATTCACCTCCAAATCCTAATCATGGTATCATAAAACCCACTTCCTTTCAATGCGGCAGAACAAGATATTTGACGTAATTCAGAACATGAAAAAAGCGGCGTCCGCGGACGCCGCTTTCTGGTGTATACGTATACTGATATAGTTCCGGCTTGTGCCGGTGTTAGGCTTACGCCTCTGCAGCTTCGAGAGCTGCCTTCTTCTCGATTTCTCTCTCTTCGAGAATCTTCTGGTATTCTTCCTCAGTCATCTCTTCCATAGTGATGCCTGTTACGCCGTAGAACATGGATACAAGCGGGTTGACCCAGTTAAGTACAGCGAACGGAATATACGCACTGTTGACCTGCAGGAATGATCTCATAGTTGCACCGCAGGTGTTCCATGGGAAGAAGTTTGAAGTAATTGTTCCGGAGTCTTCCAGACATCTTGACAGGTTCTTCGCCTTGAGTCTTCTGTCTTCGAAAGCTTCCTTGTACATTCTGCCAGGCAGAATGATTGACAGATACTGGTCGCAGCAGATAGCGTTTACGAATACGCAGGTAAGCTCTGTTACGATTACCAGACCGCCTCTTGTGCCTCTTGCCAGCTTCAGGATAGCGTCGGCCAGGTTGCCCATGATACCGGTTGAGTCTACGATTCCGCCGAAGCACATTGCCAGCATGATCAGCGAGATAGTCCACATCATGGACTGGAGTCCGCCGCCTGTCAGCAGGTTTACGAGCTTGGTCATCACCAGGTCATCTTCCGGAGCCTCATATCCGCTTGGAAGTGAGACAAGACCATTGTTCATGATGTTGAATACATTGGATGCCTCTCCGCCGCCAGGGATGATTCTGATTCCCTGAGCCGCCATGAACGGAACGCCCAGGAGAGCGCCTACGATCAAAGCAGGCAGAGCCGGCATCTTAACGATTACAGCAACGATAACGAATACTGGCGGAATAAGATAAAGAACGCCAATACTGAAGTTATCCTTGATGAAGTCGAGGATCATCGTGATCTGGCTTTCATCGGCTGCGCCGCCCTTGTGCGTGAACCCGAGAATCAGGTACACAATAAATGCGATGATCAGTGACGGGCCTACTGTATAGACCATGTGCTTGATGTGTTCAAACAGAGTCGAACCAGCTACGGCCGGTGCCAGGTTAGTCGTATCTGACAGCGGTGACATCTTGTCGCCGAAGTATGCGCCGGATACGATCGCGCCAGCTGCCATATAGTCTGGGAAGCCCAGCGCGGTACCGATACCGATCAGAGCTACACCCATAGATCCTGCTGTCGACCAGGATGAACCTGTCGCCAGGGAAATGATGGAGCACAGCAGAGCAGCTGTGAACAGGAAAATTTTTGGCGAAATAATCTGGATGCCATAGTACATCATTGACGGAATAACGCCGCCGGCCTTCCAGGTTCCGATCATAACACCTACAACTGCCAGAATCAGCATGGCCTGCATGGACCTGTTGATCGCAGCCAGGATGCCCTGTTCCATGTAGCTCCATTTCCAGCCATTGGCCGCGCCGATGATGCCTGCTACGAGAGCAGCCATGATCAGACCGCCGTGTGCTTCACCGCCTTCATCCTTCATAACGTTCCAGAACAGGAACACAACCATGGCGATGATAGCAATTAGGCACTGCCACATTGGTATTTTTCTACCCATAACAAAATTCCTCCTTGCTAAACAATAGAAATATGATAATTCCGAATAGAGCGTCCTATACACCACCAAACGCTCCAGTCTTCAATGATTATATAATTATGGTAGGAAAAAGTCAACAATTCAGGGCATTAAAATGCATTTAAAAAAGCGGCGCTTTACCGCTCTATTGAGCCATTTAAGAGCCGCTTTAAAGTGCGAAAGAACAGGCTATTTCGCGCGTGGATGTGTCTTGTCGTAAACGTCCTTGATGTGGTTCTTCGTGGCGGCCAGATAGACCTGTGTCGCCATGATATCCTCGTGGCCCATAAGTTCCTGGAGGGACTTGAGATCGGCGCCGTTCTGGAGCATGTGGACCGCGAAGGAATTCCTCAGAATGTTAGGCGTCAGCTTGTGCTTGATGCCGGATTTCTCGCCGCATTCCTTCAGGACCTTCCACAGTCCCTGGCGGGTCAGGCGCTTGCCGTAGTAGTTCACGAAGAGGGCCTTTTCGTCCTCATTGCCCGCAAGCAGCTGGTCTCTTACCTCATAGACGTAGTCCTCCAGCGCCGCCCGGGCAGGGCGTCCCATAGGAACGATCCTTGTCTTGCTGCTTTCGCCATAGCAGGTGATGAAGCCCATTCTGAAATTAACGTCCTCAACATTGGCATCGATCAGTTCGCTGACCTTGATGCCGGTCGCGTACAGAACCTCAAGAATGGCGCGGTCGCGTCTGCCTTTGAGAGAATCGTCCGGGCTTTCGAGCAGCTGGTCAATTTCCTTGATAGAAAGGAACTCCAGCTCCTTCTTCTCGATCCGCGGCGTCTTGATTCCCCTGGCCGGACTTTCTGTCACGACCTTCTCGTCCAGCAGATAGTTGTAGAAGGCTCTTACCGAAGCGAGTTTTCTGTTGACCGTCGACGGCGACCTTCCTGCCGCCTTCAGCTTGTTCAGATAGGCGACAACGTCGGTGCTCGTAGCCTCGACGACGCTTCCTGTGCCTCGCGACAGAATGAACTCCTCGAAGTCGCGGATATCTCTTCCGTAGGCGTCCAGTGAATTCGGCGCCATCTTCTTTTCTGTTTTAAGATACTCGATAAATTTTTCAATATACATTTATAACCTGCCCTTCGTCATCAGGAGAGCGGCCAGGGTCTTCGAGTCTACGATCTCCCCGCGTACTCCCATCTCGTAAACCTCATCAAAAGGCATCTCAATAAGCTCTATATCTTCATCATCATCCAGCGCGCGCTCACCCTTTGTCAGTCCGCGCATGAGATAGATGTGAATGACTTCCTCTGAATAGGCGCAGCTCGGGTTGCAGTCGCCCAGGTGAATTATCTCCGAGGCCGTGTAGCCGGTCTCTTCCTTCAGTTCCCTGACAGCCGCCGCAACAGGGTCCGTCTCGCCCTTGTCGATCTTTCCCGCGGGGATCTCGAGGACGTCACGTCCGCATGCGTAGCGGTACTGGCGCACCATGATTATATGGTTGTCCTCCGTGAGGGCGACCATCGCCACGGCGCCGTTGTGCTCGACGATCTCTCTGAAGGCAGTGCCCGAAGCGGCAGTGACCTTGTCCCGCCTCAGGTTGAGGATCGCCCCTTCATATATTCTCTGGCTCTCTATAAGTTCTTCCTTGAAACTCATTCCGCCGTCATCTCCTTTGATCTGTCGACTGCCGCCTGGAAAGCCTCGGCGACGTCATCCATGAATCCGTTTTCCTGAAGCTTCTTTACCGCCTCGATGGTCGTGCCTCCAGGTGAGCATACGTTGATGCGCAGCTGCTCCAGGGACTCTTTGCTCTCGAGGGCCATCTTCGCGGCGCCCATCACAGCCTGGCAGGCGAAGGTTCTCGCCTTGTCAGGTTCCATGCCGTTGGCGACGGCTGCCTTTGCCAGGGCCTCGATGTACATGTAGGTGTACGCCGGGCTGGAGCCACTGACGCCGATGACGCAGTGTATCATGTCCTCGGGAACCTCCTCGGCGACGCCGACTGAGTCGAAGATGGTCTTTGCCAGAGCGAAGTCTTCGTTGCTGACGTTGGCATTTCTGCTCATTGAAGTCATGGCCATTCCAACTCTGGCAGGGGTGTTCGGCATGATGCGGATTATCTTCGCCTTATCGCCGCTTCCCAGGGCCGCATCGTTCAGGAATCCCGCCAGCTTTTCGAGGCTGACTCCGGCCGCCATGGAAATGAGGAGCTTGCCGTCGGCCGGGGCGATTTCCCTGAGGACATCGTCCACATTGTTTGGCTTTACTCCCAATATGATTATGTCTGACTCGGCGGCCAGCTCGCGGTTGTCATTGCATATGATGAGATTCTTGTTGGAGAAACCGCTGTCGGCGATGACCGCGGCCATTTCCAGATTGTTCTCCGTGGTCTTGTCGTGTATCAGGATCTCGTTTCCCGCGCTCGCGGCGGATCTGGCGTAGCCCTTGAGGATGGAGCCGCCCATGTTTCCTGTTCCGATGAATCCTATCTTCATAAGTTGTCCTCCATGAATTTCTTTGTAAACTCTTTTACGAAATGATTTGTCTCGCGGTATCTGATTCCGTCCGAAGTCTCTATGACCAGAAAACCGCCCGCACAGTTCGGGTAATTCCCGAAACTTTCATCCTCTATACCTGCGGCCTCAAGGTCGACTATCGTCATGCCGCGCTCACGGGTTACCGGAACGCTGATCCTGAAGCTGCCGTTTCCAAATCTGCTTGTGACAGGCCAGCCATTGTATTCGAATCCCGCGTAGTTGACGGGCATGCTGTTCTGGCAGCCGCTGCATTCGAGGGTGTCTCTGCAGAGCTTGATATCCCGGACGGTGATCATGCGCCCGCCCGACTTGACGGGGAAGCCCATCCTGAACATTGCCTTGTGGAAATCGCTCTTCTTTATGGCCGCCGTAAGTCTGGTCAGCTGCCTGACGTCATCGTTGTTGTGCAGGAGTATCCGCGCTTCCGCGTCGGCGTCTCCGGTCCGCTCGTAGAGGTCAAAGAGCTCGACGCTCTCAGCGCCGGAAATCTCATCAGCCCTCGTGTTCCATAGACCCATGTAATTCTCGACGGTCTTCTGCCTCATATTAGGCAGGAGTCTGCGCATCTGGGAATGCCCGCTCAGGACCTGATAGAGGTCCAGATCGTAGAGGTGTCCGCAGTGTCCGGCTTCGCTGCCGCGAGCCGCGAGCCTGGTGTCCAGGAAAGGAATGTCGAAGTTCCTGCCGTTGTAGGTCACGACCACATCCAGCCCGGACAGAACGTCCATGTATTCGGCGAGGGCGTCCGCCTCCTCCGCGCGGCTTTCCGCCAGGATCTGATGAAGCAGGTTCGTCTGAGCATCGTACACGCCGCCCAGGATGAATTTGTTCCTCTTGGGATCGAGACCGGTCGTCTCTATATCGAGAGAGCCGACACGCATTCCTTTGAAGTAAAAATCCCACAGAGCGGAATCACAAATATTCTGCTGCCACTCTTCGACTATGTGCTTCATTACAGATCTTCACCTGCGGCTTCTTCTTCGAATTCATCCTCGAGAACGCGGTTGAACTCAACTACGTATGCGCCCAGGATCTCCTGAACAGGAAGCTTGATGAAGCTGCGTATGCGCTCGTCATCATCGAAGAAGGCGTTGGCAGGAGGGAGCTCCCAGGTGAGAGAGCAGTCCGCGTACTGCTTCTCCGCGTCGATGACTTCAGCTTCGAGAAAGCCGTAGCTTCCCGTATTGTAGTCCCAGTAGAAGCATCCGTCGTTGTCCTCCTCGTGAGGACAGCCGCCGGTCTCTCCCGTCGGCGTGAACTCCAGATGCATGTAGTCCGGTTTCTCAAGCCACGAGGAGATATTGAGCCAGCCACGTTTGCCTTCGGCGGCGACTGGTGTATTAAATTCAATGTAGCCCCAGTCTTCGTCTCCGTCGAAGCACTCTACGTTGATCCGCAGGACCGGTCTCAGGGACTCAAATCCACGCGGAAGCAGTCTCGCTATTTCATTTTCGTCGGCCCTGTAGGCCATGACGTACTGTTTGATTTTCATCTCGTTCCTCCGTAATGAGTATACCACAATTATTATGGTAAACGAGTTATGGTAAACAAAAAAACAAAAGAAACCCGAAGGTTTCTTTTGTTAAAAGGGGTATTGGGATTAGAGATTAATGAGGTTATCAGGGGATAACCACACGTAAATAGTACCCCAGAATCGTTAGAAAATCAAGGTTTTTATTAAAGAATTTTAAGTAGAGCCCGGGTCGGGAGTAATATATACTAATATAGAATAGGAGGGGCTGCCGGACGCGGCAGGTGAAATATGAGAGTGAAAAAAGCCAAAACAGCAGCAATCACGCTTGCTCTGCTTCTGGTTCTGACGCTGACAGTAACACTTACGACTCAGGATGCCTTTGCGTTATACAGAACTTCTGTAGGGGACGCGGCGACGCCAGAGAAGTATCGGGAAGGCTACGTCCAGCACAACTGTCTGGACATTTCCTCGTGGAACGGCGATCTGACGGACGAGAACTGGGAGGCCATCAAGGCTTCAGGCGTTGACAGCGTCATCATCAGAGCTGGCTACAGCAAACTCAACACGAACAGACTGAAGAAGGACGAGCGCTTCGAACAGAACCTGGAGAGGGCGAAGAAGCACGGCCTCTCTGTTGGCGTGTATTATTTCACCACCGCTCTCACACAGAGGGAGATGATACGTGAAGCGAACTTCTTCATGAAGATCATCAAGCCTTACCGCGACCAGATAGATCTGCCGGTGGCGCTGGACTTCGAAACGAACAGCGGCGGCAGACTCAACTGGAGAACCCTCAGAGAACTGGGCAAGGACAACTGCACGGATCTCTGCATAACCTTCTGCGACATTATCGCGGACTCGGGATACGAGCCGATGCTGTACGCCAGCAGGGGGCTGTTCAACACGTATCTCGACGCGGAGAAGCTGGAGAACAAATACGCCATCTGGCTGGCCCAGTACACCAGCGACCTTTCGGCGACGGGCTACACCGGGGAATACTACATGTGGCAGTACAGCGCCAACGTCAGGATTCCGGGAGTCAAGTGCAGGTTCGACGGCAACTACCGCTATGAAAAGGAATACACCTCGACCAACGCGCCAAAGGAGATCAAGTCCTCAGAGGGCGACACGGTGACCTATGAACTCTCCGACGGAGTCAGATCCGTGCTCCCTGTAAAGAGCAAAGGCAAGACGGCCAAGGCTCAGGTTACGGACAGTTATGGCAATGTTCATGACTACAAGATCTACAGATCCGAGGATTACAAATATACCGACGACGAATGCATAATGGTCAGCCTGCTCTCAGGATTCGACATCAAATATAAAGGAAGCAAAGGCAGCGATTCCGCTTTTGGAGATCTTGACGCCTACAGCGAAGCTCTCGACGAGGCGGGCGTAATAAACTACAGATACCCGAAGTCGGACGACGCTTATCTGGACATAAAGAGCAACCTGGCAAACGGCATGCCTGTCGTGATCTCCATCGACTCGGACAGCGGTCCGTGGAAGGGTGAGAGCCAGCGGCTGCTACTGATCGGAATGGATGAGGACGGCCGGGCCATAGTCGCGGACACCCAGGACAGGAAATGGTTCGAGACAGACCAGCGGCTGAAACTTACAGATGTTGACGAACTGATAGAATACATAGACGACGGTTACATTATTATCGAAGGGGCGCAGTAAGCGCCTCTTTTTATGATATAATGCAGGCATGGAAAAACTCTTCAGACTGAAAGAAAACAACACCACAGTAAAGAGAGAGATCACGGCCGGCGTCACCACGTTCATGACCATGGCCTATATCATCGCGGTCAATCCGAGCATACTGAGCGACGCGGGAATGAACCCCAACGCGGTGCTCATCGCCACATGTCTGGCCTCGGTCATAGGCTGCTTTTGCATGGGGTTCATGGCTAACCTGCCTTTTGCGCTGTCTGCCGGAATGGGGCTTAACGCGTACCTGGCCTACACCGTCGTTCAGGGCATGGGAATCTCCTGGCATGTGGCGCTGATGGCCGTATTAATCGAGGGTCTCCTCTTCATACTGATGTCCCTGACCAACGTACGCGAGGCCATTTTCAACGCTATTCCTCTTTCACTGAAGAAGGGAGTCTCCGTCGGCATCGGCCTGTTCATCGCCTTCATCGGGCTGCAGAACGCGGGCCTGTCCGTCGATGCTTCCACGCTCGTGACCATCACCAGCTTCCGCGAGAACTTCACCACCCACGGGATCTGCGCGCTGCTGGCCATTATCGGTCTGTTCATTACAATCATCCTTTATATAAAGCAGTCTAAGGGGTCGATCCTGTTCGGCATCGTCATCACCTGGATTCTCGGGATGATCTGCCAGCTGGCCGGCCTTTATGTTCCCGATCCGGACAACGGCGTCTACAGCCTGTTCCCGTCCGCGATCATCAGCCTGGACTTCTCATCGCTGGGCGACACTTTCGGCCAGTGTTTCAATACTAATTTCCACGACGTGGGAATTGCGAATTTCATCGCGGTCATTTTTGCCTTCCTTTTTGTCGACATGTTCGATACTATCGGTACTCTCATAGGAGTCAGCGCGAAGGCAAATATGCTCGATGAGAACGGACATCTTCCGGCCATCCGTCCGGCGCTCCTGTCCGACGCTATAGCCACGGCCTGCGGCGCCGTTCTCGGAACATCGACTACAAGCACCTATGTTGAATCCTCAGCGGGCATAGCGGTGGGAGGACGTACGGGACTGACGGCGGTCACGACGGGATGCCTGTTTCTGCTGTCCACTCTTTTCTCGCCGCTCTTCACGGCCATACCTTCCTTCGCGACGGCACCGGCACTCATGATGGTCGGCTTTCTCATGTTCGAAGGCATAAAGGAAGTGAAGTTCTCACAGGAGACCCTGACCGACACCATACCGGCGTATCTGTGCATCCTGGCAATGCCGATGTTCTACAGCATCTCCGAGGGCATCTGCTTCGGTGTCATCTCCTACGTGGTCATCAACCTGATTTGCGGCAAGCGGGAAAACATCACCGTCCTCATGTACATCCTGGCGGTACTGTTCATCTGCAAGTACATCTTCCTGTAGCCGTCCGCGGCCGCGTAAAAAAGTACTTGCGCCCCTCAAATGCCTAATGTATAATGTACGAGCGCGTGCGAAGCGCGCTCGATTTATTGTATATAACGGGTGGTCCTCTGGTTTGCGCCGCAGACGCGAGATCTGCACAAGGCACCAAGAACATGCCGAAGGGAAGGAGGAAGAGCGATGGACGTATTGAGCTCGGTAACTAATGAATATATGAAATCTGACATCCCTGCATTTAACGTTGGAGATACCGTCAAGGTACACGTTAAAATCAAAGAAGGTAACAGAGAAAGAATTCAGATATTCGAAGGCTTTGTTCTTAAGAGACAGGGCGGCGGAATCGGCGAGACCTTCACAGTCAGAAGAATCGCTTCAGGCGTAGGCGTCGAGAAGACATTCCCGCTCCATTCACCGCTGGTTGAAAAGATCGAAGTCGTCAGACGCGGCAGAGTCAGAAGAGCGAGACTGCACTACATGCGTCAGAGAACAGGTAAGTCAGCTAAGATCAAGGCCCGCAAGGAGAAGTAAGCTGACGGACAATAGCTTAGTAAACAAAGAGAAACTCACTGCATAAGCGCAGTGGGTTTCTTTATTTCCGTCAAAAAGAGTGTATAATATCAAAAGGAAAGGAGGCGTCAATGATAGACAACATCAACTGGTATCCGGGCCATATGAAGAAGACTCGGGAACTGATCCAGGAAAACATGAAAATTGTAGACGCGGTTATCGAAGTCATTGATGCCCGCATTCCGGTATCAAGCAGGAACCCGATCATCGACGAGCTGGTCAGCGCCAAGCCTCGCATCATCGCCATCAACAAGAGCGACCTGGCCGATGATGAGGCGAACAGGCTGTGGAAACAGAAGCTTACGTCAAATAATGCAAAGGCAGGCCGCACTCAGGCTGTCATCATGAATTCCCTCACAGGCGAGGGAACGAAGCAGCTCTTCGCGAGCTTCGAGAAGATGGCCGCCGAGAGGACGGGAAGCAGCGCTATAAAACCTTACAGGCTCATGATTGTGGGCGTGCCGAACTGCGGCAAGTCCTCCCTGATCAACAGACTGACGGGACACAAGAGCGCCAAGACCGGTGACCGTCCGGGCGTAACGAAGGGCAAGCAGTGGCTCACTCTGGAAAACGGCATGCAGCTTCTCGACACTCCGGGCATACTATGGCCGAAGTTCGAAGATCCGAAGGCGGGGATGAACCTGGCTTTTTGCGGATCCATCAAGGACGAGATACTTGACGTGCCGACACTGGCCATGGAGCTGATCAAAGTGCTCACAGAAAAGTATCCGTTGCTTTTGCTTGAAAGATATAAACTTGAAGAACTCCTCGGCGAGGGAGACGAATCCCCGGAGACCGGTTATCCAATCGAGACGGAGGCCGACGCGGCTCTGGCGAACATGCACCAGATGGCACTGAAGCGGGGCTGCATTCTGCCGGGCAAACGCATAGATTACGAGCGTATGGGAAGGCTGCTTCTGGATGAGTTCCGGGCGGCCAAGATAGGGCGCATCACTCTGGAGTGGCCGGAGGCTGACGATGACTAAGCAGGAACGGATCGAAAAACAGAAGCGGCGTCTCGCCGAAATGAAGGAAACTGAAGCGGCCCTGCGCCTGAAGGGATATAAGTACATCGCGGGAGTCGACGAGGTCGGCAGGGGACCTCTGGCGGGACCTGTCGTCACGGCGGCGGTGGTGCTGCCCGAGGACTTCGACGTGCTCGGCGTGGATGACTCCAAGAAGCTGAGCGAGAAGCGCCGAGAAGAGCTGTACGATCAGATACTCGACAACTGTGTCGCCTACGGGATCGGCATGGCGGACCACAAAGTCATCGACGAGATAAACATTCTCCAGGCGACGAAGAAGGCGATGAGGGACGCTGTCGCGGCATGCGATCTGCAGCTGAGGGTAAAAGCCGGCGGAGCCGTTGACGCGGAAATCGGCTTCGTGCTTCTGGACGCGGTGAATCTGGAGGGCCTGAACAAGCCCCAGCACGCTGTCGTCAAAGGAGACTCCAAGGTCCTGGCAATCGCCGCGGCATCCATAGTCGCCAAGGTCACAAGAGACAGGATGATGGTGAAGTTCGCGGAGGAGTATCCGTGGTACGCCTTCGAGAAGAACAAAGGCTACGGAACGGCCGCCCACTACGCGGGCATACGCGAACACGGAACGTGTCCGATCCACAGGATGTCGTTCCTCAAGAACCTGGACAGATAAGAAAATAGAAACAGCAGGAGAAGCGAAATGGCAGAATTACTTAAAGGTGCGCCCGTTGCGGGCGCCATCACAAGAAGAAACATACAGGCCGTCGAGGAACTGGAAGGCAAAGGCATCAAGCCGACGCTGGCCATTATCAGACTCGGCGAAAGACCGGATGACCTCGCCTACGAGAAGAGCGCTCTGAAGAGGGCTGAGAAGACCGGCGTGCAGGTGAAGCAGTTTGTTTTCCCTGCGGACATGACCGAGAAGAATCTGGTCAGAGAGATAAAGAAGATAAACGAGGACGACAGCATTCACGGCGTGCTCATGTTCAGGCCGCTGCCGGAGCACATCGACGAAAAGGCAGTCTGCGAGACGCTGGCGCCCGAAAAAGACATGGACGGAATCACTTCCGGATCCATGGCGGGAGTGTTCATGGATACGGAAATCGGCTATCCGCCGTGCACGGCTGAAGCGGTCATGGAGCTTCTCGACTACTACGGCATTGAGCTCAAGGGAAGCAAAGTCACCGTATTCGGCAGGAGCCTGGTAATAGGCAAGCCTGTGGCGATGATGCTCATGAGGCGCCACGCGACCATAACCGTCTGCCACAGCAGGACAGCCATCGATGACTTCAGAGACGCGGGACGCAGGGCGGACGTTGTTGTGTCTGCTCTGGGCCGCGGGAAGATGGTCGGTGCCGAGATCCTGGGAAGCGGGCAGACTATAATCGACGTGGGCATCAACGTGGATGAGGATGGAAATCTCTGCGGCGACGTCAACTTCGAGGAGGCGGAGCCTGAAGCGGCTGCCATCACTCCAGTTCCGGGCGGAGTAGGCAATGTCACCACGGCTGTCCTCATGAAACATGTAATAGAGGCGGCAAGGACATCTTCACATTGAGATCTTGATTTGTTATAATCCAGTATGTAGTTAATTATAGCAATGGGAATGGAGTTGCACTGATGAAGAAGGAAGACACAATGAACAGAACCGAATTGATGAAACGACTGGTAGCATTACTAGTGGCCGTTGTTTTTGTGTTTGGAACAATGCTGATTCCTGCACAAATCTACGCGGATGAACCCGAGAATCAGGACGCGGCAGTAACAGAAACAACCGAAGAAGCAACAGAACCTGAAGCGGCGGAGAATTCCGAACTAACTGAAGAGGAAGTTGCTGAAGAAGAGGCGGCTGAAGAGGATGGCGAAGCAGCCCCTGAAGAAGCGGAGGCTGAAGCTCCTGCTGAAGAAAAAGCGGAAGCCGTGGAAGCCGAAGAAGTTGCGGAGCCAGAGGAAGAAGAACTTCCTGATCTGACCGACCTTGTTGTGGCAACAGATGAAAACGGCAACAGCATCAGTATCAAGAGTCTGGATAAGGACGACTATAAGGGCTTTCTCTTTAAGATCAAAGAAAATACATCCAAAATTAAAATCAAGAAGATGGAAAAAGCCGCCAAGGGGCTCGATGAGGATCAGGAAATCGAAGAAGTCATCGACGATGAACTTTATGTTGCAGACTCTCTCGAGACCATAGCCGAGGTCGCTCCGGAGAAGCAGATTGAGTACATAGAGCCGAACTACCGGAGAACCATGTTCGGTGGAGAGAATAAAATACTTGGCAGCAAACCGCTTTCCGGTGATTACGGCTGGCAGCATGACATGGTTAACTCTTACTACGCATGGGACAGAGGACTATACGGTGACGGTGCTACTGTTGCCGTGCTCGACACGGGCGCTGAAACAGATCTTCCGATTTTCGACTCCGACACTTTCGTAGACAAGTACAATGCGGTTAATGGAACAAAAGATGTAACAGATTACATTGGCCACGGAACAGCGGTATCTGCAACTATTGCATCTTCACTCTCAAACAGTTATTCCGTGAGAGGAATAATGCCGGAAACAAAGATAATGCCGGTAAAGGTGTTTACAGATGAATCCGCATACGATGATGATATTATCGACGGTATATACCATGCAGTTAATTATGGCGCAGATGTAATCAATATGAGTCTGGGTGGCACTTACTACAGCACGTCTATTAAGAACGCTTGCAGTTACGCTGCCAAGAAGAGGCTGATTGTTGTTGCCGCGGCGGGGAATGAAGCACTGGATGGAAATCCAATTGAATATCCTGCGGCATACAGCTGCGTAATCAGCGTTGGCGCTGTTAATGAAAATGGAAAACATGCATCGTTCTCCAATTATAATAAATATGTAGCCGTAGCAGCACCAGGTGAAGACATCTACTTGCCATGGAGAGAAAGCGACGGCTGGTATTTAGAGTATATTGACGGAACATCATTTGCTTCACCGATGGTTGCCGCCATGGCTGCCATGGTCAAGTCCCGGTACCCATCAGTCGCCAACACCGGTTTTTTGAACATGATAAAGAAGACCTCCATAGACAAGGGAGCAAAAGGTAAGGACAAGTACTATGGCTACGGGATAATGAATATAAAGAAGGCCTATAGATATATGTACGGTGATGTTTCCCTGTATGCTGGTTATCTTTCATGCATAAGATATACATACTCCGGATATACCAAGACTCCGAAGGTCAAGATAAAGAGATTCAATTCCGTAGTATCATCGAGCAATTATTCGGTGGTATATCCTAAGGGCCGTAAGAAGGTAGGCACATACAAGATTACAGTCAAAGGCAAGGGCAGTTACTACGGCACGAAAACCCTGGTATTCAAAATATGTCCACCTCTCGTAAAAGGACTTAAGAAACTTAAGGTCGGAGAGCACAAGATAACTGTACGCTGGAAGAAGATGAGCAAGAAGCAGAAGGACAAGTACAGAAGCGCCATTACGGGATATCAGGTACGTGTATCAAGGAAAGCCAATTTCTCAAAGTCAAAGAAAGTTAAGGTTAAAGGAATAGGCAAGACCAAGGCGGTCGTTAAGGGCCTTAAGAGCAACAGGAAGTACTATGTTCAGTACAGATCCTACAAGGTCGTGAACGGCGTTACGTACTACTCCAAGTGGAGCAAAAAGAAGTCGGCCTGGACCGATTAGTTTGCTAATAATTTACAGCATTTTTACATTGACTTGAATACAGTTTAGATACTAATATTATAGTGGGTGGGAAGTGTCCCGCCCACTAGTTGTGTAAGGATGGTGTTAAGGAGATAAGATGATAGCAGTAAGTATAATTGCTTTTTTCGGCGGCATAGCGCTGTTCCTCTTCGGAATAACGCTGATGGGCGACGGACTTAAAAAAGTTGCCGGTGATAAGCTGGAGCTGTTCCTCTACAAGCTGACGAGCAATGCCTTCAAAGGCATGGTACTCGGCGTTGGAGTAACGGCTGTGATCCAGTCTTCATCAGCAACTTCTATTATGACTATCGGTTTTGTGAACTCCGGAATGATGAAGTTCAGACAGGCCGTCAGCATTATACTCGGATCAATACTGGGAACAAGCATAACAGGGTGGATCGTCTGCCTCTCCGCAATTCAGGGAGCCGGCGGATGGGTCGCCCTTTTGTCTACGGCAACGATAACGGGAATCGTGGCGATCATAGGAATATACCTTCGTAAATTCACAGCGTCGCAGGTAAAGAACCAGGTAGGAGAGATCCTCATGGGATTCGCCGTTCTCATGTACGGCATGACAGCGATCACCAACGCGGTCAAACCATTCTGCGAAACGGATTCCTTCCTTACCTTCCTTTCGGCCATGGCGAACCCTCTCATCGGTATCCTCATCGGCATGGTATTCACCGCTCTCATCCAGAGCTCGGCCGCCGCAGTCGGTATTCTTCAGGCTCTGGCCATGACCGGCGTCCTCCAGTTTCAGGAGGCCTTCCCGATGCTGCTGGGAATTGCTGTCGGCGGAGCACTGCCGGTACTCATCAGCTCCATAGGAGCAAACGTCAACGGCGTGAGAACAGCCCTCGTTCACCTGCTCATAGACATATTCGGATCTCTGATCTGCGGAGTCGTGTTCTACGCTCTTAACGCGGTGTTCCACTTCTCGATCATGACCTTCACACTGTCAGCGGTGAGCATGGCTTTGCTTAATACACTGTTCAGATTCGTTATAGTAGTCGTCCTCTTCCCGTGTGTCGGCATACTGGAGAAGATGGCCTGCAGCATAGTTAAAGACAAGCCGGATGTCGTGGATGAGACAGGCGAGGTTCTTCCGGAGCCTATCGCCCGTCTGGAATCAAGATTCATACAGCACCCGGCCCTGGCCCTGGAGCAGAGCCATCAGGCGATCGACGCTATGGCCACGCTCACTCAGCAGAGCCTGCAGGACGCATTTGATCTTCTGAACAACTATTCAGTCGAGGAATTCCAGAAAGTAAGGAAGGCTGAGAAGACCGTCGATATCTACGAGGACAAGCTGGGAGAATACATAATCCAGATCTCCTCACGTGAACTCTCGAAGAAGCAGAACGAACAGGTATACGCGTTCCTGCATTCCATCACAGACTTCGAGCGTATTTCCGACCACGCGAGGAACGTCGCCGAGTGCGCCCAGGAGATCCACGAGAAGGATATCCAGTTCTCGGACGCTGCAGTCCGCGAACTCAGAGTTTTGCGTGAGGCTATAACTGAGGTAGTATCTCTGGCGACCAGCGCCTTCGTAAACGGCGACATGGAGCTTGCCGTAAAGGTCGAGCCGCTTGAGGAACTCATCGATAACCTCTGTGACGAGATGAAGAACCACCACACCGAAAGACTCCAGAGAGGAGAGTGCGCTCTTGAGAAGGGCTTCGTATTCAACGATCTGATCACCAACTACGAGCGTATTTCCGACCACTGCTCGAACATCGCCGTCGGCATGATCGAGATGGAGAGCGAGGTATTCGATACCCACAAGTACCTGTCCAGCCTCAAGAAGATGAAGGACGAAACGTTCACAAAATACTTCGAGGAATATCAGGATAAATACTCGATATAGGATATTGACTAATCTGGACTAAAATGGTATAATATAGACACGAAGATAGTGGATATACTATAAATAAACGACAGTTGAAATAGTTAATTACAGGAGGATAACAAAATGAAGTGGACATGTTCAGTTTGCGGTTATACCCATGAAGGCGATACGCCACCGGCAAAGTGCCCTCAGTGCGGTGTTCCGGCAGAGAAGTTTAACAAGGTAGAAGAAGGCGAAAGAGAATGGGCTGCAGAGCACGTTGTAGGCGTAGCTCAGGGCGTTGATGAAGAGATCGTTCAGGGTCTCAGAGACAACTTCAACGGCGAATGCTCCGAAGTCGGCATGTACCTGGCAATGGCAAGAGTTGCTCACAGAGAAGGCTATCCTGAGATCGGCCTCTACTGGGAGAAGGCAGCTTACGAAGAAGCAGAGCACGCAGCTAAGTTCGCGGAGCTTCTGGGCGAAGTCGTAACAGACTCAACCAAGAAGAACCTCGAGATGAGAGTCGACGCTGAGAACGGCGCGACTGCAGGCAAGACTGCTCTGGCTAAGAGAGCTAAGGAACTGGGACTCGACGCTATCCACGACACAGTACACGAGATGGCAAGAGACGAAGCAAGACACGGCAAGGCATTCGAAGGTCTGCTGAAGAGATACTTCTAAGCCTTAATAGAGAAAGCTTTGAGGGAGATGTGAGAGATCACATCTCTCTTTTCATAGGTGTGTTATAATTGACCCATGAAGACGCTTATTGAATTATACGACGAAAGACCACTTGAAAACGTCCTCGGCACGGAGATGTTCCTGCCTGAAGAGACAATCATGCTGTGCCCGCCGGAAGTTGTTTCGGACAAGGCGCTGAAGGAATCCCTGAACAGGTACTTTGAGTACAGAGGCTGTCCGGTAAAGCTGACAACCGTTCCGGTCAGTCTGCTCGACGCCGAAAAGGTCGAGAAGCAGCTTCGGAGGATCCTTGAAACATACGAGGACTGCGCCATCGATATCTCGGGCGGAACCGACGCGTCGCTGTTCGCGGCCGGAGCGGCCTGCGGAGACGCGCCCGTTTTCACGTACAGCCGAAAGAAAAATTCCTTCTTCGAGATACAGAACGCGCCCTTCGCCAGGAGTCTGCCTTGCAGCGTGACCCTGGACGCCAAGTCCTGTTTCCTGATGGCGGGAGGTACTCTGCTCCCGGGCAGGGAGGACAACGAGGAACTGAAGCACAGACTTCCTCAGATCGACCTGCTGTACTCAATATTCCGCAAGTACCGCAGAATCTGGAGGAGACAGATTGGCTACATCCAGGCTATTTCTTCCCCTGAGCCGGGCATGCTCAGAGCGGAAGGTCCGAAGACGGAAAAAGTAGATCACGGCAGAGTGACGGCGGATGAAAACATGCTTCGAGAACTAAACAGCGTAGGCCTCATAAGAGACTTGCAGATAGGCGATGGCAGCATCAGCTTCGCTTTTCCTGATGAGACGGTAAGATTCTGGCTCCGGGACATAGGCTCGGTTCTTGAACTTCAGGTGTACACCGCGTGCCTGGCGGCGGGATGCTTCGACGACGTGGTGCTCAGCGCGGTGGTGAATTGGGAAGGCGGAACTACCCAGAGGAACGCCGTCACGAACGAGATCGACGTTGTGGCGGTCAAAGGCATCGAGCCGGTCTTCATAAGCTGCAAGACCAGCGATATAAGAACTGAGGCTCTGAATGAACTGGCGGTGCTCCGCGACAGATTCGGAGGCAAAGGCTCCAGAGCCATAATAGTGACTTCGGCTCCGGCAAGCAGAAACAGAGCTCTCATGCGGATGAGAGCTGCTGAGCTTAACATTGAAGTGATAGAACTTGGTGACCTTGACAAAGCCAGTCTTGTCAGAAGACTGAAACAGGAAGACCAGGTCACAGATTAACAGACAACTAAACCTCGTAATCCCTGCAGTCGTAGATGACCAGGCATTCGTCCTCATAGCGGGCAAACCAGTCCGCGTTCTCTGTGTGGACAGGGATTATCGCGGAAGGACGCACGTCGCGGATAAGGCGGTCGATAGTACCGCCGTCGGCGTGGCCGCTTGTATGAAGGACCGGCACTTCGGCACCGATGGATTTCATGAATGAAATGAAGGCTGAAGCGGCCGGTTTTAATATTGCGTTTTCGCGGCGCGCTATGAACAGCACCCCGTCCTTAAAGGACGAGCGGCGCGTAACTTTCTGGAAGTTGATCAGACTCTGAGGCGTCAGACAGAGCACGAAGTCAGGGGACGAGAACGCTTTGCGTTCGGACACGGCAGGGAAAACAGAAGCCCTGCGGTTGTCCTTGAATGTCCCTCCAACGCTCGTGGCTACAACCTCTCCAAGATCGGCCAGGGAGTGGGAAGCCCGCAGGACGTGCCCGTCTATGTCAAGGCCCGCCGCTTCGGCGACCAGAGCAGTGAGCTCGTCCATGATGAATCTTCTGCCTGAGCGCTGCGCGGCATTGTGCGCCGTGAGGATGCGGTCCACATTCTTTGCCGACAGATAAACGACCGCCGGACCTTTGTGCTTCGCCAGGGTCTCAACCGCGAAATCTTCCAGCTCCTGTTCGCTCGGTTCGTGGAAGTCCGGCCCGCGGGAAAGGGTAGTTCCCTCGACTATCAGAGCGTCGACCTCAGGCAGTTCCTCAAGGAGAGCGTTGAAGTCCATGCGTCCCGTAGAACGGAAATCGGCGGAGTAGAGAACGGTTTTGTCCCCGGACTGCACCAGGAACATGAACGTACCGAAGGCCGAATGGTCGCAGAGCACAGGCATGACAGTAATATCCCCGACGATGACCGGCACTCCGGCTTCGATGAAGGACGGCGAAAAACCAGGCTTCCTGCCTTTGTATTCGCTCATTGCGCGGGCGATGTCGTAGGTCTCTTTTCCCATGTAGATCGGGATTCCGTCAACGACATATTTCAGGAGTCCCATGTGATCCGAATGGTAGTGTGAGACGAAGACCGCGTCGTAAGCCGGCTCTCCGCTGAAGAGACCGGGCACCTTCGGAAGTGAAGAGCGAAGCTTTCCTTCGTCCGGATCCGCGCCCGCATCGATTATTATGCGCGTGTTTTCAGTACTGATTTCAATTATGGAGCCGCCGATCTGGTCCTGGCCCCTTATGATGTTAATCCTTAAAGTCATAATTAAGATCCAATCCGCTGTCTACAGCATCAAGTGCAGGTTTGCATATTTTCTTGACGGCGCCTTTTTCTGTGAACTTGATGAGTCCGCACTTGCCGACGACGTCAAGGTAGGTTCTGTTGTATGTTCCTTCTTTTATGAATTTTTCCCAGGTCTTCACAGCTCCGTCGAAGTCCTTGTTGCTCTGGTTCCATATCTGCAGAGCGGCAAGGGCGCTGACTGTGTAGCTGATGTAGTACATCGGCGCTTCGAAGTTGTGGGAAACGAACACCCATGAGTAGCCGGGATCGCCCTTGGCCCACGAGTTGTATTCGGCGTAGGTCTCTGAGTAGAGCTCGTTGATCTCCTCAAGAGTCATGTCCGGATCCTCGTATATGGCGCGCTGGAACTCGTCCTCGATGCAGCCGTCTATTACGTTTTCGAGAAGTTCACCGATTGCGGCTCTTGTCGCAGACTCGGCTTTTCCCTTGTATATCTCATCGTAGAAGTTGGTCATGAGACCTGCCAGTCCGTTGGAAGCGATCTCCGCCAGGTCGACGTTATCGCTGTCGGTCAGGACGTTCTTCTGGACTTCATTGTTGTATTCGACGAAGTGTCCGAACTCATGGGACAGAACGATGAAATCGCGCTCCCCGTCGAGGGTCATGGATATGAACGGGCATCCGGCGTTGTAGATGTAAGTCGTGAAGGCTCCGTCCTGGCGGTTCTTTTCATCGCCGATGGTGATCAGCTTGTCGCTGATCATCTGATTCGCGGAATCCTCGGTCATATCGTCTACGAGGGAAGAGTACTTGCTGAGGGTTTTCAGCAGTTTCTTCACGGACATCTTAGGGAGAGGCTTGCCGCCGTCATCCCAGTATGAACTGTAGTAACTGTCGTAATAGGTCTTCGAGATTTTCTTGATGTCCTTGTAAAGCTGCTCGATATCCTCTTCAGAGTAGTCGCGGCAGTACTCCTTCTCATCGGCGTAGGCCGCGTAGTTGTCGTAGCCCGCCAGCTCCGCCAGTTCCGTTCTGATCTTTAGAAGCTCGAGATAGATCGGCCCGGCTTCTTCGTTGGCCATCTTCAGGAGGGCGTTGTATATCTCGACGTATCCGTTGTAATCCGAAAGGGCCAGGTCGTTGCCCTTGTCGCCGGTTATCATGTCGAAGTTCCAGTTTTCGCCTTTGTAGGTGTAGGTTTCATCCTCCACCTTTTCCATGATGTCATAGTACTCGTCGACGAGACTGACCTCCTTTTTCACGAGCTTCTTCTCGCGCTTGGTCATTACGTCGTATTCGGCAAAATCTTTGAAAGCGTCCTCGCCGACATGCTCCCTGAAACTGTCAGCGCACGGGCCCTCGGTGATTTTGCGGCAGACTTCGCAGAGCCTGTCCGAGCAGCGCGTCAGTTTGTCATAGGTGTAGATCTGCTCCTTCGAATAGTAGTCATTCTTTACGTCTGTCGAATACATTACGTATATGACGGCGTACAGAGTTTCAAGTTCCCTGATTTCGCTGTAGAGCTTATCGTACCTTTTGATCACCGCGTCCGCGTTTTTGCCGGCGGCCAGTTCTTCCAGCTCGTCGCACATGGTGTTGAATGCCTTTGCGTCATAATGGTAGTACTCGACGCCCGCCACGTTTTCCGACACGTCGGCGCTCTCAGGCGCTTCTTCGCCGCATCCGGTAAGCGAGAAAGCAAAGGCAACCATGACGCTTAGAAGGATCGCTGTGATCCTTAGGCGCAAGGCTAGCCCGTATCCGTTTGTTCCTACTGATTTGCCCCTTATCATGGGCTAATTATAACATAAACTTCAGTCCTTTACCTTTTTCGGACTTGTATGTATAATGGTTGTGTATGCGCAAAGGGGTGAAAGACTTGAAAAAGATTAAGGCTACAATTCTCATAGCGCTGCTTGTGACCTGTCTGACGGTTCTGTGCGGATGCACGACGTGGGACAATTTCAAGGCGGCGTTCATAGACAAACAGGACACGGAGACGACTATTCAGATAGGCGTTCTTGAGCCTGTAACGGGAGCGGATTCCAAGTCGGCAGAGGACGAGATCAGGGGAATCCAGCTGGCGAACAAGGTGCATCCGAACGTCAACGGCAAGCTCATCTCTCTGGTCTTCTCCGACGACAAGTCGGATATTGACGCGTCGGAGACAGCGGCCAAGACTCTGGTGGACAAGAAGCCGATGGTAATACTCGGCAGCTACGGCAACGTGTATTCCCTGGCGGCTTCACCTTATATAAAAGAAGCGAAGATTCCTGCAATAGCGATCACGAACACGAATCCGCTGGTCACGGCGAACAACCCGTATTACTACAGGGTCTGTTATGTTACGTCTAACCAGGGCGACCTGCTGGCCAGGTATATACTTGAGTCGCAGAATGAAAACGTGGCCGGGGTGCTTTTGCCTTCGGATAATGACGTGGCCCTTGCTGAGGCCACCGCTTTCACCGACAGAATGAAAGCGGAAACTGATGACGACGACTCCATCGCCTTCTACGAAGAGTACACCACGGGCCAGAAGGATTTCACCGAGGTCCTGCAGAAACTCAAGGAGAGCGGAGTGGACAATGTTATCCTTCCGGGCGACTATACAGACGCGGCGAACATCCTGAATCAGGCGGCGGAAATGGGGCTCGCAGTCACTTTCCTCGGAGACTCACAGTGGGAGAGCGAGGACTTCCTGAAGATGCTCAACGAAAAGGTAACTTCAAGTAATATCGCGTTCGTTCAGTTCTTCGCCGCGGACAACAAGGGTGTCGAGGGCGAGGCTGTCACCAAGGAAAGAAAGAGCTTCCTGAAGGCCTACGCCGAAGAGTACGGAACTGACAGCGAACCGTCCGACGCCATGGCTCTCGGATATGACGCCTACTTCGTAGCGCTGGACGCCATCGACAAGGCGCCTGATGACGCGACGAGCGAGGACGTCAACGCCATACTCGCGGATCCTCAGTACAGCTTCGAGGGGGCGACAGGTCTGATCAACTTCAACCAGAACGGCGACCCGATCAAGACCGCGTACATTACCACATGGAAGAATGGAAAGATGGCAACGATCTACACGGTCGAGGCCCTGAAATAAAGTTATCGATTTAGTAAATATATAAGAAAGGGAAACAGCAATGGAAGAAAAAATCAACAGCGCGCTGGATCAGATCAGACCGTTCCTGCAGAGAGACGGCGGAGATATCGAATTCGTCGAATATACTGAAGACAAAATCGTCAAGGTAAGACTCAAGGGACACTGCGCGGGATGTCCGGGAGCGCAGATGACGATCAAGGGAGTCGTCGAGAGGATCCTCAAGGAAAGCTATCCGGAGATTCAGGGAGTAGAAGCTGTAATGTAAGCAGCGGGGGAAATGACTGACAAAGCAACAGAAACAGAATTCCTGAAAACAGTAAACAACAGGATCATCGAAAACAGGACAGAGATGCTTTCATCTCTGTCTAAACTTATAAGCATACCGAGCGTCGCGGAAGTGCCGGATGAAAACCCGGACGCCATTCAGGAAGATGCAAAGGCAGGACGTCCTTTCGGCGACGCTGTCGACGGGGCCTACAGGCTCATGCTCAGCATGGGCGAGGACGAGGGTTTCAGCACTTTTGACGCGGACGGCTACGGCGGACACATCGATTACGACGGAACTGAAGACGGCGTCATCGGCATCATTGGGCATCTGGACGTGGTGCCTGAAGGTGACGGCTGGGACTTCGAACCCTACTGCGGAGAAGTGGTCGACGGGTATGTGCTGGGACGCGGAACGACGGACGACAAGGGACCGGTCGTCGCTTCTTTCTATGCCATGAAGGCGCTGAAGGAGTGCGGGTTCGAACCGGCGAAAACGATCCGTCTCATTCTGGGGCTCGACGAGGAAACAAGGTGGAAGGGCATGGAGTACTATCTTGAGCGTACGCCGGATCTTCCGGACGCGGGCTTCACTCCGGACGGGGACTTCCCTGTCATCAGAGCCGAGAAGGGTATACTGACCTTCGACATAATCGCCAAATTCCCTAAGTCAAGAGGCAAAGGCCTCGAACTCACGTCATTCACAGGCGGAACCGCGCCGAACGCCGTACCGGATTTCGCAAAGGCAGTAATAAGCGATACGTCAGGCGGCGGCTATGATCTCATCAGAGAGATGGTCGAAAGCTCCGCTGAGAAGAACGGCTGGGACATCAGCTGCAGGGGAACAGGCAGGAGCCTGGAGATAACCGCCCGCGGCAGAGCTGCCCACGCGGCGAAACCGTATCAGGGTCTGAACGCCATATCCATCCTCATGGATTTCCTCAGCGGACTGAACTTTCTCAACGACGGCACCATGGACTTCGTGAATTTCTACAACGAAAGAATCGGGTTCAATGTTCACGGCGAAAGGATCGGATGCGCTTTGGAAGACGAAGACTCCGGAAAGCTCATGTTCAACGCGGGCATGATCGAGCTGGACAGAAACGCGGCGAAGCTGACGGTTAATCTCAGATACCCGGTCAGCTGCACAGGCGCACAGGTATACGCCGGCATCATGGAAGTGCTGGACGGATACGGATACGGCATCGTCAAAAACAGAGAGCAGCTGCCTATAAACATAGACGCGGATTCAGAACTGGTATCGACCCTCATGAGAGCCTACCGCGCCAATACGGGGGACACTGAGAGCGAGCCTCTTGTAATAGGAGGCGGCACATACGCCAGAGCATTCGAGAACGTGGTCGCTTTTGGGGCCAGATTTCCGGGACAGCCGGAGCTGTGTCACAAAAGGAACGAGAAGATATCCGTGGACGACATGGTGAAGCTGGCGCAGATATACGCAGAGGCTGTTTATGAACTGGCTAAAGCAGAAGATTAATGAAAACAGAAGATTCTGCAGAGTCCTTGCTCTGGCCATAGGCTGCAACCTGATCATCATCGGGCTGTTTGCCCTTATTTCCTACAGCGTCAAGGACATAACCGTGACGGTCAACGGGCAGACAGCCAAGTACAAGACCGTCAAGACCTCAGTCGACGATATGATCAGCGGGTGGGGCGTGACCCTGGACGAGAAGGATGTCGTCAAACCGGGCATGGACGCCGTGCTGGAGGACGGGACCGACGTTCAGATCGATCTTTACGAGGTCAGTCAGGAGACCGTGTCGGAGGAGACAGACTTCGCGACTGAGACCGAATACACATCGGATCTTCTTGAAGGAGAGTCGAAGGTCACCACTGAAGGAGTGAAGGGCGAAGACAAGGTCACCTACGAGATCATCACTCTCGGCGGCATCGAACAGAGCCGGAAGGAGATAGGCAGAAGGACGGTCAGGAAGCCTGTGACCCAGGTGGTCGCTGAAGGCACCGCAGTCTCGTACAACGGCGTCAAGTACAGCAAAGTCATCACGGTGGTCGCCACGGGCTACACCCATACGGGCAACAGGACCGCTACGGGCACATGGCCGCACCGGGGAACCATGGCCGTCGACAGGCGGGTCATCTCGATGGGATCCTACGGATATGTGCCGGGCTACGGAGAGGTTCACGCCGAGGATACGGGAGGAGCCATAAGGGGCAACCGCATCGACCTTTTCTTTAACACGCGCGGGGAGGCCGTGCGCTGGGGAAGGCGGACCGTGGATCTGTATATAAAATAGCAGAGCAAACAAAATAACAGCACCCTGACCGGTGAAGCCGGGGTGCTGTTTTTTATTGCCTTGGATTGTTAGCCGTTACTGCAGGTGTTTCTGCAATAAATCGGCAAATAGCGATGCGTCTTCGTCGCCGGTGAAGATGGCGCGGGCCGAGACGTCGTTGCCGCCGCCCTTGCCCTGGTAGAAGCTCGCGTACTCTTTGACGAGGCTTCCGCAGTTGATCCCGCCGTCGCTGACCAGAATGTATGAGGTCGATGGAATGGAGTACAGAAGGATCAGTTTGCCTTTGCATCTCGGCTTGCCCATGTACGCCTTGGCCATGTTGAAGGCGTCGTCCATGGAGAAGTGCTCCAGTTTGTGAACGACCACGTTCGACTCCGCGGCGTCCAGCTCCTCGTCCAGAGCGGCGCACTCGATCTCCGTGAATGCGCGCTTCAGATTAATCAGCTCGCCTTTCGTGTCGGAAACACGCTGCTCGAGGCCGCGAACCTTGTCCGGGAAGTCCTCGATGGATGAGGAGTAGCTGTTGGACAGTTCCGTCAACATGTCGTGCTTCATGTCGTAGTCCGCGAGAGCGCGGGCGCCTGCCTCGAAGTAGACGCGGAACATTTCCTTGTACTTTTCAACCTTATAAATCTTGATGAGGCCGACCTGTCCCGCCGTGGCAGGGTGGGTGCCGCAGCAAGCCACGCAGTCGGCGGCGTGCTCGGGCGATCCTACGCAGACGATGGAGATGTCTTCATCGAAGGCCAGCTTCTTGCGCAAAGGCAGTTTCTCCGCTTCTTCTCTGCTGTCGAAACGGAACACGTATACGGGAGCGTTGGACCATACTACTTCGTTGGCCAGCCGCTCGCAGTGAAGGGCCGTTTCCCAGTCGATGACTTCAGGCCTGGAGGCCTCGGGATTCGTCGGCTCGTCTTCAAGGCTTATATCTATTGTCATGTAATCGTCTCCCATGTGGAAGCCGCGGTTCACGCCGCCGCATTCCTGATAGAAGATCCCCGAGAGAATGTGCTCGCCGCAGTGGCGCTGCATGTTGTCGAAGCGGCGCGGCCAGTCAAGGCTGCAGTGAACTTTGCAGCCCTCGGCGAGGCCTTCGCAGGATGCCAGCCTGTGCAGCACTTCGTCGCCGTCTTCCTGAACGTCGGTGACCTGAAGAGGCTCGCCCGGCTTGCCGCCGGAAACGACCTGAATCGTTCCCAGATCGCAGCTCTGACCGCCGCCTTCAGGGAAGAAGGCCGTCTGATCCAGATAGATACCGTCGCCGGTGACCTTCGTCACTTCAGCCTCCCATTCTCTGGTGTAAACATCATTTTGGTATAATTTTGTTGCACCCATCATGTAGTACTCCTATATAAAACAGCAACAACATCATGGAGAGTGTAAAACCTGCCAGCAAAAAAGTCAATTTTTTTCGCATTTCCGGGGGATATTTCGGTTGAAACAACTTTTTTCGGGGAGTATAATTTGTGCACGGGTTATTAATTTGCTGTCAGAAAGACATTATCGGCGCGGTTTGCATTAAATTTACAGTAAAAAAATAACAAAAAGCCCGAAAACCGCAGAAAATCCACGTTTTTGACGGTTTTGAGGTGAAGATGAAATAATCTCTCCAAAACCTGTGGAAAACTTTGTACTGAAATTAGAACTTGACACCTGAAACCATTGAAATTCCAACAATAGTAAAAAAATGGTTATACACAGGTAACTTTGGATAGAATTGTATACAATTTCCGAAATGTTGTGGATAACCGCCGAAATGCCCATAACAACAAGGATTTCTGATTGTTGAACCAATTATTTACAGTAGGGTCGGTTGGTTTACATAATTCCGCCCGAAAGGGACCGATAAAAAATGCTGAAAGAAAAAATCACCTACAGAGACGAGCTGCCGATCAACGTGATTACGGCCAACATAGAGGAGTACCCGATCCACTTCCATGACGACATGGAAGTTGTCTACGTGCTCGAAGGAACGATCACTCTGCGCAACGGATATTACACATACAACCTCAAGCAGGGCGACGTGTACATCCTGAACGACAGGGAGATGCACAGCTTCGAAAGCACCGGCGAGGACAACATGGTCATGATGCTGCAGCTGGACCTCACATACTTCTCAAGATACTACGATAACCTCAGGAACAGCTTCTTCGTTACCGAGATGGAGGACGACAGCGACGAAAGTCTGGACATCCTCAGGGGCATCCTGGCCAGAATCATGATGGAGGTTCTCCAGAAAGGCTACGGCTACGAGCACAAAGTCATCGAGAGCACCCACAATCTCATCGCGTGCCTCATGTCCGACTTCAGGTACTTCGTCATGGAGGACGGCAAGTTCAAGAACGAAGCCAGGAACAAAGGCAACAAAATCCTGGCCGGCCGTCTGAACAGGATCACGGACTACATGTACGACAACTACAACAGGAAGCTGACCCTCAGCGAGATCGCCGAGAGGGAACACCTGAGCATCTATTACCTTTCTCACATAATAAAGGAAGCGGCGGGACTCAGCTTCCAGGATCTCCTGAGCTACATCAGAGTCGAGGAATCCGAGAAGCTGCTGCTTGGGACAAACAAGAAGATAGGAACCATCGCCGAAGAGACAGGCTTCTCGGCGGTCAGATACTACATCAAGCACTTCGAGCACTGGTTCGGCATGCATCCGCTGGAATACAGAAAGAAGTACATAGGCAAGATCATCAGCCGCGAGATCGAGGCCAGATACACCAGGTGCTCACCTGACCAGATCGAGAGCGCGGTGCGCCGTCAGGTCAAGGGCGTCTACGCCGACTATCTGGACAAGCTCAAGGTTAAGCCGACCATAATCGACGTTGACATCTACGATGACTACGCCGGGATCAAGACCGGCGAGCCTGAACTTGAGGAAATCATGAGCAGGGAAGTCAACAGCATTCTCGCGGAGCCGTACAGACTTCTGCGGGGGCTTGACGAGAACCTCATCGCCTCGGGCAGCAACTACATGGTCACGACCAAAGGGAAATTCCCTGGACCGCTCAGCAGCCTGAGCATCCTCGTCTACAACTTCGACGAGGGAGTGTGCGGCGCTCTGAAGAAGATCGACTCGAGCTCTGAGCTTCTCAAACTCATCAAAGATTATGAAGGCGAAGCGGAGTTCCTCGTCAGGGCCACGGGACTGTCGGGCCAGTTCAGAGTCCTGAGATACAGAATGGACAAAGACAATATCATAGGAAAGATCGAGTCCATGAACAGACCTGAGGGCGAGATGTCCAGAAGAGAGATGCTGCTGGGCACCCTCTGCGAGGAGCCGGCCGTATCCTCCGCGACATACTACAGTTCGGACGCCCTGAGCCTCAGGAGCATATTCAAGGGAGTGGGCGCTGAGCTCATACTCATAGACCTCATGGAAAACAGATAGGCGAAAGCAGGCGAAAGTACAGCAAATAAATACAGTAATAGAGCAAAAGGCTCATTGCGCGACGGAGAGAATAGGCTTACAATTAATTCATAAAGAGCAAATAAATAATCGATATTATTTACAGGAGGTAAGAATTATGAAATTACTTATCATCGGAGCCGGCGGAGTAGGAACTTCAGCTGCGAAGATCATCGAAAGAGCCGGCGCGGAAGGCGACTGGGCTGAGAAGGTGGTAGTAGCTGACTACGACCTGGCGAGAGCAGAGAAGGTTGCCAATGAAATCTGCGGCGGCGGCAAGTTCGTTCCTGCGCAGATCAACGCCATGGATCCTGAGAGCATCAAGGCGGTAGTAGCGGAGCACGGATGCGATTTCGCGATGAACGCGTGCGATCCGAGAATGAACGAGACTATCTTCGACACCTGCCTGGAACTGAAGATCGGTTATCTCGACTGCGCCATGACTCTTGGTACTGAGCACCCTGAGAAGCCGTATGAGCTGTCCTACATCAAGCTGGGCGACTACCAGTTCGCTAAGCAGAAGGAGTGGGAAGCTTCCGGCAAGATCGCTGTTTGCGGATCAGGCGTAGAGCCAGGAATGGCTGACGTATTCGCCAAGTACGCCGCTGTACACCTCTTCGACAAGATCGACAGAGTAGACGTACGTGACGGCGACAACTATGGAAACACTGACTCAGACTTCGGATTCTCCGTATGGACGACCATCGAAGAATGTCTGCAGCCGCCGGTAATCTGGGAAAAGAACGAAGAGTTCCCTGAGGGACACTGGTTCTGCACAGAGCCGTTCTCAGAGCCTGAAGTATTCAACTTCCCTGGCGGAATCGGCGACGTCGAAGTAGTAAACGTAGAGCACGAGGAAGTACTCCTCGTTCCTAGAGAGATCGACTGCAACAGAGTTACTTTCAAGTACGGCGTTCCTAGAGAGTTCAGAGCCAAGCTGCTGACACTCCACGGATGGGGACTCGACAACAAGAGAGACAAGATCAAGGTCGGCGACAGCGAGATCACGCCTAGAGACTTCGTCTGCAAGGTCATCCCTTCACCGGTCGGAGCAACCGACGAGATGACAGGCAAGGGCTGCGCGGGCACCTGGGTAACAGGCTGGAAGGACGGCAAGTACAGATCAGTTTACCTCTATCAGGTTGCTGACAACCAGGAGTGCATCAAGAAGTACACGACCAACTCAGTAGTAGCACAGACTGCTGTAGGTCCTGTAATCATGATGGAACTCATCGCCAAGGGCATCTGGAATGAGCCGGGCGCTTGGGGTCCTGAGCACTTCGATCCGGATCCATTCGTAGAGAGACTGGCCAAGTATGAATTCCCTGCCGGAATCAAGGAGATGGATTCAGAATACGCCGATGAACTTTCAGAGAAGGCGTTCCTCGACGCAGTAAGCAAATAAGCAAAAGCAGACCGGCGAAAGCCTGAAAAGAGACCCGCTCGCGCGGGTCTCTTTTGTTGACACTATATTTGACTGGCTTTACAATAAGTCCATGAGCGAAATGACTGCAAATGAAAAGAAAACAATGCGTGTGGACGTCATAGTCCCATGCTACAACGAGGAGGAGAACATCGAAGTTCTCTTCGACAGAGTCCAGGCCGAGGAAGCGCGCATCGCCGCAAGCGGCGGGTACGCCAACAGCTACGATTTCAGTTACATTTTTGTTGACGACGGAAGCACCGACGGGACTCTGGAGCAGATCAAACACCTCGCCGACAAAGGCGCGGAGGATCTTACTGCGGTCAAATACATCTCCTTCAGCAGGAACTTCGGCAAGGAAGCCGCCATATACGCCGGCCTGAAGGCCTCGGCCAAGGGCACAAGAGGCGGCCGCCCGAGCGATCTGGCGATCCTCATGGACGCCGACCTGCAGCATCCGCCTGAGTACATCGGCGAAATGATCAGGATGATGGAGGAGACGGGCTGCGATACCGTTGCCGCCAGAAGGGTCAACAGAAAGGGCGAACCAAAGATACGGAGTGCCTTTGCGAGACTCTTCTACAAACTGATGAACAGATACTGCGATATCGAGATCGCCGACGGCGCCCTGGACTTCAGGCTCATGAGCCGCGCCATGGTGAAGACCATCGCGGAGATGCCGGAGACACAGCGCTTCAGCAAGGGTATATTCGCGTGGGTCGGTTTCGACACGAGATGGCTCGAGTTCGAGAACGTGACGCGCTTCGCGGGAGAGACCAAGTGGTCCGTCTGGAGTCTGACCAGATACGCCATAGACGGCTTCATAGACTTCGCCGATTCGCCTCTTAAATTCGCCGGCGCTTTCGGCGGAATAGTCGCGACCGGATCGGCCATATATCTTGTAGTAGAGATAATCAAAACAATAGTAATGGGCAAGGACACGCCGGGATACGCTTCGACGATCTGTCTCATACTCTTCTTTGGCGGCGTCATCATCGCCATACTTGGACTCATCGGAGAGTACATCGGCAGGATGTATCTGGAGACCAAGGGCAGACCTGTCTACGTTGAAAAGGAATCCAATATTGAAGAATAAGCTCCGCAACTTTCTGAAAGTGAACAGATACGTCTTCATGGCGTTCTTTCTGCCGGTATTCGTACTGGTTCTTGTTTTCGCGCTTTCAGGAATCTATCCCTTCGGGCAGCAGCAGCTCGCCATAATTGACTGCTACCACCAGTACATTCCGTTCCTCAGCGAACTGCAGTGCAGGCTCCAGGGCGAGGGCAGTCTGTTCTATTCGTGGAACAGCGGAGGCGGCTGCAATTTCTGGTGCCTCCTGTCATATTACGGAGCCAGCCCTCTCAACCTGCTTCTCATACTGTTCCCGCAGTCACTGATCATGGAAGGGGTGAGCGTCATTCTGCTCATCAAGATCGGTCTGTCGGGAAGCTTCATGTTCATATTTCTCAAGAACGTGTACAACCCGTCCGAGCTTCTGGCTGACAGAAAAAGCGGACTGAAGACCGTGCTCTTCGCGGACATGTACGCCATGAGCACCTACGCCATCGGCTACTACTGGTGCATAATGTGGCTGGACGCGGTCATGCTCCTGCCTTTGCTTATGCTAGGTCTCAACCGGCTTATAAAGGACGGACGGATGGCGCTGTACGTCGTGAGTCTGGCGCTCACGGTGTTCAGCAACTATTACATCGCCATCATGGTGTGCATCTTTGTGCTAGTCTACTACCCGGTGTTCTACTTCATAACCGTCAGGGACAGAGGCGCAAAGGGCTGTCTGCACACGACCCTGAGAGCCGTCTTCGCTTCCCTGCTGGGAATCGCCATGGCGGGCGTGATGCTTTTGCCTACCTACATCAGCATGAAGAACGCCTACTACTTCTCGTCGGAGATGCCGGACGACTGGAGTCTGTATTATGACGCGCTGGATGTCATCAATCAGCTGTTCCCGGTGTCGCACCTGACCTACATCGACGGACTGCCGAATCTCTGCTGCGGTCTCCTCGTGACGGCCATGCTGGCGTGCTACTACATCTCACGCGAGATACCATTCAGAGAAAAAGCGCTCAACGGAGCATTCCTCGTATTCATGTTCCTGAGCCTCAACATAAACAAACTCGATTTCATCTGGCACGGAATGCACTTCCCGAACCAGCTGCCGCACAGGTTCAGCTTCGTGGTCTGCTTCGTGCTGGTCACCATGGCTTACAGGGCCTTCAACAGACTGAACGGGATCGAGCCCGGAAAGATATTCGCCGTCTTTGTCCTTATCGCCGCGTACTATGTGCTGGCGCAGAAGTTGCTGAAGGACGTTGTAGATGACATGAACCTGTTCATCTACTACGGACTGGGGCTGACGGCGGCCTTCGGAATTATCCTGTGTCTTTACAAGAGACAGAAGCTGACGCGCAGACCGTTCATGGCACTGCTCGCCGTCGTGGTCGCGGCGGAGATGTGCGTGTCGACGGGCGCGTATTTCGACAAAATGGGCAACTCATCGAGGGAGACATATAACGAGAACAAGGCCAGCGTGCTGAGGCTCGCGGATTACGCCAACACCAAGGGCGGCGCCACGTCGGATGGCGGCGACGGCAGATTCGCCAGAACTGAGATAGACGACGCGATAATTCACAACTGTCCGGCCATGTACCACTACAGGGGACTGGGCCAGTTCGCCTCCACGCTAAACAGCAATACGACGGCCCTCATGGAGCGCATCGGTCTGGAGGGACATCCGGGAAGCAACAGGTTCAACTACAACGAAACCAGTCCGGTTACGAACTGCATCGCGAACGTGGATTACCTCATAGCGAAGAACAGAAAGATCGATGATCCCGATTTCAATTACGTGATGAGCGACGAGGATTCGAGCCTGTACAAGAGCAGATATCCGCTCTCCATCGGTTACATGCTGCCGGCGTCTATCAGGACGTGGAGTCCGTACGACACCAATCCGTTCATCAACCTCGACGACTATGTCAGGGCGGCCACGTCGGGCAAAGTCAAAAAAGTGTTTGTGGACATGGGACCTGGGGAAATTACCGGAAGCAACGTAAGCTCATATTACATCAGTGATTCGCAGGTCGAGAGCGAACTGCTGGATTCATCGGGAACCGGTACCGTGAGCCTGAAATACACGGCTGAAGTAAACGCTAAGTACTACGTCTATGTGGCGGCGGATTACGCCGAGGACATCACCATAGAATGTCCGGAGGATCTGGGAGACATCTCGGTCCAGTCCGACTGCGGTTCGATACTGAACATAGGAACCATGAAGAAGGACGATATTTTCAGAGTTGCCGTCCGCTTCGACCCGGGGCAGGTCGGCAGGATCACCTGCTATGTCTGCACCCTGGATCAGAAGGCCTGGGACAAGGCTTACAGGATGATTTCCTCAAGCCTCATGACTGTCACCGAGGCTACGGATACGCACATCAAAGGCACCGTGGACGCGGGTGAAGGCGGCGTGCTCGTGACGTCCATTCCTTACGAGGAAGGATGGACCATGAAGATCGACGGAAAGGATACTGAAATCACGGAACTGACCGGAGACAGCTGGATAAGCGCGGGACTCACGGAGGGAATTCACGTGGTAGAATTCTCCTTCAGACCTGACGGATTCATCGGCGGTCTGGTGATGACCATCGCCTCAATCATTATTCTTATTGCCGCCACAAGGCTGCAAGCTGTGAGACGGCGCCGTCAATCTGAGGAAGAGGAATCTGATTATAATATAGAATAATTCTGCGGCCAACGCAGACAGCCGGGATGCCGAGACCTTCGGCATCCTTTTTGATTTGCCCCGGAGTCTTCGGGGAATCGATCTCAAGGATGATGCTTATGCCGGAGGACGAGCTGATGACGCGGACGAAGTCGCCTGCCTTTGCTTCAAAGGCATCGGTGATTCGGGTCAGCTTCTGTGAGTATAGCTTGCGGAGTTTCTTGATGTGGGTCTGGTAGAGACCGCTCTCCATGAACATGGCCAGAGTCAGCTGCTCCAGTTTGGAACAGGTCGGCGAGTAGTCGCCCGCGATGGAAGAGAAGACTTCAGCCATTGAAGCGGGCAGGACCATGTAGCTGATCTTGAGCGCCGCGAAGAGGGTGCTTGAAAAAGAACCCAGGTAGATGACGCGGTCGCTTCCTGCCAGACTCTTGAGAGCCGGGATCGGCTTGCCGAAGTATCTGAGCTCGCTGTCGTAGTCGTCTTCTATGATGTAGCTGTTGTTCTCCTCCGCCCAGGCAAGGAGTTCGTATCTGCGGCCCACGGGCATGACGCTTCCCGTATAGGCGTGGTTGGACGGACTCACGTAGGCCGCCGCCCGGATGTTGGCGGGGAGCTTTTCTATGGCAAGGCCGTTGCTTCTGACTGCCACGGAGGTGATGGCAAATCCTCTGTCGCGGAAGACGTTTCTTACGGGCATGTATCCCGGGTCCTCCAGAGCAACGTGCTCGACGCCCTGCTTTCTGAGCAGGGTCGCCAGCTGGTTGGTTATCTGCTGGGTGCCTGCGCCGATGATGATCTGGTCCGGCGTGCAGCTGACGCCGCGGGACATGTAGAGGTATCTGGCAATCTCGGCGCGGAGGGCGACTTCGCCCCTCGGACTTCCCTCAAAGAGCAGGGCCGGCGAGTGTTCGTTGATGACTTTGTTCATGCACTTCTTCCACTTGTTGAAGTCGAAGCACTCAGGGTCGTATTGCATAGCCGGGACCTCTGAAGCGGCTGTTTCCTCCATGAAGGACACTTCCGATTCGATACCGCCCTTTTCGGCAGGTACAGTTTGGGCGCGCCCGGTGAGAACCCTGCTCACGTAGTAGCCGGACTGGGGCTTCGAGTATATGTAGCCCTCGACCAGGAGCTGGTTGTAGCTTTGCTCGATGGTGGTGATGCTCAGGGCCGTAGACCTGGCAAGGCTTCTAAGGGATGGGAGCTTCTCGCCCTCCCTGATCTCCCCGGAGAGAATGGAGTCCTTGATGTAGCTGTAGAGCTGCAGGTAGTAAGGCTTTTCGCGGGAATCGTCGAATACGGGGAGCAGTGCTTTCATGGCTTTCCTCCAAACTGTTATTATAAAAATAATTATTTTTGTCTATTTAATTACATACAATATTGGCTTAGTATATTATAAGCCAGACAGAAGGAGTTGAAAAGAACGAATATGATGGAGACAAAACTCAAAAAGACATCCATCACGGTGCTGACCGCGATGATGATGTGCATAATAATGGTCGCCATATTCGTGCTCAGGATTCCGATCCCGTTCACGCAGGGTTACGTGAATCTGAGCGACGGCATTATTTTCATTGCCATTGGACTCCTCGACAGAAAGCACAGCGTCGCGGCCGCGTCCCTGGGAAGCATGATGGGCGACATACTGGGCGGATTCGCCATATGGGCGCCGTGGACCTTTTTCATTAAAGGTATCATGGCTCTCATTACCGTACTCATCATCGACGCCTTCGCGGACAGACACTACACCGGCAAAGCGAAGCTGGCCGTCCGCGTACTGGCGATGACCTGCGGAGGTCTCTTCATGGTCTTCGGATACTTCGTGGCCGAGGGAATCATGTACGGGTCATGGGTAGTCGCGGCCCTGGGAGTTCCGTGGAACATCGGACAGTTCGTCGTCGGAATCATTCTGGCCCTCACGATCCTGTCGGCGCTGAACAAGGTCGGCATTGGCAGAAAATAAACTGAACATAATGGAATTTATCAGAGTAGAAGATCTTATATTTGAATACGTGAAGACAGATGAAGGAGGAGCCCCTGTCGCGACGAGAGCGATAGACGGCGTCTCCTTTAATGTTGAGCGGGGAAGCTTCACCGCCATAATAGGCCAGAACGGTTCGGGCAAGTCGACCCTTGCCAAGAACCTGAACGGTCTGCTTTTGCCTACCGAGGGAAAGGTGCTGATCGACGGGCTCGACACTTCCGTGCCGGAGAACACGTGGAAGGTGCGCCAGAAGGTCGCCATGGTATTCCAGAATCCGGACAACCAGATCGTGTCGGCGATCGTCGAGGACGACGTGGCCTTCGGCCCGGAGAATCTGGGCATCGATCCGGCGGAGATCAGGCAGCGTGTCGACAGGGCTCTCGAAGGCGTGGAGATGGGCGACTACAAAGACAAGGCGCCACATCTTCTTTCGGGCGGCCAGAAGCAGCGCATCGCCATCGCCGGCGCCGTGGCCATGGAGCCGGAGTGCATCGTGTTCGACGAGCCGACGGCAATGCTGGACCCGAAGGGCAGAAGAGAGGTTCTGGCAATCGCCAGAGATCTTAACGCAAAAGGCATGACTGTCGTCTTCATAACCCACTTTATGGAGGAGGCTGCCTGCGCGGATCACGTGCTCGTCATGGACGGCGGGCAGATCAGAATGGAAGGAACTCCCCGTGAGATCTTCGCGCGGGAGGAAGAACTTGAGGCACTGTGTCTCGGCGTTCCTGCGGTAGTGCAGCTGGCGTCGAAGCTGAAGCAGCGCGGCGTGGATCTTCCTGACGGAATACTTACGGACGATGAACTCGTCAGAGCTCTTACGGAGGCGAAGGCCGAATGATAGAAGTAAAGAATCTGACACATGTATATAACGAGGGACTGCCTCACGAGACCAAGGCTCTGGATGATATCAGCTTCACCATAAAAGACGGAAGTTTCGTGGGGATCATCGGACACACCGGCTCGGGCAAGTCTACTCTGCTTCAGCATCTGAACGGACTGCTGAAGCCGAGTTCGGGAACCATTGTCATCGACGGTGTGGACATCACAGACAGTCACACTAAAATGCTCGACATCAGGAGAAGGGTCGGGCTGGTCTTTCAGTACCCTGAATACCAGCTCTTCGAGGAAACCGTCGCGAAGGACGTCGCCTTCGGTCCGGCGAACCTGGGACTCTCCCAGGAGGAGATCGACGAGCGGGTCCGCAGATCAATAGAACTGGTCGGGCTGGATTATGAAAGGGTGAAGGATCAGTCGCCGTTCGAGCTGTCGGGCGGACAGAAGAGAAGAGTCGCCATCGCCGGCGTACTGGCCATGGAGCCTGAGGTGCTCGTGCTGGACGAGCCGACGGCGGGACTGAACCCGAAGGCCCACTTAGACATTCTCGACATGGTCGAAGAGATCCACAAAAGAGAGAACAACATCACTATTTTCGTCTCCCACAACATGAACGACATCGCCAGGATGTCGGATCAGGTGCTCGTGATACATCAGGGCAGGCTGGCCATGGACGGCACGCCGGCCCAGGTCTTCGCGCGGGAAGATGAGATCAGGTCAATGGGCCTGGCTCTCCCAGACGCTACGGAGATCGTATCGCATCTGAGGAAGGAAGGAATGGAGCTTCCGGCTGACTGCCTGACAGTTGACCAGGCGGCGGAAGCCATCGCGAAGGCGCTTGAGAAATAGAGCGCCGGAGATAATACGCCAATGATAAGGGACATCACACTGGGACAATACTATCCGGGGAATTCTGTGATCCACAAGCTGGATCCCAGGGTCAAGATTCTGGCAACGCTGCTTTACATAGTGGCGCTATTTGTCGTGAACGATTTTCCTGGATTCATCGTCGCGGTGGTCCTCCTCGAGGCCGTGATCATACTTTCGAAGGTTCCAAGGAGGTACATCTGGCGAGGTCTGAAACCGGTGCTCATAATCATCGCCTTCACCCTGACCGTGAACATCTTCATGGTGGGCGGCGATATAATCTGGCAGTTCGGGATCCTTCACATCACGCGGCAGGGACTGCGCACGGCTGCCTTTGTAGGAATAAGACTGGTGCTCCTCATCATCGGGTCCTCCATGCTGACCCTGACCACCAGGCCGATAGGGCTGACGGACGGAATAGAAGCCCTGCTGTCGCCTTTCAAGAAGGTCGGGCTGCCGGCACACGAGCTGGCCATGATGATGACCATAGCGCTCAGATTCATACCGACACTCCTGGAGGAGACGGATAAGATTATCAAGGCTCAGCAGGCCAGGGGCGCCGACTTCGAGAGCGGCAACATTCTAAGGCGGGCAAAGGCATTAGTTCCGATTCTGGTTCCGCTGTTCATCAGCGCCTTCAGAATCGCCCAGGATCTGGCCATGGCAATGGAAGCCCGCTGCTACGGCGGCGTTGTGAAGCGGACCAGGATGAACGCCATGAAGTTCGCCCGCCGCGACCTGATAGCGACGGTCATCTTCTGCGCGTTTCTGGCTGTTATTGTTCTGCAGAGGGTGTTATTATAATCAACGGAAGACAGTTGTTTTGGCAACGACGGTAAGGCTGATACAGGAAGGCAGATGTTATGAGACAGCGTAAGGCAAAAGACCTGGACAAGAGACTGGCCCGGTGCAGCGGGCACATGGTGAGCAAAGAAGACGGAAGTCTGCAGGAGTTCTGCAAAGGCGCGGGGGACCTCTACGTGGAGATCGGCTGTGGCAAAGGCCAGTTCATTATCAAGAAGGCTGCCGCGGACCCGGACAGCAGATTCCTGGCCATCGAGGGGCAGGAAACAGTCATCCTCAGAGCGGCCGAAAAAGCCATGTGCGTAGCCGGCGAGACCGAGTGGCCGGAGAATGTTCCCGGTGAGGACAGGATGGAGGGAGTTTCGGCCAAGCTGGACAACCTGAAATTCGCCAGCTGCTTCGTGGAACACATGAACGAGCTCTTCGAGGAGAATCAGCTGACGGGCCTGTACCTGAACTTCAGCGATCCGTGGCCGAAGGCGCGCCACGCAAAGCGCAGACTGACATATCACGAGAGGCTATTGGACTACGCCTGGGCCATAAAGGACGGCGGGTTCATTGAGTTCAAGACGGACAATGACGACCTCCTGGTTTTCACACTGGAGGAGATAGCCCAGACCGGGGAGCTTTTGCATATCGAAGAGATAACGGCTTCCCTTCACGCCGCGGAGTGCCGTTACAAAGCCAAGAATATTACGACCGAATATGAGGACAAGTTCGTCGCGTCGGGCAAGAGCATAAATTACGTGAGAGTAATCGTTGATAAATCAGCGGGTAAAGAATAGGAAGGCAGAAGGAGAGTTACAGAGTGTCTGAATTCATACTAGCGAGACAGAACGGAAGAACCATCCCGAAGGAGGACAGGATCTTCGGTATTTCAAACAGAGCCAAGGCGGCCATCGCCGAAAAGGGCAGGGACAAGGTGGTCAACGGGACCATCGGAGCCCTTCTCGATGACGAGGGCGGGCTTGTTGTGCTTCAGTCGGTGGACGAGGTGTTCCGCCAGCTGGAACCGAATGACTACGCCGAGTACGCTCCGATCGGGGGCACGGCACCTTTCAGAGAAGCGGTGAAGAAGGCGGCTTTCGGGGACCACGTTCCTGAAGGATTCATCGAGGCCGTCGCCACACCGGGCGGAACGGGATCGCTTAGAAACGTCATATCGAACTACTCTGAGCCGGGCGACTCCGTGCTGACGAGCGACTGGCACTGGGCTCCTTACGGAACCATCGCCGGAGAGATCGGCAGGAAGGTCGCGGTCTTTGAGATGTTCACGAAGGACAGGGAGTTCAATGTGGGGTCGTTCCGCGCGAAGTGCTCGGAACTTCTGGCTGTCCAGAACAGTCTTGTTATCATTTTAAATACGCCGGCCCACAACCCTACGGGTTATTCACTGACACTGGAGGACTGGGACGCGGTTATCGATGTGCTTAAAGATGAGGCGGCCGGCGGCAAGGCCATCGCCCTGCTGGTGGACGCGGCTTATATAGATTTCGCGGGAGATGAGGAAGAGTACAGAAGATTCATTCCGAAACTGTCCGCCCTTCCTGAGAACGTGCTCAGCATAGTTGCCTACAGCCTGAGCAAGACGTTCACACTCTACGGCGCACGCTGCGGAGCAATGATCTGCGTCGCTAAGACTCCGGAGATCGCGGCCGAGTTCAGGCGCGTCTGCGAGTACTCGTCCCGCGGGTCATGGTCGAATACGGCCAGAATAGCCCAGGTCATTCTGTCCAGGATCTACAGCGATTCTGAGCTTCTGGAGAAGGTGAATGCCGAGAGGAAAAAATACAGAGACATGCTGGCGGCTCGTGGCAGGGCCTTCGGTGAAGCGGCAGCGGAGTGCGGCCTCGAGATCGTGCCGTACGACGCCGGCTTCTTTGTCAGCGTTCCGTGCGACGATCCGGACGCGGTCAGCCGCAGACTCGAGGAGCAGGACGTATTCCTTGTTCCTCTCGCCAAGGGCATACGCGTATCTGTCGCGTCTATACCTGAATCGGCCTGCAGAAGAATACCGCCGATGATCAAAGCGGCGCTGTAAAACACAGTCAGTAAAATAAACGCAATATAATAAGCCCGCGGAGTTCCGCGGGTTTTTTGCTTGTTACTGTTCGATGGTTCTCGAGGAGAGCCAGACGCCGGTTAAGGTCAGAATCATTCCGATGATCGTGGCGATTCCCCACGAGTCGCCCGCGATGATTATGCCGGCGATGACGCCGATGACCGTGGTCAGGTTGCCGGCGAGGCTGTTGGCGACGGAGGTGTCGATTAGAGCCAGCAGTTTGTTGAAGGTGAAGTAACCGAAGACCGAACAGCCCACGCCCAGGAAGAGTATCCCGAGGGCGACCCGCCAGTCCGTGAAAACGGCGACATAGGTTCCCGCGCCGTAGCCCATGATGAGGCTGATGATATTGAAGGTGACCGCGCCCATGACGGCCATGACGAAGGTCATGGCTTTTGCGTCGAATTCCTCACTTGCCTTCACGTTGGAGAAGGAGAAGAATACCGCGGACACGACTGCGCCGGTCATGACTATGACGCCAAGGACTGTGCCTGAAAGGGAGAATCCCTGTACGAATACCGTCGCGATGGATACGCCCACAAAAGCGAGGACGATACCGATGGCGTTCAGTTTCTTGATTTTCCTGTGGAAGAGACCCGCGCCGATCAGCAGGGTCATGCTCGGAATGGTGGCGATGAACAGGGCCGACAGGGACGCTGACATCAGGTCCACTCCGTAGATTTCCAGAATGGAATATATGCACGGCTCCATGAGTCCCGCGAGAAGAGCGTACTTAAGATATGGGCTGCGCAGATTGATCCTGATCTTTCCCATGGCGACCATCACGCCGAAAATGACCGCGGCAATAAGCCAGCGCAGTGCGAGGATCTGCATTGGTTCGATCACGTTCAGAAGGATCTTCATCACAGAGAATGAGAGTCCCCATACAGTTGTGCAGATGGCCGTGCAGGCCACGATGGTTTTCTTCATACCTGCGTATTATATCATAAAAATGTCGTTGACATATACTGTAATCAATGGTAATATATTCCTGTCACAGAACACATTAGTAACTTTGGTGATAAGGGGCGAAAGGAAAGGAGATTTTATTATGGCTTTATACGATGATGACAGGGATATCACGTTCGAAATCATTGAGGAGATAGGCATCATCAGCACTATGGACACAGGCTGGGCGAAGGAGATCAATCTCGTGAGATGGAACGGCGGCGTCGCCAAGTACGATATCCGCGAGTGGGACCCGTCCCACACGAGAATGTCCAGAGGCATCACCCTCAAGGAAGAGGAGATGAGGAGAATTCTGGATCTCATGAGAAAGCGCCGCTCCAATGTCAGAAGCCGCAGAAGAACAGAGGACGCGGAGCCTGCTGTTACGGTAGAGGCTGTGTCCGAGGCCCTCGATTCTGACGAAGCTGCTGCCGGTGCGCCGGCATAACGCGGACGCCCAATACAGGAATAATAAAAAGACTGCAGACCTTACCGGTCTGCAGCTTTTGCTTTTGCATTACGCTTTTATTGAACTAGTCTTTTACGAAGCCCTTTTCGAGTTTTGCGTCGTGGATGATCTTGAGGATCTCGTCCTCTTCGAAGTGCTTGATGTACTTGTCTTCGATCGCCTGCACTTCTTCCTCGGTCAGAGCCTTGTCGAGAAGGTCCTGAAGCAGATCCTTGGCCAGATGGTCTTCATGCTTTGGAACCAGCAGCTCTTCTGATGCTTCCTCGATGTCGTGGATCATTTCTTTGATTGATGTCATAGCTATCGCCCCCTTGAAATAACTTCAATAATTTCCGACTTCATTTTAACACTTTTGCCGGTTTTGTTAATACCTATCCCGGAAAATGTGTCAAAAGAACCGTCCCTTTTGACACATTATGATATACTAATGCCATGGATATCAAATTAATAACAGAAGCCGCACCGGACGGCGAAAAACTTAATATCAGAGAGGGCATGACCTTAGAGGAACTCGTAAGGGAAAGGGGACCTTTCAAGTACGACATACTCCTGGCGAGAGTCAACGGAGCGGACACGGAGCTCACATCGAGACTGAACGAAGGGGACACAGTAAAGCTTCTCGACATGAGGACGCAAAGCGCCAACATCGCCTATCAGCGTGGCGTTACCTTCATTTATCTTATCGCTGTGAGAGAGATTTTCAGGCAGCTGGGAATCGAGGGCGCCGACGCGGAGATAGACAACTCCCTCAACAAGGGATTCTTCACGCGCGTCAGACCTGCCAGGGGCCAGGACAAGTCCGCCCAGGACGAGATACAGGAGCTGCTCAGCGATGAGGTGGTAAGCAGGATCGAAGCCCGCATGCACGAGCTGGTCCTCATGGATCTTCCTATCAGAAAGAGTCTCGTTTCAATGGAAGAGGGCATACGCATCTGGAGCGAGGGCAACTATGACGAGAAGGTCAAGCTCCTTGAGGAGGTCGACGACCCTGACTTCATGCCGGCCTTTTACACGATCGACGTTCCGACCGAGGGCAGACCGGAGTCCTATGTGAATTACTTCTTCGGACCGATGGTTCCGTCCACCGGATACATCAAACGGTTCGAGCTCAGAAAGTACCACAAAGGCATACTCCTCCGTTACCCGTACTACAGCAGTCCGGATGAGATTCCGGAGTATACGGATGACAACAACATCTACAAGGCCTTCAGCGAGGAACACAGATGGCTGCATCTGCTCGGCATCAGGCACCTGACGGACATGAACGACCTCATCAACAACGGCGAGGCGAAAGATACCATTCTCCTTTCGGAGGCTCTCCATGAGAAGAAGATCGCCGAGATCGCCGATGAGATCAAGAGCCTGAAGAAGAGGATAATACTGATCGCGGGGCCGTCCTCATCCGGCAAGACTACCTTTGCGAAGCGACTCTGCATACAGATGAGAGTCATCGGTCTGAGACCTATCTACATGGGTACGGACGATTACTTTGTCAACAGAGATGACATGGAAGTGGACGCGAACGGCGAGAAGGACTACGAGAGCCTGAACGCCGTGGACATAGATCTCTTCTGCGGCAACATGAACGATCTGCTGGCCGGCAAGGAAGTTGACATACCCGAGTTCGACTTCATATCCGGAAAGAAGGTCTTCGGCAAGAGGATAACAAAGATCGAAGAGGATCAGCCGATAGTCATCGAAGGAATCCACGCCCTGAACGGTAAGCTCACGGAGCAGATTCCGGACGAGACCAAGTACAGGATCTACATCAGCCCGCTGGCTCAGATGAACGTGGACATTCACAACAGAGTTCCGACCACAGATGTCAGAATGCTGAGAAGGATGGTACGCGACTTCAGGTACAGAGGACACTCAGCGGCTGCGACCATAGACAGCTGGCCAAAGGTCAGGAGCGGAGAGGACACGAACATCTTCCCTTACAACAGCGAGGCGGACGTGCTCTTTAACTCAACCCTGGCCTATGAGATAGGGCTGCTCAAGAAGTACGCGGAGCCTTTGCTTGAGGAGATAACGCCTGACCAGCCGGAATATGGCGAGGCGCGGAGACTTCTGGACTTTTTCAGATTCTTCAGAACCATTGAGAATGAAAAGGACGTTCCGAACAATTCCATCATTCGCGAATTCATCGGAGGGAGCGTGTTTGTAGAGTGATAGCTGTAATCGGCGTAGTTTCGGTTTCGGTTGACATCAGGCTCAAACCGCCTGCCCGCGACGCGGAACTACAGAAAAAGCAGGACGACGAGGCCCTCCGTCTTGCGGGAATAGATCCCGAGACGGGCGAAGAGGTCAGCGCCGGCGGCCGGAAGCTTGAGGGCTTCAGCCAGTACTACGAGCGGACCATGCGTCAGCAGGCCAGCGAGAACTACTGGAACGAGGTCGGTATCGGCGGCGGCCAGTTCGGCGGCTACGACCCGGTGGTCGCGGACAAGGATACGGACATACGCGTCACGACGAGCGGGTGCGCTTTTAATGTGGCCAGGCATCTGGCGGCGGACCACGGGGCGGACGTGAAGTTCGTGTCTGTGGTCGGTGACGACGCTTTCGGTCTGGCGGCCAGATGTGAGCTGGAGCAGGCGGGAGTCGACGTTTCAGGGATGAAGACTGTAAGCGGCAGCACGCCGGTCTCGGTGGAGATCCACAACGTCATCGGTGATCTGCAGTTCCAGCGCGAGAACACAGGCGTCATGGACGAGCTCACGCCATCGGTGATAGATTCGTGCGCGGAGAAGCTTGAAGGCGCCGACATCATATTCGTGGACGGTACGGTTCCGGCCGCGACACTCGACTACATATCGGAACACTATTCAGGCAAAAGCAGGATATTCTTTGATCCGGGTTCCATCGCGGGCGGTACCCGTTTCGCGGATTCCGCGATGAAAGCCCACTTGGTTCTGCCTGGCCGCATGGAGGCCGAGGCGATGAGCGGGCTTCAGGTACTGGGCATGGATCAGCTCATGGCCGCGGGCCAGGCCTTCGAGGAGCGCGGAGTCGAGAGAGTCATCATAACCCTCAAGGGCGGCGGCTTGTATTATAAGGAAGGAACCCAGTCCGGCCTCATCAAGCCGGAGAGGAAGCTGACCTTCGCCGAGACGAGGGGAGCGGGGGATGTTCTCAGCGCGGCGGTGGTCGCGGCCAGCGCGGGCGGAGAGGACAGCCTGGAAGCAGTGGCGGCTGCAGGGATAGAAGCAGCGGCGGATTTCCTGAAAGATGTAACTGATGAAAGGCCGTATTGATTTTGCATGAGCCCTGGGGCGGCGCGAAAACATGACGGTAGATATACATGTATGATGGGAGGAAGATACAGTGATCAAGATCGATAACATCAAGAAGGCCAATAAGGTCAAAATAGAAACAGTCATCAAAGGCCTCGAGAAGAGAGGCATGAAGGGATATTACGCTGAGGACGCGGATGAAGCGCTGAAGATGCTTCTGGACATGATGCCTGAAGGTTCGTCCGTAGGAAGGGGAGGCTCCGAGACTCTGAATCAGATGGGAGTGTTCGATGAGCTCCACAAGAGGAACTACACATGCTACGAACCTCACAGCGAAACCGATCCGGACAGGATACTCGCGGTCAGGCGCGCCATATTCTCCGCTGACTTCATGCTGACCAGCGCAAACGCCATCACTCTGGACGGCGAGATCGTCAATATCGACGGAACGGGCAACAGGCTGGCGCCGATTATCTACGGACCTGACAAGGTTATATTCATCGTGGGCGCCAACAAGATCACGGCTGATGTTCACGACGCCTATAAAAGAATAAGATGCGATGCCTGTCCGCCGAACTGCATCAGACTGAGCAAGAAGACGCCTTGCGCCATCACGGGCAAGTGCGGAGACTGCATGTCGCCGGGCAATACGGTATGCTGCAACCTGAATACGACCAGATACTGCAGCATCCCTGACCGCATCCACGTGATCATGGTCAACGAGAATCTGGGATTCTAGGGAGAACAGTATATATAGTAGGTTTTATGCGGGTTTTCTTCGGAGACCCGCATATATTGTGGCCGCAATGGACACGCCGTATAGAGTGTGCGTGCTTTAACTTGTGAAGCCCTTGATACTACTGCATTTCGGCCCCGGAAGAAGTCCGAAAATATTTTAAAAAAGTCCTTGATTTTGTCAGGGGCTTTTGTTATGATGTTAGAGCTTGTGTAAGGCGAAGAAGTGGGAAGTTACCGCGCTATCGGAGAATTTCCACTGAGAATTGTCCCCACACTGATCGGGGGCGAAGGGATTCGCTGAATTTTTCTTGTGCGTCAGCATATGGAAACACACAAGGGAGTGTACGGAAAGCGAGCGTGAGCACGAAAACGCGTTAAACGCAAGCGGCGCAAGCGTCCGGAAGCAGCGAACCCCTTGTACAAGCATAGCGAAAACTGTACTAAAGCAAGTTATAGGAGGAAAAAATGAGCGAGTTACAGAAAATCAGAATCAAGCTTAAGGCTTACGATCACAAACTTCTGGATGCTTCAGCGGCCAAGATCGTTGAAACAGCAGAGAAGACAGGAGCTGAGGTATCAGGTCCGATTCCGCTTCCGACGGAAAAAGAAGTTGTCACTATCCTGAGAGCTGTTCACAAGTATAAGGATTCAAGAGAACAGTTCGAGCAGAGAACACACAAGAGACTGATCGACATCACGAGCGCTACTGCCAAGACTACGGATGCCCTCACCAAGCTGGACATGCCTGCAGGCGTAGACATCGAGATCAAGCTCTAAGGGACGAAAGGGACTCACCCTTAAGAATGGACGGCGCATGACATGGTACGCACGAGTTGCAAAGGCAGCCTACACTGCCAGCGGACCAGATGGTGCACCGGCCCGCTGTTAAGAAAGAGAGGAAAGATAAAACATGAAAACACTTTTAGGAAGAAAGCTGGGAATGACTCAGATCTTCACTGAAGCAGGAGCGGTAGTTCCGGTAACAGTAGTTGAGGCAGGCCCGATGACAGTAACACAGATCAAGACTGTTGAAACAGACGGATACGATGGTATCCAGGTCGGTTTTGAAGAAGCAAAGCCGCAGAGAGTGAACAAGCCTATGACAGGCCACTTCGCTAAGAACGAACTGAAGCCTATGAAGCATCTGATCGAGTTCAGACCGGATGAAGGCGATACATACGAA
>DBYH01000013.1:60828-62640 GCA_002310095.1 Firmicutes bacterium UBA1191 | reverse complement strand
AGTCTGTGCAGGGTCGGCGCACGGTTGAGCATTACCGGATGCTCTCTGATTACCTCTTCGAGCACATCCCATACCTCAGGGCTGACCTTCTCGACCATTCTCTTGGCGCTCTTGATGTTGTGAGCGTTCTGGTTCTCGACCAGCTTCTTCATGATGAAAGGCTTGAACAGCTCCAGAGCCATCTTCTTAGGAAGACCGCACTGGTAGAACTTCAGCTCAGGACCTACTACGATTACGGAACGTCCCGAATAGTCGACACGCTTGCCGAGAAGGTTCTGTCTGAATCTGCCCTGCTTGCCCTTCAGCATGTCTGAAAGGGACTTGAGAGGTCTCTGTCCAGGGCCGGTAACCGGCTTGCCTCTTCTGCCGTTGTCAATAAGAGCGTCTACGGCTTCCTGAAGCATCCTCTTCTCGTTTCTGACAATGATGTCAGGAGCGTTCAGTTCCTGGAGTCTCTTAAGTCTGTTGTTTCTGTTTATTACTCTTCTGTACAGGTCGTTCAGGTCGGATGTGGCGAATCTGCCGCCGTCCAGCTGGACCATAGGTCTCAGGTCAGGCGGGATTACCGGAATTACGTCCAGAACCATCCACTCAGGTCTGTTGCCTGAAATTCTCAGGGCTTCGATGACCTCGAGTCTTCTGGTTACTTTGACCTTCTTCTGTCCCGTTGACTTCTTCAGCGTTTCCGTAAGGTCCGCGGACAGCTCGTCCAGGTCGACCTGGCTGAGCAGTTCCTTGATTGCCTCAGCGCCGCTTCCCGCCTTGAACTTGATGGCAGGGTCGTCCATGGCCTCTCTCCACTGCTGTTCGGAGATTATTTCCTTATAGGCGAATGAAGAATTGCCCGGGTCTATTACGATGAAGTTGGCGAAGTAGAGTACCTTCTCCAGGTTTCTCGGAGTAATGTCCAGAACCAGACCCATCCTGCTCGGTATTCCCTTGAAATACCAGATGTGTGATACCGGAGTGGCCAGCTCGATGTGGCCCATTCTCTCTCTTCTTACCTTGGCCTTGGTAACCTCAACGCCGCACTTGTCGCATACGATGCCTTTGTACCTTATTCTCTTGTATTTACCGCAGTGGCACTCCCAGTCCTTTGTAGGTCCGAAGATCCTCTCGCAGTAAAGACCGTCCATCTCAGGCTTGAGCGTCCTGTAGTTGATAGTCTCCGGCTTGGTGACCTCGCCGTGTGACCAGCTTCTGATCTTGTCCGGGGAAGCAAGTCCTATCTGCAGGGCTTCAAAATTGTTCATTTCGTAATTAGTGTTTTCACTCATTTTGTCTACCCCCTTCTTAGTCTTCCGCCGATTCAACATCGGAACCGCTGTCTGCCTTTTCGATCTCTTCGATATCCTTCTCGTTAAGATCAACTATCTCTTCTTCTTCGATTATCTCGAAGTTTTCCTCATCCTCTTCGGTGAGCTCTTCGTCGAGGAATTCCTCTTCCTCTTCCTGGGAAGCCTCATACTCAGCTTCGGCTTCCTCCTCGAGTCTTCTTGTCTCGATCTCGCGGTCTACCATTCTCTCGATCGCGGCGATTCCGTCGGCCTCAGTCTCTTCTCTGATTTCGATTTCCTCGCTGTTCTCGTCCAGGACCTTGATGTCCAGACAGAGGCTCTGCATCTCCTTGATGAGTACCTTGAATGACTCAGGGATGCCCGGCTCAGGAATGTTCTCGCCCTTTACGATGGCCTCGTAGGTCTTGACACGTCCTACGATATCGTCGGACTTGACTGTGAGTATCTCCTGAAGAGTGTATGCTGCTCCGTATGCTTCCAGAGCCCATACTTCCATCTCACCGAAACGCTGTCC
>DBYH01000013.1:55845-60761 GCA_002310095.1 Firmicutes bacterium UBA1191 | reverse complement strand
AGCTTGAGCATGTACATGTAGCCGACAGTTACAGGATTGTCGAAGTATTCTCCGGTCCTGCCGTCTCTCAGCCTCAGCTTGCCTGTTTCACTGTATCCGGTCTCCTCGAGGAGCTTGATGATGTCCTTCTCGTTCGCTCCGTCGAATACAGGAGTGGCGATGTACCAGTCCTTCTTCTTGGAAGCCAGGCCAAGGTGAACTTCGAGTACCTGACCTACGTTCATACGTGAAGGTACGCCCAGAGGATTGAGCATTACCTGCAGCGACTGTCCGTCCTCCAGGAACGGCATGTCGTTCTCAGGAAGAATCCTGGAGATAACGCCCTTGTTTCCGTGTCTTCCTGCCATCTTGTCGCCGACCTGGATCTTTCTCTTTGTGGCGATGTATACTCTGACCAGCTTGTTTACGCCCGGTGAGAGCTCGTCGCCGTTCTCTCTTGAGAAGATCTTGACGTCGACTACGATACCGGTCTCTCCGTGCGGAACCTTGAGGGATGTGTCTCTGACTTCCCTTGCCTTCTCACCGAAGATGGCTCTCAGGAGTCTCTCCTCGGCAGTCAGCTCAGTCTCGCCCTTAGGAGTAACCTTTCCTACGAGGATATCGCCGGAGTCGACTTCGGCGCCGATTCTTACGATACCTTCCTCATCCAGATCCTTCAGAGCATCTTCACCCACATTAGGAATGTCTCTGGTGATCTCTTCAGGTCCCAGCTTGGTGTCTCTGGCTTCGGACTCATACTTCTCGATGTGGATGGACGTGAGCACGTCTTCCATGATGAGTCTCTCATTGAGGATGATGGCGTCCTCGTAGTTGTATCCTTCCCACGTCATGAAGCCGATGAGAAGGTTCTTGCCCAGGGCTACTTCGCCGTTGGCCGTTGAAGGACCATCGGCAATGACTTCACCCTCGTCCACGTGCTCGCCCTTGAACACGATAGGCCTCTGGTTGATGCATGTTCCCTGGTTTGATCTCTTGAACTTGAGAAGAACGTATTCGTCCTCTGTTCCGTCATCGTCGCGCTTGATCTTGATTCTCGTGGCATCGACGAAGGATACCGTACCCGCGTGTCTGGCCAGCTGTACAACGCCTGAATCTCTGGCGGCCTTGTACTCGATGCCGGTTCCGACCATAGGCGCCTCAGTTACCATGAGAGGCACTGCCTGACGCTGCATGTTCGATCCCATGAGCGCACGGTTGGCGTCGTCGTTTTCGAGGAACGGTATCATGGCGGTAGCGACTGATACTACCTGCTTAGGCGATACGTCCATGTAGTCTACGGCGTCTCTCGGTACCAGGTCGATGTCTCCGCCTCTTCCTCTCGCGGCGACCTTCATGTTCGCAAAGTGGCCTTTGCTGTCCAGAGGTTCGTTGGCCTGCGCAACGATCTTGTCCTCTTCGTCGTCCGCGGTCAGATAGTGGATCTCCTCCGTAACGATTCCCGTCTTTTTGTCAACTACTCTGTACGGAGTCTCGATGAAACCGTACTGGTTGATGACACCATAAGTGGTGAGGGAACCGATGAGTCCGATGTTCGGACCTTCAGGAGTCTCGATCGGGCACATTCTGCCGTAGTGCGAGTGGTGAACGTCTCTGACCTCGAATCCGGCTCTTTCTCTTGAAAGTCCGCCAGGACCGAGAGCCGACAGTCTTCTCTTGTGAGTCAGCTCTGCCAGAGGGTTCGTCTGGTCCATGAACTGTGACAGTTGGGAGCTTCCGAAGAACTCTTTGATGGCAGCTGTTACAGGTCTGATATTCATCAGGGACTGCGGAGTTACTTCCGCGATGTCCTGAGTATTCATTCTTTCCTTGATTGTCCTCTCCATTCTCGTCAGACCGATTCTGATCTGGTTCTGGAGAAGCTCACCGACTGTCCTGAGTCTTCTGTTGCCCAGGTGGTCGATGTCGTCTATATTTCCAATGCCGTAGTTCAGGTTGAGCAGATAACTTACTGACGCGACAATATCCGCCACCAGAATGTGCTTAGGTGACAGGTCGTTCTTGCGCAGTTTGAGAGCTTCCCTGATCTCTTCCTGGCCAGCGTCCTTGTACTCTTCCAGAATCTCCATGAGTACAGGATAGTAGACTCTTTCGGCGATCTTGAGATCTGAAATATCGAACTCGATGTATTTGTCGATATCTACGAACTGGTTTCCTATTACCTTCGTCGATTTGTCGTCATCGATATTGCTGCGTACCATGACGTATTCGACTCCGGCGTTTTCGATCTGGCGGGCCAGTTCCTTGCTTACACGTTCGCCCTTCTCGGCCAGAATCTCGCCGGTGTTAGGATCCGCGACATCTTCGTCGACAACGTTGTCAGCCAGTCTGTTGTAGAGTCCCAGCTTCTTGTTATACTTATATCTTCCTACCTTGGCCAGATCATAGCGCTTAGGGTCGAAGAACATGGAGTTGAAGAGCTGGGTCGCGCTCTCGATGGTAGGAGGCTCGCCCGGTCTCAGTCTCTTGTAGATCTCCTTGATGCCGTCTTCGTGGTTCTTCGTAGGATCCTTCTCAAAGGACTTGATAAGTCTCGGCTCTTCTCCGAACAGATCGATGATCTGCTGGTCTGTTCCGTAACCGATGGCTCTGAGAAGAATCGTAATCGGCTGTTTACGGTTTCTGTCTACTCTGGCGTAAAGGACTTCGTTCGAGTCCGTTTCATATTCCAGCCAAGCGCCTCTGTTAGGAATAACCTGGGTCGAGAACAAATTCTTTCCTGACTTGTCGATCTCCTTGTCGTAGTAAGGTCCCGGCGAACGGACGAGCTGGGTAACGACGACTCTCTCGGCGCCGTTATATATAAAGGTACCTTTTTCCGTCATGAGCGGGAAATCACCCATGAACACTTCCTGGTCCTTTACTTCCTTTATCTCACCGTTCTCCTTGTTGATGAGTCTTACTTTGACCTTGAGAGGGGCCGCGTAGGTAACGTCACGCTCCTTGCACTCCTCCTGGCCGTACTTCGGTGGATCTGAAAGTGAGTAATCGATGAATTCGAGGACGAGATTATCCGAGTATTCCTTGATCGGAGAAACATCCTCAAAAACCTCACGAAGACCTTCTTCAACAAACCATTTGTAGGAATCTGTCTGAATCTGAATGAGATTCGGCATCTCCGCTACTTCATTGATTTTTGAGAAGGTCATTCGCTCTGTTCTTCCTAACTTGATAGGATTTGGCATTTTTATCACTCCTTAAAAACTTAAATAACTACAGTTGCAGGGCAATTTAATAATATACCACCCACTTGTCAAGTTGTCAAGAACATAATAAAAAGAACCCGGGAACAAATAATGCCCGGGTTCTCCGCAACTTAGTTGGTTAATTACTTCAGTTCTACTACTGCGCCAACTTCTTCGATCTGAGCCTTCAGTGCTTCAGCCTCTGCCTTCTCGCAGCCTTCCTTAACGTTTGAAGGTGCTCCGTCTACCAGAGCCTTTGCTTCCTTAAGACCAAGTCCGGTGATCTCTCTTACAGCCTTGATGACCTTGATCTTCTCAGGTCCGATCTCCTTCAGTACTACTGTGAACTCGGACTGCTCTTCTTCAGCTGCCGCTCCGCCTTCCGCTGCCGCTACGACAACGCCCGCTGCTGCGCTTACGCCGAACTCTTCTTCACATGCTTTAACCAGTTCGTTCAGTTCCAGAACTGACATTTCCTTTATAGCTTCAATAATCTGATTCTTATCCATTTTATTTCTCCTTATTTAATGTTTAATGATTTCAATCTGTGATTTGATATTGATTACTCTGCTTTTGCTTCTGCAATCTGTGATACAACTCTTGCGAAGTTTGCGATTGGTGACTGGATGCTTCCCATGAACTTGGAGATGAGTACATCTCTTGAAGGGATTGATGCAATCTGAGCGATGGCATCCTTGTCATAGTATTCGCCTTCTACGAAGCCGCCCTTGAATTCCATCTTCTTGAATTCCTTGATGGCGTCGTTGAGAACTCTGGCCGGTGCTGTAGCGTCGTCATAGCTGAAAGCGAATGCGCTCGGTCCTTCCAGGACTTCTGCTATGGCAGCGTATTCAGTTCCGTCAACAGCTCTCTTGACGAGAGTGTTCTTGTAAACTGTGTAGTCCACGTTGGCGTCGCGGAGCTTTGATCTCATCGCGTTTGCCTGGTCTACAGTGATTCCCATGTAGTCGATGACTACTGCAGATTCAGCTCTTTCGAACTTGTCCTTGATCTCGTCGATTACTACCTGCTTTTCAACGAAAGCCTGTTTCATGTCTGACATTTAGCGTCTTTCTCCTTTCGTAAGATTTTGTGTACGCCGTAAAAAAAATCCCCATCCGTGCGCAGACCGATGGGGAATGTATATTTACATTGTACCTCGGCTGGATTCATTGTTTAAGGGATCTTCACGCGAGTTCCCTCCAGCTGTCTACGGTCTGTAGTATTCTTTTTTCTTAAATCTTCAGATTAACCGAGTTTCTGAGGATTGATCTTTACTCCAGGGCCCATTGTCGAAGCAACGACTGCGGTTCTGATGTACTGTCCCTTTGCTGCTGCAGGCTTTGCCTTGATGATTGCGGCTGCCAGAGCGTTGAAGTTCTCAGTCAGTTTCTCAGTTCCGAATGATACCTTGCCGATTGGGCAGTGGACGATGTTTGTCTTGTCGAGACGGTACTCAACCTTGCCGGCCTTAGTTTCCGCGATTGCCCTTGCGACATCCATGGTTACTGTGCCTGACTTAGGGTTCGGCATGAGGCCCTTAGGTCCCAGCAGTTTACCGAGTCTTCCTACAACGCTCATCATATCAGGTGTAGCGATGACTGCGTCGAAGTCGAACCAGCCTTCCTTCTGGATCTTCTGAGCCAGTTCTTCAGCGCCTACGTAATCCGCGCCGGCTTCCTCAGCTTCTGTTGCCTTAGGTCCCTTGGCAAATACCAGTACTCTCTTAGTGTT
>DBYH01000013.1:0-55838 GCA_002310095.1 Firmicutes bacterium UBA1191 | reverse complement strand
TGTCTTCCGTCAAGACCCATCTTGAAATGGGCTTCTACTGTTTCGTCGAACTTGGCCTTGGCTGTCTTCTGTACGATTTCCATGGCCTGGTCAACGTCGTGGAGCTCCTGCTTGTCATAAAGTTCAGCTGAAGCTTTGTAATTCTTACCTCTCTTAGGCATTTCTCTTCCTTTCTGTGGTTCGCGCGACTCCGCCGCTTCCGGAATAGATGCGGTTTCCAAGTCTCCCACTCAATTACTCAACTTTGTCTTCAATAACGATTCCCATGCTGCGGGCAGTTCCCTTGATCATCTCAGTTGCTGCCTCCAGACTTGCTGCGTTCAGATCTTTCATCTTTGTCTTCGCGATTTCTTCTGCCTGCTCGTATGTCAGTGTCGCCACCTTTGTTCTGTTAGGTTCGCCTGACGCTGCATCCAGGCCCGCTGCCTTCTTCAGCAGTACTGCTGCAGGCGGAGTCTTCGTGATGAACGAGAAGCTGTGGTCGGCGTAGACCGTGATTACTACCGGAATGATCATCCCCGGCTGATCCTGTGTCTTGGCGTTGAACTGCTTACAGAAGTCCATGATGTTGACTCCGTGCTGTCCGAGCGCCGGTCCTACAGGCGGTGCAGGGTTTGCGTTTCCGGCCGGGATCTGAAGCTTGATATAGCCTTCGATCTTTTTAGCCACTTGCTATCCTCCTTTCTCAGGTTCTAGTCGAGCTTGTCTACCTGCGCGTAGTCCAGTTCGACCGGTGTATCTCTTCCGAACATGGACACCTTGGCTCTCAAAGTCTGTTTCTCAGGATTTACTTCCTCAACGGTACCCATGAAATTCTCAAACGGTCCGTTGATGACTTTGATAGTATCGCCGATGTGGATGTCCAGATCGATGTAGATCTTTTCGATGCCCATTCTTCTTACTTCTTCAAGAGTAAGAGGAACAGGGTTTGAACCGTGTCCGACGAATCCCGTTACGCCCTGAGTGTTTCTTACCAGGTACCAGGATTCGTTCGTAACTATCATCTTAACAAGAACGTATCCCGGGAACATCTTCTTCGTCTTGATCTTCCTCTGTCCGTTCTTGATTTCAACTCTGTCTTCCGTAGGTACAACAACATCGAGAATCAGATCCTGCATTCCTCTGCTCTCAACCAGTTTCTCGATATTCACTTTTACCTTGTTCTCGTGACCTGAGTAAGTATGAACAACGTACCATCTGGCGGTTCCGTCGCCCCTGAGGCCTTCGAGTTCGTCAAGGTTGAGTGCCGGTTTGGTTTCCTTTTCTTCACACATTGTACCCGTACTCCAATCTCACCTTATATATAATGTAATAAAACTAGAAGCAGATCGCCTTGATACCTGCCAGTACCGCTGAGTCGACTCCCCAGAACAGCAGCGCGAACGCGGCGCATACCGCGAGCACTACAACAGTGAAGGAGCCCAGTTCCGACCTTGTCGGCCAGACAACCTTCCTCATCTCAAGCCTAACGCCTCTGAAGTATTCCTTCAGGCGGCCCTTTTCTCTCTTTTCCTTAGGCTTGTTCTTGTTCTTCTGGCGTTTCTCAGCTCTCTCCTGAGCTCTGGAAAGATTGCTCTTTCTTTCCTTTCCGTCCTTGCTCTCTTCTACCGGAAGAATGGTATTCTTGTAATCTGAATTCTTTCTCTTCTTGGTCTTGGACTTTGCCATTTCTTTCTCCTGTTAACTGTTACTTTGTCTCCTTGTGAACAGTGTGCTTTCTGCAGAAAGGACAGTACTTGTTAAGCTCTATTCTGTCAGGCGTGTTCTTCTTGTCCTTAACTGTGTTGTAATTTCTCTGCTTGCACTCTGTACATGCCAGTGTGACTTTAACTCTCATTTCCTGTGTCCTCCATTTAACTCAAACATAGAGCGGTTGCCGCTCTTGCTCTGTTTTATTCCATAAAGTCGCTCAATAATTATATATTACGGCCATGTCAACGTCAAGAGAGATTTTGCAAAGGCAGTCTCGCCTTTTTTACGTTGTTCAGGCCCGGATTTCTCCGGGCCTGAAACATGAATAATTATCAGGAGTTACCTGTGTTCCGGCAGATTCGCCTGCCGATTATTCTCCGAAGGACAGGCTATCCTTCGGGCACTTGTCGATACATGCACCGCACTTGACGCACGAGTCAGTGTCTACCTTCCAGGTCTTTTCCTTCCTGTCTACTTCAATTGCGTCTACAGGACACGCTTTCGCGCAGAGTCCGCAGAATACGCAGCTGTCAGCGCAGGTCAGATCTCCGTCACCGCCGGCAGGTTCTTCTGCCGCCGCTGCTTCTGCAGCGGCTCCGCCGAATGACAGACTTCCCTTAGGACACTTGTCAATGCACGCACCGCACTTGACGCAGTCTTCAGTATTAACCTCCCAAAGTTTTTCTTTTCTGTCGACCTTGATCGCGTCGGCAGGGCAGGCCTTAGCGCAAAGTCCGCAGAATACGCAGCTNNTGTCAGCGCAGGTCAGATCTCCGTCATCAGCAGGAGCGTCGCTCTTCGCTGCCTTTGGCGCTTTCTTTGGAATGTCGAATGAGTCAACTACCTTGACAACGTCAGGGATAGTATACAGATTCTCCATTGTAAGACACTTCTTAGGGCATCCGTCGACGCAGGCGCTGCACTGTATGCACTGCATTCTCTGGATCGTCCACTTGCCCTCTTCTTTATCGATATCGATAGCATTCGTAGGGCAGGCTCTCGCGCAGATTCCGCAGGCTATGCAGTTATCGCCGTCGATGGCGACGGATCCTCTGGTTCTTTCTTCCCACTCTCTAGGTACGACCGGGTACATGAGAGTAGCAGGTTTCTTGCCTAAGCTTCCCAGTATGGTCTTGCCGAACTTGAAGAATCCAAGTCTCGCCGTAACGACCGCACTTAACAGGAGAGCAGCTATGATGACCGCTATTTTAGCAACTATAATCACTACCCTCACCTACCTTTCTGTACAACTGATGCAAGGGTCGATGGTCAGTACCAGGATAGGTACGTCGGCCAGATCGGCGCCCGCGAGCATCTTAACTAACGCTGGAATGTTGATGTTGGTCGGTGTCCTTACTCTCATTCTCTTCAGGAACTTAGTGCCCTGGCCCTTGGCATAGTAGAATGCCTCGCCACGCGGCTGTTCCAGTCTGATAGCAAATTCACCGTCGACTTTCTTAGGAACCTTTACGTCGACCGGACCGTCAGGAATCTGAGCTACAGCCTTCTCGATAAGTTCGATTGACTGGAAGATCTCTCTGATTCTAACAACGGTTCTGGCCATGCAGTCGCCTGCTTCCTCAACGCAAGGCTCGAAGCCGAGTTCTTTGTAGACGCCGTGGTCGCCTGTAAGTCTGATGTCCTGTCTCACGCCTGAACCTCTTACTGTAGGTCCGACAGCGCAGAGTTCCATGGCCTCTTCCTTGGTCAGTACGCCAACGCCCGTCATTCTGTTCTGAACTGACTTGTCATAAATGAACGCGTCAGTTACTTCTTTGATCTCAGCCTTGAGTCCGTTCAGTACTGTTACCATTTCCTGAAGGTTCTCATTGCTGATATCCTTTCTCATTCCGCCAGGCTTGCAGATAGAGAATACTACTCTGCCGCCTGTGTTCTTCTCGAACAGATCCAGGACAGTTTCCCTGATTCTCCAGCAGTGGTTGAACAGACTTTCAAATCCGAAACCGTCTGCCATCAGGCCCAGCCACAGCAGGTGGCTGTGAATTCTGCCCAGCTCGTGAAGGATGGTTCTTAGGTATTCCGCTCTCTCCGGGATTTCAACTCCCAGAGCGCCTTCCATGGATGCGCATGCGCCCCATCCATGTCCGAAGCTGCAGATTCCGCAGATACGCTCCACTACATATACCATCTGTTCGAAATCTTTGATTTCACACAGTTTCTCCAGACCTCTATGGATGTATCCGATAGATGGAATGGCTTCCACAACTGTTTCGTCCTCGAGTACAAGGTCGAGGTGAATAGGCTCAGGAAGCACTGGATGCTGTGGTCCAAATGGAACTATAGTTCTTTTAGCCATTTATCTTTCCTTCCTTTCCTATTACTTCTTCGGCTTCCAAGGAGTCTCTTCAACGATTCTGAAGAATGTTCCCTGGTAGTCTAACTGACTGTGGTTGAACTGAACACCGAAAAGGTCGTGGATTTCATTCTCATAGATGAACGCCGGCCAGTAGATTCCGGTGATACTCTCAACCTCATCAACTCCGATTTTCAGATCCAGTCTGAGTGTCTTCAGGAGATGATCCTTATCGAATGAATAAAGTATTTCGTAAGTTTCATCGTCGAGAACTACACCGCAGATCTGAACGAGTCTGTAGCCTTCCGCTTTGAGATCGCTGACTTTTGAAATAAGGTTCGAAAGCTCAACGTATTCAAAGTCCTGCACAGCAGTAATCTTTTCCATTATTCTCCCTCCTTATTTCTTCAGATGATCCATGGTGTTCACCTTGATTTCAGCCATTGTGAAAATAGGCGGAACAGCCGGGGTCTTCTTTTCTTCAGTTACAGCTTCCTCAGCCGCCTCAGGAGCGGCTTCTTCAGCCGGGGCTTCAGCAGGAGCGTCGCCCGCGGCTACCATGGCGTCTCTCTTAGCCTGGAGAACGCCGAGGCCCTTGACTACAGCGTCTATGATAGCTTCAGGTCTTGCCGCGCAGCCCGGAACGTACGCGTCTACAGGAATTACCTGGTCGACGCCGCCCATTACATTGTAGCAATCCTTGAAGATACCGCCTGAGCAAGCGCAGATTCCTACGGCTACGACTACCTTAGGTTCAGGCATCTGGTCGTAGATCTGCTTTACTATGCCTTTGTTCTGCTCATTGACAGAACCGGTTACCAGGAACACGTCCGCGTGCTTCGGGTTACCGCAGTTTATAATACCGAATCGTTCCACGTCGTACATAGGAGTAAGACATGCCAGAACTTCGATATCGCATCCGTTGCAGCTTGAACCGTCATAATGTACGACCCAAGGTGATTTTGTTACATATGCAGCTGACATCTTCTCACCTCCTTAGAAACAAATGTACAGAACGAACAGGTTGATCATGCCGAGAACAACGGCGATTACCCATGCCGACTTGAATGCGAACTGCCACTTCATTCTGGCGAAACAGTTGTCGATGAATACTTCGAAGAAGTATGTCAGAATAGCCACGACTATTCCGATGATCCATCCGAGAGCTGTTCCGTTAGCGAAGAACAGGAACACGAATCCAAGAAGGAATACGTTCTCATACCAGTGTGATATCTCGACCCAGCCCATCGTTCTTCCGACGAACTCGGTAGTAACACCTCTTACCAGTTCCTGATGCGCGTGGTGCGACATGCTCAGGTCAAACGGCGACTTCCTGAACTTGAGAGTCAGGATGAACAGCCATCCGAAGAATATGCCGAGCAAAGGCAGGAAAGGCATGCTGTCACCCGCCAGGATGTCGCTTACCCTGAAGCTGCCTGTGTACATGTAGAAACCGATAACGGTGATCAGGACCATAGGTTCATAGGCCAGCATTGCGAGCAGTTCTCTCTCCGCGCCGACTTCCGCGTACGGTGAGTTGGAAGAGTAGGCCGCGATGATGAGGAACGCCGCTCCGATGGTCAGTGTGAATATTACCAGCAGCAGGTCGCCGCCCATGAAGAACAGCACGCCTGAAGCTATGACGAATATTACGAACAGCAGAACGTAGAAGTCCTGGAATCTCGTAGGTGTCTGCTTTTCTTTCTGGAACAGCTTGCCTACATCATAGAACGGCTGGAGGACAGGGGGTCCTACTCTTCTCTGCATCTTTGCCGAGAGTTTTCTGTCGAGTCCCGCCAGAAGTCCGCCGACGAATGGTCCCAGTACGAGGAAGGCTACGATTCCAATTATTGATTTAATAATCATTACATAACACCTCCCATCAGACTTACTAACGTGGCGATCATGTATCCGAGTCCGATGACGAGCATCGCAACGCAGAGAACGTCGCCTATGAGATTCATCTTATGTTCACCGAAGTACTTCTCCATATGCCAGTTTCTCAGGGAGAACTGAACTTCCTTCTGCATTGAGCCGTAGTAAGTTCTGTTGTCGCCCGTGTTGGCGCCGGCCAGATAGATAGGTACCTGCGGCTTGCTCGTCTTGCCGAATCCGAACAGAGTCAGGAGAACGATTACAGCTACCATGATTACCATGATGAGCATGTTGCCCGACGACATGATTCCGCCGGCCAGTCCGCCGAAGGTCAGTTCGAGATAAGGAACGAGCAGATATGACGACATCAGAGGGAAGAGCAGACATACGAGAACTACCAGCACTACCAGAGTGATGTGTACGAATGTCTCCGTTCTGTGAACGTCATATTCGATACTCTCTTCACCTGCGACTACCGCAGTAAGCTTGCCCATCCACTTGAGCCAGTAGAAGGCAGTTACGGCGCTGCCGAAGCAGATGCAGCCGATGAGCAGGATGTTTCCGGAATCGACGAAGGATACCATGCATCCCCACTTGGAGATCAGCATTCCGAACGGAGCCAGGAACATTCCGGCGATACCGATGATCATGCAGGTCGCGAGTCTCGGCATCTTGTTGAACAGTCCGTCCATGTCTTCGATCATTCTCGATCCGATGTGGTGCTCCGCTGTACCTACGCAGAGGAAGAGGAGTGACTTGGTGATTGCGTGGAATATGATGAGCATGATTCCCGCCCATACAGCGCCGGCCGTGCCAACGCCGCCGCAGGCAACGATCAGACCCAGGTTGGCAATAGTCGAGTAAGCCAGTACTCTCTTCGCGTTGACCTGTGAAATCGCCGCGCATGACGCGAACAGGAATGTAATGCCGCCTACCATCATGGTCATGATTCCGGCGAAGTTACTCATTCCGAGTACAGGAGCCAGTTTGATGATCATGAATACACCAGCCTTAACCATTGTTGATGAGTGGAGTAATGCGGATGTAGGCGTAGGCGCTACCATTGCTCCAAGCAGCCAGCTGTTGAATGGCATCTGTGCTGCCTTTGTGATTCCGGCGAAAGCGAAGAATGCTGCCGGAATTGCGATCAGATCTCCATATACCGTGCCGATCAGAAGCATCTGGCTCAGTTCGATCGTCTGGAACACGGTTCCGAGTATTACGATACCGACCGCGAATCCGAGACCGCCGAGCAGGTTCATGATCAGTGCCCTGAAAGCGTTGTTCGTAGCTTCCTCGGTCTTCGTGTAACCGATGAGCCAGAACGAGGACAGGCTGGTGATCTCCCAGAAGAAGTACATCCAGATCATGTTGTTGGATGTTACCAGTCCGACCATTGCGCCAAGGAACAGGAACATGACGAAGAAGAACCAAGGTCTTCTATCCGGTTTTCCATGCTCGTCTTCATGGTGCTGGAAATCTTTCATGTAGCCTAATGCATAAACTGCAATAAGCGTTCCGATGATTCCTATGATAAGAATCATGATGATCGAAAGTCTGTCGACATACAGATTGCTCTCGACCTCGATGCCATGTCCTTTGCTGAATTCGAACCACATGATGAGCGGTGTCTGAACGATGGCAAAGATAAAAGCAAGCCATTTTCTATGCATTGCCGACGTAATGCAGATATAGACGCATAACCCTGCTTCTACTACCAGCATTATGTAGCCGACAGCTTCGCCGTTGAAGGAGAAGTAGTCTCCGCCTCCCGAAGCGAACTGGATAGCTACAACGATCGACATGGCCGCGATTACGATCGACGCGCCAATGACGATCACGTCCCTACCTTTGTCATTTTTAATCAGCAGAAGGGCAAAGGCAACAATCATCGGAAATAGGATGAGAAAAACTATTGTGCCCATTTAATCCTCCTAATAAATAAAAATAACTACATATATAAAAGAAAAAATCTTTTCATAATATTATACATACGGATCCCCTCAATAATCAAGTTCGAAAGAAAATACATGAGGCCAAAAAAGGCCATTTCGCAAGATTATTAACAAACAAATAAGCGGCACTGTGTGCCGCTTTGATATCATTGTTTTTATATTGTTTTTCTCCCCTTATTTCAGCTTCTCAAGAGGCCATACCCGTATAAGAACCTTTCCCTTTATCTCCTTGGAACTCATGACCCCGATGTTCTCGTTTCTGCTGTCCATCTTCTGCTTCGTATTCCTGTTGTCGCAGAGGACAAACACATGGTTTTCCTTGACTTTGACCTTGGTCACCTCGTCCTTGCAGCCTTCTATGCCGTTCGGCGTAATATACTCCTCGTCGTTTACGAGAACCTTGCCGTCAGTGATCTCCACAGTGTCTCCCGGAATGGCTATGACTCTGGTGATGATGTTGTCATCCGCGCCGGCTTCCTGGGAGAAAGGCTTCTTCAGTATTACCAGCTGACCGCGGTCAGGCATTCCCCTGTTCGTCGTGAAAGTGGTCTTGCTCGTGACGAGGATCTGCCCGTCGCTGAGGGTCGGCTCCATGTAGTTGCCGTTGTTCACTTCCGGCGCCAGAAGAATGAACACGATAATGGCAAGCACAAAGGCAAGCCTGTACCATCTGTGTTCCCTCTCTTTTTTTGTTCCGCCCGGACGCATAAGCTGCATCTTACATTTCCCCCATCCGATTATATAAAGTCAACTGATTATACCATAAAAACAGGACGCCGCAATAATGCGGCGTCCGTATTGCTTTTCAGTTAATGAAGTCGCGGTGACCTTTATTTATCAGGTCCTTCTTCCTCAGCCGCGGCCGCAGCTCTCTCGATCGCGTCAGCAGCTTCAGCGACCTCTTCTTCCCTGATCATGTCTTCAAGTTCCTTGTTGTGTCTTGCTGAGATAGAATCACAGCTCTTCTTGAAGGCAGCCTTCTGCTCTTCCATTGAAGGTTCTACCTTCTTCGAGAGCAGATAGATCAGGATGCACGCGATCGCGCATACGATGGTCATTACCCACAGAACGATCTTGACTGTGCCGACGATGGTGTCGACGTCGACAGCCTCGAGGATTCCGTCGAAGTAGTCGCCGGATTCCCACGCATCCTCAGTTCCCCAGCCTTCATACCAAGGCTCGAATACCAGAGCGACGATGTTCATGACCGTTACGATCAGAAGCAGGAACGAGATCCTTCTCGTGTCGCCTACGGCAAGTCCTGTTCTAGGGTTGCATACAAAGGCCTCCGGATCCTTCTTTGACAGTCCGCCGTACATCCTTCTCCAGATGAAGTAGAGTATCGGTCCGGAAATGATGCCCAGCATACCGCCGGTGTAGTAGTCTGATCCGTTTACGAAGAAAGCGAATACAGCTACGCAGATCGGCACGATGCATATTACCTTCAGCAGTCCGTTGCCTCCAGGAATTCTGAAGATGTATTCCTCTTCCGGAATTCTGTGTCTCAGTATCATGGCTGAAATGTATACCATGATGTATGAGGACAGGAGCAGCGCTACGTCCAGTACGATGATGAATCCGAACGGGAACATGCAGAAGATCAGGTTGAAGATACCAACCGAGAGAACTGCTATGTACGGTACTCCGAACTTCTTGTCGACCTTGACCATTACAGGCGGGGTCAGATGGTCGTCCGCCAGAGCGAAGAATCCTCTGGATCCCGACGCTATGTAGGTGTTATATATGGAGCACTGCGCCAGTATGGCTACTATTACAAATACTATGCCCCACGCAGGTCCCCAGAAGTGCGATACGACGTCGGCGTATCCGACGCTGTCGCCGTCAGTTCCCCAGTCTTCCCACATTCCGAGGGAGCCGAGTCCCGCGGTCGTAGGCAGGATGTATACCGCCATGATCAGCGGAATTGTTACAAGCGTTCCCTTAGGAATTACCTGAGGGTTCGCCACCTCGCCCGCTATGGTTGACATGGACTCATAACCTGAGTACATCCACATTCCGATCGATATACCGCCCGCGATGTAGAAGAACCAGTCGGAAAGACCTTCAGCCGGTTCAGGTGTGATTCTGAATGATACAGTCTGTGATGTGACAGCGTCTCCGCCCCAGTTGAGGAAGCCGCAGAGAGCAACGATTCCGAACGCCACCATTACGAGAATGGAAAGCACCGTGCTGACCCAGCCTACGTCCTTGACGCCTCTGATGTTTACCAGGGTGAAGATTGCGATCATGCAGAACTTCAGCGCGAATTCACCGCCTATGTTCATGTCCCACACTGTGGCTGCATAACCTCCGGCAAGAATAACGTATGATGTGTTGTCGATGTAGATGGAGATGGTTCTCCACCAACCTGCCTGGAATCCCCAGAATTCACCCAGAGCTTCCTGAACCCACTTGTAGTAGCCGCCTTCCTGCGGTCTGACTGATCCGAGTTCCGATGCGACCAGTCCGAACGGAAGACCCCACACAAACGGGAGAACACACAGCATGATGATGGTAAGTCCAGGTCCGCATTCCGGGATCATTTCCTCGATACCATAGCATCCTGCTGCTACCAGGCAGAAGATCATGAATACGACAGTCGAGACTCTTATCTCATGTTTCTTAAGTCCATGAGCATTGTCGGCCGCAACTGCCACTTGTGCCTGACTCATAGTATCCCTCCTAAAACAATAATGATAATAATGATTGCGTTGTTAATAAAAAATAATATATTTCAACAACTAAATTATATCACTTAGAAATAGGCTTTCAAGCACAAAAAACCGCAATGAAAAAGCGGCGCGCGTGAGCTGCCGCTTTAATCTTTTTCCATTCTGCAGTCAGTTGTTTATGTACCACCAGACTGTGCCGATGATGCCCGCTATGGCCATCAGCGGGAAGATAAAGATGGCAAGCCGTTCTCCTATAATGTCTCTTCTCGTCTTGACATACTCACCCGCCACCGCATTGTCATCAAAATGCACGCTGCGGTCGTAGATGTATTTTGCGCTGCAGGTAATATCGAGGTTTTCCCAGCCGAGTCTGCCGTCTTCAGTGATTATTGGCTTGGTGAAAATCTCCTCGTTCATAAGAGGTATGAAAGCAGGTCCGCGCAGACGGTGGCTGTCGAACAGACGCACATCGCCGTTGCTGAATTCAAGCCTTAATGATCTCGTATTCAGCGCTCTCGCCGCGGTTATTTTTATTCTTTCTTTTTTCTCGGCCATTGACCTTTCTTCCTTTCCTCTCTAATCTGTAAAAACAGGGAAGCCATATGGCCTCCCTGTTTTTGTTTCATGAACCAGTCAGGCAATTATTCCTCAACCTGATTGATAGGCGGGAAAGTTTCCTCGAATGTCTTCTCATCTCCATGCAGTGTAACGATATTTCCGACCTTGCCAGCTCTGTTGAGAATCTGGTAAACAATCATAGGAATGATGATGGCCGATGTCGCTATGATGAAGATTACCAGACCGCCGCCAGTGTCGCCGACTGCAATGTCCGCATTCTCAGGTCCACCCGGATAATTGTTGATGTAGGCCTTCTCAACAGGCGTAGCGAACGCCAGCATGATCAGGCAGATGATCTGAGCAATGAGCGCGAACCATGGAATCCACCCCATTGCCTTAGGTACTTTAGCCCTAAGGACCTTTTCAGGATCATATCCATTTCTCTTAAGTCTGGTACGCATTCTCTTCTGGGATGCGATGATACCTACCCAAGCCAGAGTTCCGGTAAATCCGGACATGCACAGCAGTGAACCGTACAGGTCGGAGAGTGCTCCGGTTACCTCTGAAACCAGACCTGTGATCAGTACCAGCCACATGAATCCCATTGTGAAGAATACGGCATTTCTTGGAGCCTGGTTCTTTGACAGGTGGCTCAGGAACTTCGGTGCCAGACCTTCTGTCGACAGTCCGTACATCGCACGTACTGTTCCGTAGAAGCCTGTATTACCGCAGCTGAACGCCGCAACCATTACGACCGCGCAGAAGATGTAGAAGAACGGTGTCAGGCCGTAGTCTCTCGCGACTTCCGCAAATACCGGTGTACTGTCGTCTGCCAGTGCTGTCGGGTAAATCAGGATGACCAGAAGGATCGGTGCCAGATACAGAGCGACGATACGGTATACTACGCTTCTGCATGCCTTTGGTACCGCAACATCAGGATTCTTTGATTCCGCCGCCGCCAGACCTACGATCTCAGTACCCTGCATCGTAACGAGTACAACTACCATCATTACCGAGATGATCAGTAAGCCATGTGGGAACCAGTTGTCGAATACGCTGATTTCTGGAGCGAAGTTGACGCCTGCGCCCTTGAATCCTTCGGTGATGTTGTAAGCTGTAAGCTCGCCCTGAGGGCTGCCCCAGAATCCAACCCATATACCCAATCCAACGAGTATGAACAGGATGATGATGATAACTTTCGTGATAGCCAAACCTGACTCGATCTTCGCGAATATATCTACAGCGAAGCAGTTGATCAATGTCAGTGCCATCATGGTGCCTACCGCAAACGCGATATACGCCACCGTACTGGTGATGCCAGTGATCGCCTGCAGTGCCGCTGATACAGCGATCGCTTCAGATGGTACGTAGCATACCCAGTTGAACCAGAACGCCCAGCCAAAACCGGTGGATACCGTCGGGCCGAGGAACTCGTTCGTGTAAGCGATAAACGATCCGGAACGCGGCAGGTTTACGAGCAGTTCTGCAAATGAGATCATCAGTCCGAATACGATGACACCTACGAGCAGGAACGCCCAGAATACACCAGGACCCATAACTTCGATGTCCCAGCCAACGCCCAGGAAGTAGCAGGATCCGATAACGCCGCCCAGGCCGATGAATGCGACCTGCCATTCAGCAATACCACGCTTTAGATCCTGTGAACCTTCTTCGACAGCCGCAACTGCCTTTTTTTCTTCGTCCATAAGATTCCTCCTAAAAGCTTTTCAGATAATAGCGAATACAATAAAAAAACAAAATTATTTTTTCACACGTATAATTATAAATATCTATTTCTTCAACGTCAATGCATTAAAGTGTTGTTTTGACCTATTATCTTGTTCTTAAAAAAATACAGATTTGATGACGCTCAGTACAATTATCATGCCCAGTATGCCTCCCGCAAAGGCAAGACTGCTTTTCATGGAATGCCTGCGTAAGCGCATGAAGCCCAGGCCCAGCAGAGCGAGCACGACCGCGCCCGACCATTTCATTACGGCCGGGTTCTGTCCTATCTGTTCGAGAGTCTGCATGAAACTGTCCATGTATTCCTCCTCTAGAGCTCTCTTCTGCCCTCAATGGCTTTGAGAAGCGTTACTTCGTCGGCGTATTCCAGATCTCCGCCCACAGGTATTCCGTGAGCTATTCTGGACACCTTGATTCCGCTCGGCTTGATCAGCCTGGCGATATAAACCGCCGTCGCCTCTCCTTCTATCGTCGGGTTCGTGGCGATGATCAGTTCCTTCACGTCAGTATTCTGAAGCCTCGTGATGAGACTCTTCAGATTGATGTCCTCCGGGCCCTTCTGGTCCATGGGCGAGATGACACCGTGAAGCACGTGGTAGTATCCTCTGTACTCCCTTATCTTCTCCATGGCCAGCACGTCCTTTGGACTCTCGACTACGCATATGGTGCTGCTGTCCCGGCTCTTGTCCGAGCAGATTGCGCAAGGGTCCGTGTCAGTCAGGTTGCCGCAGACTGAGCAGAACTTCATCGTTTCCTTGGCGTCCCTGATGGCGTCAGACAATGCAAAAGCCTCCTCATCCTTCATTGAAAGAATGTGGAGGGCAAGCCTCTGGGCGGTCCTCTCCCCTATTCCGGGAAGGCGCGCCAGTTCATTTATAAGTCTGTTGAGTGGTTTCGCGTAATACTTCATGGTTTAGAATCCCGGAAGGCCCAGGCCTGAGGTGAATTTGTTCATCTCGTTCTGAGATATCTCTTCCATCTGGCGGAGAGCTTCGTTCGTCGCCGCCATGATGAGATCCTGGAGCATCTCCACATCGTCCGGATCGCACGCTTCCGGCTGAATCTGGATGTCCTTGATCTCCTTCTTTCCTGTTACCGTAACGGTAACGGCGCCGCCGCCTGACGTGGCGGTGGTCTCCATCTGTTCTATCTCCTCCTGGACTTTATCCATCTCACGCTGCATGGCCTGCATCTGTGCCATCTGCTGAGCGTTGCCCATCTTAGGCTGTTTAGGCTTTTTGCCTGCCTTCATTCCTTTGCCCATGTCTCCTCCTGTTTGAATATGCTCAATCTTATTTCAGTTCTACCTGTATTCCCAGAATGTCCGACGCCTCTGCCGCTATCGCCTCTGCCGGTTTCTCCTGCCGGCTTCCGCCGCCGACCATAAGCTTCATGGTCCTTCTTCCGCCAGTGTGCTTTTCGACCAGGTGCTCAATGAGGCTCCTCTCCTTCTCGGCGAGGCTTCTGTTGAACTCATTGTTCACAGTAACGGTGAAAGATTCGTCGTCTATTGCTGTCAGCCTTCCGCTGTTTCTTATCATGTAGAAGCTGCTCTTTTCACCCTCTCCGTCCTCGAAGACTCTGTTCCAGATGTCCTCGCAGTCAAAGCCCTCGGTTGCCTTTGCCTGAGACTCCGCCGGGATGACCGGTTCCGCTGCTTCCGGCGCTGGCGCCGGTGCTGCTTCGACCGCAGGTGTCGGCTCTTCGGCTACTGGCGTCGGTGCTTCAGCCTTCGGTGCCGCTTCCTTCTTTACTGTTCTCGGACGCGGTCTGTTCTCCATCTGTACAGGCGCCGCCTGTTCCGCCGGTTTCTCGAATTCGACTTCCGACAGTTCGCGGATCTGCCCCGCGCCCATGCAGAGTCTGACGATTGCCAGCTCCAGAAGAATGCGCGGCTGCGTCGACCATCTGGCCTCGTCTGCCTTTGACGACAGTTCCATTATGCCTCTGTTTATGTCCTCGAGTTCGAGGACCGCGGCCTGGCGCTTTATGCGTCCGATATTCTCCGCGGACATGTTGATTACGGTCTCAGGGTTCCTCATGAACCTGACCATAAGAAGATTTCTGTAGTGGTTTATCCAGTCGCGCATGAACTGGCGGACGTCCTTGCCGTCGGAGAGGATGCCGTCGAGGAATACTATGGCTTCCTCCGTCTTCTTTCTGCGCACCAGATCCGTAATGGTTATGAAGTCCTCATAGCCGGAGGCGCCGAGGAATTCCAGAACGTCATCGGCGCTCACCTGACTGTCGCGGCCGGAGATGCACTGATCGAGAATGCTCAGTCCGTCTCTCACCGAACCGTCGGCGTTGGCGGCGATTATTCTGAGGGCGTCCTCGGAAACGTCGATGCCGATCTTCGCGCATATGTCCGCCATGCCTTGCATAAGCACGGCCTCAGGAATTCTCCTGAAGTCCAGACGCATGCATCTCGAAAGCACTGTCGCCGGAAGCTTGTGGACTTCCGTCGTAGCCAGGATGAACGTGACGTACTCAGGCGGCTCCTCCAGGGTCTTCAGCAGAGCGTTAAAGGCGTCCGTCGAGAGCATGTGCACCTCGTCGATGATATATACCTTCATGCGGCCCTTGGCCGGCGGGTACTTGACGCTTTCCCTCAGCTCCCTGATGTTGTCGATGCCGTTGTTGGAAGCAGCGTCGATTTCTATGACGTCGATGAAACTGCCCTCCTTGATGGCGCGGCAGTTGTCGCAGACCCCGCACGGTCTCTCACCGTCGGAAAGGCAGTTCAGCCCCTTGGCCAGAAGCCTTGCAGTGGTGGTCTTGCCCGTGCCTCTAGTGCCGCAGAAAAGATAGGCATGGCTGGTGCCTGATGTCGCTATCTGATTCTTCAGGATCCTTACAATGTGGTCCTGCCCGAGTACTTCGTCGAATACTTCCGGGCGGTACTGTCTGTAAAGCGCTTTGTACATTTAACTGCTCCCTTTGACTTCTCTATCTTGAGCAAATTGCCCTTTAATGATCCCGCAGGCGTTGGAGAAGGCTTATCTGCGGCACATAAGACTATCCGCTTATTGCTGCTTCCTTCCGGACCTGACAAGGTTCACGGCGTCCTATTGCGCAGGACCCAAACCATGCCCACGGAACCATCAAAAGGCAATTTGACTACAGCTGATTATATTATCATTATTTTTCACCGTCAATAGCGTCGTTGCCGGCAAGATTCTGCCTGTAGAATGCCGCGCTCCAGTCCTCTCTTGAGAACTTGTTGACGACTCTGATCGCGACAATGTACATGAACAGAACGAAGGCCAGAAGGACGATCGTGGTCCCGTATTCCCCGAGGAACGCCAGCGAATCGTAGATGCCGTGTATGATCATCGGAACGATCAGCGCCATCAGCGTCGCCCTGAGGGACTGACTGTGTCTGCCTTCGATGGAATACCTCTTGGCGGCTCCGTAGAAAACGCCCATGAATACGCCGCAGAAGGCGTGCAGAGGCACAGCGAGAACGCCTCTCATCAAAGCGACGTAAACGCCTCCCTCCATTACGTAGAGCACATTTTCAAGCAGCGCAAAACCAACCGCCACTGAGACGCCGTACACTATACCGTCAAATCTGTAGTCGAAGTTTCTGTTTCTCCAGGAACCGAGTCTGAGCAGCACATACTTGAAGAACTCTTCGCAGAGAGCCGCTACCAGGAATGCCTCGTAGATCGCGTATGGGATAGGGTCCTGGGTCGGCGCCACCGAGCTCATGAACTGCTCCGCGAACATGGCGGGTATGCAGGATATTGCTCCGAAGATAAGCAGCTTGATCAGAAGCGGCCATGGTTCGTGCTCGACCTTGTCTTTTCTGAATATGTAAATGATGATCAGTATTCCCGGTATCAAAGCCAGGAAGAGAAGTTTAGTTTCCATTTCCGGTTCTCCTAATTCTGATTATCCGCGTGTTTTGTACACTTTGTATATCTCATCTGCGTAAGGCGGATCGATTTTCACTCTGATCCTGCCCATTCCTTCCTGACCGCACGTCTGTACGTGTCTGGCCATGCAGATTCCTTCCGATTTCTCTTTTATTATACCAATTATCGAAGCCTCCACGCCTGCTTTTTTCATCGCGGCTTCCATTTCGTCTTTCTTTTCTTTTGGAACGATGATTATCATGGATCCGCTGGATATAAGTCTCAGCGGATCGACGTTGAACAGACCGCAGATCTTCTCTGTTTCAGGTCTTACCGGCATGGCATCTTCCCATACCTCGGCGCCCGTGCCGGATATCTGGCACATCTCCCATATGGCTCCAAGTACGCCGCCCTCGGTTATGTCGTGCATTCCATGGGTTCCGACCTTTCCCGCGGCCACGCCTTCAGGCACTACGCTCACGAGATCCAGCATGGCCTTCGCGGCCGCTATCTCATCATCGCTTATGAGCCTTCCGCCCTCTTCCGCGTGCGCTTCCTTCAGTTCCTCCTCATGGTCGCAGGCGATTATGCCCGTTCCCTCGAGGCCGATCGATTTGGTCACCATTATGTAATCGCCCGGCTCCATGTCGTTGCCGCTCTGTGACGCGCCGGCCGGGGCCTTGCCTATGGCCGTGGAAACAATAAGAGGCTGCTTCACCGAAGGAGTTATTTCAGTGTGCCCTCCGATGATTTCGACTCCCACAAGAGCAGCCGCTTCAGCCGCCTGATCCATGATCTCCCTGACGTCGTCGTCCGTCGTTCCCTCAGGGAGCATGCACGCCAGCATTATTCCCAGCGGCTGAATACCGTTGGACGCTATGTCATTGCAGGTGATGTGTATGGCCAGTCTCCCTATGTCGCTCACCGTCGATGAGATAGGGTCCGTGGACATGACGCAGTCGTAATCGCCGAAGTCGATGAGGGCGCAGTCCTCCCCTATTCCGGGACGGACCTTAACATCGTCGCTTCTGTATTTTATTTTGTCGAAGACGATCTCTTTGAGCAGATCGCTGTCCAGCTTTCCGTTTGGCAGTATCACTTTATCATCTCCAGAAATTCTTCTTCTGTAATAATCGGTATCCCCAGTTCCTTGGCTTTTTTGTTTTTGCCTGAACCTGAGCTTATGTCGTTGTTTATCAGGTAGTCTGTCTTGCTGCTGACTGAGCCCACGGTCTTGCCGCCCAGTTCCTCTATTTTCGCCTTGGCGGCGTCCCTGTTCTCGAAGTGCTCGAGGCTGCCCGTTATGACGAAGGTCTTGCCCGCCAGCTTGTCACCCGCTTCCTCGAAGCTCTCGTCTATTGTGAGGACGCTGAGCAGGTCTTCTATCATATTAATATTATCAGTTTTCGCGAAGAAATCCACATAGGCTTTCGCCATTATCTCCCCGATGCCTTCTATGCCCGAGAGTTCCGTCTCTGTCAGGCCGGCGATGCGGCTCCAGCTGTTTCTGCACTCCCTGGCGATCACACGGGCGTTGGCTACGCCGATGTTCGGTATACCCAGAGCGTACAGCAGTCTGTCAGGCGTGGTGTGGGACGCCTTCTCCGCCGCCGCGAGAAGGTTCTCGAAGGACTTCTCTCCGAAGCCATCCATTGAAACTATGTGGTCCCTGCATTTTTCGAGTCTGAATATGTCCGCGGGAGTCCTGATGAGAGCCTCGTCAACGAACTTCTCGAGAGTCGCCTCAGAAAGGCCTTCGATGTTCATGGCGTTTCTGCTCACAAAGTGGGTGAAGGACTTGATCATCTTCGCCGGGCACTCGGCGTTTACGCAGTGCACAGTCTCGATGCCGTTCTCGCTTCTGATCTCGGTGTCCCATCCGCATACAGGGCACTTCTCCGGCGGCCCGAAGAGCTTTCTCGGCTGACCGTCGTCGGTTTCGTCTTTGCCCTTCGATTTATTCTCCGCGATCTGCGGGATTATCATGTTGGCCTTGTAGACGCTTATGGTGTCGCCCTCGCCCAGCTCCAGTTCCTTCACTATGCTCAGGTTGTGGACCGATGCGCGGCTGACAGTGGTGCCCTCAAGCTCCACAGGCTCGAATATAGCTATCGGATTTATCAGTCCCGTCCTCGAGGCGTTCCAGAGGATCTCACGGAGCTTTGTCGCCGCGATCTCATCCTGCCACTTGAAGGCGATGGAATCACGCGGGAACTTGGCCGTTGTGCCCAGGGATCTTCCGTATTCGATGTCGTCGTAAATCAGAACGAGCCCGTCAGATGGAATGTCATAATCCAGGATTCTGTGGGAGTAGTCTTCGACTGCCTTTGCGATAGTATCCGCGGTCACCGGAACGTCGTCGACTGTCTCGAAGCCCTGGCTCCTCATCCACTCTGACTGCTCGTGGCGGAATCTGAAATCCCCGCCGCCCGACGCCAGCGAAAAGGCGTAGAACCTCACGTGCCTGTCGGCGGTGACTTTGCTGCTCAGCTGTCTCACCGACCCGCTGCAGAGATTCCTCGGATTCTTGTATGTCCCGTCGGTGTTTATCTTCTCGAAGTCGCTGTAGCTGATAACGGCCTCGCCTCTCACGACCACCTGCCCCTTTTCAGGAATGGAAACAGGAATGTTGATGAAGGTCCTGGCGTTGGCGGTGATTACCTCGCCGATTACGCCGTCGCCTCTCGTCACGGCCTTGGCGAGCGTGCCGTCCTCATAGGTCAGAACGACAGTGAGTCCGTCCAGTTTCCAGGACAGACGCCCGTCTTTGTCACCGAGCCAGTTCCTCAGATCATCGACGCTCTTCGTCTTGTCCAAAGACAGCATCGGCGATGGATGAGGCTCCTTCGGCAGATTGCTGACCACCTCGTAGCCGACGTTCACCGTAGGACTCTGGGCCATGACGATGCCCGTCTCCTTCTCCAGGGCAACAAGCTCATCGTAAAGAGCGTCATATTCCTGGTTGGACATGATCTCGTTATCAAACTGGTAGTATTGTCTGGATGCGTCGTTCAGGATCGCAACCAGTTCTTCCATGCGGCTTTTCATGTATTTCTCCATCTATCTGTGACTACAGATTGTTCAGTCTGTACAGTTTGTTGTCCCTCTTTACGCGGTTCTTTTTCGTATCGTGCATCTGGCTCGACGTCCTGTATATGCCCGCGTAGAACTGATCTCCGTCGTGAAAAACGCACTGGAGCTCGTTCCCCGGACGCTTGCCGAAAGGAAACTTGATCTGCCCGACGAATTTCCCCTTGAGCGTATGGATGGTCACCATGCTGTATTTTTTGTTGCCTTTGAAACTCCGGACATCGTAGATGTACTTGCCTTTGCTGTCCATCCCCTGATTGAGGAGGGCTTCGTTCTTGCCGGACAGCTTCACATATTTCTTCGGCTTCAGGTTGCCGTTGAATATGATCACGTTATTGTCGTCGCGCAGCCTTCCGATGTAGATGTCCTTCTTCTCATTGTACGCTATGGCTGTGAAACCCGAGTAACTGTTAAGAACGGAGCTCGGAAGGTTCTTCACCTTCGACGTCAGCTTTATGTCTTTGGTCGAAACCACTTTCAGCTTTTTCGGATCGATCAGTACGGCGCGCTTCTCTTTGACCCTGCAGCATGTGGCGACGATCACATTCTTCTTCGTGTTGAATGTAAGGTTGTTCGCATGATAAATCGGCAGGGGCTTTGAGACCTTCTCCACCTCAAGCGTGGAGAGCTTTACCTTTACGATCTTGCATTTTTCCACTTCCCTGTTGTACAGAGTCAGATAGGCGTGACCGTCATTGGCGCAGGCGCCCTGAAGCGTATCGTATTTGTAAAGCTTCTGGCCGGCTTCCTCTCTGAAGTCGAACCAGCTGCCGTTCTTTTTTAGGACGGAGAGCGATGCTTTCTTCTGCTTCTTCACCGTCGCCTTCACGATGGCGGAACTTCCCAGCTCCTCACCCTCGCTGTCGAAAGCGTCGATTCTGTAATAGTACGTCTCCGCCGGCGTCAGACCCTTGTCTTTATACTTTGCCGACTTCGTCGTGGCCACGATCTTGTACTTGCCGTCCTTCGACTCCGCCCGGTTGATCCTGTAGCTGATCTCTACGCCGTCCTTTTCGGACAGAGCGTCCCAGGACACTTTGATAGTTCTGAAGTCGGTGCTCTTTGCCTTCGCTCCCTTGACGCCGGCTGACTTCGCGCTGACACATGATATGTCCGTCATCGTTATGGCGAGCAGACACGCGAGCGCCAGAGCGACAACAGCAAAATTTTTTCTTCTCATTTCCATATTCTCTACAGTTTCTCTATCGCCGCGTAACCTAGTGCCAGTTTCTTTATGCTGTCTGCAAAGCGCACACGGATGATTCCGTTGCCGCACTCGAGGACCTCCCCTTCTCCGAACTTCGGATGTCTGATTCTGTCCCCCGGAGCGAAGTCCATGTCCGCCGCCTTTGCCATTGCCTCGGCCCTCTTTCTCGTCTGGGCCTGAGCGTACTTGAGCTGATCGAAAGGTTTGACAGGCATTTTCTCGGCGGCGCCGTCCCTGAAGACAGCCTCCGCCTTCTTCTCTTTTCTGTCGTATATTCCATCGCCCTCGATCAGTCTGCTGTCCAGTTCGTGGAGGAACACTGACTCGCGGGTGTAATCTGTCCTGCCGTAGAGGGTCCTGGTCCTGGCGCTGGTCATCCAGAGTCTCTTCTTGGCTCTGGTGATTCCCACGTAGCATAGGCGCCTCTCTTCCTCGAGACCGTCCTCCCTGTCGTAGGCTCTCCAGCCCGGGAAGAGTCCGTCCTCCATGCCCGGCATGAACACGTACGGGAATTCCAGCCCCTTGGCGCTGTGGAGCGTCATCAGCGTGACCGCGTTCTCCTCCGAATCGTGGTTATCCACGTCGGCCAGAAGAGCTATCCTCTCCATGAATTCCGGAAGGTTCATGTTCGGGTCTTCCTTCTCGTATCCGGAAATGACGGATTTGAATTCCATCAGGTTCTCTATTCTGCTCTCCGCTTCAACGGTCTTCTGATCCTCAAGGGCCTTCAGATAACCCGAGTTGACGAGAAGTCCGTCATAGAGGTCCGAAAGTTTCATGTTCTCCTGCTCTACGCCGTAGGTCTCGATGAGTTCCGCGAACGCCCTGAGGTTTTCGGACACCTTAGAGCTGAATGAGGCTACCACGTCTCTGTCCAGCAGCACGTCGAAGAGGCTCTCGCCTCTCACCTGGGCAAGGGCTCTCAGCTTGTCAATAGTCTTGCCGCCGATTCCCCGCTTCGGTTCGTTTATTATACGGACAAGTGCCAGATCATCCGCCCTGTTCTGCACGAGGCGCATGTAGCACATGATGTCCTTGATTTCTTTTCTGTCGTAATATCTCAGGCCGCCCAGTACGCGGTAAGGAATTCCCCTGTTCGACAGGGCCTCCTCAAAGGTTCTCGACTGGGCGTTCGTCCTGTAGAGAATGGCGAACTGCCTGTAGTCTCCGGCCCCGTCCATCTCGTCGCGGCTCTTTATTCTGTTTATCTCGCCGGCCACGAAGTAGGCTTCGTCTTTTTCGTCGTCAGCGTTGTAGTAGACGATCTTGTTTCCGTCCTCGGCGTCGGTCCAGAGTTTCTTGGCCTTTCTCCCCCTGTTGTGGGATATTACAGAGTGGGCCGCCGCCAGAATGTTCGCCGTCGAGCGGTAGTTCTGCTCGAGTTTGACTGTCTTTGCGCCCGGAAAATCCTTCTCGAATTCCAGTATGTTGCGGATGTCCGCTCCGCGCCACTGGTAGATGCACTGATCGTCGTCGCCGACAACGCAGAGGTTCCTGCGCGGGTTGCCGTCTCTGTCCCTGGCGTCCGCCAGAAGCTTCACGAAGGTGTACTGTATCATGTTCGTGTCCTGATACTCGTCCACCATTATGTAGCGGAATCTGTTCTGGTACTGCTCCAGAATCTCCTCATCCTTCTCGAAGAGCTCGACGGTCTTGAGAAGCAGATCGTCGAAGTCCATGGCGTTGTTGCCCTTCAGTGTCCTGTCGTAGCGCTCGTAGACCTGGCCGATCATCTGCTCCTTGAAATCCGTGCCGTAGATGGCGTTGTACTCCTTCGGCGAAATCCGGTTCTCCTTGCAGTGGGATATCAGTCCCAGGAAGTAGCTCGGAGTGAATTTCTTAGTGTCGATGTTGAGCTCTTTGCATATGTTCTTCACCACCGTCTTCTGATCCGTAGGATCGTAAACGGCGAAGTCCCTGCCGTAGCCCAGCACCTCAGCGTGGCGCCTCAGTATCCTCAGGCACGCCGAATGGAATGTGAGTATCCACATGTTGACGCCTTCGCCGATGAGTTTCTGAACTCTCTCCCGCATCTCCTTTGCCGCCTTGTTCGTGAATGTCACGGCGAGGATGTTGTAAGGCGAGACGTCCATCTCTCTTATGAGGTAGGCGATCCTGTGGGTCATGGTGCTGGTCTTGCCGCTGCCCGCGCCCGCCAGGATGAGAAGCGGGCCTTCCGTGTACATGGCCGCTTCCTTCTGCCTGTCATTCAGTTTGTCAAGGTAATCCGTTCTCCCCATTAATACTCACCTTTTACATAATAAACTGCCACGCCAGTTTGAAGAAAAACTCAATGCACGGCGTAATTATCATTGAAGTGACTCCCGTGATGATGATGAGCACCAGAATCCAGCTGCCGTATCTGTAGATGCGCCAGTAGGTCTCCGATCCGCCGAATCCGAAGACGTTCGCTATGATGTTGAATCCATCGAGCGGCGGACAAGGTATCAGGTTGAAGATCATCAGCACCAGGTTTATCTGCATTGCGTACAATACTATCTCCCAAATGCCCATGCCCAGTGTTGAATTCATAGTCCAGCCATAGCCTCCCGCCATGACTATTATCTTCGCGATTACGGTGAAGGCCGCCGCCAGCAGCAGATTCATGACAACTCCAGCCAGCGCAACGAAGAGTTCGTCCCTTCTCCTGTGTTTGAAGTTGTACGGATTGATCTGCACCGGCTGTCCCCATCCGAATCCGCAGAAAAACAGTGCCGCCAGTCCCATCCAGTCTATGTGAGCAAGCGGATTCAGAGTGACTCTGCCTTGCAGTTTCGGCGTATTGTCGCCCAGCTTGTATGCGACAACGGCGTGGCCGAACTCGTGGAACGAAAGACCGATTATGATTCCCGGAAGCAGCAGCATTTTGGTTGTCAGCCATTCCATAGGATTGCTGTAGCCGCCGCTTCTCAGCGAACTCATCGCCAGAATCACCACGATCACTATTAACGTAATGTCGATGTTGCTTTTTCTCAAAATCTCACCTCTTATCCTATTTCCCTCAGCAGAGCGTCTATGACCTTCTCCGCGTCGAATACTCCTTTGTAGTCGGATGCCGCAAAAATCTCAGCATCCCCGTCGCTGTTTATGCTTATGATCGTGTCCGCTCCCGCGATGCCGCAGGTGTGGTGGGCGGCTCCCGAGATTCCGAACCCGATGTATACCTTAGGCCTAACGGCTCTCCCGCTGGTGCCTATCATCGATTCTTCGGCGCATCCCCATCCGGCGTCCAGGGCGGCTCGCGTACATGCCGCTGCTCCTCCCAGTTTCTCCGCCAGCTTCTCAAGTTTGCGCCAGACCTCTTCGCTTCCGAGGCCGTATCCCCCGCAGACGATTATGTCCGCGTCCGCGATGTTTCCCGCCGGGTGCTCGCGCGGACTCACTTCTACCATCCGGAAGGCTCCCTGGGCTTTGCTGCCGTGGGATATCTCGCCGTCCGCAGCCATCGCGTCCACGTCTATGATCCTGCAGCGCTGTCCGGCGTAATCGTCGCAGTTTCCCGCGTCCGCAGGTTCCGGGAACATGCCCGGTTTCACAGTGGCAATCGCAGGTCTTCCGGCCGCCGCGTCAGGTATGAATATCTCGCCGACGGCTCTTCCTCCAAAGGCAGGAATGACGTATGCGAGTCTTCCTTCTTCGTTCACCCTGATGTCCACGCAGTGGGCGGCGACTCCTGTTTCAAACCTCACTCCCAGGGCCGGCGCGATTTCCTCTCCGAGAGCTGTCGCGCCTATGAGAACGAGCTCCGGCTCTTCCCCGCGTATGTTTTCTTCCATCATGGTCAGTGCCAGGTTGTGGGTGCCCCGCGCTCTGAGCACGACGTACTCAGGACCGTCCCCGAAAACTTCCTCCGCCTTGGCGAGCAGCTGAATGGCCACCGGGTCTCCCTGATCGAATATCAGTATTTTTCTTACGTTTTCAGCCTTCATGTCAGAGCCCTGCCTTTCTGATGATCCGCAGGATCCCTGCCGCTGCTTCCTCCGGCGTATCGCCGATTGTCTCGCCCGCTCTCTTCTGTTCCGGTTCGAACATTCTGCCCGGTCTCGTCGGAGAACCGACCAGACCCGTGCGCATAGTATCGATTTCCAGATCATCCGCCGACCACAGGGTCAAAGGCCTTTTGCGGGCCTTTATTATTCCCATTGCCGTGACGAATCTCGGCCTGTTTATGTCCCTTGTCACGCCGATTACAGCCGGCTCTTCGCCTTCAAAACTCAGCATGACTTCTTCGCTTCTCTTTACTGCCCTGACGACACCGTCATTCACGTCCAGACTGCACACATTCGATATGTGGGTGCGCCCCAGCCACTCGGCCGTCTGCACGGCCACGTGGGAAGTCCCGCCGTCTGAACTTGAAGTGCCTGCGAGCACCAGATCAAAAACAAAACCTTTCTCATCTTCAATCTTCCTCACGGCCTGCGCCAGGGTGTACGAAGTGGCGAAAGTGTCGGCTCCGCCGAAGGCCCTGTCCGAAAGCATGTACGCCTCGTCCGCTCCCATGGCCAGCGCCTCAGTCAGCTTGTCCCTGGCCTGCTCAGGCGCCATGGCGAGCACAGCAACAGCGCTCTGCTCTCTGCCGGATTTCTCCGCCAGCTGCAGAGCCGCTTCAAGAGCGTTTCTGCTCTCTGGATCGATCACCATCGGAATCCCCTCACGGATCAGCCTCCCGCTGGCCACATCGACCTTTATGTCTTTCTCCCGTTCCGGATCCGGCACCGGCTTAACCAACACTAAAATGTTCATAAACAAATGGTGTGAACGCCGCGGAGAGTGCACAGCCGACCTCCGCAGTGTTCCAATATCTTAAAACTTCTTGAGCGTCTCCCCGGCGACGATCATCTTCTGGATCTCGCTCGTCCCGCAGGACGGCACACAGCCGATGGCGTCACGCAGATACCTCCCCGCCGGATATTCATTGACGAATCCGTATCCGCCCATGATCTCGATCAGCCTCCTGGCCGACCTGACCGCAGCTTCCGAAGTGAAGTATTTGGCCATGGAAAACTCGGCTCCGACCTTTCCCGCGTCCTTCATCGCCGCCGCGTTGTACAGCATGAGCCTCGACGCCTCGTAGTCGCATCTGATTTCCGCAATGTTGAACTGTATCGCCTGCAGCTTCGAAAGCGGCTTTCCGTAGAGCACCCTCTCCTTCGCAAAGGCAACAGCATCCTCGAGGCACGCTCTCAGTATGCCCAGCTCGATGGCGGCCATGCTGGCTCTGCCTACCTCGCCAAGTTCCTTCATGGTGATCGCCATGCCTTTGCCCGGCTCGCCGACCGTATTGCTTACAGGAACCTTGACGTTATCCATGATGAGCTCGCCGGTATACGAACCCTTGAGACCCATCTTGTTCTCTTCTCTTCCCGGCTTGAAGCCTTCGGTGCCCGCCTCGATGGCGATAGTCGACATGAGGGGACGTCCCTTTTCATCCTCGCCCGTTCTGCAGGTGACGACTGTCACGCCCGCGCAGTGGGAGTTGGTGATAAAGCACTTCCTGCCGTTTATTGTCCATGTGTCGCCTTCAAGTTCCGCGACCGTCTTCAGCCCCGCGACGTCGCTACCGCCGCCCGGTTCAGTCACGGCCAGTCCGCAGACGCAGCTTCCGTCGCACATGCCCGGCAGCCACTTTTGCTTTTGCTCCTCAGTGCCGTAGTCGAGGATGGCGGCAAGTCCCAAATGATGTGTGAACACCATCATGGCAAGCCCTGCCGAGTATCTGGCCACCTCTTCGAGAGCGATGCATCTCTCAACGTGACCCAGTCCTACTCCGCCGTACTGCTCGGGAACGAAGACTCCCATTATGCCCATCTCGCCCAGCTTCGGAACGATCTCCATCGGCACGTAGTCTTCCTCATCCCACTTCGCCGCATAAGGAGCAATTTCCTCCTTAGCAAACTGCGCGAAAGCTTCGCGGAGCATCACCTGTTCTTCGGTGAAATTAAAATCCATCTGTTATTCCTCCTCTATGGTCACCTTAGCCATTCTCTGTGCCTTCTTAGGCTTGTCGTTCATGTCGCGCGGCGTCATGACGATGGCGTCGGCCACCTCCTGGCCCTCGATGATCTTGCCGAAAGCGGCGTACTCGCCGTCGAGGAAAGGCGCGTCGTGGACCATGATGAAGAACTGCGATCCCGCTGAATCAGGGAACATGGTTCTCGCCATGGACATTACGCCCGTAGTGTGCTTCAGGTTGTTCTCAAATCCATTGCTAGTGAATTCGCCTTTGATCGTCCAGCCCGGGCCGCCTGTGCCGTTGCCCTTAGGGCAGCCGCCCTGGATCATGAATCCCGGAATAACCCTGTGGAAAGTGAGTCCGTCATAGAAACCGTCGTTAACCAGTTTCTCGAAGTTCGCAACCGTCTCCGGAGCGACCTCAGGATAGAGCTCCCCTCTCATTACTCCGCCGTCTTCCATTTCGATTCTTACGTATTTCATCTGCAATTCCTCCTGTGTTTTATTCACCGCGCATTCTGAACGCGTCGTAATCTATTGTTCCCTGTTCCAGATGCTGCCACAGCTCCCTGCGCAAAAACTCCGGATACAGTTCCTCCAGTCCCTCGACCTCTTCTCTGGTCATGAACCTGATATCCCCGAGCACCTGATCGGATTCCTCAAGCTCCGGGTCCCTGCCCAGTTTCATCTCGCCGCCTGTTATCTTCGCCCTGAAGAAGTTCACAAAACGCTGTCCCCGCTCCGAAACTTCCTCCACGTGCCAGATGAGTCCGCCGATCTCCACCTCGAAACCCGTTTCCTCGAGGACCTCGCGGGCCGCCGCCTGAGCGGAGCTCTCGTCCTCTTCTATCGAGCCTCCCGGAACCATCCACACTGTGCGCTCAGGGTGGTCGTGCCTGACCATCAGTATTCTGTTTTCATCGTCGAGTACTATGACTCTGACTCCTCCTGTCCACATGTCAAATCACTCCGTATATTACTGCCCCCGCGGCTCCCATAATGAGCATGACGTGGAGCGGTTTCATCTTCACAAGACTCATTAGCACCATCGACGCCGCGAATATGGCGATCGGTATCAGGTTGTAGTATCCGATGCCGGCCATCTCTGCGGAGACAACCGGTCCCTTCACGAGTACCGAGTCCATGATGAATATGGCCGCCGCCAGCAGCAGACCGATGGTTACGGGTCTTATTCCCGCAAAAGCACCCTCAACTATGGCGCTCTTCCTGTATCTGTCCAGCAGCCTTATGACTATCAGCATTATTATGAAGCAAGGCAGGCAAACTCCGATGGTCGCGGACACGGCGCCCGGTATCCCCGCAGCCTCGAGGCCGATGTAAGTTGCCGCGTTGACGGCAACAGGACCCGGCGTCACCTGGGACAGGGCGACCATGTCGGAAAAAGTCTCCCCGTCCAGTTTCTCGAACTGCTGGATGCTCTGGTATATCAGAGGGAGCATGGCGTTGCCGCCTCCGAATGAGAAGAGCCCTATCTTGAAGAATGCCCAGAAGAGTTTCAGGATCGTGATCATCTGTCCGCCTCCTTACTGCTCTTCATGCTCTCTATTCTGTAGTAAACTATCCCGATCACGATGCCGGCCAGTATCACCAGAATAGCCGTTATTCCGAAGAATCCCACGGCTAACAGCGAAGCCAGGCTCATGATCACTGTGAACACCACGCGGCTGCGGCTGACCTTCAGGGCTCCCGGTCCCCTGCCGCACATCTGCAGCAGCAGTTTTATCGACGTCACGATCAGAAGACCGCAGACCGCCGCCTTGATGCCCATGAACGCCCCTTCGACGAATCTGTTGTCGCCGATGGCGGTCAGCACCGCCGCCAGTATCAGTATTGAAACAAAGGCAGGAAGCACGACGCCGAAAGTCGCCGCCAGCGCCCCTGCTGTTCCGCGTTTTCTGTATCCTACGTAAGTTGCTATGTTGATGGCGATGACGCCCGGAAGAGACTGGCCCACAGCGATGCAGTCCAGCATCTCCTCGTTGTCCAGCCATCTCTTCTCCACCGTAGCGATGTGCTGGATCTGGGGGATCATGGCGGCGCCTCCGCCGATAGTAAATAAACCTATTTTGAAGAACTCCCAAAACAGGTTTATCATTCTATCTCCGGATCCCTTATTTGAAATAGCACCTTCCGTCTTTTTCTGCATTTACAGTTTCTATTGCTTTTGCAATTCCTTCTTCTACCGAAAGTTCGACCTTGTCGGCGTCCCGCCTCATCTTGTACTCGATGATGCCGTCGGCGGCGCCCCTTCCGACCGTGATCCTGATAGGGATACCGATCAGGTCAGCGTCCTTGAACTTGACGCCCGGACGCTCCTTCCTGTCGTCGAGAACGACCTCGACGCCCGCATCCTGAAGTCTCTCGTAGACTTCGTTGGCGACTGCGCATTGCGCTTCATCCTCAGGCTTCATCAGAGTTATAATCACATGGTACGGCGCGACGGACATCGGCCAGATTATTCCGTTCTCGTCGTGGTTCTCAGGCATGTCGATTATGGCCTGGAACGTTCTCGAGATACCGATTCCGTAGCAGCCCATCAGTATCGGGTTATCCTGCTGGTTTTCGTCCTTATAGTAGGCTCCCATCGCCTCCGAGTACTTGCCTCCCAGCTTGAATATCTGTCCGACCTCGACGCCTCTCGCGTGCTTGATCGGCGCCCCGCATACCGGGCAAGGGTCTCCCTCCAGGAGATTCTTCACGTCGGTGACAATGTCGGCCTTCCAGTCGCGTCCGTAGTTGACGTTTTTGATGTGGAAGTCCTTCTCGCAGGCTCCCGCCGCCAGGTTCTTCAGTCCCGGCACCTCGCTGTCCGCGACGATGATGCAGTCGTGAAGTCCCGTAGGTCCCGTGAAGCCTCCCACGCAGCCGCATTTCTCGGCCATTTTTTCTTCATCCGCAAAGGCAATAGCGTACTCGTGCACTCCCAGGGCGTTGACCAGCTTGGTCATGTTCAGCTCCCTGTCGCCGCGGATGAATACGGCCACGTATCCGTTGACCTTGTCGTCCTCCCCGTAGGTCTCGAACATGAGAGCCTTGAGAGTCTGTTTCTTGTCCAGTCCCAGGAAGTCTGCCACCATCTCGATGGTCGATGTTCCCGGAGTGCTGACCTTCTCCATCGGCAGCATCTCGGACGGATCCTCAGGATCGTCCTTGCAGGCCGCCTTTTCTATTGTTGTCGCCAGATTGCAGGCGTCGCAGTAGCAGATCTCGCTCTCACCGTACTCGCAGAGAGCGGTGAACTCATGCGAGCCCGTTCCGCCGATAGCGCCGTTGTCCGCCTCTACCGGTCTGAAGGTGAGCCCGCATCTGGTGAACACCTTGGTGTACGCGTCGTACATCTGCCTGTAGCTCTCGTCCATTCCTTCTTCATCCCTGTCGAAGGAGTAGTTGTCCTTCATGATGAAGTTTCTGGATCTCATCATTCCGAAGCGCGGTCTGGCCTCATCCCTGAACTTGTCCGTAATCTGGTAGAGCATCATCGGAAGCTGTCTGTAGGATGATATATCATTTCTGACTATGTCAGTGAAAACTTCCTCCGCCGTCGGGCCGAGGCAGAAACCTCTGCCGTTCCTGTCGTTCACTCTCCACATTTCAGGACCGTAGGCGTCCCACCTGCCGGACTCCTCCCAGAGTTCTCCCGGCTGGAGTACGGACGTGCAGATTTCCTGGGCGCCCTTGGCGTCCATCTCTTCTCTTACGATGTTCTCGATCTTCCTGATCGTCCGCTGCCCCATCGGCATGTAGCTGTAGATTCCCGCAGCCGTCTTCTTGATCATTCCCGCTCTGAGGAGCAGGATGTGGCTTGGGATCTCCGCCTCGTTAGGCACCTCTCTCAGTGTCCTGAAAAAGCTTTTCGATAACTTCATTTGTTCTCCTTGTTACTGCTGTATGTTATGTTGCTTTTGCTTTAATACTATCTGTATATCGAGCAGACCGCCTCGCACGCGATCCCCTCTTCTCTTCCTGTAAAGCCCAGTTTCTCCGTCGTGGTCCCCTTGATGTTGACCCTTGACTTGTCCATTCCCAGAACTTCCGCGATGTTCTCCCTCATCTCGTCGATGAACGGGCTGATCTTAGGCTTCTCCGCGATGAGCGTCACGTCGATGTTGCCGATTTTGTAGAAATACTCCTCCAGCATCTTTCCGACCTTCTCAAGAAGCTTCAGGCTGTCCGCGTCCTTGTAGGCCTCGTCACTGTCCGGGAAGTGTTTTCCTATATCTCCGAGAGCAGCCGCTCCAAGCAGAGCGTCCATGACGGCGTGCACCAGCACGTCCGCGTCGGAGTGTCCCAGAAGACCCCTGTCGTACGGAATGTCCACTCCGCCGAGTATGAGCTTTCTGCCTTCGGCTAACTGATGGACATCGAAGCCCGTTCCAACTCTGTTTTCCATTGGCAAGTCCTCCTTGGTCGTGATCTTGATGTTGCCGTAATCTCCGTCGACGATGGAAATGTCGTTGCCGGCCCATTCGACTATGGACGCGTCGTCCGTTCCTTCGAAGCTCTCGTCGTAGGCCCTGTCATAGGCCTCGATGAGCATGGACTTTCTGAATCCCTGCGGAGTCTGGACAGAGTAGTAGTCCGTCCTGTCGACGCTCGTACTCGACGAACCGTCGGCGTCCATTCTGCGCACGCTGTTCTTCATGGCGACGCACGCCACAGCGGCGCCGGTGCTTTCGGTCTCCGCGATGACATTCAGAATTACGTCCCTTCCGATGAAAGGACGGGCCCCGTCGTGTATGAGAACCAGGGATACTCCGGGTTTCTTCGCATTGATCTCCTGAAGAGCGTTGAAGACGGAATCCTGTCTCCTGGCTCCACCGGCGACTATGCCTTCGACCTTTGTGAATCCCCTGTCCTCGACTATTTTCGCGCAGACCTTCCTGTACTCATCGTTGGTGACGACAAAAATATAGTCGACTTCATCGATATCTTCGAAGGCTCTGATTGTTTTTGCGATAACGTACTCGCCGCCTATCTTGAGATACTGCTTGGGGACAGGAGCCCCGAGGCGCTTTCCCTGTCCCGCCGCGGCGATTATTACCGCTACCTTGCTGTTTCTGTACATGTCAGTTTACCTTTGAACATTCCCCGCGGGTTTGGCGAATATCATTCTGCCTGCGGATGTCTGAAGCACACTGCTTACAACAACTTTTATGGTCTGCCCTATGAACGGCTTGCCTTCCTCCACGACGATCATGGTGCCGTCGTCCAGATAGGCGACAGCCTGACCGCTCTCCTTGCCTTCCTTGACGAGGGAGAGGATCATCTCCTCACCCGGCAGGACGACAGGTTTCAGGGTGTTGGCCAGCTCGTTGATGTTGAGCACCGGAATGCCCTTGATGGCCGCGACCTTGTTCAGGTTGAAGTCGTTGGTGACCACCTTGCCGTTCATTATCTGGGCAAGCTTAAGCAGCTTGACGTCTACCTCCGGTATCTCATCAAGCACCTTTTCCGAAGCTGTATTGTATATTTCAACTCCGTATTCTTCCTGGATGGCGTTAAGTATGTCCAGACCCCTTCTGCCTCTCTGCCTTTTGAGGGCGTCGGATGAATCCGCGATGTGCCTTAACTCGACGAGGACGAATTCAGGGATGATAATAGGTCCCTCAATGAACCCCGTCTCCAGGATGTCAGCTATTCTTCCATCTATGATGACGCTCGTGTCGAATATTTTAGGCGTGGCGTCGCCTTTCTGCCTGCCGCTTCTTCCTGACTGGGAAGCACCTTTTCTGGTACTGAACAGCAGAGAGCCGAATTCCTTGGCCTTGCTGTTTACAACAAATACGCCAAGGGCTCCGAGTATGAGATACGTCATTATGTTGAGAATGATGTTCAGGACGGGTATCTTGATACTCGTGTAAATTCCCCTGCTGATGAGATACGCAACAAACAGGCCCATGATAAGTCCTGCTATTGCCGATAATATGTCGTTTAGCGGTGTGTCCCTAAGATCAGACTCCAGGTTCCCGGCGGCCTTCATTCCGCCTCTTCTGAACAGTGGAAACAGTTTGTAAAAAATAATAGCAAAGATAAGTGCGATAACAGCGGCGATGAATATATTCTCGACGACTGTGAATTCTGTTTCCAGATCGTAACCTTTGAGTCCAGCCCAGTACTTCACAAGCAGATACAAGCCGTAACCAACGATAGCGCCTACGATGGTAAAGACAGCTCTTACCAGCTTTCCGAGCACTTTGTATTTACCTCCTTTCCTTCAGTTTCCGAATGACCCGGCAGATCGGATTGCCTGCGTCCGGGACTGATTGAATCATATTGCTCCTTCAATCATCTCGAGCGCTTCATCTTCGGATATGTCCAGTGCGAGCATGATCTCACTCTGAAGTATCTTGCGGGCGTTGGAGAGCATCTTTTTTTCTCCAGCAGAAAGCCCGCTCACCCGGTCGTGCCTTGTGAGATTTCTCACGACTTCGGCGACGAGAATTATATCGCCGGTCTTGAGTTTTTCGGTGTTAGCTCTGTACCGTTTACTCCAGTTTCCACTCATTTCAGTGGATTCCAGACCAAGAACAGAAATCGCCTCGTCGACTCTCTCCTGTGTCACTACAGGCCTCACTCCAATGTCATCACAGGCCTCAACGGGAATCATTACTTCCATGTCTCCGCAGGGAACGTGAAGTAGATAATAGTCCTTCACTTCCCCCAGGATCTCGCATCTTTTTATCTGTCTGATGACTCCTGCTCCATGCATAGGGTACAGGACTTTGTCGCCTGTTCTATACATACGAATCCTCCTGGTCATACGTACTGATATTATAGCATAGCGGAAGGGGTCCAGTCAAAGAAAGACGGGCCGGAAATTCCCCTTAAAACGGCCATATCACGCTATCATCACAATTCTATGTTATAATGACCGCGAAAGTGAAAGAAGCGGCCCATTAAGGGGCCGGACAAGGAGAAAAACATGGCTAAACTGCTCGTAGTAGATGACGAAAAAGGCATACGCGACGTAATCAGAGAGTATTCGGAATTCAACGGTCACGAGGTGACCGAAGCCGAGGACGGCATGACCGCCGTAGGCTTCTGCAAACTCAACGAATACGACCTTATCATAATGGACATAATGATGCCGAAGCTGGACGGCTTCTCCGCGTGCAAGGAGATACGCAAAATCAGCGATACGCCGATCATAATGCTCTCGGCGAGAGGCGAAGAATACGACAAGCTCTTCGGTTTCGAGCTGGGCATAGACGACTATGTCGTCAAGCCATTCAGCCCGAAGGAGCTGATGGCAAGGGTCAGCGCTGTGCTCTCCAGACGCAATGGAAGCGTCGCGGCGGAGGCGGACGTGCTCACCTTCGACGGACTGGAGATCAACATCCCTGCCAGAACCGTTTCAATCGACGGGGAGCGTGTGGAGCTCACCCCTAAGGAGTACGACCTCCTGTTCTACCTCGTTCAGAACAAGAACATAGCCCTCTCCAGAGACAAGCTGCTCTCGGACATCTGGGGCTACGACTTCTTCGGGGACGACAGGACCATCGACACCCACATTAAGAATCTCAGAAGCAATCTCGGCAAGTACAGAGACTATATCGTCACACTCAGAGGAGTAGGATACAAGTTTGAAGTTTAAGATCGACACAAAAAGCATCAAGTTCAAATCCTGGCTTTACTTCATCCTGTTCGCCGCCGTGCTCATGGCGGCTCTCTGGATTCTTCAGGTGCTCATGCTGAACACGCTCTACGGCACCATGAAGACGTCCCAGACGGAGAATATCGCCAGAACCATCGAGGCCTCCTATAAGAACAACGATCTGGAGACCTTCTATGATAATGTCTCGGATTACTGCGCCTCCCACGACATGTACATCTATGTCGTTTCTTTTGACGGCAAAACCACCTACTTCAGCCCTTCTTCCGGTGATTACGACATGTCCGTGAAGGATGACTCCGGAGACAATATCGACGAGGACTCCAGCGCCGAAACAGCCACTCCGAAGGGACCGTCGATAAGCCCGCAGTACATTTCCCAGATGCAGAGCCTCAATGAGGAGATGATCAAAAAAGGCGGCGCCGTCTACATGACCTTCGGCAACGACGACAAGTCCCAGAAAGTCCTGGCATGCGGAAATGTTCTCCACGCCGAGGATAAGGAGGACGTTATCGTCTACATATTCTCGCCGCTGTGGCCTGTATCGTCTACAATAAGCATACTGGCCCGCATGCTGGCTATCGTAACCCTCATATCCCTCATCGTGGCGTGGATAATCGCCTACTATCTGTCAAGCAGGATCGCCCGCCCGATAAGAAAGATACAGAATTCGGCCAAGCGCCTGGCTGGCGGCGAGTACGGCATAGTCTTCACCGGCGGGCACTACACCGAGATCAACGAGCTTGCCGACACCCTCACCGGAGCGTCAATCGAGCTCGAGAAGTCCGATCTGATGCAGAAGGATCTCATCGCCAACGTATCTCACGACCTGCGTACGCCGCTGACCATGATCAAGTCATACGCTGAGATGATAAGAGACATATCCGGCGACGATCCGGAGAAGCGCGAGCAGCATCTGCAGGTGATAATAGACGAAACCGACAGACTCAACAATCTGGTCGGCGACCTTCTTTCCGTTTCCCAGATACAGTCCGGAAAGAGCACTCTGGAGAAGAGCAGATTCTCCCTGAGCGAATCAGTCAGGTCCATAGTTGAGACCTTCCGCGTCAAGGAATTGGAGGAGGGCTACACAATCAATCTGAAGTGCCCTTCCGACTTTACTGTCGAGGCTGATGAAGAGAAAATTAAACAGGTCGTTTCCAACCTGATATCCAACGCCGTCAAATTCTGCGGCGAGAAGAAGACCGTGGACGTGGCTCTCAAAAAGCAGGGACGTCAGGTCAGAGTATCCGTTACCGACTACGGCTGCGGAATCGCTCCGGAAGATCTGGATCACATCTGGGAGCGCTACTACAGAGGAAGTTCCAACATGGTCCGCTCCGTGGAAGGTTCCGGTCTAGGCCTGTCCATATGCAAAGAAATACTGTCCCTCCACAAATCAGATTTCGGAGTGGACAGCACTCTTGGAAAAGGCTCTACATTCTGGTTCAAGCTCGATCTTGCCAAATAGAATCAGACCTGATATGTCCTGGGGAAAAGTTCCTTTGCCTCAGTGATATTTCTAAGGCCCACTATCTCGATGCTGAATGACTGCCTGTCCTTCTCGCGGAGATGCTGGGCATTTTTTATCGGGAGCACAACACGGGCAAAGCCCAGCCTCTGTGCTTCTTTTATTATCTTATCGCAGTTCTGCACTGCCCGCAGGTCGCCCGTCAGACCGATCTCGCCGATCACCAGAGTTCTGCTATCGAACTTCTTGCCCGTGCACGATGAATAAACGGCCATGGCCACCGCCAGATCGGTGTATGTGCCCTCCGGTCTCAGACCGCCGACCACATTCACGTAGACATCCTGATTCAGAAGTTTGAGTCCCATCTTCTTCTCCAGGACAGCTATAAGCATATTCAGTCTGGAATTATCTATGCCAAGAGACGTTCTTCTCGCAAAGCCAATATTGCATGGGCTGGTCAGCGCCTGTACTTCAAGAATCAGCGGCCGCGTCCCTTCATAGACGGCTGTCGCCACAGCGCCTTCGCTGTCCCTGTCCATCTCCTCCATGAGGATTCCCGACAGGTTCTCTATCTCAACGAGTCCCTCCTCCGCCATCTCGAAGGCTCCGATCTCGCTCGTTGTTCCGAACCTGTTCTTATGGGAACGGAGTATCCTCATCTCATGGCTTCTGTCTCCCGTGAAGTTCAGCACGCAGTCGACCATGTGCTCAACTATCCTCGGGCCTGCCAGGTCGCCGCTCTTTGTCACGTGGGCGACTATGAAGACCGGAATGTTGCTGGTCTTTCCTATCTTCATCAGTTCGTTTCCGCAGGCCCTCACCTGTGAAACGCTTCCCGGAGCGGATTCCAGATCCGCGCTGTACATTGTCTGTATGGAGTCGACTATGAGGAACGCCGGCTTCAGGGTCTCGCATACGGCGCTCACGTTCTCTATGTTGGTCTCGGCCAGTATGAACAGGTTCTCGCTGATTCCCTTGTCGCCGCAGACTCTGTCTGCCCTCATCCTGATCTGCTCCTCGGATTCCTCCCCTGTCACGTAGAGGACAATGCCTTTTGTGCCTGCTATGTTCTGGGCAGCCTGAAGAATGAGAGTCGATTTGCCTATTCCCGGCTCTCCCGATATGAGGCAGAGGGATCCCGGAACGAGACCGCCTCCGAGGACTCTGTTCAGTTCCCTGATGCCGGTGTCGATTCTCTCCGTCTCGGACGATCTGACCTCGGCCAGCCTTTCAGGCCTTCCTGCCTTTGCGCCGCCTGCCGCGGCTCCGGCCGTCCTGCGTCTTCTGTCGTCTTCGGCGAACTCGACCACCTTCTGTTCGAACATGGAATTCCAGGCTCCGCAGACGGGACACTGCCCCACCCACTTGGAGCTCTCGCTTCCGCATTCATTGCAGACAAATACTGTTTTCGGTTTCTTTGCCATCTGCCGTCCTCCGTGCAAACATTTGTTCTTTTTTACTATTCTACAGCCTTGGCGCCCCCCTGTCAAGCGCCCCCTGCCTCTGTCTAAGCCATTAATACAAAACGGACCCGCAGTTGCGGGTCCGCCTTATTAGCGTCCTTTGAGGACTTATTTCTCTTCCTGTGAAGCCTTGTACTCAGCGATGATCTTCTGCGCGATATTGGCAGGAACAGGATCATGTCTTGAGAATTCCATCTCGAATGAACCTCTCGCCTGAGTCATGGTTCTGAGAGCGATGGCGTAGTCGAGCAGCTCAGCCTGAGGAGCTTCAGCCATCAGTCTCTGGATGCCGCCTCCGATAGGCTCCATGCCGAGAACCGCGCCGCGTCTGTTAGGCAGGTCGCCCATTACAGCGCCAACGTAGTCGTCCGGCACCTTGATCTCCAGCTTCATGATCGGCTCGAGCAGGCAAGGGTTAGCTTCCGCAATACCCTTCTTGAATGCCAGTGAAGCAGCGATCTTGAACGCCATTTCGTTGGAGTCTACTTCGTGGTATGAACCATCGTAGAGGATAGCCTTTACGTTCTGTACTTTACATCCGGCGAGAGGGCCTTTTTCCATGCACTCTCTGAGTCCCTTTTCAACCGCAGGCACGTAGTTCTTCGGAACTGATCCGCCGAACAGTTCTTCGCCGAATTCGAATTCTTCCTCTGAAGGTGAGAATCTGATCCATACGTCGCCGTACTGTCCCGCGCCGCCTGTCTGCTTCTTGTGCTTACCCTGAACGTCGGATGTGCCCTTGATCGTCTCTCTGTAAGCTATCTTCTGAGGTACAGTGTTTACATCTACGCCGAACTTATCCTTGAGCTTGTCCTTCATGATGTTCAGCTGGATGTCGCCCTGACCTCCGATGAGTGTCTGGTGTGTTTCGATGTTGTTCTCGAGTACGAATGACGGGTCTTCGTCCATGAGCTTCTTCAGGCCTGTACCCATCTTCTCGTCGTCGCCGCTCTTGGCAGGCTCTACACACTGATACAGAGTCGGTGAAGGGAAATGAATTTTAGGGAACTTGATGATATTTGCCTTTTCACACAGTGTATCGCCTGTCTTTGTGTTCTGAAGCTTGCCGATGGCAACGATGTCGCCCGCGACTACCTCAGGAGCGTCTTCCTGGTTCTTTCCTCTTACGAAGAACAGTGATCCGAGCTTCTCATCCTTCTCGGACTCTGAGTTGTACAGCGATGAACCCGCTTTGATAGTGCCGCTGATAACCTTCGCCAGTGAAATCTTGCCGAGGAATGAATCCGCCAGAGTCTTGAATACGAATACCGCAGGCTTTCCTGCAGGATCTACCGCAACCTCGATCTCCGCGTCCTTGCCGTCGACCGCCGGATACGGCTCGTGGTCGGTTGGCTTCGGTACAAAATCTATGAACTGCTGCAGAACTTCGTTGATTCCTTCGCCCTTCAGTGATGAGCATGAGAATACAGGAACGATGTCGCCAGTTCCGATACCCTTTGACAGACCCTTCGCGAACTGCTCGTCAGTGAGTTCCATGTTCTCGAAGTAGTATTCCATGAGCTCTTCGTCAGTTCCCGCGATCTCCTCTTCCAGAGATTCTCTGTCATCGAGCGTTACTACTGATGAACCGAACTTGGCCTTGAGCTGTCCAACCAGCTCGTCGAGGTCAACGTTCTCTTTGTCTGTCTTGTTGATCAGGAAAAATCTAGGTACTGAGAACTCCTTGCATGAATCCCATGCCTTCTCAGTTCCTACCTGGATACCGGATGCCGCGTCTACGAGAATCGCAGCAGCCTCTACTGCTCTCAGCGCCGAGTTTACTTCTCCCACGAAATCGAATGATCCCGGAGTGTCGACGAAGTTGATCTTTACCTTGTTGAATTCAACAGGCACGACCGCGCAGTTGATTGAATAGCCCTTCTCGATCTCCATTTTGTCATAGTCGGAAACCGTCTGGCCGTCTTCGACTTTACCAAGTCTTGAAATAACGCCTGTTGCCAGCAGGCAAGCTTCAAGGAAAGTAGTTTTTCCGCAGCCGCCGTGTCCTACCAGCGCGACGTTTCTAATGTTTTCGCTTTTATAGCCCTTCATCTAATGAGACCTCCCTAAAAATATTAATTACCTTTTCCGTATGCCTGCGCATACGCAGACATTATAACATTCTGGGAAATCTATATCAACGAGTTTTTGAGCCCTTGAACGCGGTTTTTATCGCTGCTCCACATCTATCCTCGTCTGCTCCGTTCTGTCCGTGAGCTGGCCCACAAGCAGCAGTCTGCCTCTGTCCCCGTCCACATGGTAGGAGCACGTCGAAAGAACAATGAGTTCCCCGCGTTCTGCCGAAATCTCCCCCGCAGGCTCCCTCTTCTGGACCGCCCATGACGCGCACTCTTCCGCAAAGGCAACAAGTCCTTCCCCGGAACATATGTATCTGCAGCTTCCGTAGTTCCATTCATCCACCCTGGTCCTGCAGCAGCAGATCACCTCGTATGTCCGCTTCTCGGCCGATGAGCCTCCTTCTCCGATTACATAGAACCTGATTTTCCTGTTTTCCCTGAAGAAATCTTCCTCAGCGAAACTGTGCAGAGGATTGAACATTGTTCCGTACATCCACATGTTGTGACCGAAAATCAGGTCGCACATGTCCTCCTCCGCCCAGTCGTCTTCGACGAAGATACTTCCCGCCTGGTCCTCATCCCCTATGAAGTTCCTGTGCAGGTATTTTTCTCCCCTCATGACCGGATAGTTGATGTTCGTTCCTTCCACCTGAAGCCACCCGACCATGTCAGGATTCTCTCTTTGCTTTTCCAGAAGGTCCAGCCCTTTCCACTGCTTCTGTTCTGCGGCGGTCTCCAGGCGCGGCGTTCCCGTCATGCAGAAAAGAACAGCGTCCGCAGCGAAAAGCATAATCACAAGTGCCAGAAGCCCCGCCGCTTTCTTTATCCCGGTGCCTTTTCTCATGCTCTTCTTATTCTCCCCAGCATCACCATAATGGCCGCCAGGGTAATGAGGCACTCAGGTAAAAGCATTCGCCACGGCCCGTTCTGTCCCGTCTGCGGAACGTCGAAGCTGACAGTCTGCGCTTTGCTGTTTATGTCTCTGTGGCTCGCGATTTCTATTTCTTCGACGCCTTCTTCATCCTCCTTCACCAGGAAGCACGTCTCAAAGGCGACCGCGGTCTTTCCTTCCAGTTCTATGGAGTCAGCGGGAAACTCCAGTATTACAGAACCGTTCTTTTTCTCCGGAACGAATTCCTTCTCCGCCGTGAGGATCTTGCCATTAAGCAGCAGTCTTTCTCCTGTAGACTTGTTCATGAGTTCGCCCCGCATGATGTACTTTTCTCCCGGCAGAAGGTTAGTGTACTTGACTTCGTCTGTTATCTTGTCCGTTCCGTTCGTCGAAGCCGTCGTGATCAGCTCAGGGAAATATATGCTCTGGGCCTCATCTTCGATGTCCTCGTGGGAGGCGAGTACCGTCATCTCTCCGTTTTCGCCGGTGATTTCCGGGTCGAACAGCTGCTCCATGGCGACAATCTTCCCGCATTTCAGCCGGGACGCGTCGAAGGTGAATTCCATCTCCATGGCGCCTTCGGATGATTCGGGAACGAATTCCTTCCTTGCTGTGACCTCTTTCCCGTCATCGTCCTTGACGATCTCAACCGATTCAGCGCCCTGGGCCTCGCCGTCCTCGGAGCCGCTTCCTTCAGAACCCTGGGCCAGTATCCCGCTCATGACGTACTTATGGCCCGCTTCCAGGCCGCTGTAGGAGACGTTGTCGACAATCGTGACCTTGCCATTGCTGCAGGACATGTGGCTCTGTGTCGCCTTATCCATGGCCTTCGTGCCTATGGATGGGGCGCTGTTCTCCAGAATCAGCTTCTGGCCATCCGCAAAAACAAAGGTGCTGTCTACCGAAGCCGCGTATCCTTCGGGAGCCGAGACTTCTTTAATGGTGTATGTTTTCCCTTCTCTGAGTCCTTTGATGACCGCGAAGCTGTATCCGTCCTGCTCCTCCGAGGTTCCGGTCCGGATCCCGCTGTCTTCGGAGCTGCTTATCATTTCTATGACGGCCCGCTCGTAGTCGTCGAGGGTGATCCTGAAGTGAGCGAGTTCCCTGCCGCCTTCGAACAGTTTGAAGGCGGCATCCTTCAGAAAGAGCTGTGTCTCCCTGTCCACCTTTGTCAGGAGGAGGCCCTTCAGAGGGACATTATCGAAGCTGACTGTGATTCTCTCCTCATCGCCTGTAATGGTAACCCTTTGGGCCGGAACGTTATATCCCTCAAGTCTGTTATTGTTCTCATACTTGTCGGGATCGAAGTCTTTCTCCGATATCACGTATTCCCCTGCGTAGAGATTGCCGAAGTCCAGCCTTCCCTCTTCATCCGTGACAGCCTCAGTATCGATCGTTTCACCACGGCTGTCCGTTCCCTCCAGCCTGAATGTGATTCCCGAGACATTGCCGTCCGAACTCGTCTTCACAAGTTCCGTATCCGTCCACCTGGCCTCATTCTCAAAATTGAAGGCAAAGGTGACCCTGCCGTTGTCTTCGCTGATCTCCTTCATCTGCGATTCAGGCTGGCGATATCTCTTCTGCTGCTCCTCCGTCAGCACTTCCTCGACAGTGAACTTGCCGCAGGAAACGCCTTCGCTCAGGACCGGAGTCATCCCGTCGCTGCCCGTTTCCAGAGTGACCTCCGTATTTCCGGTCAGCTTGCCGTTCTTCACTTCCTGATAATCGGTTGCCGCGCCATACCAGTCGAAACCAGTGCAGGAGATCTTGTATCCCTCCTCCTCTGCGGCCTTCCGCTGCTTGTTTTTTATCTGTTTGCCGATGTCTGTTTCGTATACTGAATCCTTCGAGCTTTTCCTGTCGCCGATAAACTCTACGGGCTTCAGATTAATCTCGACCTTGGCTGACACTCTGATATCCGATATGTCCTCTTTATCTCCTTTGTACTTCAGAGTCGTGCTCAGTTCTACGGTCTTCACACCCGTGTCCCTGTTCGCGGCAGCCCTGTTCAGCTCCTCGAGATCCTTTTCGGAAACCTTCCATTCACCCGGCTCGTAAATATTTTCGTCGTAATCGCTTATTGCCGCGTCCGCTTCTTTTAGCACCCTGCTCTCACTCAGCTTGCCCTGGTTGTACAGAACTCCCGAGACCTTGAACTTAAAGCCCTCCACAGGTCCTCCGTCGTTCGTCGTCTTCGTTACGCGCAGAATGCTCGTCGCGGGCGCTTTGTTTTCACGCTTGAAGGTATAAGTCTCCCCCAGTCCGATGGTGGCCGTCTGCCTGCCGGTCACATCGATGAGCTCCGAATCACCGGGCAGTATCTCCTCGCATCTGTAAGTTCCTTTGACCACGTCGACGCTCGCCGTGCCTGTTTTGGCGTCGGTCTTCACCTTGTACTGGATTTTGGTGTTTGCTGTGTTTGTCAGTTTGAAAGTGAATGCCAGACTGCCGCTGTAGTTGCCGTTTACCGTCTTCTTTATCTTCACCCTACCCATCTGCGGCGCGTCGGAAGCGCTGATATTCCAGGTATCTCCCGATTTGAGGATCCTTGTGTATTCCTTGGTGTTCAGCTTGTACCACTTGTTCGTCTTTGTCTCTTTGACCGTGTATTTGCCGATGTCCAAAGTGAGTTTATTGGTTTTTCCGCTGGCCTTGCATGTGAGTTTCCCCACTTTCTTGCCTTTGCTGTCGTAGACAGTGTACTCGATGTCCTTGAAGCTGTAGCTGCTCCCAGCCGCGGTGGATTTGGTATCCTTTGATGTCTTCATCAGAGTCACGTGGGCTGGAGGATTCATCTTGTAACCGAAGAAATTCTGGGCTCCGTTGGTGGGGCAGAAGAAGTAACATGTAAATCTGTTCGGCACCTTCACCGAAGAGGGCATGTCCTTGATGAACTCCTTCACCTCCGCGGCCGAAAGAGGCCACGTTGTCTTGTTGCCGCTCTCCCACGAGAGCGCCCTGGCCAGGAGGAGACCCTTCTTGTTGGTTTTGCCGAGATACCCCTTTTCGTATCCGTAGTAGTAGATCAGTCTGGCCCGTATGTCGGAGTTGTCGACTATCTTCGCTTTCGCGCTGCCGTCCCTGGCAGTGTTGCTGGCCTGGCAGCATGTGCCTTTGACCCCGAGATCCCTGACGCTGAAGGTGGCGACGGGAACCGTGTGGCCGTTGACCTGGGCCATTGGTCTTTTGACTGTGTATGAGTACGTTGATTCCGCTTCAGTCTGGTCGGTGCTGACCGCCATTCCGACCGGTATCATGGTCACGGCAACGGCGGCCGCCAGAAAAACGGCCATCAGTTTCTCTTTGAACTTTTTCTTATCCCTCATCATCTCTTCCTTTCTGCCCCTTTTTTGCATTTTTGGAATATTGATGTAAATATACCATTATTTGTAATTCACGTCAAGACCGGAGACAATAAAAAAACCGCCCCGGAGTTATTTCTCCGAAGCGGTACCTGTTCAGTTTATTCCAGCGCTTCCTCTACCTCTTCCCTGCTTATTCCGAAATGGTTCAGCCTCCGCAGGAATGTCTTGCTCCCCGCCATTCCGACGCCCAGTTTCTCAGCCGCCCTGCTCCTTCTCTCAGCGGCTCCCGGGGTTCCCGCGAGTCCCCATCGGAACATGTCCTGAGGGGTGAATACGCTTTCCTTTTCTCCTGATGCAAAGGCAGAACAGCGCGCTTTTTCAAGGGCCTCTATAATGCTCTCAGACGTCGCGTTCTCTATGCCGATGTCACCGTTCTTCTCCGCCAGGCTCTTGTCCAGAAAGGCGTGCTTCGCCTCCGGATATCTGTCGGCCAGACGGCGCCTTATCCGCTCCCCTGCCGTGTCCGGATCAGTAAAGATTATGATGCCTTTGCTTTCGTAGGCTTTATCTATAACGTCCCACGTGGACGGTCTTATCCCGTATCCGTGGGTCTCTATTGTCACCGCGTCGACGCTCCTGCGTATTGCCGCCGTGTCGTCGCGGCCTTCGACGATAATTATTTCATCGATCCTCTTCATTGCCTGCGCTCGATCTCCTGCGGGCTGTCCTTCTGTTTGGTGTAGTATTCAGATGAGATGAGTCCCGTGTCGTCCGGATCTCCGCACGCTGTTCCCGTGCTTCCCATCTGGTGGACGCCGTCAGATGAATATCTCGTGAAGACGAACTTTGTGTCGTATATTTCGCATACCGTGCCCGTGAGAGTGTCGTCGGTTCCGCCCGATTTGCTGTATCCTGTGTATCCCGCGTTCAGATAAGTAAAGTTCACGGTTTCCGTCTTGTAGCTGTCCGTCGTGATTTTGTTCCTGTCGAAATCAGGAATGAGTATGGTGTCGCCCGGTTTCAGGAAGTAGCAGGCGCCGCCGATGTAGTTGTCCCATCCGGCCGAGTGGTTGTGTCCCGTAACGTATATGATGTTCAGGTCCTTCGCCGCTTCATTCACCACGTCGAATACCAGTGACGCGTAGAGGTTGTCACCAGTTCCCTTGAGGCTCGATGTGCGCGCCGTGAAGTGGAGCGGCACGTGCTGGACCACGATGACCGGTCTGGTCTCTCCCTTTTCTATGAGGCTGTCAAAGCACCTCTTCATGACTTCGGCGGTGTGTTTCACCTTGTAGTGACTGTTCGCCGTCTTGCCCTGCTGCCAAGGGAAATCTATCTCCGCGTTGTTCACGTATACCAGGTAGTCGTCAAACTCGTGGAGCCCCGGCGCCTCGATGGATATGGTCAGTGCGTCGTGGTTGCCCTGTATGAAAACCATGTCTTCGTCCATCAGATCAGGATACGCCCCGTTCATGACTTCCTTTATCTCGCTTATCGCGTTCTCAGGGGTAATCTGGTAACTGCTCATGCCGGGTACGTTTGAATAATCCCCGCAGAAAATCGCGCCGTCCAGGTCTGATTTGTCAGCCTTTACCGCATTGATGATGCCCGTCAGGTTATCCTTTGGCTCTCCCTGGTCGTCCTTCTGGTAGTCGGATGTGAAGAACAGCGTCGTCTCAAGCTCCGCCGTCTCCTCAGCTGCCGGTTCGGTGGCTTCGGCCTGTTCAGGCTCCGCAGCCTGATCTTTTTCGCCCGCTCCGAGACCAAGAAGCATAACCGCTCCAAGCGTGCAGACAGCTATGCCCATAACGACGGTCAGTATAAGTAGTTTTAAGTCTTTTGCCATGATTCTCTCACCCCGGTTCCGCAGGTAAAAAACATAGTCTTATACATGTATATTTTCTCACAGTACGCAAAGGCAAGGCAACTGCTATACTCTTAATTTTCGTTTAACAAAAAGGAGACGCGCAAGCGTCTCCCAACTATTGCTTTTGCATATGTAATTAAAGACCGATGAATGTTCCGGCGAAGATGCCGTAGTAGTTTCCGAGAACGTAGCCCAGCGTTCCCACCAGAATTGCCGGCACGATCAGCGCGTTCCAGCCCTTGGCGATGGCCATTGCCGCCGCCGTCGTAGGTCCGCCTATGTTGGCGTTGGACGAGATGATTATCTCCTCCAGGCTGAACCTCAGCAGCTTGCCGAACACGAACGAAAACAGCATGTTCACGAAAACGATGATCGCGCAGAACAGGAGCAGCAGAGGCGCCTTGGTAACGATCATGTATATCGAAGCCGGTACGCCGATAACCGCGAAGAAGATGTGGATAAGGTACGTGCCTATTTCCTGGGAACACGGTATGCTGCCCACCTGCTTAGGGAAGATCGTCGCCACCAGCATCGTCAGCGTGGTGATGATCAGGTACTTGCTTCCCAGCAGCCCGTTGATGAGGGCAAGACCGAAGTTCGTTGTAGGAATCGCCTCACCGAAGAAGTTCGCGATGTTCACTGAAACCGCCACGATCACCAGAGAAAGGGCTATGCAGAATGCGATGTCCTTGAGGGATACCTCCTTCGGCTTCCAGAAGGACGAAGCGCCCTTGAAACCCTCTTCGCCGCTCTGGGCTTCGATCTCATCTATAAGCGGGTGTCTGTATCTCTTCAGGAAGAATCTCGATCCCGCCGCCGCGATCAGCGCGAAGAAGTACAGGGCCATAAGCAGATTGTCCGCTACGACCGACGACGATACCAGCTCGCCGCCGACCTGATAGGCGTCCGCCATGGCGACCAGATTCACACTGCCGCCCGTGTATGTTCCGATCATCATCGGGAGCACGAGACCAAGATCAGCAAAAGCTCCCTTGAGCAGGTTGTAGGCAACGATGCCTCCCGCTATGGTCCCGATTCCGCTTATGAGATAAATGATCAGCAGCCTTCCGCTCTCTTTTCCGATTCTCTTGATGTCCGCGTTGAACAGGAGCATCGGAATGGAAAGCGGGATGACGTAATCCCATACGAAATCGTAGGCCGGCGCGTCCAGGGGAATGATTCCGATGTTGGACAATATCATGGCGCCAATGAGGGCCATGACGCAGCCTGTGATCTTCGATCCGATTTTTGTCTTCTGCTCCAGATAGATGGCCAGTGTCGCTATGGCCGCTAATATGGCGAACAGAGTCCATGTGTTGTCAGCGCTTATCAGTGTATGACTCATCCTATTTTGCCCTCGTCTATCATCTTTGCAAGTTCCTTGGCAAAGTATGTAATGTACATTCCGGCTCCGGCGCGGTAAGCTCCCACAGCCATCTCGCCGATGATTCTCTCTTCGTCGATCCAGCCGTTCATCGCCGCGGCCTTGACCATGGCGTACTCGCCGCTGACGCTGTAGGTGGCCACTGGGATGTTGGTCGCGCTTACGACTCTCTCCAGCAGATCGTAGAAGGCCATGGCCGGCTTGACGATCAGAAAGTCAGTGCCTTCCTCCACGTCCAGCAGGGCTTCCTTCATAGCCTCTCTGCCGTTGTGATAATCCATCTGGTAGCTTCTTCTGTCGCCGAACTGAGGAGCCGATTCCGCCGCGTCGCGGAAAGGTCCGTAGAATGCTGAAGCGAACTTGACAGCGTAGGACATAATCGGGATGTTTTTGAATCCGTCCTCGTCCAGCTTCTGGCGGATCGCGGTAACGTGCCCGTCCATCATGTCTGACGGCGCTACTATGTCTGCGCCCGCCTCGGCCTGTGAGCTCGCGATCTCAGCCAGCTTCTTCAGGGTCTCGTCGTTGTCCACGTCGTGTCCGCAGAGAATTCCGCAGTGTCCGTGTGAAGTGTATTCGCACATGCACACGTCCGCGATGAACAGCATGTCAGGGAAGTTCTTCTTTCCCTCTCTCAGTGCTCTCTGGACGATTCCGTCGTGAGCGTATGCCTGGCTTCCCACCTCATCCTTGTGTTCGGGAATTCCGAACAGCAGGATGTTATTGACCCCCAGTTTCTGCGCCTCTTCGAGGGCATACGGGAACTGGTCAACGCTGTAGCGGTACTGTCCCGGCATTGAAGGGATCTCTTCCTTGATGCCCGTTCCGTCGATTGTGAAGATCGGGTAAATCAGGGACGACTTGTCCATTCTCGTCTCCCTTACCATCTTCCTCATCGCTTCGGTTGTACGTAATCTTCTCGGTCTGTTCTTTAGTTCCATTCTTCTATCTTCCTTTCATGTCTATTACGAGTCATGTCTATTACGAGCTGAGCGAGGCTGTCCATAGTCGCCTCCTCAGACATATATGTCTTCATTCCGTATTCCTCGGCGCACTGCCTGGTCTGCTTTCCTATGCAGGCCGCGCGCACCAGGCTGAAATCCAGTCCCGGATTCCTGCTGGCGAATCCTCTCACCGTCGACGCGCTCGTGAACACCGCGCAGTCGATCTCGCCATTTTCGAACATGGCCGCTTCATCGAGCAGATCCTGCTCCGCGTCCACGGTGTCGTAGGTCGCGATGTCCTTTACGACAGCTCCGGCTTTCTGAAGTTCCGCCACGAGTTCCTCGTTTCCGATGGCGGCTCTAGGTATCAGAACGCGATCGCCTTCTCCGACGATTTCCGCCAGCTCGCGGCCCAGAGTCTCCCCGTCGAATACTGAAGGCACAAAATCAACCCTGATGAATCTGTCCGTCAGCTCTTTTCTCGTCCCCGGACCTATGGCGGCGATTTTCACTCCCGCCAGTCGGCGCACATCCATGCCGCTGCCCTTCAGAACGTCGAAGAACACCCTTACTCCCGTCGGACTGGTGAAGACCAGCCAGCTGTAATCGTTTATGCCGACAAGAGCCTCCTCAAGAGCGCTCTGGTCCTCCCTTGCCTTCGTCTTGATGGACGGCAGCTCCAGAACCTCGGCGCCTAGCTTTCTCAGCCTCGCCGCCATACCCGAGATCATTCCTCTCGGACGGGTTACGATGACTTTGCTCCCCGCCAGAGGCAGCTTCTCGTACCAGGCGAACTCATCGGCCAGAGCGCAGACCTTGCCCACGATTATTATGGCAGGCGTCTCGATTCCCTGGCGCTCTACTTCCGCGGCCAGAGTGCCCACTGTCGCCACAACGCGCTTCTGTCCCGCCGTCGTTCCCTTCTGCAGCACGGCTGCCGGCATGCCGGAATCCATTCCCGCCTCCAGAAGTCCGCCGCAGATGTATTCCAGTCTGGCTATGCCCATGAGGAACACCAGTGTTCCCTCCGTGCGCACCAGAGCCTCGAAATCTATGTCCTCGTCGGAGCCTTTTCTCTTGTGCCCCGTGATGATGTGCAGTGATGACGTGTAGTCTCTATGCGTAACCGGGATACCGTTGTACGCAGGCACCGCGATCGGCGATGTCACTCCCGGCACTATCTCATAAGGCACGCCCTTCTCCGCCAGAAGCTCAAGCTCCTCGCCGCCTCTTCCGAAGAGGAACGGGTCGCCGCCCTTCAGTCGCACAACCTTCTTTCCTTTCAGAGCTTCCTCCAGAAGCACTCTGTCTATCTGCTCCTGAGGCATGGTGTGGTTGCCCGATCTCTTGCCGACACTGATGCGCTCCGCCCCTTCAGGAAAGAGCGAATAGATTGCGTCACCGATGAGAGCGTCATAGACTATCAGGTCCGCGTCTTTAATTGTCTCAACCGCCTTGACTGTAAGCAGTCCCAGGTCCCCCGGACCCGCTCCTACAAGCCAGACTTTTCCTGTCTTCATTTGTAACGCCCTTTCATGATCTTCGCCAGCTTAATTCCAAGTTCCTCAGCCTTCTCCGGTTCGCCGGTGATGGCCTCTCTGTGCCACCTTCCCGTCGGATCGTCGTAGTACAGACCTTCAATCGTAATTTCGTCATCTCCGCATTGTGCAAAGGCAGCAATCGGGGATGTGCATCCTCCGTCCAGCCATCTGACGAAAGCTCTCTCCGCCAGGACCTCTCTCTCCGTCCTTACGTCGTTGTATCCTTCAGCCCAGCTGTAGTCTTCGCCGGATCTTCCCTGGACAGCCAGGACTCCCTGCCCCGCTGCCGGAAGAATCTCGGACGGCTCGAAGTACTTGTATATCCTGTCCTCCAGGCCGAGTCTTATTAGTCCCGCCGCCGCGAGAACGAGCGCTCCGTACTGGCCTTCGTCCAGTTTCCTGAGGCGGGTCTGCACGTTTCCTCTGACGCTCTCCACTCTCGCCTGGGGATAAATCTTCTCTATCTGAATGCGCCTGCGGAAGCTGGAGCTTCCGATCGGCTTGCTGAAATCTATTTCAGTCGCTCCTTCAGGGAGCACCAGAACGTCTCTCGGATCCTCACGTCCCGAAAAAGCGATCACCGGCAGTTCCTCGGGAACTTCCATCGGCAGATCCTTAAGGGAGTGGACTGAAATGTCGCTCCGTCCGTCCAGGAGCGCCTGATCCAGTTCCTTCACGAAGAGCCCCTTGCCGCCGATCTTGTCCAGGGTCTTGTCGAGTATCTTGTCTCCTGTCGTCTTCATCTTGACGAGCTCGTACGCTATGCCATTCTCGGTAAGGTAATCACCGACCATCTCGCTCTGTATGACGGCGAGGACGCTTTCTCTCGTTCCTATCCTTACAGGTTTCATATTCCTTCCTCCGTAAGTATCTCCTGGATACGCTCGCGCACCCTGCGGGCCTTCTTGTGGTCCTGCCCCGAGGCGCTGATACCGACAACCGTCCCGCCCTGGCGCACGATTCCCGGGAAGTAGAAGTCGCAGAGTTCCTTGTCGCTGGACACGTTCACAGAAATGCCCTTCCTGCGGCAGAGCTCAGCAATCTTCGCGTTCAGTTCTTTGTCGTCCGTAGCCGCAAAAACCATATCGCGTCCCTCGATATCCTGTTCCTCGAATTCTCTCATGACCCAGCTGACTTCCCCGGCTTCTGTGAGTTCGAGAATGATCCCTTCCGCTTCAGGCGCGACTATCGTGATCCTCTCGGCGAAAGGCTCAAGAACTCCGATACGCCTGGACGCTATGCTTCCTCCTCCCACGAAGAGGATGTCCTTTTCTCTCAGGTCAAGAAATAATGGAAAATATGGTTTGTCTGTCACTGCTTCTTCCTCCTCTTCAGAATGAGGTTCAGTATTCCCCCGACGACTATGATGAGCAGGGCGATGTATATAACCCTCTTTGCCGCCTCCTGAGGAACCTTCGTAACTGAATCTATCGTATCCCTGTAAAAAGTAAGTTCATATTCTATCTCAACAGGATCGCCCATGGCCGTCGTGTCAGCGATGACGCTTATAGGCTGGTCGAAGACCGCCACCGGGATAGTGAATGTTGAATTCCCTCCATCGGTGGTCTCGTTCTCGAACTTGATCCCGTTCAGTTTCATGTAGTCGTAGTGCGAGCTGCTCCACAGGAGCTTCGCGTAGGCCTTGCCGTCCTTGACGATGAACCAGGTCGGCGAGCTGACCGACGCCCTTCCCGAGCCGCCCGTCATGTTGACCTCGACGGAGTATGTTCCGTCATCCATGTCGATCTCGGCAGGAATCAGCACGGAAACGTTGCTCTCGTTCTGGCCTCCGTTCTGGTCGTTGCTCTGATCACTTTTGCCGCTGCCTTTGCTTTCATCGTACTGCTCGACAGCCTTGTCGATGAGGTCGTAATCCGGCAGCTCGATCTTAAGCGCGCCCTCTGGCAGGCTCGACGCGTCGATGAGTATGTTCCTGTCGTACCACTGCTTTTCCCTCTTGCTGAAAGCGGCGCAGGCCATCGGTTCGTTCAGGGCCTCCACAGGAATTTTGAAACTGCCCCGTCCGTCCTTCTCGTCTGCGAAAATGTACTCGCTCTTCTCCGCCTTCGCCGCGTCGGCGGCCTTGCCCATGTACACGCACTCGTAGCTGGTGCTGTCGATGGTCATGACGGCCGTCATCTTCCTGCCTTTGACTGTCAGGTCGCAGGAGTAGACGCTGAAGAAGCTTGAACTGCTCTCCATCTCCGCTTCGTACTTGCCGCTCTTCACGCTTTCGGCGTAGATCGGGGTCATGCCGTACTTGCCGACATCCTTGACCTCCGACATCTCCGAGCTTCCCGCCACGTCCTCGTAGCCTTCGGCGGCGTATGTATAATCCGTGAAAGGCATGGCAAATGACACAGCAAAAGCAGCCGCGACTACGATCGCCGCGCTCGCTTTCAATATTCTTTTTTTCATTGCCCTGTCTGCCATAATTCCCTTAAAAAGTCTCCGCTTCAGCAGCGTGCCTGACGAACATCTCCTGTATTGGTTCGTACTCTCCGAGACCTGCCATTATTACTTCAGTTTCATATCCGTCTGCTTCCAGCCGGTTCTTCCATGAGTCCGGGCCGTAACCCGCCATGTCGTTCACCGCGTGGTCGCCCGCCACTATCATGAGGGGAGCCAGCGCGACTTTTCTGTGTCCCGATTCCTTAAGACGCCTCCTCGCGTCTTCAAAAGCCGGTTTGCCCTCGACCGTGCCTACAAAGACATTGTCCGTTCCTCTTTCATCGAGCTTTTCCTGCAGCTGCTCATACACCGGCACAGGATGCTTCTCCGAACCGTGCCCCATAAGAAACAGCGCCCTCTCCTTCGCGTCTTTTCCAAGACACAGCCGCGGCAGTATCTGAGCCGCGAAATCCCTGTCCTCATCGGTGGCGAGCAAAGGTCTTCCGACCCTGACTGTCTCAAACCTGCCGGCGTACTGTCTGACGATATCCAGCATCCGCTGATTCTCGTACCCGTCGGACAGATGCGTAGGCTGCACAATCAGGTCCGTCACTCCATCGGCTGCCAGCTTTTCAAGAGCCTCCTCCGGAGTATCTATGACCAGGTTTTCTGCCTTTGCGACTCTCCTGATCAGAAAAGCGCTCGTCCACGCGCGGCGCGCCTCCCTGTCCGGGAAACGCTCCCCGAGTTTCTTCTCGATGGCGCCGATGGTCCGCTCCCTCGTGTCCGGGTATGAAGTTCCAAAACTGACAACCAGTAAAGCCTTCTTCATCACAGATTCTTCTTTCTATATACAAAGGCAACCGATATGCCTGAGAACACCGCCAGGTAAAGCAGGAGCACGATCCATCCGAATACGCCTGTCGACCCTCCGGCGGATACGCTTCTTATCATCTCGCACGCCTGTGAAAGAGGCAGTATCTCAACAAACTGCCTTATTCCCATCGGCATCTGATCCGTAGAGAAAAATGTGTTGCAGAGGAATGACATCGGCATGATTATGTACGATGTGAACCTCGGCGCGTCGGTGTAGCTCTTGGCCAGGAACGACAGAACCAGCGCGATGGTTGAGAATACGAGGCCGTTCAGGAACATGACCAGGAACGATACTCCGTTGAATGTCAGGTCCGCCGCGATCGGCAGGGTAACCAGCAGGATGATTCCCGCCGCGTACATTCCCCTCAGGCTTCCGCCGATGATCTGTCCCAGAATGAACTGCCACAGAGGCGTCGGTGAGACCATGACCTGATCCAGGGCTTTTTCGTAGAGTCTCTGGACGCTCATGTTCTGGGCGACGGCGCTGAAGCTGCCAGTCATGGTCGACATGGCCACTATGCCCGGCACAAGGAAGTTCAGGTACGGTTCGCCGTGGGACGTGGTCTGTATGCCGAGTCCGAACACGATAAGATACATCAGCGGCGTTATAGTTGCCGCTAATGTGATCTTATAGAAGTCCCTGCGGAACTCTCTCCATTTTTCCCATAAGACCGCTATTATGCCCATGTAGTACTGCCTTTGCTATTGCCTTTGCTTACTGCTTTTGCTTACTGCTTTTGCTTTATCTATTTCTGCCCGAGGCCTCTGCCTATCCTGTAAATGAAAACGTCCTCGAGCGTCGTGTTTCTCATTGATGCTTCCTTATCCGATTTGCTCAGGTAATCTATCGCCTCTTCCCTGCTGCGGAAGTATGACGAGTGGAGCGTTTCGTCCGAAGTTTCATCTACCGCGTACTGTCCCAGCTCATTTATGAGGTTCTCAGGCGTATCGATGGTGTTCAGTCTGCCCTTGTCTATGAGGGCTATCCTCTCGCAAAGGGACTGCGCTTCCTCTATATAGTGAGTCGTGAGGAGGATTGTTATGCCCTCACCGTGAAGCTGTCTGAGCAGGTTCCACATCTGGCGTCTGGATATGGCGTCCATTCCGGCCGTCGGCTCGTCAAGAAGCAGTATCTGCGGCTCCGTCATCAGCGCACGGCAGATCATTAGCTTTCTCTTCATGCCGCCTGACAGATGCCTCACCACTCTGTGGCGGTAATCTATTAGTCCTGCGAACTCCAACAGCTCATCGCTCTTCTGCTTTATGACCTTTTTAGGAAGGTAGTAGAGCCTTCCCTGGTACTCCATGACCTCGTCCATCGTCATGTCCTGTCGCATGGAAAACTCCTGGGTGATGACGCTCAGCTTGCTCTTCTCGGCCGAAGCCTTTCTGTCCAGCTTCTTTCCGTCGATGAAGATCTCGCCCTCCGTCGGCAGAAGCACTGTCGAGAGCATACTGATAGTGGTGGTCTTGCCGGCTCCGTTTGGTCCCAGGAGCCCGAAAAACTCACCCGTCTCGATCCTCATGTTCAGATGATCCACCGCCGTGAAGTCACCGAATTTTTTTGTAACATCTTTTAACTCAATCATGTCTGTCTGTTAACTGCCGTATTGCCTTTGCATTGTGCAGTTTCTTGTCCATTTCCGTCTGCCGCGGATGTTCGGCTACAGATCGCGATTGTGCTCCTTAGCTATGATCAGCGAGAAGTAGCCCGCTTCATCCGGGATCTCGTCCACGCTCCTGTAGACCTTTTCGCCAGGCATACCGCAGTTCTCGACAACGTCCACATCCCTGCCGCTTGCCCTCAGAATCTCTTTGACCTCGGCCATGTGGCTTCCCGACTTCATGAGCACGTAGTTGCCCGGAAGGCTCAGATCGTCGCCCAGCTTGTGCAGGGCCGGCATGATGTGCAGAGGCTCGTTCCACTCGCAGAGCGGTATGTTTACCCTCGCCGCCGCCGCGCAGAATGATGTTATTCCCGGCACCAGCTCAGTCTCGTATCCATCCTCCTCCATGATTGCCTGAAGGTATGTGAATGTGCAGTAGACGGTCGAGTCGCCAAGCGTCAGATAGACAACGTTCTTCCCCTGATCCAGATATTTCTCGATGATCTCCGCGCCCGCTTTGTGCTGCCTGCGGATCTCATCCTTATCCATCTTCATTGGCATGTAAACAGGAACCAGTTCCTTTTCCGCCAGTTCCGGCACCGCCGCGCAAGCTATCTTGTACGCGACTGTCTCTTTAGGCTCCTTGCCCGGGAAACAGAACACTTCGTTCTCTTTTATAAGTTCAACTGCTCTCAGCGTCATCAGCTTCGGGTCTCCCGGACCCACGCCTACGCCGTATGCCTTGCCTTTCGCCATAATATTACCTCACTGTTTTTACACACGACAAAAACCACCGCCTCACCTCAGAAGACGGTATTTAATCTCTGGCAGGTTTCCCGACTTGACCCTTATACCTCAGCGGACGCCTTCCCAGATCTCAAATCCAGTGGCCTGCTTTTGCATGTCCGCCTTGTAGATTTCACGGTTGCTGAGACACAGTCCCGGTCTTTCACCGGCTTCCCTAAATGTCAGAAATCTTCTATATTCGTACAGTCATCATCTTATACTGATGACTATATTCTGTCAACACAGCCGCCCAGGGAGGCAAAGGCAAGATGGGATTTGTAAGGGTGATCAACTGCAAACCAGGAGATGTTGCTCCTTTGAAACCGGATCCGGGTCGATGTGTGTAATTACGATGTAACTTTTGCGTTTTTCTCACCCTTTTGTCACAATATAGCATCGTATTCAATGCCAAATGCGCTAATAATTGTCAATGAATAGAATGTTATGTAATTATAAGTAAATAATTTCCATTTTCTTGACAACAATAAAGGAAAATCAATCGATGAAAGCTGATCTTTGTGACTACTTGGTGAGAAATCGTTAGATTTTACATCGGAATTACACCACAAGCCTCTTTGCTTCGGATCGTAATACCTGAGGCATCACATTATCTGTATAAATGATGGCTTATGTGATACTACCCGCACCAGAATCAAATAGATCCTGCAAACCCCGATTT
>DBYH01000018.1:426-76567 GCA_002310095.1 Firmicutes bacterium UBA1191 | reverse complement strand
TGCTTGTAACCGGTACATCTGCAGACATTTCTGTGCTTCGTGAACCAGTCTCTGATTTCTTCTCTTGTAGGATCAGGATTTTCCTGCAGGAGCTGATAGGCAGAAACGATGAATCCAGGAACACAGTAACCGCACTGTACTGCACCGCAGGCTACCCACATTGACTGAAGCGGATGAGGGTAGTTGACGCTTCCGATACCTTCGATGGTTGTTACCTTGCTGTACTCCTCGACCTTGGCGATTTTTCTCGTGCAGGAACGGACTACTTTGCCATCGAGAATGACAGAGCAGGCACCGCACGCGCCATAGCCGCAGCCGATCTTCGTGCCGGTCAGGCCGAGACGGCGGATTACGTCGGCAAGGGTATCCTTCTCAGGATCGCAGATGAACATACGGTCAGCACCGTTGATGTTCAGAGTCATTTTTTTCAGGTTCATAATTGCCTCCGTTTTGAATACTAACTTTATTTGATTTATGCATATAATGACATAGTTATATACACTAACATTATACATTTGCGAGCGGAAATGCGTCAAGGTAAAGCGGTAACTTGACAAGATAGTTATGGCTTGCGGAGCAACATAAGGCGGAGTATCATAAACGAAGGGTTAAGCGCGTCGCAAAGGCAGGTTTTATGAGCATAGAAACTGAGTATTTCAAAAGAAGACGGCCAGATTTCCGCAGGCTCGAGGCTTTCGGTTTTGAGAAACGCGATGGCTTGTATTATTATGCGTCCCCGCTTGCCGGAGAAGACTTCCGGGGCGAGCTTTTCGTGACTGTGCGCGGCGAGGTCAGCGGCCGTGTTATAGACCTCGACACGGATGAGGAGTATCTGCCTATACGCCTCGCGGATCAGGTGGGCGAGTTCGTCGGAACCGTCCGCGAGAAGTATCTGGACTTCTTGATGGGCATCGATGAAGCGTGCTTCGTTCCGGTGCACTTCATATACGATCAGGCCAACCGCATCGAAGCGGAGATAATTAGCGAATACGGCGTCACGCCGGAGTTTCCGTGGGAAAAGTATCCGGGCAACGGCACGTTTAAATGCAAAAGCAACGGCAAGTGGTTCGCCGCCATACTGACAGTAGAATACGGGAAACTGGGCGGACCTGCGGGCGTTCATGAGGATGATGAGGTGGTCGAGGCCGTGAATCTGAAGGCTGATCCCGAAGAGATGGACGCGCTTACGTCTCGCGATGGCATTTATCCGGCATATCATATGAATAAGAAGCACTGGATCAGCGTCATACTGGACGATACACTGCCGGATTCTGAAGTGATGGAGCTTATACGCAAAAGCCACTGTCTTGCGGGAGAAGGAGGCGCCAAGAAGGTCGCCGGGACAGGCGCCTGGATGATTCCGTCAAATCCTAAGGTCTACAATGTGGACGCCGGCTTCCGCGGCGGCAGGGGAGTGATCGAGTGGCATCAGCACAACAACATAAAGCCTGGCGATGAAGTATATATCTACTGCTCGGCGCCGTTTTCGGCCCTCATATACCGCTGTGAGGTGGTAGAATCGGACATCCCGTACAAAGGCATGTTTCAGAAGGAGAAGGGTTACAGGAGGGCCATGAGGATACGCCTGATAGAGAAATACCCGCCTGACAGATTCCCTCTCAGTTTTATAAAGGAACACGGCGGTTCGGTAGTAAGGAGCGCGCGCAGCATGCCTGCGGAGCTTTATGAAGCAATGCGAAAAAAGAATGGTTTGTGATAAAATATAGCCATGATATCGAATACTATAGTAGGAATCATAATATTTACGGGCAGCGCAATAATGCTGCTCAACATAATACTGTACATCAGATTTGAGAGACGGTTCACCAAAGAGTGGGGCTGGGAAAAAGCCAAGTCTGGATTGTATCTTCCGATCGTTCTGTTGATACTCTTTTTCATTGGGTATCTGGCGGTTGGTTTTTCGGGTGCGTACAATCTGGTGGTTGCCGGCATACTGTTTGGCGGAAGCGTTTTTGTTCTCGTGATGCTGAGGCTTTTGCAATTGCTTTCGGACCGCATCAGACATACGGAACAGCTGCGGATTGACCTGAAAGCAGCGGAGAAAGCCAGCGAGGCAAAGAGCACATTTCTGTCCAACATGTCCCACGATATACGTACGCCGCTTAACGCCATAATCGGATACGCCAGGATGGCCGAGGATGAGGAGACGACTGAGGAAGAGCTGAAGGAATACCTGGAGAAGATAGGCGTTTCAGGACAGCAGCTTCTGGAACTCGTCAACGACATTCTGGAGATGAGCAGAATAGAGAACGGCAAAATGCATCTTGCGGAGGAAGCCGACGACATAGTTCAGATAGTCGAAGACATGCACGTAATGTTCGACGACCAGATGAGGAGCAAGAACCTGCAGTTCGTAACCGATACATCCGGCGTTAAGAACAGGTTCGTCATGTGCGACAGAGTCAGGATGAACAGAATACTGATCAACCTTATCAGCAACGCGTACAAGTTCACGCCTGAAGGCGGCCGCATTGACGTCAGGCTTGTGGAGAAGAGCGGTGAGACCGGTGCTGACGAGTACGAACTCCGCGTTAAGGATACAGGCATAGGCATGACGGAGGAATTCGCGAGCCATGTATTTGATTCATTTGAGCGTGAGCGTTCATCGACGGTAAGCGGCATTCAGGGCACCGGACTCGGAATGGCCATAACAAAGAATCTCGTCGACCTGATGGGAGGGACCATCGAAGTCGAAACCGAGGTGAACAAGGGAACTGAGTTCATTGTCAGGCTGCAGCTTGATAAGGCGGAGAAGAAAGGTGTCACGGAACCCGATACAATTTGTCCTGAAGAATGCGCCTGCGGAAAGAGAGTCCTCCTTGCTGAGGATGTTGAGATAAACAGGGAAATAGCTACGCATCTCCTCGAGAGCATGGGCCTTTGCGTCGATACTGCTTCAAACGGAAAGGAAGTGGTCGACGCCATGCGCTGTTCAGAACCGGGTCATTACGACGCGATTCTCATGGACATACAGATGCCGGTGATGGACGGATATGAAGCCGCGAAGGCGATCAGAGACATTCCTGATCCGGACCTGTCTTCAATACCTATTATCGCGGTGACTGCGAATGCCTTTGCGGAGGACAGGCAGAGGGCAATTGACGCCGGAATGAACGGACATGTGGCTAAGCCGATGGATCCGTCAGAATTAAAAAAAGAACTCTCGAGAGTCCTTCACTAAACTGCCGAGAGTAATCATGTAGTCTATTTCTTAAAGTCCGGATCGTCGAGACCCTTCCATCCGAACCTGACGATGGATACAACGACGGATCCGAGAATGACGAGCTCTGTGAGTATTCCGCCGTAGGCTCCCGTAATGAAATCGTAGAGAAGCCAGGCAGGCGATACACAGACGAGTTCAGACAGACGGAACATCTTGGCGCTGTTCGTCCAGAAGGCGAGAGTTCCGACTGTAAAAGCAATAAACGGGAGCAGGTCGATAGGGCCGCTCCAGGTGAATATCATGTAAATAAGGCTGGGCACGCAGAACAGCGGCGCGCAGCCTTTCCATTTGAGCCACGTCCAGTCTTCAATCTTAAGAAGCAGCATGTTCCTGGCGATCTGCATGAACATGTTAAAGAGTCCGCCCGTCGCCCCGAGCAGGAGAAACTGAAGCCCGTAGAACACATTGGCGATGGACTGGATTATGAAAAGTCCTTTATTAGATTTGACCTGAAATGAAATTATAAAACAGATCGTGGAAAGTACGCCGAAACCGTTGGCGATTATCTTAATCATCAATTACCTCTTCATACCAGTTCATAATGTTCCGCAGCAGAGGCTCATTCACGTCATAAGCGCTGCCGTCGATTGAAGCGATTGGAAGTACCTTCGGCGATGTTCCGCTGATGAAGGCCGCGTCAAATGACGCAATATCCGACGCAAAGATCGGGCCCTCGTGGACGCGGATGCCTTTGCCTGTGACTGTCTCGATAATCTTGCCGCGGGTTACGCCCGGAAGAACCTGATGAAGCGGCGAGGTGTAGACCTCTCCGTTTTTTATGAAGAATATGTTGGAGCGGCTGCCTTCGGTGATCATGCCGTCGCGGTCGACGAGAATGACCTCGTAAAGGCCGTGTTCCCGGATGGCCGCATCCGTCGCGTCACGCAGTTCCTTGTCCATCATCTTGATGTTAGGATTCTTGCGCTCGCCGCGGAACAGCTCTGTTTTGACGCCATTAGCGTACTGGTTGGCCGTAGGGTAGTGGGTCGGGTTCAGATAGAGCATGCTGTGCCCGCTGATATCCACGTCCAGCTTGATGTTGTGATTCCTGATGCCGCCCTCGTCGGCCAGCTCTCTAATGCTTTCGGACAGCTTATCGCATGTGAAAGGTACCGCCATGCCGATGGCGCCGAGTGAGTTTTCGAGCCTGCTGTAGTGCTCTTTCAGAAACTGGGGTTTGCCCTCTGTGAGCCTTACAACTTCGTAAACGCTCGGTATGTTGAGTCCGCCTTTTGTTACGTCGGACTTGAAGTTCTGTATTACATCTCCGATCGCGTCATGTATCTCATCGATCGGAATCTGGTCGTAGGACAGGGTCAGGTATATCTGGCCGTTGCTGCTAAGCTGGCTGATGCCCCTCACTTTGATTCCCAGGTCTGCCGCCGATTCGATCATCCTGTCGGTCATCTCCTGAAGAATCTCCTCGGAACGCGCCTCGCCGGATGTTCCGGTGCTGATCGTGCGCGCGTGAGTGTCTATCTTGAGGATGACGTTGACGCCTGACTGGGTGTTCTCGACAGTCATGAAACTGCCCGCCGGATCGTATTCCCTGATTGCTTCCGTCACCTGCCTGAGCTTGTCGGCATAGAGACTGCGGACTCTGCACAGATTTTCCTCGTACCAGCCTTCGCGCATGAAGCGGGCGAGAGTCAGCTGCTCGGTCTTCGAGCAGGTCTGGTCGTATTCGTCCTTGATCTGGCCGAAGAGTTCAGCCATGTGCTCAGGAAGCACCATGTAACTGATGCGCACCGCAGGGAAGAGGGTAGGGCTGAAAGTGCCCATGTAGACGACTCTCTTGCCTTCGTCCATTCCCTGGAGGGACGGAACCATGTCCTCGGTGTTGCTGAGGGAGGTGTTGTAGTCGTCCTCGATGATGATGCTGTCGTTTTCCTCGGCCCAGTCGAGCAGAAGGTATCTGTTGCTTACCGGCATGACCGCTCCCGTCGGGAACTGGTTCTGCGGGCAGGCGTAGACAGCCGTGCGGATGTTCGTCGGCAGTTTCTCGATGGCAAGTCCGTCTTCTCTTACAGGGATGCTGCTGATGCTGAAGCCCCAGTCGCGCAGGATGCTCCGTACCGGCGTATAGCCCGGATCTTCAGTGCAGACATGCTCAATATCCATGAGCTTGAGAATTCTCGCAAGGTGGTTGATGAGCTGCTGCGCGCCTGCGCTGATGATTACCTGCTCCTGTTTGCAGACGACGCCCCTCGAGCGGAACAGGTAGTCCGCGATCTCAGCTCTGAGCACAGGCTCTCCCTGCCTGTCGCTCTCCGTCAGCAGCAGATCGGGCGTCTCATCGAGCACCTCATCCATGCACTTCTGCCATTTATCGAAGTCAAAAGATTTTGGGTCAGTTTTCATTTTCATTAGTAAGCTCCTCGTGCAAAGTCAAGACTGCCTTACAAAAAAATGGTGGTCTGTGCGGGACTCGAACCCACGACATCCTGGTTGTGACCCAGGCACTCTCCCAGCTGAGTTAACAGACCACGCAGCGGACAGATTACCTTACCTGTCCGGTACCTCTTATAATGTACTTGAAAGTGCATATTTCTTCAAGTCCTAATGGCCCGCGGGCGTGCAGTTTCTGAGTGGAAATTCCCATCTCGCAGCCCTGACCGAATTCACCGCCGTCAGTGAATCTTGTTGACGCGTTTACGTAGACCGCGGCCGAATCGACGAGTGAAGTGAAAAGCTCTGCCGCCTCCTCGTCTTCAGTCACGATGCAGTCCGAATGTCCCGTTGAGTGGGCGTCGATATGAGCGATTGCCTCATCGACATTGTCCACGACCTTAACGCCCATGATGTAGTTGAGGAATTCAGTATCGAAATCCTCAGGTCCCGCCTCCTTGCCGTCTATGATTCCGGCGGCGGTTTCGTCGAGACGCAGTTCAACAGGAGTGTGGCCTGCCTTTGCGCGGTCTTCGACGAGGCGGGTGTAGTACTTCGGCAGGAATTCTGCCGCTATGTCCTTGTGGACGATGCAGACCTCCGCCGCGTTGCAGACGGAAGGGCGGCTCGTCTTGGCGTTTTCCAGAATGTCGAGAGCCATGTCCTGATCAGCCGACTTATCTACGTAGACGTGGCAGATGCCGGTGCCTGTTTCGAGAACCGGGACCTTGGCGTTGTCTACACAGGAGCTGATGAGGCCTTTGCCTCCGCGTGGAATGAGAAGATCGATCAGACCGCGGGCTTCCATTATTTCTGACGCCGACTGGCGGGTCGTATCCTCGATAAGTTCGACAGCATTCTCAGGAAGACCGGCCTCTGCGAGACCCTCTTTGAGAGCCTTGACTATTTCCGCCGCTGAGCGGTGAGCTTCCTTACCGCATCTCAGAACGCATGCCGAGCCGGCTTTGATCGCCAGAGCCGCCGCGTCGGAAGTCACGTTCGGTCTGCTCTCATAAATGATGGCTATGACGCCCATTGGAACGAGGACCTTGCTGATCTTTATTCCGTTCGGACGCTCGTGTTCCGCCAGAACTTTACCGACAGGGTCAGGAAGGGCAGCGACCTGACGGATGCCGTCGGCCATGCCTCTGATTCTATCCTCGCTGAGGGCAAGTCTGTCAAGCATGACATCCGAAATGATGCCGCGCTGGGACTCCATGTCTTCAGCGTTTGCCGCGAGTATAGCTTCTGTATTTTTTTCAAGGGCGTCCGCCATGCGCATCAGCGCTTTGTTCTTCGTTTCGGTGCCGGCCGCGGCCAGAGCCGTGCGCGCGCTGCGGGCGCTTCTCATGAGTTCCTGTGTGTTCATATCGTTATTCCTTCTGTGATCATCGGGTTCTGCTAGCGCACCGCGCGGAAAAGAGTTCCGGCGCTTTTGCCTTCGACGATATCGTAAAGCTTATCCGGATTGTTGCCGTTGATGATGACCATATCGCATCCGGACTCCGTAACCATCTGCGCGGCCTCGATCTTAGTGACCATACCGCCAGTGCCGAGATCGGAGTCGGCGTCTCCCGCAAAGGCTTCAATTTCCTTCGTGATTTCCTCGACTATCTCGATGAGGCGGGCGTCAGGGTTCTTGTTCGGGTCAGCAGTGAACAGTCCGTCGATATCCGACATGAGGATTAGGATATCGGCATCGATTGCCTTTGCGACTATTGCGCCGAGGGTATCGTTGTCTCCGACGCTGTTTATCTCTGTCGTTGCTACGGTGTCGTTCTCGTTGACTACAGGAATGGCTCCGCACTTGAGAAGGGTCTTCATTGTGTTCTCGAAGTTAGTCCTGCGCTCAGGATCCTCGATGTCCTCGCTGGTGATAAGTATCTGGCCGACTGTGTGGCTGTACTTGAGGAAGAGGGTATCATAGGTATGCATGAGCTCGCACTGGCCGACTGCGGCCGCAGCCTGCTTGGCCGGGATGTCCATGTGCTCGCGGTCCATGTTAAGCTTGCCGATTCCCATTCCGATCGCGCCGGATGAAACCAGAATGATTTCGTGGCCGGCGTTCTTCAGGTCAGCCAGGACCTTGACCAGTTCTTCAACGTTTCTGATGTTAAGCCTGCCGCCCGGGTGAGCCAGGGTGGACGTGCCGATTTTAACTACAATTCTCATGTGTGTTCCTCTGTTTCAAAACCTGTAAACATGTATGGTATTACTATACTCTGCGCGGGTGATTTATACAAGAAATGATTGGATAATGCTTATCTGGCGTCAGCAAACGCGCGTGCCATGATTTCGCGGCCGTGCTTCCTGAGCCAGGCGTGATGCTCGCGGTAATCGGGGAATACGCGGAGGACGTTGGCATAGAATCTGTCGGAGTGATTCATTTCGATGAGATGGCAGAGCTCATGGACAACTACGCTGTCGATCACTTCCGGCGGGGTCAGCATGAGCAGGCAGTTGAAGTTCAGGTTGCCTTTTGTGCTGCAGCTTCCCCATCTTGTCTTCTGTTTTCTGATGGTGACCCGTCCCGGCTTCACGCCCAGGAGGCGGGCGTAATATGAAACGCGCTGAGGGATGTATTCCTTCGCCTGCGCTGCGAGGCGCCGGATATCCTCGTCAGCCAGGCGGCCCTGTGCCTCCGCCGCCGCTCGGGTCTGGTTGTGCTGTGCCGTTTTCCTGCGGATCCAGTCCTCGTGGTCGGAGATAACGCGCTCGATCTCGCGCCTGCTTGCCCGCATCGGGGCGCGCACGAGAAGACCATCGTCCGTGATTTCAAGGCCGATGGATTTTCTTCTGCTGCGTATTATTCTGTAGCGCGTTTTCCCGGTATTCATGCTGATATTGTAACACATAAAAATAATGGGTTGCGTCCTACTTCTCGTATAACGCAACCCACTATCTGTCTACTTGTAACTTCCTCATTTCTGTTACCTTTCCTTTCCGCGGCCCTGTCTGTGCTCCGGGCTTCCCGTTCCCCCGGACAGATCCTCCTCGATTCGTATACCTTCTCACGACCTACTCTGTTTCTCTCGAACTTTGCTAATTCTACGATTCTTTGTTAGTTCAGTGCGAATCGCTCGCTTGTGGACTTCGCTGGTTCTACGATTCTTCGTCAGTTCCGTTCATCAGATTCTGCAACTGTGCCTCGCTGGTTCTGCGATTCTCTGTCAGTTCAGTACTTTCGATTCCGTTAATCTGCAACTGTGCTTCGCTGGTTCTGCGATTCTTCGTCAGTTCCGTACATCAGATTCCGAGATCCCTGCATTTGTGCTTCGCTGGTTCTACGATTCTCTGTCAGTTCAGTACATCAGATCCTGCATTCAATCCTGCAAGTGTGCTTCGCCAATTCTTCGATTCTGCGTCGGTTCCACTTTTGAAACTGTACTTCGTTTCCGGTCTTCCGCCAATTCTACAATTCTGTGCTGGCTTCGTGAATCCTGCTGCGGGTTTCGCTAATTCTTCAATTCTTCGCTAGTTCCGCTCGCCGATCCTGCATCCTTTGCCGCTATTCGATTTTCAAGGTACCGATTTTTTATATCTCAGGAGGTCCTCCTTCAGGATCCCTCCTGTCGACTATAAAATACTCCTCGGAGGTGGAGGCGTCAATAGGTTTGGAGCATGTCTTTTGTTGTTTTTATGTACAGAAAGTACAACAGAATACAATATATTCATGCGTGAAAGCGCATATCCAAAAGCAGTCCGGAGGGTTGTAAGAAATGAGCTTCGTTTCTATGTTATAATACTTGCGAAAGGAGGGCCGGGCGCGATTCGGCGATGGGAATATGGATCTGGACAGAATGGGAGAGATACTGGACATGCTTGCAGAGGAGCTGCCGGAGGAGTTTTACAAGGACCTCAACGCCGGCATTGTTCTGACGCCTGAAATAAAGAGGAGTCCCTACGGCGACGATTTGACCATCATGGGCGAGTACGTGCGCTCGAACCTGGGAAGAGGTATCAAGATCTACGGGGGCTCCATCAACCGCGTCTACGGATGGATGGACGAGGAGCAGATGACCGAGGAGCTCAGGGAGATTCTCCGCCACGAGTTCACCCACCACATCGAATCACTGGCAGGGGAGAGGGGACTCGAAATAAAAGACGAGGTGCAGATACGGGAATATCTGGACCAGAAAGCTCGCAGAAAAAGATAGGCCGGCCGACAGACGATGCGCCGCAGCAAAGCAGAATAAAACCGCAGTCAGTAATTCGGAACTGCGGTTTTAGTTTGTGTTGTTTTAGCAAAGTGCAGATTGCCTTTGCATTAATTATTTGATCTCGTGGATCCAGCCTTCCGGTCCTTCGATGGTTCCCATCTGGATTCCGGTCAGTGTGTCGTAGAGCTTCTTGAGCACAGGACCCATCTCATCCATGCCGCTCGGGAAGCAGATCTCCTTGCCGTGGTCGTTGATCTTCCCGACAGGCGCGATGACGGCCGCCGTTCCGCAGAGTCCGCATTCCGCAAACTCAGGAACTTCCGCGATCGGCACTTCTCTCTGCTCGATGTCCATGCCCAGGAGATCCTTGGCGACTACCATCAGGCTCCTTCTCGTGATCGAAGGGAGGATGGAGTTGGACTTGGATTTCGGCGTGACGATTTTGCCGTCCTTCGTTACGAAGAGGAAGTTGGCGCCGCCGGTTTCCTCAACGCAGGTTCTCGTTCCCGCGTCCAGGAACATGTTCTCGGCGAAACCTTCATTGTGGGCCACTTCGTGGGCGTGGAAACTCATTGCGTAGTTGAGACCCGCCTTGATGTCGCCGGTGCCGTGAGGGGCCGCTCTGTCGAAGTCTGATATCTTAAGAACCAGGGGCTTGATGCCGCCCTTGAAGTAAGGGCCGACCGGCATGCAGATCATGCGGAACTCAAATTCCTCCGCAGGTGCAACGCTGATCATCGGACCGCTGCCGTAGATGAACGGGCGCACATACATCGTGGCGCCGCTGCCGTACGGCGGAACCCAATCCAGATTGTTTGCGACCAGCAGGTCGAGAGCCTCCATGAACATCTCTTCCGGAACAGGCGGAATGCCCAGTCTCTCAGCCGAGTCAATCATTCTCTGCGCGTTCAGGTCAGGGCGGAAAGTTACAGTTCTTCCATCAGGAGTAGTGTAAGCTTTCAGACCCTCAAAAACAGTCTGCGCGTACTGCAACACGCAGGCGCATTCTGACATGTGGCATGTGTGATCGGCAGTCAGTTCCAGGTCGCTCCACTTGCCGTCTTTGTACATGGCGCTGACGCTGTAGTCAGTCGGCTGATAAACGAATCCGAGGCTGCCCCAGTCGATGTTCTTCTTAGTCATTTGTTTTATCTCCTTACAATTGATTGCGTTAATCTGTTGCGTATCGCATTAAGATGTTAGTAATTGTATCACAAATCCGCACAATTATGCGGAAAAATCGCTGTTTATGCGAGAAAATTTTCCACTTCGCCGCGAAGCCACGAAGCCCATTCCGCAACGCCTTCGCCGGTCGCGCCGGACAGGAAGAATACAGGCGCGTCTGCGTTCACGCCCGCCAGGTTTTCGCGGAACCTTTCAGGCGCAAAATCAAAGGCCTCCATGGCGTCGATCTTCGTGACGAGCACCACGTCCGCCTCCTCGAACATGAGGGGGTATTTGAGCGGTTTGTCGTCGCCCTCAGGCACTGAAAGTATGACCGCTTTCATGTGGGCGCCCGTGTCGAACTCGGCAGGGCACACCAGATTGCCCACGTTCTCCAGGAAGACGATGTCCAGGTCTTCGTATCCGATCTCGCGCAGACCCTGTCTCGACATCTCCGCGTCCAGATGGCACATTCCGCCAGTGTGCAGCTGCACCGATGGGGCGCCGGTCTGTTCGGCAATCGTGTGGGCGTCCACGTCGCTGTCGATGTCCGCTTCCATAACGCCGATCCTTAGAGGCGCGCCGCTCTGCAGTTCCTTTATGGTGGCGACCAGGGTCGTGGTCTTGCCCGAGCCCGGCGACGACATGAGATTCACATAGAAAGTCTTCGTCTGCCGCAGCTGCTCGCGCAGAAGATCCGCGTCCTTGTCGTTGTCTTCGAGAATAGTTTTTTTCAGTTCAATAGTTTTGATGTCCATTTAATTACCTTTGTTTGTCTAGTTATTTGCTGTCAGGCACATACCTCAGCCAGAGTCCGTCGCCCGGAAGTTTCTCTACGGCATCCAGTTTGAAGGATAATGGCGCAAAAGCAGTCTTGCCTCGGCTGTCCTGCCCGCTGTGGGCCGGAGGTCTGTCAAACAGTCCCGCTGATTCAGTATTTCCGTCAATCATCGGCAGCACCACGATGTTAAGTTCGTCCAGACAGCCTGCCTGCAGGAATGTCCAGTTCATCTGTCCTCCTCCTGTGAGCAGAATGCGCTCGATGCCGAAAATTGTCTTCAGTTTCTTCAGGGCAAGGGGCAGATCCAGATCTGTTTCGCCGGCAAAGATATATGAAATTTTGAGTCCGCGCAGGTAAGCTAGATAGCCGTCGTCGATGTCCTCGGTAAGAACTTCGATGACGTGAGCCGGCGGCATGCCTCTGTGAGTGACGGAATTGCCGCTCCACTTGAGGGTGCCTTTGGTATCCACGCAGACGATGTAGTTGTTCAGATAAGGCTCGGCGGCGAAGTCCTCACGCAGGGTGTCGGAGGCCCCGCGGGCCGCAACACCAGCGGCGACTCCATCCGCGGCGTCACAATCCGCCGGACGCGCCGTGAGGAACCCATCCGAATATATTTCGCCGCAAGTTACCGCGCCGTTCATTACAGCGTCGGCGCGGTAGCCTTTGCGTATTTCGTTGTCGCTTTCGTAGACGGCCTCCGCGGCAGGCGTAAAGAAAAACTTTCCGCTTATCCTGCCGTCGATGGATGTCTGCATGTGGCAGATCACATACGGTCTGTCATTTGGATTAGTCATGTCAGGTACCTTGTCAGGGATTGGGGCAAGAGTCGGGTTGCCTTTGCTTAAGGTTGCCTTTGGCTCTTACAGGAGAAGCGTCTTGTCCTCGCCCATGCCCATGCAGCCGGTGAGGTCGTACTTTGTGCCGGCCTCGTCGAGGATGTAGCCCTCCAGTTCGCCGAAGGTGATGTAGTAGTCGATGTTAACGACGCCCGCATGCATGATCATCGGGTTCAGGCTGTAGACCTTGAAAGTGAGATCGACCATGCCGTACTCGTCCTTGATCTTCCATTCGGCGTAGTTTTTGAAGTCCTTCGTCTCAGGCTCGCGGGTGAAGGTGACCGGCGGCAGAAGGCTCGAAGCGCCCTCGAGCCACAGGATGTTTTCGTTGTACTTCTCCTGGTCGATGGACTGGTTGCGGGTCAGGTTGAAGGCCAGATATTTCTTCTCGCCGTTGAAATTGTAGCGGCCCAGAGTTGTTACCCAGTCGTAGTGCGCCTTGCGCGGGTAGTAGCCCCTGTGGTCGTCGACGACCGCGACCGTGTTCTCGTCGCACTCCATCTTCTCGCCGTTGATAGTCAGGAAACCCTCGGCTTTGAAAAAGTCCTTCTGGGAGTAGAGCGGTCTCGGCTTGGTCTCCGAGAACGGGATGCTTCCGATGTTCGGATTGGAGATTCTGTTTAGGTGCAGATCGTAGAAGATCTCCGCCTCGCCGTAGTTTTCCTTCATCGCCGCGACGGCTGTCTTGTCCGCGCGCGGGTTGGTGATGAGGCACTTGCCTTTGTGGGCGCCCGAAAGATCGATGCGGTTTTCATTGAGCGTGTTCTCGTATCTTACGAAGCTGACCGGCGTCTCGGCGTAAGCCACTGAACCGTTGATCAGGTTCGGAGCGATCTGAGTTTCTTTGCTCTTCAGGTTCGTGTCCCAGCAGTAAGTCTTCTTTGTGCGCTTGTCGTAGAAGACATTCAGCGTCTTGCCGAAGATGCCCATGTCGCACACGACCGCCAGCAGCACGCCGTGCTCAAAGTGAACTTCCGTGGCTTCCCACAGTGTCAGCTTGAGTCTGTTGAAAGCGTTCGGCAGGTGAGTCGGGCCTTTGAGCTTCAGAAAATCCATGGCCTCGAATTCCCTGTCGAAAGTACCGAACTCGCAGGTTCCGTCAGGCCTGCAGATGTTGGCCGGCGTCGGCGCCGCGCGGCGGGCTTCATTTATATACTTGCTGTATTCGCCTCTGATTTCGTTTTGCATAATGCACCTCCTGAATTACCCCTCTGTGGCAATTATCTGCTACATACGCTGTACAGTCAAGCAAATACAATTGCAAAGGCAGTCCTGCAGGTGTTAAACTTCTACTATAGGGCGGCCGCGCCTTGCGGCGCCGGAAAAAACAAAGAGGAGAACAATCATGCTTACACTTGAAAGAGCGAAGGAAATAAACGCGACGATGGTGACGGATCACGCGCTGATTATCCACGCCACCAACGTCATGGGCGCCATGGGAGCAATGGCCGAGCACTTCGGCGAGGACAAAGAGCACTGGCAGGCGGTGGGATATCTGCACGACTACGATTACGAAAAGTTTCCGGAGGAGCACCTGCAGCACACGGAGCAGGAACTGCTGGCAGAGGGGGTCGACCCTGAGGACGTCCGCGCGATCATGGCTCACGGCTATGGAATCTGCACGGATGTAGAACCGATCACCAACATGGAGAAGAGCCTGTTTGCCGTAGATGAACTGACCGGCATCATTCAGGCATACGCGCGCATGCGCCCGGAAGGAATTCACAACATGGCAACTAAGGGCATCATGAAGCGGTTCAAAGACAAGAGATTCGCTGCCGGCTGCGACCGCGAGATTATTCTGAAAGGCTGTGAGATGCTGGGCATGGAACTCCGCGACGTGGCGGAGATCTGCGCCCGCGGCATGGAGGAGTTTGCTAAAGAGATCGAGCTGGATGGCGAACCGGCAGAGTAAACAAGGATGTCACAATTGATTGGCAACACAAAACCCCGCATGTCGCGGGGTTTTTCTATGCTCTTTTTCAGCGGTCAGCGCTCGAAGTACTTGAGCACTTTCAGCTTATATTCGTTGCCGTTCCCCGTGTAAGGGTGCTCGCGCAAAGGCAGGTTGAGCTTTGTCGAGCCTCTGAGAACGGTGCAAGGGTGGGTGAATTCCCGGAATCCCCAGACACCGTGGTAGGCGCCCATGCCTGAGTGGCCGGTGCCGTTGAACGGCGCGCCCTTGACCATCATGTGCAGGCAGACTTCGTTGATGCATCCGCCGCCGAACTGCTGAGTCTCCATGACGTGATTGGCCCAGCGGATGTCTTTTGTGAATATGTAGAGAGCCAGGCCGTGTTCGCGGCCGGCGATTATGTCGAGAATACTGTCAACTTCGGAGTCGGCAAACGGCACCACCGGAAGCAGCGGCGAGAAGAGCTCGTGCTGCACGATCGGCTCGTCGGCCGAAACAGGGTAGATGACCGTAGGCTGGAAGCGGAGAGTCTCCGGGTTGCCTTTGCCTCCGTAGATGATGCGGTCTCTGTACTCGTCCGCCTCGTCAGAGCACTTGAAATAGGCGATCTTGGAGATTAGACGTGGATATTCGTCGTTTTTCAGGGCGTCCTCTCCAATCTGGCTCTCGAAGGCGGCGCTCAGTTCCTCGAGGAACTCGTCGGCGACTTCCTCGGCCACCGCCACCTGATTTATGTTGATGCAGATCTGGCCGCTGTTGCAGAGCTTGAAGAAAGCTATCTTGCGGGCGGCGTCCTTGAGATCCGCGTCCTTTCTGACTATGCACCAGTTGCCCGTCTCGCCGCCCAGTTCCAGGGCGACAGGGGTGAGGTTCTCAGCGGCCTTGGCCATAACATGTTTGGCCACGGCAGGCGAACCGGTGTAGAAGATCTTGTCAAAGCGCTGGTCGAGACACATGTCGGCCACGTCGTGCCCGCCGCCGATGACGGTGATGTACTCCTCAGGGAATAACTCGCTGACCATCTTCATCATGACCTCGGTGCAGCGCGGCGTCTTGGAGCTTGTCTTGATCACAGCCGTGTTTCCGCCCGCGATGCTCGCGGCGAGTACGCCGAAGGTGAGGGTGAACGGGAAGTTGAACGGGCTTATGATCAGCGCCGTGCCGTAAGGCTTGTGGTAGACCCGGGTGAGCAGGCTCGGGAAGCAGGTCATGCCGCTGTAGCGCAGCTGGGGTTTCGCCCAGCGCCTGACGCCCTGGATCATTTCGTTTATCTCCAGGATGACCGTGCCCACGTCGCAGAAATAGGCTTCCGTCTCGCTTCGGCCAAGGTCGGCCGCCAGAGCGTCGGTGATTTCTTTTTCGTGGATCTGCATTTGAGTCTTGAGGCGTTTCAGCTGTCTGACGCGCCAGCTCACGTCGAGGGTCTCGCCTTTGCGGAAGTAAGCGCGCTGGGCCTCGACTATGCTTTTTATCTGTTCGACAGTGTATTCCATTGCAAGTCCTTTCAGGCAAAAGCAGGTCATCTCAGCCGGCCTGCCTTTGCATAATATTGCGAATTTGTTTCTATTAATGTATTATGACACAAGAAGGGAAAAAGCACCACAAGGCGAGGCAGAAATGTTCTTTTATTCTCACGCGTTTTACAATTTCATACCGGTCCTTGTAGGGATCCTCATACTGTTCAGGATCGTGTGCCGCTGGCGGATTTTCGGAAAGCTGAGCATCAGAAAGTGGCTGTGTCTGATTCCGGTCGTCAGCGATTACCTCGTCTTCAAAAAAACCTGGAAGACGTGGCCGTTCGTGGTGCTGCTCATTCTGGCGGTGGCCGCCGGACTGGCCGTTCAGCTGACCGCCTACATGAATATCTATCTGCCGATCCCGACCTACGTCAAGTCACGCATGACGGTGATATCACTGGTCTGCATCATTCTGATCACGGTGCTGCAGTATAAGCATCTTGCTTTTACGTTCGGGCACGACATCGGTTATCTGATGGGACTGCTCTTCCTGAACCCGGTTTTCCTGGGAATGCTGGCGTTCTCGAAGGATACGTTCCACGCGGATCTCGCGGCGATGCAGCGCAAAGAGCTCAAGGAGTACACCAGGAATAACCGCACTCTGACAAACAGAATTCTGAGCACGGTTTCCGCCCTGGTTATTCTTTTCGCGTCCGTTGGTTACATAGGTTATGTAATGATGACGGAGCAGCAGCCCGGATTTATGGTCAAACATAAACTGAACAGCATCTACGAAAAGACTTCCGGCAAGGTGAACGGTGACGGCAAGGTGATTTACCCGGCGGCCGGCACGGAAGGAAAGGCCGGCGAGTTCACTGCTGACAGCGCGGTCACGGCGGATGCAAAGGCAGGCGCGCGCGACCTGTTCTTCCCGGATAAGTCCGACGTGAGCGAAACGACGGTCTACATGTATCTTATCGGTTCGAATCTTGAAGACGCAACCGGCTCGGCGTCGATAAATCTGGCTCAGATCAAAGAAGCCACAGCTGCCGGGAGCAATCTTAAATTCATAATAGAAGCGGGCGGCACCGGACGGTGGTTCACGGACGGATTCAAAGATAGGAGGACGGCCCGCTACAAGATAAAAGACGGCGTGGTAACCCTGCTGCAGACTTTGCCTGACAACACGTGTATGTCGAAAGAGAAGACCCTTGAAAACTTCCTCAAATGGGCAAACGAGAATTATCCGAGCGAACGCAGAATGCTGTGGTTCTGGGATCACGGCGGCGGTCTGTCGGGCTACGGCGCGGATACGCTCAATCCGCGAGAGGGCCGGAAAATGCTCTCCCTATATGAGATAGAGGAAGCCCTAAAGGAAGCAGGAGGCAAGTACGACGTGATCGGTTTCGACGCGTGCCTCATGCAGACGATGGAAGTGGGACTCGCCATGGAACCGTACGCGGACTACCTGCTGGCTTCAGAGGAGAGCGAGCCGCACACGGGAATGTACTACACTGCTGCCTTCTCGGAACTGGTGAAGAATCCGTCGCTGGATTCTGTCGAATTCGGCGCCATGATGTGCTCGTCCTACGATCAGTCACTCAAAATTCTCGACGCCGCGGCTCAGGCGGGCAGCACCATGTCCATGACGGACCTGCGCCTCATGCCTGAAGCGGCAGACGCGTTCATCGGATATCTGCGGGGACTCGACAGAAACTTCAAGGCTGACAAAAGCAGTTTCGCGAACATGTCGACGGCCCGCTACAAGGCCTACGAATTCCAGCAGGAGGATCAGATCGATCTAATCGATTTCATAGACCAGAGCGACATCACCGACGAGGAGAGGACGGAGCTTTTAAGCAGAATAACCCCGGCAATTGCTGTACGCAACGCAGCGACAGCCAGCCACATAAATGGCCTGGCCGTCTATATGCCGTACGATGACATCGACGGATACACCAGTGCCTACGAGACTCTGACTGAGCTGAATATGAGGTCTGAGAGGAAGGTCTACAACGACTTCGCCAGCATCATCTGCAGCCAGAAAGGCCCTGACAACAAGGAAAAGTCCTATGAATACGAGTATGAGCCATGGTATATGAGAGGCTTTGCGAATTACGACATTTCCCTTTACAGGCAGAACATTCCGCTGAAGAAGGTGGGTCATGAGTACGCGATAATACTGACGAACAAGGAGTGGGAGACGATTACAGGATACGAACAGGGCCTGAGGATGAAGGTGGGTCACAGGTTTGTGGATCTGGGCAGCGATAACGTCTACGACCTTGACGACAAGGGTCACTACATGGTCGAGTTCGATGATACATGGGTGGCCATAAACGGCGTCGTGGTAGCTTTGCATCCGGGGACTCCGAGAGATGAGGGCAACGGCAGAGTCGTCTACACGGGAACGGTGGACGCGACCCTGAACTTCATGACGCCGATCAAAATCTACATCGAGTGGGTAAACGAAGGAGACGTTGAAGGCGAGGGAGTCATCAAAGGATACCTTCCTGCCGACGAGGATTCCCAGGACTCCAACGTCAAGGACGCGACGGGAGTGCCGAGAGGACTCAAGCAGTTCAAGACAAGTAATGTAATCACATTCCTCTATGACTGGTACGACGAGGACGGCAATTTCCTCTCGACAGCGGCCGGTCACCTGCCTATCAAGGTGGGTCTCAGCGGTCTCGAAGTCACCCAGAAGGACATCAGTTCTGAAGAATACTACTACTACGGAATGCTTTGCGATGTGCTGAACAGGGTCATGGAGACTGAAAAGATTCATCACGATCCGCACTAAATATCACAGGCAAAAGCAATAACAAGCATATGAAAATCCCGGACCGCCAGGTCCGGGATTTGTTGATCTGCTTTTGCTTTAAGCGTTTACGCGTTCTTGCGTCTGTTGCGTGCAACTACGATTACGACTGCGATTGCTATCGCGATGAGCGCGAGGATGATCGCTATCTTAGTTGCGCCGCCGCCGGCTGACGATGCCTCGCCTCCGATGGCCTTGTCAACAGGAACCAGATAAACGTGAACCGCTTCATCAGTTCCGTCGTAGTACTCAACACCAACTACATTCTGGAGAGCTTCGTCCGGTTTTACATCGACCTTTGCGTTCTTGATGTCGTAGGTGTTCTTGTCGTCCAGAGTGATTGTCTTCTTGTCTGTGTTGAAGTCGGTGCAGACACCCTGGTCGGTGACAGTCTTTGCTTCGGTAGTGGTTGGCTCCGTAGTAGTCGGCTCGGTAGTGGTCGGCTCGGTTGTAGTCGGCTCGGCAGTAGTCGGCTCTGTGGTAGTCGGTTCAGTAGTGGTCGCCTCTGTGGTAGTAGGAGCGGCAGTCGTTGCCTTAGTTGTAGTCTTAGTCTTAGTCTTGGTCTCGGTTGCCTTAGTTGTAGTCTTGGTCTTAGTCTTAGTCTTGGTCTCAGTTGCCTTAGTTGTAGTCTTAGTCTTAGTCTTGGTCTCGGTAGCCTTTGTGGTCGTAGTAGTCGGCTTCGGATTCTTCGTCGTCAGATATTTTGACGAGACGTACATGTCTTTGCCGTTGTAGTCGACCCGGCTCCAGCCGTTGCTCAGTATGCCGGTACGCTTGATCTTGTCACCCTTCTTGATCATTCCGACCTTCTGGGCGTCCACGTTGGAGTCAGATCTTACGTTGACGTCTGACACAGCCCATACAGTCTCGGTGACGGCTTTGATTGAAACGGCCTCGGTAGTTGTTGCCGCCGCCGCGGTAGTGGTGGTCGTCTCCGCTGCTTCTGTGGTCGATTCGGCTTCAGTCGTGGCTTCCTCTTCGCTTGTCGTCAGAGCTTCAGTTGAAGTCTCAGGCTCCTCGGACGATCCGCCGCAGCCGGCCATCAGGACCATCATCAGAACGACGGTCAATATAGATGCAAGAGTCAGGATTAAATGTTTTCTATTCATTCTCTTGTTACCTCCTTAAACAATAATTACCTGAATATTATACAACAAAGGAGCGCCATAACATAGAGTTTTATGCAAAAAAATGATAAAATAACGACAGGAGAGTGACTTTGATGGCAAGCGACTTATTAAGCAAAAACAGACTGAATGGTAAGAGCAAAGGCGTTTTGATGCCTTTGTTTTCGTTGCCGTCGAAGTACGGAATCGGCTGTATTTCTGAAGAGGCTTACCGCTTCGTGGACTGGCTCGCGGACACGGGACACGAGTACTGGCAGGTGCTGCCGCTGAATCCGACGGGCTGCGGCGACTCGCCGTACCAGCCTCTGTCGAGTTTCGCCGGCAACGCCTATTTTATTGATCCGTGCGACCTGATTGCGCAGGGACTGCTCAGTGAGGAGGAAGCGGCAGCCGGCGCGGGCGCGGATTATGGCAGAGCCGGGAGTGACGCGGTTGAAGATGCCGATCCCGACGCCGGACGTGTGGATTATGAGGGACTGTACGACGGGCGGATGGAAATGCTGCGGACGGCATATCATCGTTTTGACAGCGCGGTTGAGGGAGCCTCTGTAGTTACAGGTTCCAGGGAATTCCGCGAATTCTGCGACGACAATGAAGAGTGGCTTGACGACTACGCTTTGTTCATGGCCCTGCGCGAAAGATTCGGGCGGGAGCTGAGCTGGGACGAATGGCCTGAAGCGCTCCAAAGGCGGGAAGCCTGGGCCATGGATGAGGCCCGTGCTGAGTGCGCTGACGGAATCGGTTTCTATAAATGGACACAGTTTGAATTCTACCGGCAGTGGGCGGCGCTGAAAGCCTACGCCAACACGGCCGGTGTAAAGATAATAGGCGACATGCCGATTTATGTTTCCTATGACAGCGCCGACTGCTGGGCGAATCCCGGACAGTTTCAGCTGGACGGGGAGCTGAGATCTTTGCTTGTGGCCGGGGTTCCGCCTGACGCCTTCACGGCTGAGGGGCAGCTTTGGGGAAACCCTCTGTACGACTGGGACAAGATGCGCGCCGATGGTTACGGGTGGTGGATCAGGCGCATGAGGCAGAGCTTCCGCATGTACGATGTGATCCGCCTGGATCACTTCCGGGGATTCGAGTCTTATTACGCCGTGCCGGCCGACGCTGAGAACGCGATTAATGGCGAGTGGAAAAAGGGCCCGGGGATGGAACTGTTCAACGCGCTGGCGGAAGCAATAGCTGCGGAAACGGACGGACAGGGCGACACAGATGCCGCAGACCTGCTCCGCGACCGTTTCATCGCGGAGGATCTGGGATTCCTGACCGAAGAAGTAAGACTGCTTTTGCAGGAGAGCGGCTTTCCCGGGACGAAAGTGCTTCAGTTCGGCTTCGACGGCGACCCGGGAAACATATACCTGCCGGAAAACTATCCTGAAAACTGCGTCGTCTACACGGGCACCCACGACAACGACACCACTGTCGGCTGGTTCGAGGGTCTTGAAGACTGGAAGCAGGAACCGGTTCTGAGATACCTGGGGATTGAGCGGGCCGGTGCCGTTGATTCAAGTCTCGCCGAGACCGTCTGCGACGCTCTAATAGAAAAAGCCCTGACGAGCAGGGCTGATCTTTGCATTATTCCTCTGCAGGATTACCTGCATTTGGGCAGTGAAGCCAGAACCAACATACCCGGCACTGTCGGGGGCAACTGGTGTTGGCGGCTGACTTCAAAACTGTAATAATTATGCCTTTACGATATCGGTCAAAGCTGAACGGATTGCGTCGAGGGCGGCGCCTGCTGAGGCGGCGTCGGAACCCTGGGCCATGAGGTACAGTTTAACTTTTGGCTCGGTACCGGAAGGACGGACGACTGCCTTGGAGCCGCCGGTCAGCTCGTAAAAGAGCATGTTCGCGGATGGCAGACCGGTCGGATAGGTGTCTCCGGGAGCGGCGCCGCATGCAGGCAGGACTACCGTCACAACTCCGCTGGCGTAGTCGCGGATGAATTCGATCGGGTAGCCGATCTCGGCAGGCGGGTTTGCCCTCAGGTCCTTCATGACCGCAGCCATCTTATCCTGGGCGTCGAAGCCTTCGAACTGTATGGATATGACTTCTTCCTTGAAGAAGCCGTATTTTTTATACATCTCCTGCAGCACCTCGTAGAGTGTGAGACCCTTCAGCGAGTAGTAGCAGGCCATCTCATAGAGGAGCATCGACGCGACCACGGCGTCCTTGTCGCGGGCGTAGGTTCCTGCCAGGTAGCCGTTGCTCTCTTCGAAACCGAAGAGGTAAGTGTGCTCGCCGTTTGCTTCCCACTCCTTGATCTTCTCGCCGATGTACTTGAAACCGGTGAGAACTTCGATCATCGTCACATCGTTCTCATCACAGATGACGTTTGCCATCGGAGTCGAGACGACGCTCTTTACCGCCGCCGCGTTCGGAGCCAGAGCGCCGGCCTCTTTCTTCGCCTGGATCAGGTAGTCGAGAAGCAGCACGCCTATCTGGTTTCCGCTCAGCATGACAAACTCATCGCCGTTTCTGACGACAGCGCCGCAGCGGTCGCCGTCAGGGTCAGTGCCGATGATCAGATTGGCGTCGTTTGCCTTCGCGAGATCGATGGCGAGTCCGAAGGTGCCGATGTTGTCAGGGTTCGGAGAGGCGACTGTCGGGAAGTTACCGTCGATGATCATCTGCTCCGGAACCGTGATGATGTTCTTTGCGCCGAGGCGCTTCAGTACTTCCGGCACCAGTTTGTAACCCGTGCCGTGAAGCGGCGTGTATATGAGTTTGAAGTCCGCCGCCGCGCGAACGGATTCGGCGCTTGCGGACTGTGAGAGTACGTTCGAAAGATATTTCTCGTCTATCTCATCGCCGATGATGGTGATGAAACCGTCTGAGGCTGCCTTCGCGAAATCCATGGTCTTCACGTCATCAAATATGTCGCTTCGCTTCATGGACTCAGCGACTTCCGCCGCGTGCTCAGGCGGGAGCTGGGCGCCGTCGGCCCAGTAGACTTTGTAGCCGTTGTACTCCTTCGGGTTGTGGCTGGCGGTGATGTTGATGCCCGCTATGGAGTCGGTCTCGCGCAGGGCGAAGGACAGCTCCGGCGTCGGACGCAGGCTCTCGAAGAAGTAGACGTGGATGCCGTTGGCGGCAAGCACGCCCGCAGCCTCGCGCGCGAAGAGGTCTGAGTTGTTTCTGGAATCGTGGGCGATGGTTACGCCGCTTTTGCCAGGTTCGTCGCTGCTGTTGATCAGGTTGGCCAGGCCCTGGGTCGCGTAGCGGACCGTGTAGACGTTCATGCCGAAGAGGCCCGCGCACATGATGCCGCGTAGGCCGGCTGTTCCAAAGTCGAGCAGCTTGCTGAAGCGGCCCTCGATTTCTTTTTCGTCACCCGCGATCCCGCGGAGTTCTTCTTTGGTGGCCTCGTCGACCAGGTCGCTGACCAGCCAGCGGTTGTATTCTTCTCTGTAATTCATGATTTATCCTTTCGCCAATTCTATGTATTGCTCAACACGGTCTCTCAGGCCGACGCCCGCTCTCGCGTACGGCGTCTGAATAGCCTTGATGCCAAAATCAGGGTTGCCTTCGATAAGTGCGACTCTGCCGTCCTCAAGCACTGAGACGTCCCAGCCGATGAACGGAAAATCCGGGAATCTCTCGGCGGCTTTGCAGCAGCATGATACGACTTCATTCCAGTCAGGAATACGGAAGCCTCTGAACACCACGCCGCCGATCGGATGGATCGCGTGCTTTTTGCCGTTGTAGTCCACGCCTTCTGTTTCAATTATTCCGGTCTCGATGTTAACGCCGGCGGAGATGCCGCCCTGGGACCAGTTGTCGATGCTTCCGTCGGTTCCCGTTCGAAGGGCTGCCATTATGACTTTCGCTTCGCCGTATCCGATGGCCGTTACAACACGGAGGGTGTTGACCGCGTCAGGGTAGAATGACGCGATGGCCGGATGCTGGCGTATGTACTCTTCTATTATGCCGGGTTCAAGACCGCGGATATGCTCGTAGACTTCGCGGTTCTGTTCTTCGCTTCCGTTCACATCGAAACTCTCGAAGCCGATTCCTTTGTTACCCTCGGCGAGTTTGTAAACTATCTTGTCCAGACCCTTGATCTTTTCGGTGAAATCCTCATATGTCAGGCCGTCCGTCGCAAAAGTGACTCTGTTCATGAAGTCGCTGCAGGCCTCGCTGAACAGCACCTTGTTCCGGAACAGTATGCTCTTTTCGTAAGTCGAAGCGTTGCAGAACCAGATTCTGTGTTTGATGCCGGCCGTCAGCATCTCCCGCGCGTCCTCCGGAGACTTCTTCCAGATCCTGTAGACCGAGTACTCATCAGCCGCGCACTCGCAGTTGTTCCTGGCTTTCAGAAATTCCAGCCTGTACTGCGCCTTGTTCCATTCGGTCTTGTTGCGGATTTTCTTGCTCAGCTTCTTGAGCCTCTGCTCGTTCTCTTCCTGCAGATCCTCACCGTATCCGACGTCGCGCATGTTCTTGTGGTTTCTGATTTCCTCGTCGCTCAGCAGGTAGATTCCGTCTATGGCGAACCAGTAGGATTTGTAGCCGCATTCCTTCGCGAGGTGGTATTTCGCGAGGATCTCCTCCTTGTCGATGCCGGTCTTGCGGGAAATGATCGCGGCCATGTCTTCCTGCTTTTTCCTGATGACATCTTCTCTCTTCGCGAGTTCTTCCTTCAGAACGAGGCATTCGTCATCGGTGAGTTCCCATCCGCGGTACGCTCTGAACGCCTGCCCGTCAAGGCCGAAGGATTCGAAATGGCGGAGCTTTTCCTCGAGTTCCTCAATGGGAATTCCTTCTCTTTCCGCGATTTTTAAGATGTATTCTTCTGTCATTATGACCCTCCAATTCTGGCAGTTACCCCTGTTAATGCAAAAGCATTCTTCTCTATCTTATCATACTTGTTCCAGGAGCAGTCTGTCGCCCGGAAATACAGTAATAGATCCTTCAATGTGTCTCTCTGTCAGCAGATCGCGCCATGCTCCGTCCAGCCGGAAGCTGTACGTTGCCGGGCCGCAGTTGGCCGCGGTGATTATCGCGTCGCCGTCTCTGCGTTCAAAGGCATAGAAGCCGCCCGCCGCCGCCAGGGTGCGGTAAGTTCCCTGCCGGTAGACTGTATGGGATGAGCGTATAGCGGTGATCTTCCTGTACCAGTCGAGAAGCTCCCTGTTCTCATGACCCCAAGGGTAGCAGGTACGGTTGAACGGATCCTTGTAACCCTCGACTCCGGCTTCGTCGCCGTAGTATATGCAAGGGACGCCGGGCAGAGTCATCTGCAGCAGCGACGCTGTCTTCAGCAGTTCGATTCCCCGGGCCCATTCTTCTTCGTTCAGGTGTGTGCCGGCCTGTATAAAACGAGGGGTGTCGGCGTCGAACTCTTCGCCGGCCAGGGCCGTGATGACGCGGACACTGTCGTGAGTGCCCAGCACATTCATCAGGCTGCCCAGAACCTCCGGCGGATAATTCTCCGTGATGCTCTCGACAGTCTGCGCCAGTCCTTCCGCGTTTCCGCGGCGGACGAAGTCGATGATCGCCGTGCGGAAAGGGTAGTTCATAACCGAATCCAGACGCTTGCCCTCAAAGTAGTTTTTGCGCTCGTCGTAGGCGATCTTGTTGGACGCGTCCTCCCAGACCTCACCGACGATGAGTGCGTCTGGCTTTTCTGCCTTTGCGGCGCCAACCAACGCGTCTATGAAGTCGTTCGGCAGCTCATCTGCCACATCGAGACGCCAGCCGCTCGCTCCCGCCCGCAGCCACCTGCGCACGATACCATCGCCGCCGGTAATGTATTCCACGTAGCCCGGGTCGCGCTTGTTGACCTTCGGGAGAGTCCTGAAATCCCACCAGCAGTCGTAGGTATCGTCGTCGTGGAAGAAGTACCAGCTGCGGTACGGGGATTCGGGATGTCCGAAGGCGCCCGGTATTATTTCGTCTCCCGCGTCAGCGGCGCGGTCAGCGTAGTGTCCGTATTTATCAAAGTATTTGGAATCCGATCCGGTGTGGGCGAAGACTCCGTCGCAGATGACGCGGATTCCCAGCTTCGCGGCCTCGCTGCAAAGGGCACGGAAATCCTCTTCTGTCCCGAACATCGGATCGATGACCTCGTAGTTACCGGTATCGTATTTGTGGCTGGAGTAGGCCTCAAAAATCGGGCTCAGGTAAATGCACGTCACGTTGAGGGAAGCCAGGTAATCCAGCTTCTGCCTGACGCCGTTTAAGTCTCCGCCGAAAAAGTCATTGTTGTAGATTTTACCGTTGACCGGCTCCCAGTCAGGAATGTCGGTCCAGTCGTCGTGAAAAGTGCGGCCTTCGGGAATTGGCTGTCCGTTGTGTGCCCCGCCTGTCAGAGTTGGGTCATCGCGGCCGGACTTGTTGAATCTGTCCACAAAGACATGGTAATAGACTCCGCCGTATATCCACTCGGGTGCTTCGTAGTCGCGTCTGTAAACGGTCTGCTGCCAGGTTGCCGGCCAGTCCGGTGACGTGATGATGGCGGCGTTATTCGATGTGTCGCGGCCAACCAGAAGGACGCCTTCCTGCTCGCCCGAATCCGGGTCGCCCGCGGTCTCGATCTCGAAGTGGTACCAGTAGAGTCCCGTGTCGTGGATGGTGAATGACACGGCGTACGTCAGGAAACCGTCCGCGGCAGCAGTCTCGGCCGGGATATCAGCGCCGTCGGCTGTCATCTCGTACACCGCCGGGTTATCGTGCCTGTCATAATGCACGACAAGATGCGCGCCGACAGGGTCAAGGGAGCGCGCGACCTTTATTCTGAACGCCAGCTCAGTGTCCGCGATCACCGCGCCCAGCGGTTTCTTATAGTATTCGTCTCTGGAGTTAAAAATTACTTCTGTCATGCAAGTCAATTAATATCGACAAATCGGGATTTGCCGCGCGGATTAAATTACCGCCCCCTTCTTCACGTAGAACGGGTGAGTGATGTAGCCGGACAGCAGGCGCTTGTCGTTGATCAGGACGTCCTTGTCCAGAATGGCGTAGTTGAGTACCGCGCCTTCACCGATGGTGCTGTCCTGATTGATTACGCAGTTTTCGACCACGGCGCCTTTCTTGATGTGCACGCCTCTGAATATGATGGAGTTGCGCACGGTGCCCTCGATGACGGATCCTGCCGCGATGATGGAGTTCGTAGTAACGGAATCATCGCTGTAGTAAGCAGGTGAGCTGTTGCCCGCCCGGGTGATAATCGGACGCAGTTCCTGTCCGAACAGCTCGCGGCGGATGTCTGAGTTCAGCAGATCCAGGTTGCTCTTCAGGTAAGAAGCGTCCGAATCGATGAACATCAGCGTCTCATCAGCCACATAAGCCATGACCTTGGAATCATTCAGGGCCGGCTTGAGGACGTCTTTACGCAGGCTGGTCTTCTTGTGATCGATGGATTCCTCCAGGATTCCGAGCAGGTCGTCACGCCCCATTATGTAGGTATGAGTTCCCGTGTAGGCTCCCTCAGTCTGGCCGTTCGCGCCGTCGTGAATGAGAATATCCTTGACTCTGCCGTCAGGCGCGACAATGAATTCGGTCGTCTGAACGCCCGGCTCCTTGTTGAGAGGATTTTTAGTGCAAAGGCAGGTGAACCTGGCCCCGCTCTTCACGTGCGCCTCGAGCATGGCGGCGTAATCTATGTTGCCGACCGCGTCGCAGCAGGTGAAGAGGACGTAAGGCTCTTTGCTTTCTCTGATGTAGGCGATGTTTGCCTGCAGGGCTTCCAGTATGTTCTCGTAACGGACTTCGCCGCCGAAGTATGAGAATGGAGGAAGCACTATGATTCCGGATTTTCTTCTGTCAAGGTCCCATTCGCCGCCGTAACGGACATGGGCCATGAGGCTTTCGTATTTAGTCGTGGCGACAACTCCGATGTTGCGTACGCCAGAGTTTGTCATGTTGGAAATGAAGAAGTCGATCAGGCGGTATCTCGCGCCAAAAGGCAGTGCGGCAAATGTTCTTCTCGCGGTAAGTTCGCCGATGTCGTTGTTGTGTTTATCCGCGAATATAAGTCCAAGCATGTTCATTCGCTACACCTCCTTCCTTTCGTTAGCTCCGTCTCCGGGTCCATCTCCGGCGCAGAACCGTCCGAGCAGATCTCCCGTTCCGCCGACAGTCTCGCCCGCGGCGATGACGGTCAGCTCTGTAGTCTCCTTTGGACCGCCGACCTTGACGCCCTCGCAGACGCGCACGTCTCTGTCGATGATCGCGTATTCAACTGTGGCTCCTGCTTCGATCACAACGTTGTTCATGATGACGCAGTCTTTGACGGCGGCGCCTTCTTCTATGATGATGTTGCTTCCGAGAACCGAGTCGGAAACATGTCCGTCGATTTCGTTCCCGGCCGCTACATTGCAGTTGTTCAGTGACGCGTGCTCGCCCAGATATGTCGGGGCCTGTATGTCATGTCTGTAGTAGATACGCCAGCCGTCGTCGTTGAGCCAGAGCTCAGGATCGTCGCCCAGGGTATCCATGTTGGCGCTCCAGTAGGATGACAGAGTACCGACGTCCCGCCAGTAACCGGCGTAGAGGTAGGCGTGGAGTTTTTCTCCGCCTGCCAGCATTGCCGGTATGACGTTTTTGCCGAAGTCGTTGTCCGACTCGGGATTCTGCTCGTCCGCCTCAAGATAGGCAAGGAGCTTATCGGTATTGAAAACGTAGACGCCCATTGAAGCCAGAGTGCTCTTAGGCTCCGCGGGCTTCTCGGCGAACTCAGTGATGCGTCCGGTCGAGTCCGTGCTCATGATGCCGAAGCGGCTCGCCTCCTCAATAGGAACGTCCATGACAGCGATCGTAGCGTCGGCGTCATTGTCGATGTGCTCCTGGATCATGATGTCGTAGTTCATCTTGTAGATATGGTCTCCGGACAGCACGAGAATGTAGTCCGGGTTGTAGTTTCTGATGAACTTCTGGTTCTGGTAGATGGCGTTTGCCGTGCCTTTGAACCAGTCGCCGCCCTTAGCCGCCTGGTAAGGCGGAAGCACGTGGAGCCCGCCGTAGTTCAGGTCCAGATCCCACGGGTCGCCGGTGCCCAGATAGTCGTTCAGCTCCAGGGGCTGGTACTGTGTCAGAACTCCGACCGTATCTATTCCGGAGTTGACGCAGTTCGAGAGGGAGAAGTCGATAATGCGGTATCTTCCTCCAAAAGGCACTGCGGGCTTTGCAACATTTTCGGTCAGCGGCGCCAGTCTCGATCCCTGGCCTCCGGCAAGAAGCATTGCGACGCATTTCTTCTTTCTTGCCATATTCTTATACCTCCTTTGGTTCCAGCACTATGGCTGACAGGGCCGGAAGGGAAAGCTCGATATGGTTTTCGTAGCCGTTCCAGCCTTCAGGTTTAACTTCATATTCTTCGGCGGAGCGGATTCCGCGTCCTCCGTATTTCTCAAGATCGGTGTCCATCACAGGCGCGAATGCTTTTGCGGAAGGCACGCCTACTTTGTAATTATCCAGGTCGCGGCCCGACAGATTGAGGCATATTACCGCAAAGGCAGGCTCGCCGCTGCCGGTCCCGCTGTCGGATGCGGCCACGTCGCGGCGGATGAACGTTATTACGTTATCGTCGATGTTTCCGCCGTCTATCCACTTAAAGCTCTCCGGGCAGTCGTCCCCGCGCCAGAGGGCAGGCGTGCGCAGATAGTAATAGTTCAGGTCGCGCACGAACTCCCAGACTTCCCGGTGCTTCGGATACTGAAGCAGAAGCCAGTCGAGCTCAGCATTCTCATTCCACTCGATGAACTGGGCGAACTCAGTGCCCATGAAGGTGAGTTTTTTGCCCGGGTGGGTGATCATGTATGTCATGAAGGTCCGGAAACCATCGAATTTGCTGTCGTATTCGCCCGGCATTTTGTCGAGCAGGGATTTCTTGCCGTGGACCACTTCGTCGTGGGATACAGGCAGAATGTAGTTTTCGCTCCAGGCGTAGTCAAGAGAGAAGATCAGCTTGCCGTGGATGCCTTTGCGGAAATACGGGTCTGTTTCGAAGTACTCCAGCTCGTCGTTCATCCATCCCATGTTCCACTTGAAGTTGAAACCCAGTCCGCCGTCGTGAGGCGGCTTGGTTATCATCGGCCATGCGGTCGACTCCTCGGCGACGGTGATGACGCCCGGGAAGTTCGAGAGAACATCCTGGTTCATGCGCTGGAGGAACTTGATGGCCTCCTTGTTCTCGACGCCGCCGTCCTCGTTCGGCATCCACTCGCCCTCCTCGCGGCCGTAGTTCAGGTAGAGCATGGCGGCCACGGCGTCCACGCGCAGTCCGTCCACGTGGAACTGCTCGCAGTAGTAGAAGGCGTTGGACACGAGGAAGCTTATGACCTCAGGCCTGCCGTAGTCGAAGGCCTTGGTGCCCCAGCCTTTGTGTTCGGCTTTCAGTTTATCCGTGTATTCGTAGAGCGGGGATCCGTCAAAATCCGCCAGCCCGTAATCGTCCTTCGGGAAGTGGGCAGGCACCCAGTCCATGATGACGCCGAGACCTGCCTGATGGGCCTTGTCGATGAGATACTTCAGGTCCTCAGGTCTTCCGTAGCGGGAGGTCGGGCTGTAGTATCCGGTGACCTGGTAGCCCCAGGAACCGTCGTACGGGTATTCCATGACAGGCAGAAGCTCGATGTGGGTGTAGCCCATGCCATTGGCGTAATCTATGAGCGAATCGGCGGTCTCACGGTAGGTGAGGGTGGTGCCGTCCTCGCGTCTGCGCCAGGAACCAAGGTGCACTTCGTAAATGTTCATCGGGCTCTCGTAGACGTTCTTCGCGGCGCGTTCGGCCATCCAGTCGCCGTCTTCCCAAGGATATCCTGCGCGGAAGTCATATATAATGGAAGCTCTCTGGCTGCCGTGGGACTGGTCGCCGCTCTCCGAGAAGAAAGCGAACGGGTCGGCTTTCCAGACGGTTTTTTCAGCGCCGTCTGCCGCGGCGCTCGTTACGGCGAACTTGTAGAGGTCTCCCTCCCGCGCTTCCGGAACAGTCAGCTCCCATATCTCACTGTCATCAGGCAAAGGCACCATAACATGAGCCGCAGGATCCCAGCTGTTGAAACTGCCGACGACTGAGATGCTCTTCGCCCGCGGCGCCCACACACGAAAAGTGCAGCCTGCCTTTGCGTCGGTGTCCGCTGCTGACTCCCGGCAAAGGTGCGCTCCGAGGAATTCGTATGACCTGTAATCCGCCCCGTGGTGGAAGAGGTATTTGTGCTCGGAAATGTTCTGATTCATAGTGATTGTCATATGGATATACCTACCTAAATATTACACTTTATCGGGGCGGGATTCAACTGTTTGAAGCAGGGTGTGGATTATTGCGTCGGTTTGTGGCACAATAAGAATTAAGTTGCTGATAAGGCAGCGGATTAAGACTGTTAAAAATAGATTGAAATAGATATGGGAGGAGAAAACATGACAAAAATCGCAATCAACGGTTTCGGACGCATAGGGCGTCTGGCCTTCAGAAAAGTATTCGAGGATCCGGACTGTGAAGTGGTCGCCATCAACGACCTGACCAGCCCGGCCATGCTGGCCCATCTGCTCAAGTTCGACAGTGTTCAGGGCAGATACGCCGACACCCACGAGGTCACCAGCGATGAGAACTCCATCACCGTCGACGGAAGGAAGATACCGATTTTCAGCGAGTCTGAAGCGGCGAATCTGCCTTGGGCGGAGTACGATGTTGACATCGTTCTGGAGTGCACCGGATTCTACACATCCAAGGAAAAATCCCAGGCTCACATCGACGCGGGCGCCAAGAAGGTTCTGATCTCGGCGCCGGCCGGAGACGACCTGCCGACCATCGTATACAGCGTCAACCACGACACCCTGACGAAGGAAGACAACATCGTTTCGGGCGCGTCCTGCACGACAAACTGCCTGGCTCCGATGGCCAAGGTTCTGGCAAACTACAGGGAGGTCAGGACAGGGTTCATGACCACAATTCACGCCTATACGGGCGACCAGATGCTGCTGGACGGACCGCACAGGAAGGGCGATTTCAGACGCGCCAGAGCGGGCGCCATAAACATAGTTCCTAACTCAACAGGAGCGGCCAAGGCCATAGGTCTGGTCATCCCTGAGCTGGACGGCAAGCTCATCGGCTCCGCCCAGAGAGTTCCGGTTCCGTCAGGTTCGATCACGATCCTCGACGCCACCCTGAAGGATGAGACGGACACCGTATCCGTCGAGGGCATCAACGCGGCCATGAAAGCGGCTGCGTCCGAATCCTTCGGCTACACGGAGGAGGAACTTGTATCAAGCGACATCATCGGCATCAGCTACGGGTCGCTCTTTGACGCCACCCAGACACTGGCTGAGCAGTGCGGCACCCACATATACGAGGTGCGTATCGTGGCGTGGTACGACAACGAGATGAGTTACGTACACCAGCTCATCCGCACTATGAAACATCTGGGAACTCTGATTTAAGGGCGAAACGGCAAAAGCAATGACAGCAAAAACAGCGACAAAAGCAAAAACAAAAGTACTCTTCGCCTCCCCGGAGGTAATGCCTTTCTGCGGCACCGGGGGACTGGGCGAGGTGGCGGGATCACTTCCGCGTGAGGTGAACAAGCTCAAGAACTCAGAGGTCGAGTGCCGGGTCATCATGCCTTTGTACGGGTCGGTGAAGGAGGAATTCCGCAGGGAGATGAAGTTCCTGGGGCACGTCGAGATCCCGGTCGCCTGGCGCAGCCAGTACATGGGCATCTTCGAGCTCGAGAAGGACGGCGTCATCTACTATTTCGTGGACAACGAGTACTACTTCAAACGCGACAGCCTCTACGGATTCGGCGACGACTGCGAGCGTTTTTCGTACTTCAGCCGCGCCGTCATCGAGAGTTCGGCAGTGACGGGATTTGAGCCCGACATCGTGCACGCCAACGACTGGCAGACAGCTCTGTCGGTGGTTTTCGCAAAGGCAATCTATCCCGAGAAGAAACTCAGGACCGTGTTCACGGTCCACAATGTGGAGTACCAGGGAAGATTCGGAACCGATGTGCTGGGCGACTGCATAGGTCTGAAAGAGGAGGACAACGGCATTCTCATGAAGGACGGCGATGTCAACCTGATGAAGGGAGCCATCGAATGCTCCAGCAAATTCACGACAGTCAGCCCGACCTACGCCAAGGAACTGACCTATCCGGTCAGCGCTTTCGGACTCGACGGCGTCATCCGCGATAACGAATACAAGATGTTCGGCATTCTCAACGGCATCGACACGGTAGCGTATGATCCGGGCAATGACGCCTACATCGCGGCGGCTTATTCGCCGGAGAATCTTCAGGGAAAGAAGAAGTGCAAGAGGGATCTGCAGAAATCCCTTGGACTTCCTGAGAGCGACGCGCCGGTCATCACATTTATCTCGAGGCTCGTAGCGCCGAAGGGCGTGGACATAATCGCGGACATGATGGACGGACTTCTGGAAACAGAAGACGTACAGTTCGTGATGCTCGGCACAGGCGACGAGAAGTATGAGAACTATTTCAGGCAGCTGCAGGACAGATATCCTGATAAGGTGAGGTCGCTCATCGAATTCAACACGGCTACGGCCCACAGGATCTACGCCGGCGGCGACATCTTCATCATGCCTTCCAGAAGCGAGGCCTGCGGACTGGCTCAGATGATCGCGTGCCGTTACGGCAACGTTCCGATCGTCAGACTGACTGGAGGACTGGCGGACTCGATCCATGAGTGGAACGGAACCAAAGGCAACGGATTCACCTTCTATGATTTCAACGGAAGCGAACTTGCCTTTGCATTGGGAAGAGCCCTGGATTTATACAGCCACAAAATCAAGTGGCGCGCCCTGGTAAGACACATCCTCGACGAGGATTTCTCATGGGCGAAAGCAGCGGAAATTTATCACAGAATGTATACTGAACTATAGGAAATGGAACAGAGAGAAAAGTTTATTGCGCAACTGAATGATTATCTGGAGGACAGCCTCCACACGGATTTCGAGCATGCTGCTCCCGAGCAGCTGTACAAGGCGCTGGCCCGCGTGGTCAACGGACAGCTTCGGGAGAAGTACGTCGAATTCAAGCACAAAAAGAACCGTACCGAGAAAGAGAGCTTCGGCAAGAAAAAAATCTACTACATCTGCATGGAGTTTCTCATGGGCCAGTCCCTTAAGAACGCACTGTACTGTCTCGGTGAGATGGATACGGTGCGGGAGCTGGTCGAGAGAAGGGGACTCTCACTTGATGACGTCTTCGACTGCGAACCTGACGCGGGCCTCGGAAACGGAGGTCTGGGAAGACTGGCTGCGTGTTTCCTGTCAGCTATGGCGACGGGGAATTACGACGCCACCGGTTTTTCACTCAGGTATGAGTACGGTCTTTTCAGGCAGAAGATAGAGGACGGCTGGCAGGTGGAACTGCCGGACAACTGGATCCCCGGTGGCGGAGTATGGCTCAACAAGAAGGACGACGACCCGTTCTACGTCACTTTCTACGGCAAGTATCATGAGTGGTGGGACGCCGACGGTCTGAAGTTCTCCCTTGAGGAGCCTCAGGTCATCAAGGCGATCCCGTACGACATGTACGTGCCGGGCGCCGGAAACGACGCGGTCGAGAGACTGCGCCTATGGAGGGCCATCGACTACGAAGGTTTCGACATGGAGAGCTTCAACAGCGGCGACTTCACCCGGGCGGCCCTGAGGAACAACAGGGCGGAGGCCATAACCAAGGTTCTCTATCCGCCTGACAATATCGAAGAAGGCAAGGAGCTGAGACTGAAGCAGCAGTACTTTATGGTGTCGGCCTCATGCCAGAACATAGTGCGCGACCACATGCAGCTCTACGGCACGCTGGACAATTTCCATCTGGCCAATGTGATACACATCAACGACACTCACCCTGCTCTTTGCATTCCTGAGCTGATGAGGATTTTCATGGACGACTACGGCTGTTCCTGGGATTACGCCTGGGAGCGCGTGCAGGGGTCCGTTTCATACACGAACCATACGGTGCTGGCCGAGGCTCTTGAGAAGTGGAAGACTTCCCAGATACAGGCTCTCGTGCCGAGGGTGTTCTCGGTCATATCCGAGATCGACCGCAGGTTCCGCGGGTACATGTACTCAAAGTTCCCGGGGGACGACGGCAAGGTGAATTACACGGCGGTTCTGGACGGAGGACAGGTGAGGATGGCCAACCTTTCGGTCATCGGCTCCCACAAGGTCAACGGCGTTTCGGCCCTGCACTCCCAGATACTCAAGGATGATCTGTTCCACGACTTCTTCCTGGCCCAGCCGGACAAGTTCACGAACGTGACCAACGGCATCGCTTACAGGAGGTGGCTGTGCCAGGCCAATCCGAAGCTGGCGGAGCTCATTGACGAGTGCATCGGCACCGCCTACCGCAGGGACGACCGCAGGCTGGAGGACTTCTTCCGCTTCCGTCAGGACGCGGCGGTCTGCGACAGACTCGAACAGATTAAGAGAGACAACAAAGTCAGGTTCGCCGAGAAGGTAAAGAAGAATTCGGGCATCGAGATCGATCCGGATTCCATCTTCATCGTTCAGGCGAAGAGACTTCACGAATACAAGAGGCAGCTGATGAACGCTCTGCGCATAATCAGCCGCTACCAGATGCTCCAGGACGACCCGGACATCGACATGAGACCGGAGACTTATCTCTTCGCCGCGAAAGCAGCCCCGAGCTACTTCCTGGCCAAGAGGGTCATCGAGCTCATCTGCAAACTCAGCGAGGAGATCGAGCGTGATCCGAAGATTTCCTCGAAACTGAAGGTCGTGTTCCTGGAGAACTACAGCGTGTCCATGGCCGAAGGACTCATGCCTGCGACGGAGATCTCCGAGCAGATATCGCTGGCTGGCAAGGAAGCAAGCGGCACGGGGAACATGAAGATGATGATAAACGGCGCGGTCACCATCGGAACTCTGGACGGAGCCAACGTGGAGATCCGCGAGGCCGTGGGACCGGACAGCATCTTCATATTCGGCAAGCGCGAGCACGAGGTGAGACAGGCACTGCAGGAAGGGTACAACGCATTCGAAGTCTACGAGAGCGACCCTGTGCTGAAGCGGGCCGTCGACTCACTTCAGAAGGGCTTCGCGGGAAAGAGCTTCGACGTGCTGAACGACTATCTGCTTATGCCGTCCTACAGCATCGCAGACCCGTACATGTGCCTGCTTGACTTCGCCGATTACTGCAGGGCCCACGACGACATACAGGCGGCCTATGAAGACCGCAGAAGATGGAACACCATGTCCATCGAGAATATCGCAAAGGCAGCCAGATTCGCCGCGGACCGCAGCATCCGCGACTACGCTGACAGGATCTGGAATACGGCGCCGGTTTCGGACAGATAGCCGGCCGCGGGAAGATAGATTGTTATAGTTAGTAATTCAGGAAAGAAGATCAGGTGGTAATATGGGCAGACAACTTCGCGGCAGCATGATGCTGTTTACGACAGCTCTCATATGGGGTACCGCGTTCGTCGCGCAGAAGAGCGGCATGGATTCGATGCCTCCGGTGGCCTTCAACGGAATCCGTACCGTTATAGGCGGAATCGCGCTGCTTCCTGTCATATACATAATGACACAGGCGGCGAAGCGCAAAGGCACGTATCACGAGGAGACTCCACAGGAGAAGAAAACCCTATGGATCGGCGGCATATGCTGCGGGCTCGCTCTTTGCGCGGCCGGAAACATCCAGCAGATAGGAATGGTTTACACGACCGCGGGCAAGACGGGCTTCATCACAGCTCTGTACGTAATACTCGTACCGCTTCTGGGACTGATTCTCAAGCAGAAGATCCGTCCTGTATTCTGGGCGTGCGTCATCGCTTCGGCGGTGGGACTCTACCTGCTCTGCATTCCGGCGGAGGGAGGATTCGGAAACATCAACAAGGGCGACCTGATAGTGCTTCTGTGCTCCCTCATGTTCGCGATCCACATCCTGACAATAGACCACTTCTCACCGAAGGCGAATGGGGTCAAGCTCTCATGCATACAGTTCTTCGTCGCGGGAGGGCTTTCGTGCATACTCATGTTCGTCATAGATCCGATGCTCGGCTTCTCCCTGCCGACCTGGGCAAACATCCAGGGCGGCTGGTTCGAGATCCTCTATGCGGGCATAATGTCCTGCGGCGTGGCCTACACACTGCAGGTTGTCGGACAGAAGGACGTAGAGCCGACTCTGGCTTCGATGCTGCTGTGTCTGGAATCGGTATTCGCGGTAATCGCCGGGGCTATCCTTCTGGGCGAGACCATGGGAGCAAGGGAAATTATCGGCTGCGTAATCATGTTCGCGGCAATAATGGTAGCCCAGCTTCCGTCAAAGGATCCTGCTGCAGAAATCGAGAAGAAATAAAAAAGCCGCTGCTAAAAGCAACAGCCTCAACGGCGGCGAAACGCGGGTTTACATCTGGTTCAAAGATGGGACCCGCTTTTTTATTGTCCGCCCCAGGACGATCGCGATGATGATCTTGACGATGTCGAAGGCGGCGAAAGGGAGCACGCCCGCGGCAAGGGCAGCCTTGAAACTCATGCCGGCAGAAATGGACAGCCAGGCCGTTCCGAAGGCGTAGAGCACCAAAAGTCCCAGCAACATCCCCAAGAACTGAATAATGACCTTGTCGTAGAAGCGGTGGATGAACCATCCCGCGATGAGGGCCATGAAGATGTAGCCGAGCATGTACCCGCCGGTCGGTCCCGCGATCTTGCCGAAGCCGCCGGCAAAACCGGAAAATACGGGAACCCCCACAGCTCCTATGAACAGATAGAGGAGGACCGAGATGGTTCCTCTTTTCGTGCCCAGAATGTAGACGCTGAGCAGAATCACCAGGGGCACCAGAGAAATTGGTACAGGGCCGACAGGAATGACAAGAGGCCCCAGGACGCAGAGCACCGCCGCCATGAGCGCTATGGTCGTCATGGCGTAGGTTTTAGATGTCGTACTGTTATCCTTTGGTGTCATATTCCTCTCCTGCGCGGGGCCTCTGAGTCGACTGAAAGTCAACAATTAAATAATGTTGGTTTACAATCGGATAATAGCACCAACAAAGATCTCTGTCAATGATATAATACAGCATGCTCAATGTTTCCCTCAGATTCATTGAAGCGGGAAAGGCTTCCATCCTGACATCGAGCGAGCCGGTCGCGGCGATGCTCTTCGGCGCCTTTGTTTATGGCGAAAAGCTGACTGTTATTTCAGTCCTGGGCATGGCCGTAGCGGTTACGGCATTCGGAATCATAAGCACAGGCGGCAGGAAGGACGAATAGTTTGCCCTTTGATATCAATATGTGATGCTTTATAATATGCGTATCGGGAGGTAAATGAGATGAAAGTAAGACTTAACGAGAATCAGGAGATCGTCAACGCCATAAAGGAAGGCCTCGAGAAGACGGGCGGCTACTGTCCGTGCAGGATCGAACGCACTGAGGAAAACAAGTGCATGTGCCAGGAGTTCCGCGACCAGATCGCCGATCCGGAATTTGAGGGCTACTGCCACTGCATGCTCTACTACAAGTCGCTTGAAGACTGACGCAAAGGCAGTCCTGCCTTTGCTTTGAAAGGACCGATAATATGCATCATGAGATGACATACAGGGTGCAGTACTATGAGACCGACACCATGGGCATAGTGCACCACTCTAATTACATAAGATACTTCGAGACCGTCAGGACCGAGTTCATCAGGGCGGCGGGACTTCCCTATGACAAGATCGAGGAGATGGGGGTCTACATTCCTGTGCTCAGCGTGAAGGCCGAGTACAAAGTGCCGGCCGTTTACGATGAGGTCATTTCCCTGAGCTGCAGGATGACGAAACTGTCTCACGCCTCTTTCGAACTGGAGTACGAGGTAAAAAACGCCGAGACAGGTCAGCTGCACGCCAAAGGCTGGAGCAGACACGGGTTCACGGACAAGAGCTTCAAGCCGATCGTCATCAAGAAGGCCGCGCCTGAGGTTTACGAAGTATTCAGCAGGACAAACGAGGAAAGCCGGGAAAAATGAAGCCTGAAGCCATCATCGTCATTAATTCAGTTCTGACAAAAGCGGTGTACGCTCTGTACCCGCTTCTGCTCATATATCTGGCGGTTTATCATCTGACAGACAAGAATCCCGGCTTCGTGCCGGCTGTTCTTGTGCCCGGAATCTCCTTTGTGCTGCTCAGCATTTTCCGGGACAGGATAAACGCGCCCCGTCCCTACGAGATGCCCGGCGCCAAACCGCCGATCATTAAAAAAGACGCCCCGGGAAAGTCCTTCCCGAGCCGTCATGTTTTTTCTATTTTTGTAATTGCCGTTACGGTGTTCTGGGTGTGGCCCGTTCCCGGCGTCATAGTCGGTGCGGCCGGCGCTCTACTCGCCTGGTGCAGAGTCGTCGGCGGCGTCCACTTCCCCCGTGACGTCATCGCGGGCGCCCTCATCGGAATAGGTTGCGGAATTCTGGGATACTACGTGATCCTGCCGCTGATCTGACCCCGGTAAAGGCGGCATCTAGAGATCCAGTCTGTTCAGTGTTCCGCCTTCAAACCAGCTTCTGAGATTCTGTTCGAGCACGTCGATGACCATGGCGCGCATCTCTTTTGGCGCCCAGGCGTTATGCGGCGTAATGACACAGTTTTCGAGACCGATGAGAGGGCAATCAGGAAGAGGCGGCTCGTTTTCGAGCACATCCAGTCCGGCACCGGCAAGATGTTCCGACTTCAGTGCCTCTGCCAGAGCGTCCTCATCCACAAGAGCTCCGCGGGCTGTGTTGATGAGGAACGACCCCGGCTTCATCTCCGCCAGGAATTCTGCGTTCACCATGTGTCTGTTTCCGTCCGTGAGAGGGCAGTGAAGGGACACGAAATCCGACTTCACGGCGGCGTCGCGGTCCTGACTGTAGACATTCACGTCCATGCCGAAGGCTTCGGCGATCTGCGCAACCTTGCGCCCGATCTGGCCGTAGCCGATGATGCCGATGCTCCTGCCTGCCAGAAGGGTTATCGGTTTCTTCCAGTAGCAGAAGTACTCGCTGTTTTCCCATTCTCCGGAGTGAGCGGAAACATTGTGCAGTCCCACGTTGTTCGCGAGCTCCAGCATGAGGGCCAGAGTGTGCTGGGCCACGGCGTCGGTGGCGTAGGCAGGGACGTTTGTGACGGCGATTCCGAGGTCCGCTGCCGCTTTCACATCCACGTTGTTGTATCCAGTCGCGGTCAGGCCGATGTATTTTAGATTCGGAGCCTGCTCCATGATGGAACGGGTAATCTGCTTTTTGCTTGTGAACAGCATGTCGCAGTCGCCGATTCGCTCCGCAATCATATCGTCCGGGGTCCTGTCGTAAACGGTGAAATCATCGCACATGGCGGCGAGCCCGTCCCAGCTCAGATCTCCGGGATTTATTGTGTGTACGTCGAGTAGTACAGCCTTCATTTTCTGCCTCCGTAGATACAGGCGCGCAGGCCTGCTTTTGCCTGAATTTGGCTGATTAATTGTACAATAGCCGATGTGGAAAGTCCAGCGGTCATGTGGTACAATAATAACGTATGAAAACCGTAGTAGCAGCGACGAGAAACAGACACAAAATCGAAGAAATAGGAGAGATTACCGGCCGATTCGGAATGGACATCATTTCCAGGGATGAAGCCGGTGTTCCGCCTGTCGAAATTCCCGAAACGGGGAAGACTTTCGAGGAAAATTCGTACATAAAAGCGTATGAAATCATGAAGCTTTGCGGCCGCATTACCGTGGCCGATGATTCCGGTCTTGTCGTCGACTGTCTGGACGGGGCGCCCGGCGTTTATTCGGCGCGCTTCGGCGGTTTCGAGGGTCTGTGGCCGGATGAAGATAATGCAAAGGCAGACAGTGCCGATACTCCCGACGGGGATAACAACGCCAAGCTGATCAGCCTGATAAAGGACTTTCCTTACGAGGAGAGAACGGCCAGGTTCGTGTCGGTGATCACCATGGTCTTTCCTGACGGCAGGACCATAGTGGCAGAAGGCGCCGTCGAGGGACATCTGATCCTCGAGGAGAGGGGATGCGCGGGATTCGGTTACGACCCGCTCTTCGTTCCTGAAGGCTATGACAGAACCTTCGGCGAACTGGGACAGGAGATCAAGAACACGATCAGCCACAGGGCCAGAGCTCTGCAGGCGCTGCATGAGAAACTGGAGCAGGAAATTGACTAGTCTCATAAACAGATTCAAAAGAATGTTCATAGTGGGATTCCAGCAGATCCAGGACCCGTACTATCACGGATTCGCGGCGCAGATTTCTTTTTATCTGATGCTGTCGGTAGTGCCGGTGCTCATTCTTATCATTCAGTTCCTCGGTCTTCTGGGAATCAGCATGGAGACGGCTCTGAACATCGTCGAGCAGTATACAGGCAACCGCATATCCGGCGTTGTCAGCATGCTCTTCCAGTTCAGCTCCCTGGGATTCGGAAACATCATCTTCCTCCTCATCGCCTTCTGGGCGGGATCGAGAGCGTCCTTCGCCATCTCGAGAATCACCAACTACACGATGACGGAGGGCAAGAACACAGGAAAGAACTACTTCATAGAAAGGGCGCGTGCAATTCTGACCATGCTCCTGACTATGATAAGCCTTGTCGTGGCGATAGTGATCCTCTGCTACGGCAAGATCATACTCATCGGAGCCCTTACGGCGCTGCATGTTGAGCACACGGAATTCGTCGACAGTTTCTGGATGTGGCTCAGGTGGCCTTTGGGCTTTGTGCTTTATTTCTTTATAATCGGTTATAACTACTACATTCTCCCTACGGTCAGAAAACCTTTCAGGACCGTCGTGCCGGGGGCGATCTTCGCCTCCGTCGGAATGTTGCTCGTAAGCTGGGCGTACACGTTTTATACCAGCAGTCTTGTGAACTATGACATCATGTACGGCGCGCTGTCATCGGTAGTCGCTCTCATGATCTGGTTCCTGCTGCTCTCATGGGTCATCATCCTCGGCATTATGTGCAACAAGGTCATCGAAGACACGAGTCATCCGTACAGCAAACGGGACATCCCTGAAGAGATCGAGGAGATAAAGTGGTTCAGAAACCGCGCTTACGGCCGAAACAGCAAGTTCGATATGGATCCGGACGACGTAAACATCTCGACCATCAAGGACATACTCACAGGCGGAGTTCCGGATAAGGGGGAGAACGATGAAGATGAAGAGGCCAGACGCAAACAGATAAACAAACAGTAGTTGCTACCAGACTGTAGAAAAATGATTAAAAGGGAGGTTGCTGTTATGAGAAGAGCACTGGTTTTGCTGCTGGCAGTCATGATGGCGGTGGCTTTCTGGCCATTCGCGGGACTGAACGCGTCGGCAGCGACGGGAGACGACCAGAGTGCGACGGCGCCGGAGCATAAAGGTCACATCGGATCATCTTTTACTCCGGGCAAATACGCCGGATCGGAAGACGAGGGAGCTAAAAAAGGAGAGGTTCTCGTTCTGCTCAAAGATTCCGATTCGGCGGATCTGAGCGACGAGGATGCCGGGAAGATAGAATCCATCGACGCTCTTGCAAAAGGCGGTAAAAAAAGCGCCAAGGTCGAATTAACAAAATCAATCAGCGTCAGCGGTGATGATATATGGGTATTTGGAGATGAGAACGGTAGAGACGACATGACCGTCGCCCTCGCGAAGTCGGACAGTCTCAGCACCGAGAAAATGGTTAAAAAACTGAAGGATGAGGACATGGTCGATGCTGTGTCGCCTAACTACATACGCCATGCCTATGACGTAAACGATCCTTACTTCGGGTACCAGTGGTCCATGGGGGAATATCCCGGCGCGGGTGTAACGTCAAAGTGGCCAGAAGACACGGGGAACAGCGGGACCGGCGATGAGCCGATCGTTGCGGTTATTGACACAGGCGTCGACTACACACATGAGGACCTGAAAGGTCTCATGTGGGAGAATCCTTACGGAAACGCGCTCAAGGGATCATGCGGATTCAATTTCGCCAGTGGCTATTCTGACCCGCTGGATCCTAAGGACGACAATGGGCACGGAACCCACTGCGCGGGAATAATCGGCGCAGCCGTTAATAACGGCAAGGGAATAGCCGGAGTATGCCCGGATGTCAGGATCATGGCCCTTAAGGTTTTGGACTTTTTAGGGTCAGGAGAAGACGCGGATATAATATCGGCTTTCAACTATGTGTATAAAGCAAAAGAACTCGGGGAGAACGTCGTTGCGACGAACTGCTCATTCGGCGGCGAAGAATATAACGAGGTCGAAGAAAGAGTAATCGGCAGACTCGGAGAGATAGGCGTGCTCTGCGTATGCGCTGCCGGAAACGATGGCATGGACATTGACGGGGGAGGAGCCTATCCTGCCTGTTATGACTGCGACAACATCATCTCCGTAGCGGCGACCAAGAAGGTCGGCGAAAAAGCCGAACTGGCAAGTTACAGCAACTGGGGGAAAGAGGACGTGGACATAGCAGCTCCGGGAACCGACATACTTTCAACGGTCAGCTATGACTGCTTCAATCCGACGCTCTATGGAACGGACGAGGCGATAACGAAGATTTATCTCAGCGGATCCGAGGATGATGCGGATACGATCAGGGGTCTGACGTACAAAAACATAGATCCTTCTGAAATAACATATGACGAAACGGTCGGTCTCTTCGGCAAAGGATCGATAAAGATTCACTTCGACCCGGCGGCGATCGACAAGACGAATTACAAGTGGCAGTACTTCGCGATACCTTACGAGCTTCCGGCAGACTATGATCCGAAGGATCAGGACGTTGTGTCGAGCATTGCCGTCAGATTCAGTGACGGACCGCAGATTGGCTTTGATGCCGTTATCGGCAAATATGACAGGGCCATGCTCCTGGACGTGCCTCTCTACCTCATCGACCTGAGCGAGGACAATCCATATCGGGAGGAAGCGGAAAAATTCCTGAAAAGAACATCCCTTGACATAGCGGCAGATTTTGGGATCGATGAGGTTGCTGTATTCGGAGAGTCGGACTATTGGCAGCATCTGCAGGTAGGCCGCTCCTGGAATAATATTACACCCGGGCTCGAGGAGTATGATCCCGGGAAGGACAGACAGAGAGCCGTTCTGGTAATAGGCGACCCGGGAGAAGGTGAATTCACCATTAACGTGGATGATATCGGTGTCAGCCAGTGTGTTTCCGACTGGAGTGTCTTCGGCCAGTACGATATCTATTCTGGAACGTCCATGGCGACGCCTTGCGTTACCGGCGCGGCTGCTCTCATTGCCGGTACCGGCGGAGACAAGTCGGCGGAAACGATCAAAAACGAACTGCTTGCGACAGCCAACGACAGCAACTCTCTGATGGTAAAAACAGGGGGAGCCCTCGACTTCGGAAATGATAATGGTTTCTGGATCAACATCTCGTCAGCAAGTGTAGATACTGCAAAGGAACAGGTAATCCTGAACGGCGCGTTCAATGTCGGGGAAGGCTCTCTTGATGTCAAGATCAGGAAAACAGGCGACGGAACCCCGTGGGAGGATGTTCCGAAAGCAGCAATAGTCGGCGAGCGGACAGACAGCAAAATCACAGTGGAGAACAACGGCTGGATCAACAACTGTGTTGACATATTGGTTACGGGCACAAAAGACGGGAAGACAAAGACGGCATCCATGTCGGAGGTTTACCTTGTCAAAGGCAAAAAGCAATACGATGTTCTGGCGGAAGACGTATATGTTCTGTCATCGGACGCTGCGCTTACTACTGACGGCAGGAAAATCTACGCCGCGGACTCAACCGGCGATCACATATGCGTGATGGATCCGAAGAATATTGCGGACGGAGACATTGAGGATGAGGTCATATTCACAAAAGATCTGGTCAAAAAATACTTTGACGTACCGGCCGAATCTACGCCTGGGTCACCGTTTGATTTCAGATTCGGGGATGATATTGTGCTGATCGGAAACACTGTATATGTGAAAGGTTCATTCTGCGAGGTCAAGGGGGATGGATTTGAAGATGAAGAAGACGAATACGGAGGCGACGAATACGAAGACGAGAGCGAGACATTCCCTGATTCGTCCAAGCCTGCTTATTCTGAAGAAACCGCCCTGTTCTCTGTAAACATGCAGTCAGGCGAGGTGAAAAAGATCAAGAATCCTGAGGGAGCCGAACTTCCTACGGACAGCAAACTGGCGTCTTTCAACGGCAGCCTGTTCATGCTTGGAGGATTCAATGAAAAAGACAAACAGCTGAGCAAAAAAGTGTACAAATACAATGCGTCAAAGAAGACCTGGACAGCCGCCGCGGACATGCCTGCGGGAAGAGCCGGCGGCAAGGTGCTTCAGTCCCGCGGCAGCCTGATTTACACGCTGGGTTACGGCGCCGAGAGTGAAGTGAAAGACCAGTCGTCGGATCCTGTCGTCCCGGCAAACTACGTGTTTGACGGCAACGGCTGGACAGAAGGGAACACAGGTCTTAAGCCGGTTTATCGGGAAATGTACAAACAGGCCACGGTCACCAGAGGAGGAAGCAAATATCTTGATATTCGCGGAAGCGTCGGCTTGTGCAGGGACGGACTCGTCTACATGGACACCCCGGTAGCGGATTACGGAGACACATTCATATATGACGTAAAAAATGACAAGTATAAATCAACGAAATGGAACTACGCCAGGAACTTATACGAAGTAATGAATGTCTATGATTATGACAGTCCGTTTACAGGAATCGCCATCGGCAGGGATCTGTTCGGATTCGACAGTATGGGAAGCATTCTGAAAGTAAAGAACGCGGTGGACAGCGCGCTGCTCAAGGTCAGCGCGGCCGGCGCGAAGGGCGGCAGGATAACAGGAACAGGCGATTATCTGTACGGTGCGACATGTACCGTCAAAGCTATTGCGAAGCCTGGATACTATGCCAAGAGTCTGAGCGTTTCAGGCGCCAAGGCAAAGACAGTCTCCAAAGGTCTGTCGGCGTCGTTCGCAGTCAAGAAGGACGCTGAAGCAAAGGCAACCTTCGCCAAGCTGAAGGTCAAGGTAAAGAGCAAGATCACTGTCAAGGCGGGCAAGTCAAAGAAACTGAAGGCGAAGATCACTCCTTCAGCTGCCGCGAAACAGTGGAAGCTGGCCTACAAGTCCTCGAACACCAAGTACGCCAAGGTAACATCCAAGGGCGTAGTAAAAGCAAAGAAGGCCGGCAAGGGCAAGACCGTAAAGATCAAGATCATGCTCAAAGGCACCAAGAAGGTTATGAAGACAGTCAAGGTTAAGATTAAATAAAGACCTAACATATTAGAGATCGTTGCTTTTGCAGATCGAAGAAATATTATAACAAGGGAGGATTATTGTTATGAGAAAAGCGCTGGGTTTGCTGCTGGCGGTCATGATGGTGACGGCGTTCTGGCCGCTTGCCGGAATGAATGTGTCAGCGGCTACAGAAAACAATCACGATCAGGGCGCGTTTGTTACGGGCCACGGAGACAGCATTGAGGCAGCCCGCGGCCAAAATAAACTGGGGAAACCAGTCGACAGGGAACCTAAGGCAGGAGAGGTTATCGTACTGCTTAAGGATTCCGGCGCGTCGGGTCTGAGTTCAAAGGAAGCCAAAAAGATCAAAGCCATTGAGGCTCTGGCTGATGGCAGCGAGAAGGGTCCTGCTGTAGAAATCGCCGATGGAATTAACGTTATCGGCGACGAGGTCTGGACATTCGAAGGTGGCGGCTCGGACATGACGGTCGCTGTCGCGGCGTCAAAGAAACTAAGCACCAAGAAAATGGTGAAGGAGCTGGAGTCTGAAGATATTGTGGAAGCAGTATCACCAAACTACAGCCGCCACGCGTGCACGGCAGACTACGGACAGTTCCAGTGGAACATCAATGATTATCCGGGCGTTGGCGCTAAGTCGGAGTGGGAAAGCGCCCATACGACAGGAGGTCAGGACAACATCGTCGCGGTCATAGACACAGGCGTCAACTACAAACATGACGAGCTGAGAGGATCCATGTGGAAAAACCCGTTTGGAAACAGGCTCAAGGGAAAATGCGGGTTCGACTTTGTCAATGGCGACGCGGATCCTATGGATGACAACGGCCACGGAAGCCACTGCTCGGGAATAATCGGAGCGGCTGCCGACAACGCGGGAATCAGCGGAGTCAGCCCTACTGTCAGCATCATGGCTCTTAAAGTCCTCGACGGGATGGGCTACGGATGGGACGGAGATATTATAGCCGCTTACAACTACGTGTATGAGGCTATGCGCCTGATGGAAAAAGACGAAGATAATGACGACAATGTCGTAGCGGTCAGCTGCTCATTCGGTGGCGGCGGTTATGACGAAGTCATGGAAAAAGTAATCGAAAAGCTCGGGCAGAAAGGCGCCCTGTGCGTTTGCGCCGCGGGAAATGAAAGCGAGAACAACGACGAAGTACCTTCGTACCCTGCCAATTACGATTGCGACAATATCATCAGCGTTGCGGCATCAAAGCAGGTCGGAGACACGGCTGAAATGGTAAGCTTCAGCAACTATGGTGAAGAAACAGTAGATATCGCGGCTCCGGGAACTGACATACTTTCAACGGTCAGCTACGACTGCTTCAATCCGACGCTGTACCGCGATGACATGGGGATGTACTACGATTACGGCGAGGGTAAATACGCGTATCTGGACGGATCTGCAGAATCAAAAGACAGGATCCTCAACGAATTCGGACTTACAAATTTATCCGCCGGAGATATTGAAACAGCCCCGGGATTCTACAGCGACGAGTGCCTGAAGATTAACTTCAGTTCATCGGGTCTGGAGGAAGGTCAGAAGTGGCATTACTTTGCCATACCTTATGATCTTGATGAAAGCTATGATCCTAACAAGGAAGACGTAATGTCGAGCATCATGGTCAGGACTGAAGCGCCAGAGGACGCGTCCGGAAGTGGAGGTTCAGACCCGATGATCATCATGATGGACGTGCCGCGCAGCCTTCTCAGTGACAACAGTTTCATGCACTCGAGCGGAGATGAACTGACATGGGATTATCCGTGCGGCGGTTACTACGTTTATGGAGTAGAAGATTACTGGTCGCATATTAGAATGGCGCGCAGCTACAATGATGACTTTGAAATGAATAGCTATAACCCTGACAAAGACAGGGAGAGAGCCATACTCATTATCGGCCAGGGGGATTACTCGGCCTATATAGATGACATCGGCGTCAGCAAAGTTGTGAATGAAAACGGAGAAAAGGACTTCGGCCAGTATGACTTCTATTCCGGAACATCAATGGCGACGCCTTGCGTAGCCGGAGCGGTCGCGCTCACAGCCGCAGTCAAAGGAACGAAAGATCCGAACGAGATCATGGGCGAACTCCTGTGCACTGCAAATGATAATGAAGGTCACAACACTTTCAAAGTATCGACCGGCGGAGCCCTTGACTTCGGAAACAAGGGTAACGGTTTCTGGATTGGAATAACGTCCGCCACGGTCAACACCGCGGATAACACGATAACCCTGAAAGGCGGATTCAAAATCGGCGAAGGTTCCATCGACGTAAAGATCAGGAAAACAACCGACGAAACCCCATGGGAGGACGTTCCGAAGGCAACGATAGTCGGTGATCCGGCAGAAAAAGAAATCGTTGTGGAAGACAATGGGTGGATCAACAACAACGTTGACATATCAGTCTCAGGAACAAAGGACGGAAAGACAAAGACAAGCACCAAGTCCAACATTTATCTTGTCAAGGGCAAGAGCGATTATGACGTTCTGAGCAGCGAGGCATACGCCATTTCCTCAGAGGCGGCCCTCGCCACGGACGGCAAGAAGATCTACGCCGCGGAGTCGACGGGAGATTTTCTCTGCGCTCTGAATCCGAACAACTATGAAGAAGGAGCGGAAGTCATAACCATATTCACAAAGGAAATAGTTCAGGAGTATTTCGAGGATGCCAATGATCTGAACGAAGACGCGACATACGACTTCAGATTCGGAGGCGACCTGGTGCTCATAGGAAAAACCCTCTATGTGAAAGGTCTTTTCTGCCAGGTTGCAGGCGGAAATGAAGACGAAGATGAGGACTATTCGAACCGCAGCGTCGCGGTCGACGAAGAATACGAAGACAACGACACATTCCCTGATTCACCTGGCGCGGCGTATACCGAGGAAGACGTTCTGCTCGCGGTCAACACTGAAACAGGGGACATCAGCGCCTGCGCACTTCCTAAGGGAGGAGAGTACCTAACGGACAGTAAGCTGGCGTCATTCGACGGCAGTCTGTACCTGCTCGGCGGAATCAATGAATCAGAGGACGAACTCAGCGATGCGCTGAGCAGCAAGGTCTACAAGTACAACGCCGCCAAAGACACATGGACGGCAGCTGCGGACATGCCTGCCGGAAGAGCCGGCGGCAAAGTGCTTCAGTCACGCGACAAACTCATATACACGCTGGGATACAGCGCCGACAGCGAGATGACAGAATCGGGCAACCCGGTCATCCCTGCGAACTATGTATTTGACGGCAGCGGCTGGACTGAGGGAAGCGCGGTGCTCAAGCCTGTCTTCCCGAGCAGCATCAACAGGGCAGGACATGATTTCCTGGACATTCGCGGAAGCGTCGGCATGTGCGCTGATGGTCTCGTATACATGGCCGCCCCGGCGGAGGATTACGGAGACACTTTCATATATGACGTGAAGAATGACAAGTTCAAATCAACGAAGTGGAACTACACCAAGAATATGGACGATGTATGGGCCCTGTATGACAGCTACAGCCCGTTTGCCGGAACGGCAGTCGGCAGCAATCTGATAGGATTCAACAGTAACGGCGACATCCTGATCGTAAAGAACGCGGTCAAGAGCGCCCTGCTTTCGGTCAGCGCTGCGGGCGCCAAAGGCGGCAAGGTAACAGGAACGGGCGATTATCTGTACGGCTCAAAATGTACCGTCAAGGCGATTGCCAATCCTGGATACTATGCCAAGAGCCTGAGCGTTTCAGGCGCCAAGGCAAAGACAGTCTCCAAGGGTCTGTCAGCGTCATTCACAGTCAAGAAGGACGTAGAAGCAAAGGCAACCTTCGCCAAGATGAAGGTCAAGGTAAAGAGCAAGATCACTGTCAAGGCGGGCAAGTCGAAGAAACTGAAGGCGAAGATCACTCCTACAGCAGCCGCGAAACAGTGGAAGCTGGCTTACAAATCCTCGAACACCAAGTACGCCAAGGTAACGTCCAAGGGCGTAGTAAAAGCAAAGAAGGCCGGCAAGGGTAAGACCGTAAAGATCAAGATCATACTCAAGGGCACCAAGAAGGTCATGAAGACGGTCAAAGTCAAGATAAAATAGGGCACGGAACCCTGCAGGCAGCCTGCGTTTTGTGATATAATCAACGCAGAAATATATAGCAGAGGAAATACCTGAAATGAAGGAAATCAAAATCGGACTTCTGGGGCTCGGGAACATAGGAACCGGAACATACAAAGCCCTGGAGATGAACAGAGAAATCATCGAGAAAAGAGTAGGAGCGAAGGTCAGCATCGTCAAGATCCTGGAGAAGGACATCGACAGGGAACGCGACATTACGGTATCGAGAGACCAGTTCGTTTCCGATCCCGATGAGATCTTCAAGGACCCTGAGATAGATATTGTAATAGAACTTCTCGGTGGTGTAGAACCGGCAGCCACTTTCATGGAAACAGCCATGAAAAACGGAAAGCATGTTGTAACAGCCAACAAAGCTGCCGTGGCGGCCAACTATCCGCGCCTGATGAAGGCGGCGGAGGAGAACGGCGTCCAGTTCAGATTCGAGGCGAGTGTCGGCGGAGGCATACCTGTGCTGACCGCCCTGGATTGCGGAGCCAGACCTAACGATTACACGGAAGTCCTGGGAATAGTGAACGGAACGACCAACTACATTCTCCACAAGATGAGCACTGAGGGAATGGAGTACGACGAGGCGCTGAAGGACGCTCAGGCGAAGGGCTTCGCTGAAGCGGACCCTACAGCTGACGTCGAGGGAATCGACGCGGCCAACAAGCTGAGCATACTCATGGCTCTCATGTTCGGCAAGTACGTTCACCCGGACGACATTCCGACGACAGGCATCTCAGGCATCACCAAGGAGAAGATCGAGGAGGCAAAGGCAAACGACTGCGTGATCAAGCTCATCGCCCACGCCACCGTCAAGGAGGACGGCGACATCGATTATGAAGTCAGGCCGACATTTATCAGGACGTACCACCCGCTGGCAGGCGTACTGGAGGAATACAACGCTGTATACGTCAAGGGCAACCTGGTTGGCAAGCTCATGTTCTACGGACCTGGAGCCGGCCCGCTGCCTACGGGAAGCGCGGTGCTCGGAGACGTTATCGAAATTGCGAAGACCATGGATCTGTAACCGGAGGATGAAAGATGGCAACATTACTTAAGCAGTGGCAGAAACTCATAGGCAACCAGACGAAAGAGACATTCAATGAGTTCTGGGAAGAATACAGCGGAGCTGAGACTAAAATCTACAGCGACATCCTGGATCATCCTCAGGAGAAAATGACGGGTACTATCGGCGAGCTTTCAGAGAAGTACGACGTCAGACCGGTCATATTCATGGGATTCCTTGACGGAATAAACGAGAGCATTACTGCTCCGAACGACCTCGAGGAAATGGACGAAGAGTCTCAGGTCGAGGTCGAGATCGTTCCTGAGAAACTTTACTTCAACATGCTCAAAGCAGACGCGGATTATCTGTACGGTCTGGAGCAGTGGAATGACATTCTCGGGGAAGAGAAGATGGCTCAGATCGAGAAGGAATACAAGCAGTCGAAGACAGTAAGAAGAGCGACACCGAAGATAGGACGCAATGACCCTTGCCCTTGCGGTAGCGGCAAGAAATACAAACATTGCTGCGGCAGATAATGGACGGAGTAAAACTGGGTTTCGACCTCACAATTGAGCAGTCACAGAAGCTGGTGATGACGCCGGAACTGATCCAGGCGATTCAGATACTCCAGTTCAGCACACAGGAGCTTGATGCCTATGTACAGGAACAGCTTCTGGTAAATCCTGTGCTCGAGCAGAGCCAGGAAAAGGAGACGCCGGAAAACGCCGAAGAGGAGAGCACGGGCGGCGAAGGCGAAAAACTGGACTGGAAGGAGTTCATCAGGAGCGGCAGTTACGACGACATCAGCTACAAAGGATACAGAGACAGAGATGAGGACAGGCCGGACACCTTCGAGAGGTACGTTACCAACGAAGTGACGCTGCCCGAGCATCTCATGTTTCAGTACCAGTTCGCCACTGTGGATAAAGGCTGCAGAAGGGTGGGCAGGTACATAATAGAATCCCTCGATGAGAACGGATACATGACTTCGTCAGTCGAGGAAATAGCCAGAGCCACGGGCATACGCGAGGAAAAAGTATGCGAGGCTCTCGGCATAATTCAGGGCTTCGATCCCGCCGGGGTCGGCGCCAGAAATCTGAGCGAGTGTCTGAGGCTTCAGCTGGAGGCGAAAAACCAGCTGACGCCTCAGATGGAGGAGATAATAGGAAAACATCTCGAGGACATAGCCAACAACAGGCTGGCGGCTGTCGCCAAAGAGACAGGGATGACCGTTCTGCAGGTCCAGGAGGCCGCAGACATCATAAGGACGCTGGAGCCGAAGCCTGGCAGACAGTTTGCCTCGGAGATGGAGACCAAGTACGTCATACCCGATGTCATCGTCGAGAAGATCGATGACGACTATGTGGTAATGATAAATGAAAGCAGCACTCCTCACCTGACAGTAAGCTCCTACTACAGGAACCTGCTGGGCCAGGCGGAAAAAGACCAGCAGCTGGCCGACTACCTTTCGGAAAGAGTGAGCGCGGCGAGCTGGCTCATCAAGAGCATAGAGCAGAGGAAACAGACCATTTACAATGTTGTGTCCGCGGTGGTCAAGTACCAGAGGGGGTTCTTCGACAAGGGGAACAAGTACCTGCGGACCCTTACACTGAAGGACATAGCCGAGGAACTGGGGATCCACGAATCCACGGTCTCCAGGTCAATCAACGGCAAGTACCTCCAGTGCCCGAGGGGAGTATACGAGATCAAGTACTTCTTCTCGGCGGGAGTATCCGACCAGGTCGGGGAGGGAGTTTCCTCGAACAGCATCAAGGAGTTCATCAAGGAGATCGTCGAGGGCGAGGACAGGCACAAGCCTTACAGCGACCAGACCATGGTGGACATACTGAAAGAAAAAGGATTCAACATTTCACGGAGGACGGTGGCCAAGTACAGAGACGAACTGGGCATTCTGTCATCCTCCAAACGGAAGAGATATTGACCCCTTACGGGCTGATATATAAATAAATCTATTATTAAATTGAAGATATTTGTTTCAGGAGGAAATAGCTATGGCAATCAAAGTTGGAATCAGTGGATTTGGACGTATCTCACGTTTGGCGATCCGTTCGGCAATGGACATGCCGGACATTGAAATCGCGGGAATCAACTACCGTAACGCGGATCTGGATTATCTGGTTTACATGCTGAAGTATGACTCGGTATTCGGTAGATTTCCAAAAGAACTCGACAGATATGAAGACGGCCTGATCATCGATGGCAAAAAGGTTCCTGTCTACAGCGAAAGCGACATATCCAAGGTTGACTGGACTAAGTGCGGAGCTGAGTACATCGTGGAAGGAACAGGCGCTTACAACACGACAGAGAAGTGCATGCCTTACATCGAGGCGGGCGGAGCAAAGAAGGTAATCATCACGGCTCCTGCAAAGGATGAGGAAACTCCTACATTCGTCTGCGGCGTAAACCTTGACACATACACGCCTGACATGCAGGTAGTATCGAACGCATCCTGCACGACTAACTGCCTCGCTCCTCTCTGCAAGGTTCTGGAGGACGAATTCGGAATCGATCAGGGACTCATGGCTACGATTCACGCCACGACTTCAAAACAGTCCACAGTCGACAAGAGAAACATGAAGGACTGGAGAGTAGGACGTTCAATTTTCAACAACATCATTCCTACCACAACAGGCGCCGCAAAGGCAGTAGCGAAGGTCATCCCTTCACTGAAGGGCAAGATGACAGGTCTGGCTTACAGAGTTCCTACAAGCGACGTATCAGTAGTAGACCTGAACGTAATCCTGAAGAAGCCGACTACTCTGGAAGAAATCAACGCCGCAGTCAAGAAGGCTGCAGAAGGCGAACTCAAGGGCATTCTGGAATATGTCGATGACGAGTGCGTAACCGTCGACTTCATCGGCGACACCAACACGTCGATCTACGACGCGAAGATGGGCATCGCTCTGAACGACACATTCTTCAAGCTGATCGCTTACTATGATAACGAGTACGGTTATGCTACAAAGGTTCTTGAGCTCATAAGACACATGTACAGTGTGGATAACAAGTAATTACCAATACAGGTGAAAGGATCAGCATTATGAAAAAGACAGTAAGAGATGTTGAACTTAACGGTGTAAGAGTTCTCTGCAGATGCGACTTCAACGTTCCGATGAAGGACGGCGAGATCACCGATGATTTCAGAATCGTGGCAGCTCTGCCTACGATCAAATACCTCATTGAAAACAAGGCGCGGGTAATCCTCATGTCCCACATGGGCAAGCCGAAGGGTGAACCGAAGCCTGAGCTCTCGCTCGTACCTGTCGCCAGAAGACTCGAGGAACTGCTCGGACAGAGAGTGCAGTTCGCGGCATGCCCGGTCGTCATTGACGATGAAGTAAGGGCTATGGCGGCCAATCTCGAGCCGGGTGAAGTCATGCTTCTGGAGAACACGAGATACAGGGCTGAAGAGACCAAGAGCGAGGAACCGTTCACAGGCGAACTGGCGTCACTGGGCGAACTCTTCGTCAATGATGCTTTTGGAACTGCCCACAGAGACCACAGCTCCACAGCGGGGCTGGCCAGATACCTGCCGACAGTCTCCGGATTCCTCATCGAGAAGGAAGTCAAGTTCCTGGGAGACGCTCTCGAGTCACCTGAAAGACCTCTGCTTGCCATCCTGGGCGGCGCCAAGGTCGAGACCAAGATCCCGGTCATGGAGAACCTGCTCGGCAAGGTCGACCAGATACTGATCGGCGGCGGCATGAGCTACACATTTTTCAAGGGTCTGGGATACGAGATCGGCAAGTCACTCCTGGACGCTGACAGCATCGACTTTACGAAGGAGATTCTCGTAAAGGCAAAGGACGCCGGCGTCGAGATACTGCTTCCGGTAGACACGGTATGCACGGACGACTTCGAGGCCAACAACGTGGTCGAAGTTTACGACTCCGACAAGATCCCTGCGAACCTGATGGGAATGGACATCGGTCCTAAGACCATCGCTCTGTACGAGGACGCCATCGCCAAGGCGAAGACCATCGTATGGAACGGACCTATGGGAGTCTTCGAGAACCCTAAGTTCGAAGCAGGTACAAAGGCAATAGCGCAGGCCCTGGCTGATTCAGACGCCACGACGATTATCGGCGGCGGAGATTCGGCGGCGGCGGTCGAACAGTTCGGACTCAAAGACAAGATGACCCACGTTTCCACAGGCGGCGGCGCCTCCATGGAATTCCTGGAAGGACGCGAACTGCCGGGCATAGCCTGCATCGAAGAGAAATAGAGCGCCAGAGGAGAAAGAGAATGAGAATACCGTTAATAGCAGGGAACTGGAAAATGTTCAAGACCAGAGCCGAGGCTGAAGCTTTTGCGCTGGAATTCAAAGAGCTCTATCAGGGCACTGACATCAGGGCGGCCATCTGCGCGCCGTTCACGGATCTTGATACTCTGGTGAAACTCTTCGAGGGAACGGGCATCGCGGTCGGCGCCCAGAACGTGCACTTCGAGGAAGAGGGCGCGTTCACCGGCGAGGTTTCCGTCAGGATGCTCGAGGACATCGGCGTGGATTACTGCATCGTCGGACACTCCGAGAGGAGACAGTACTTCGCGGAGACAAACGAGACAGTCAATCTCAAACTCAAAAAACTTCTCGAAGGTTCCATCAGACCGATCATGTGCTGCGGTGAAAGCCTGGAGCAGAGAGACGCGGGCGTGCTCTTCGACTTCGTGAAGACACAGCTCATCAAAGGTCTCGCGGGCATCAGCGCCGAAGATATGAAGCGGGTGGTCATAGCCTACGAGCCTATCTGGGCCATCGGCACGGGACGCACGGCCAGCCCGGAACAGGCCGAGGAGATGTGCGCCTTCATCAGACAGACTCTCATCGAAATGTACGATGAGGAGACTGCCGATGAGGTTATCATTCAGTACGGCGGAAGCGTCAAACCTGCCAACGCCACTGAGATAATGAATCAGGATGAAATCGACGGAGCCCTTGTGGGAGGAGCTTCCCTCAAGGCGGAAGATTTCATGAAGATCATAGATTTCTAAGATTAAAAATATATCTAGAGGAGGAAAAGCATATGGCATTGATAGAAGATGTAATTGCAAGAGAGGTTCTGGACTCAAGAGGAAATCCTACAGTGGAAGTAGAAGTTCTGCTGGAGGACGGCACTGAGGGAAGAGCCATCGTTCCGTCGGGAGCATCGACGGGCGTGCACGAGGCTGTGGAACTCAGGGATGGCGACAAGGAGAGATACCTTGGCAAAGGAACGCTCACTGCGGTCAACAATGTAAATGAGATCATCGCGGACGAGATCATCGGAATGGATCCTTTCGATCAGCCGGGTCTCGACAAGCTGCTCATAGAACTGGACGGAACTCCTAACAAGGGCAACCTGGGAGCCAACGCCATTCTGGGCGTATCCCTGGCTGTGGCCAGAGCTGCCGCGGCATCGGTCGGAATGCCTTTGTTCCAGTATCTCGGAGGAGTTAACGGCAAGGTTCTGCCGGTACCGATGATGAACATTCTGAACGGCGGATCACACGCTGACAACTCAGTTGACATTCAGGAGTTCATGGTTATGCCTGTCGGCGCGACCTGCTTCAGAGAAGGTCTGAGAATGGGCGCTGAGACATTCCACAACCTGAAGAAGATCCTGAAGGAAAAGGGAATGAACACCAACGTTGGCGATGAGGGCGGATACGCTCCTGACCTGGCAACCAACGAGGAAGCCATCCAGGTAATCATCGAGGCCATCAAGAAGGCCGGATATGAGCCTGGCAAGGATCTGTGCATCGCTCTGGACTGCGCGGCCAGCGAGTTCTATGACGCTGAGAACAACATCTACGACTGGAAGGGCGAGGGCAGAAAGATGAACGCCGAGGAACTCTGCGCGTTCTATGAGGACATCTGCGCCAAGTATCCTGTAATCTCCATCGAAGACGGCATGGCCGAGGACGACTGGGATGGCTGGAAAATGCTGGTAGAAAAGATCGGCGACAAAGTACAGCTGGTAGGTGACGACCTGTTCGTAACCAATACTGAGAGACTGAAGAGAGGTATCGAGGAAGGCGCTGCCAACGCGATCCTGATCAAGGTAAACCAGATCGGAACACTGACCGAGACTCTGGACGCCATCGAGATGGCCAAGAAGGCGGGATTCACTGCCGTTGTATCCCACAGATCCGGTGAAACTGAAGACACGACCATCGCCGATCTGGTAGTAGGCGTCAACGCCGGCCAGATCAAGACGGGAAGCGCTTCCAGAACTGACCGTATCGCCAAGTACAACCAGCTGCTGAGAATCGAGGAACTCCTCGGTGACGCGGCCCAGTACGCGGGAATGGACGCCTTCTACAACCTTAAGAAATAGCCATTTTGAGGGCTAAAATAGGTTGCTTTTGCAAATCTCCCATGTTAAACTGTTTAAGTTAGATTAGGAGGAGATGAAAAATGACGTTAGCTCTTAAAATTATTCTTCTGGTTGCCAGTATTGTACTGATAGTCAGCATCCTGCTTCAGGAGAGCAGAAGTGCCGGTCTGTCAGGTTCCATCGGCGGCGGAGCAGAGCAGCTCTTCGGCAAGAAGAGAAGCTCCGGTTACGATGCGCTTCTCAGCAAGATCGCAACAGTAACCGCGGTTCTGTTCATACTGATTTCAATCGTACTGGTGGCAGTAGAGTAAATTGTTAATATTTCATAGTGTTTAATTTTTTTCGCACAAGGCGGTTTATTTAAGAGGTGTCAGGCAAGGCGCCTCTTAAAACATCATTTAAGAATGACATAAGACGGCCGGGCGCGAGGAGGAGGTACTACTTAAAATGAAAGGAATAGCTGTGATTGCTGTTTGCGCAGCGATCGTAGGACTGATCGTAGCAGTAGTTCTTGCTACATGGATCAAGAAACAGGATCAGGGCACTGACAGAATGAAGGAGATATCCGGATTTATCAGGGAAGGTGCCTTTGCGTTCCTGAAGAGAGAGTACAAGATCATGGTTATCGTAATCGCGGTCCTGTTCCTGCTCATCGGATTCTGCATCAACTGGGTAACAGGCATTCTCTACATCTGCGGAGCGGTCCTGTCAGTTCTTGCCGGATTCTTCGGAATGAATGTTGCTACATGGGGTAACGTAAGAACAGCGAATGCTGCCAAGGACGGCGGCATGAACAAAGCCCTCAAGGTAGCGTTCAGATCAGGAGCGGTAATGGGTCTGGCTGTTGCAGGTCTTGGACTGTTCGGACTTGGCATGGTAATGGTATGCCTGAAGCTGGCGACTGTTGTACAGTGCGTAACAGGTTTCGGATTCGGCGCTTCATCAATGGCACTGTTCGGACGTGTGGGCGGCGGTATCTACACCAAGGCTGCTGACGTAGGCGCTGACCTCGTCGGTAAGGTTGAAGCCGGTATCCCTGAAGACGACCCTCGTAACCCGGCAGTTATCGCCGACAACGTAGGCGACAACGTAGGCGACGTTGCGGGCATGGGCTCCGACCTTTATGAGTCATACTGCGGATCGATCATTTCAGCCATCACTCTGGCGGCAGTAGCTGCCGGCGCGTCAGGCGGACTCTTCGATGAAGCAACAGCGGCTATCTTCCCGCTGATCATGGCTGCGGTCGGAATCATCGCTTCAGTAATCGGCATTCTCCTCGTTAGAGGCAAGGAAGGTTCAAACCCTGCCAACGCCCTTAACGCTGGAACATACATCGCAAGCGGTATCGTAGTAATCGTATCGATCATCCTTTCAAAGGCAATGCTGGGAAGCTTCGCTTTCTCAGTAGCAATCATCGCCGGCCTCATCGTCGGTGTCGCGATTGGTAAGATTACCGAGATCTACACTTCAGAAGATTACAAGTCAGTAAAGAAGATCGCTGAGCAGTCACAGACTGGTTCGGCTACGACCATCATCTCAGGTCTGGGCGTCGGCATGATGTCCACAGTATGGCCGATCATCTGCATCTCAGTAGGCATCTTCGCTGCTTACTTCGCAACTGAGACAGTCGGCGCCGGCATGGGAATGTACGGAATCGCTCTCGCTGCTGTAGGCATGCTGTCAACTACTGGAATGACTGTTGCGGTCGACGCTTACGGCCCTGTATCCGACAACGCCGGCGGAATCGCCGAGATGTCGGAACTGCCTGAAGGCGTACGTAACATCACTGACAAGCTGGACGCTGTAGGAAACACCACGGCGGCCATAGGCAAAGGCTTCGCAATCGGTTCCGCGGCTCTGACTGCTCTGGCTCTGTTCGCTTCATACTCAGCAGTAACAGGCCTGACTGCAATCTCGCTGCTCAACCCGATCGTAATCATCGGTCTGTTCATCGGAGCAATGCTTCCGTTCATGTTCTCGGCTTTCACCATGAACTCAGTCGGAAGAGCTGCTAACCAGATGATCGAAGAAGTAAGAAGACAGTTCAGAGAAGACGACGGCATCCTGGCTGGAACTTCCAAACCTGACTACGCTCACTGCGTTGACATCTCAACCCAGGCAGCGCTGAAGGAAATGATCGTTCCTGGTCTCATGGCCATCATCGCTCCTCTGGCAGTTGGTATCATTCTCGGACCTGAGGCCCTCGGCGGAATGCTGGCAGGCGCTCTCGCGGCAGGCGTACTCCTCGCCCTGATGATGGCGAACGCCGGCGGCGCATGGGACAACGCCAAGAAGTACGTTGAAGGCGGAGCTTACGGCGGCAAGGGTTCAGACACCCACAAGGCCACAGTAGTAGGCGACACGGTAGGTGACCCGTTCAAGGACACTTCCGGTCCGTCAATCAACATCCTGATCAAGCTCATGACTATCGTATCAGTAGTATTCGCTCCACTGTTCGTAGCCATCGGAGGTCTGATCGGATAATCAGAGACAAAAAGAAACGCCCGCGTAAGCGGGCGTTTTTATTTGCTTTCATTAGCGGTTCCTGCTCCAGAAGTTCCTGGTGAACAGGATGATGATCGTGAACAGTTCGAGTCTTCCGACGATCATGATGGCGCTCAGGTAAAGCTTCAACAGCGGATGATAGAAAGAGAAGTTCCCCATGGAAGCTCCGTAGCCGAATGACGCTCCCGTGTTGGAGAGCATGCACAGTGTCGATGTGAAACTGGTTTCCATATCGGTTCCCTGCAGGGAGAGAACGAGGGAGGAGAACAGGAATATGCCCATATATGTGAAGAGGAATACGGTGATTCCCGATACGACCGGCGCCGAGACCGAGCCGCTGCCGAGTTTGACGGCAACGACCGAACGAGGATGCACTCTGCGTATGCAGCCGCGAGCGATCATCTTGAGCATGACAAGGATACGGATGACCTTGATAGATCCCGCTGTTGAAGCGGAGCATCCGCCTATGAACATGATCATGAGCAGAATCAGCTGGCATACAGTCGGCCAGAACATGTAAGGAGTTCTCGTATATCCCGCGGTAGTCGCGAAGCTGACGACCTGGAAGAATGAGTCACGGAGCGCAGGGCCCAGACTGTCTCCTCTGAAGGCGATCAGTCCGGCTGTGCATATGATCGTCGAGCCCGCGATAATGATAGCGTAGGCGCGCAGCTCAAGGTCCTTGACGAAGTATGAGAACTTGCCCGTCAGTATGTAGTGGTACAGAACGAAGTTTACGGCGGCCAGCAGACAGAAGAAGGATATTACCAGCTCGATGTAGACGCTGCCGTAGTACGCTATGCCCTGAGGGTGGACCAGAAGTCCGCCGGTGCTGATGCTTCCAAGTGTAGTGATGACTCCGTCGTATACGCTCATCTTGCCCGAGAGCATCAGAAGGATGAACTCCGCCAAAGTAAATGTAATGTACGTGATGTAGAGTGCCTTTGCGGAATCGCTCATGCGGACCGTGGTCTTTTGGAGAACAGGTCCCGGCATCTCCGCCCTTGCGATTATCTGCCCGTTTATGCCGAGAGCAGGCAGGAGGGAGATTACGAACACGAGTATTCCCATGCCGCCCAGCCAGTGTGAGATGGCTTTCCAGAGCAGCAGGGAGTGAGTGAGCATTCCGCGGTCTGCGACAGTGCAGCCCGTCGTCGTAAATCCCGAAGCCGACTCGAAGAACGAGTCGATGTAGTTGTCGAAGAATCCCGAAAGCAGGTACGGGAACGCGCCCACTATTGAAGCGACCACCCAGCAGAGGGCGACGACCAGATATCCTTCTCTGGCGCCGAATCTTGAGCGGCCGGTCTTTATCATGCGGAACATGACAAGGCCGATAGCGATGGTAATTGGCGCGCACAAACGGAAGGCAAAGACAGACCCGCTGTCGCCTGTAGCCTCCGCGTACACCCAAGGGAACAGCTCAGCTATTCCGATGATCAGTATGATGATACCCAGAATCCTGAATATCGCTCTGTAGTTTGTTACTTTTGTTTCGAATGATTCCATCTATATGACCTTAATTAGCCCTCCAGAAGCCCGGGGTAAGCATGACGAGAATCGTGTAGAATTCAAGTCTGCCCGCGAGCATAAGGAAAGACATGAATATCTTTGTAAATGCGTTGAAGCCGCCGAATCCGCCTCCGATTCCTACGTCTCCGAAGCATGGTCCCACGTTGTTCATGAGTGATATCGACGCGGTAAAGCACTCCGCCATATTCAGGTTTTCAAGGGACAGTACGAAAACTCCGAAGAAGACCATGACGACGAAGAGGAACATGTGATTGGATACTGCTGAAACCGTATCGTTCGGCAGATCCTTTCTGTTCAGCTTTACAGGCTTTATTACGTTTGGGTGCAGTCTGGTCTGCAGTCCGTGCAGGACAAGCTTGGCAATCACGACCAGACGGACGACCTTGTTGCCGCTGCTGGTGGATGATGAGCAGCCGCCTATGATCATGAGCAGAACGATTATCATCTGCGCAAAGGCAGGCCAGAGGGTGTAGTTGTCCGAGACAAAACCCGTGGTGGTGAGTGTGGACACTGCCATGAAGGCTGCGTTCGCTGCCTCGCCGGTGTGAGTCCAGCCTGTATCCCATATGAAGAGTCCTCCGAATATGAGCGCGGAGGCAATGACCATTATGATCCAGTAGGCGATGAACTCCGTGTCCTCGTAGAAAGCCTTGAGGCCTCTGCGTGAGAATGAGTAGAACATAGTGAAGTTCGTGCCCGCCACGATCATGAAGAACACGATGACGACCCTTATGAAGATGCCGTCGAAGTGCATGATTCCGTCGTTATAGTTTGAGAATCCGCCGGTGCTCACCGTTCCCAGAGCATGTATGAAAGAATCATACAGTCCCATGCCTCCTATGCAGAGGAGAATTATCTCAATGAGAGTTATGATCGAGTATGAGATCATTATTCCCACGAATATGCGCATGATTTTCGGCGTAATGTGGTCGAGCCTTACGGAAGGCTTGTCAGGTTCAGCGACGCTTGTGCCGTTAACGCCAAGACTTGGCATGAGGGCCACGGCGAAGAGCAGTATGCCGGCTCCGCCCAGCCATGAGGTCATGGACCTCCACAGAAGGATTCCCTTAGGAACCTCTTCAATATCATAGAACACCGAGGCGCCTGTAGTGGAGAATCCGGAAACGGATTCAAAGAAGGCGTCTATCGGATTTGTGAGCACATCGGAAAAATAGTACGGAAACGCGCCGAAAATGGAAGCCGCTATCCAGAGGGTCGCCAGAAGGAGGTAACCGTCTCGGACAGTCGGTGTCCTGTGTATGTGGCGCAAAAGCAGGAACATGCCCATACCGACGATCACGCCGACCCAGATTGAGTGGAACAGTCCGGAGGCGGCGTGGTTTTCGCCGTAATATACGCACACCAAAACAGGTGGCACCATAGCCACGCTAAGTGCCACCGTAATAACTCCCACTATTTTAAATAATGCTCCGAATGTGCATCGCATATTGCTAACCTTTGAAGAATCCCAGCTTTCCTGAATCTTTCAGCAGTTTTTCCGTGCTTGCGATGTCGCTGATCAGACTCAGCATAAGAAGCCTGTCATCTTCCTCTATTACTGTATCGCCATGAGGTATTATTACCTGGTTTCCTCTGTGGATGGCCGCGATGATGACACTCGAAGGAAGTTCAAGATCCTTGAGCGGCACGCCGAGGATATCCATATGAGGCGTGGCGTATACTTCCATTATTTCGGCCTGTCCCTGAATCAGCTGGGACGAAAGAACCTTTTTGTTTCCCTGAACGAGACGCAGGATTATGCTCGTAACGATGTCGATAGGGTTGAGAGCCATGTCAATTCCCATGGCGGAGATGATCTCCGCGTAGCTCCTGCGGCTGACCTTGGCGATTACGTCTTCGATGCCGTGCTGCTTGGCTGTGAGAGCCAGAAGCAGGTTATCCTCGTCGAAGCCCGTGCAGGTTACGACAGCGTCCATTCCGTCCAGATTCTCCTCCTCCAGAAGCTGCAGGTCCGTGGCGTCGCCGTTGAGGACCATTACGTCGTCCAGGTGGGTGGACAGATAGAAGCATCTGCTCTTGTCGCGCTCGACGATCTTGACGGAAGCTCCGTACTCGGAGAGCTTCTCAGCAAGGTAGAAACCTGTCTTTCCGCCGCCCATGATCATTACTTTCTGCAGGTCGGTGTACTTGCCTCTCTCGTGGACCTTCTTACTGAGGGTCTGGATCGGATCCTTTTCGCCTACGACGTAGAGAACGTCGTCCTGCTGGATGATATCGCCGCCGTGAGGGATGATGACCTTCCCGTTTCTCGAGATGCCTACTGCCAGCATGCCCGGCAGGATGCCCGAGAACTCAGCGATCGGCAGATCGACCAGGGACTTGTATCTGCTGGCTTTGAACTCCAGCAGGGAGATCTTGCCCGATGAGAAGATGCCGTTGCTCAGGGTGTACTTCTCGACCAGGTACTTGTAGATCTCGTTGGTTATTTCAAGGTCAGGATTGATGATGTAGTCAACATTCATCAGGTCCTTGATGAACTGGATCTGACGCATGTGCTCAGGGTCGCGGACTCTGGCGATAACCTTTGCGCAGCCCAGCTTTTTGGCGAATGAACAGATTACAAGGTTGGTCTCGTCGTTGGACGTGGTCGCGATGAGAAAGTCGTACGTCGAGATGCCGACGTTCTTCAGCGCCTTGATATCCTTGGCGTTGGCGGTAACAGTCAGCACATCGATATGGGAACTGACCTTCTGCAGAAGGTTCTCATCAGTGTCTATTATTGTTACAGCGTGGTCGCCGCCAAGAAGAGTATTGGTAACCGCCATACCCAGCTTGCCGGCGCCGACAATTGCTACTTTCATGCTAAATACTCCTTTTTCTTAAAACACGACATATTATACAACTATTCGCACGGATTTCAAGTTGAATGTTGCGTTTTGCGCATGGTACAATAAACGGGTTACAAAAGGAGAACAGACCAGTGGAGACAAAACGATTCATCGGCGGAATTCTGGAGGCAAACTGCTACGTGGTCAGCGCAAAAGCAGCCTGCTTCATAATCGATCCCGGCTACGACCCCAACAGAGTCATTAAGTACGTAAGGGATAATGCTTTTGCGCCTGAAGGAATAATACTGACGCATCATCACTCGGACCACAGCGGGGCGGCGGCGCGCCTGAGAAAGGAACTGGACTGCCCGATCATGATCCACCGGGAGGACGCGGACAAGTTCAGAGAGGGCGCCGATGTGCTGCTCGAGGACGGCGACGTGCTTGAAACCGTGGGAGGCAAAGGCAGTCCGTCCGGCAATGTGAAGCTCGTCGTAATCCACACCCCGGGCCACACCAAAGGCGGAATCTGCCTCATGGCGGAGAGAGACAGGGTCTGCTTTACAGGGGACACGATCTTCAACGCGGACCTGGGCAGGACGGACCTGAATGACGGAAGCTACGAAGAGATGGCGGACAGCATTCTGAACGTGGTGAACAAATGGGGGAACGACCTGACCATATATCCGGGACACGGCGATCCCGCAACGATGAAGACAGTAAGAAAGATCAATCTGGAATTTCTGGAGATAGTAAATGGCAATTAAACTCATAGCGCTGGACCTGGACGGGACGACGCTGAACAAGGAAAGCAAACTGAGCGAGGGAAACAGGAGAGCCCTGCAGGCGGCGGCTGACAAAGGCGTCAACATCGTCATAGCCACGGGGCGGCCTTTCTGCGCTCTGCCGCAGGAGATTCTGGATTTCGAGCCCGTGAGATACGTGCTTACGTCAAACGGCGCCAGGATAACGGACCTGCACGAGGGCAGGGCCTTCTACGAGAACTGCATAGCGCCACACGCTGTTGAGGCGGCTGTGGAGATGCTGGAGCCTCTCGACTACATACTCGAGACCTTCGTGGACGGCGTGGCCTATATCGAGGGCTGGTACTACAGGCAGGTGGAGGAGACGAGAAAGTGCTTCCGCGGCGTTGACTACATACTCAACACCCGCAATCCTGTAGAAAACATCTACAGCTTCATGCTGGAGCACAAAGGTGAGCTGGAAAATGTAAATGTCAACTTCGAGGACCTCTCAAGAAAGCCTGCCATGAAGGAAAAACTTGAGACACTTCCTGACGTGACCATCACGAGTTCCTTCGACCACAATCTGGAGATCGGCGGGGCCACCACCAGCAAGGCCGAAGCACTCAGGCAGATGGGAAAGCTACTGGGCATCGACCGGTCCGAGATGATGGCGGCGGGGGACAGCCCTAACGACATGGCAATGATGAAGGCGGCGGGAATAGCTGTCGCAGTGGGCAACGCCAAGCCCGAGGTCAAGGCCATAGCTGACTTCATCGCTCCTGACCACGACAAAGACGGAGTGGCCGCTGCGGTGGAAAAGTACGTGCTGTAGCCAGGCGCGCCAACATGCAAACAACGACAGGAGTCATCGGCGATTCGGCTGATGACTCCTTATATTTGTCTTGAAAATGGATATATATTACAATTATGCTTGATATTTCCAATAAGAGAAGGTATAATACAGACATTACGACAGCGGTGGAGACTGCTTTTGCATGAAGGGGGAAAAGGATATGGATAAGAGGGTTTTCGGGCGGATCGGCGAGAACGCGGCGGCGGACGTGCTTCGGGCCAAGGGTTACAGGATCCTGCGCCAGAATTACAGGTGCAGGTACGGAGAAATAGATATCATTGCGGAGCGGGACGGCGACGTGAGCTTTGTCGAGGTGAAGACCCGGCAGAGTTTCAGGTTCGGCAGGCCCTGCGAGGCGGTGACGGAGGAGAAGAAGCGGCACATGAGAAGGGCCGCTCATTGTTTTCTGGACGAAATGAAGGAGAAGGGGCGGACGCCGAGGCGGTACGGGTTCACAATCATGGAAGTCGTGGTGAATCAGACGGATAATGTTTTTTAGAAGGAGGGATTGGAGATGCTGACAAAGGTCAGGACAGCGACCCTGTCGGGGATCAGGGGATATCCCGTGACGGTGGAGACGGATCTTCACAGCGGGCTGCCGGGTTTTCACATCGTGGGGCTGGCGGATACGACGATCAAGGAAGCGAGCATGCGGATCAAGCCCGCCATACAGAACTGCGGCGGACATTTTCCCGGCGAGCGCGTGACGGTCAATCTGGTGCCGGCGGGCAGACCAAAGGAGGGCAGCCACTTCGACCTGCCCATAGCCCTGGGAATCATGATGCTGGGCACAGAGGTGATTGAGCTGGAGGATACAGCTTTCATCGGCGAAGTGTCCCTGGACGGAAAGATCAACGGCGTTCGGGGCGCGCTGCCTCTCGCCATCTGTCTGCGGAACGCGGGCATCAGGAATCTGGTGCTGCCCATGGATAACGCGGCGGAGGTGTCGATTCTCGAAGACATAAATCTGCTTCCCGTGAGACATCTGAGGGAGGCGGCTGAGTACGTGACAGGCTTGGGCAGCCTGAGCTTATATAAAAGGAAAGAAACTGCAAGCCGGCCTGTGGAGACCGGCCTGGATTTCGCCCAGGTGGTGGGACAGGAGAGCGTGAAGCGGGCCATACTGGTGGGGGCCGCGGGGAACCACGGGATTCTGATGATGGGAAGTCCGGGCTGCGGCAAGACGATGATGGCCCGGCGCATTCCCGGGATACTGCCGCCTCTGACCTACGAGGAGAAGGTTGAGATCACGGGCATCTACAGTGTGGCGGGGCTTCTGCCAGCGGACAGGCCGGTGATCGAGCAGCGTCCCTTCAGAAGTCCCCATCACAACATCACCCAGACGGGTCTAATTGGCGGAGGGAGCAGGCCGAGACCGGGAGAACTGACCCTGGCCCACAGAGGCGTGCTCTTTCTCGACGAGCTTGGAGAGTTCGAATCAAAAGCCATCGACGCCATGCGCCAACCTCTCGAGGAGGGCGTGATACGCGTGAACAGAAATCTGGAGGAGGTCGTTTTCCCTTCGGAGGTCATGATGGTGATTGCGTCAAACCCCTGCAAGTGCGGGAACCTCTGGGATACCAGGAAGATATGCACCTGTTCGCCCCGGCAGCTTGAGAGCTACAGGCGGAAACTCATGGGACCTTTTGCGGACAGGGTGGACATACACGTCAAGGTCAATCCTGTGGACAAGGAGAGTCTTGCGAAAATGCCGGCGATGCAGGCGAAGTGGATGAGCACGGCGGAAATGCGTGAGAAGGTCAGCGCGGCCAGAGCCATACAGGAGGAGAGGTACAGGGGTGAGTCCTTCAGCTGCAACGGGCAGCTGGACGAAAAGGGCATCCTCCGTTACTGCGTCCTGGGAAGAGAGGGACGGGAACTGATGACGGCCTCCTACGACAGGCTCGGCCTCAGCATGAGGGGATACAGCAAAATTCTGAGGATGGCGAGAACCATCGCTGACATAGAAGGAAGCAATAACATAAAGACCGAGCACGTTGCCGAGGCGCTCATATTCAGGGTCGATCTGGAAACGTGATCGAATGAAAGGGAGAAGAGATGGAAATCAGAATAATAAACAGGGGCGAGCCGGCTTATCCGGAGCGGCTGACTGAAATAAAAGATCCGCCGAAAACACTTTACTGCTGCGGCGATACGGACATACTCAGCAGAAGGTGCGTGGCGGTGGTGGGCTCAAGGACTACGACCGCCTACGGCAGGAACACGGCCAGGGCGGTCGCCCGCTGTCTGGCGGCGGCGGGAGTTACTGTGGTGAGCGGAATGGCCAAAGGCATAGATTCATGCGCCCACGAGGGAGCTATGGAAGCGGGAGGAATGACAGCGGCAGTACTGGGATGCGGTCCCGACATCTGCTATCCGCCGGAGAACAGGATACTCATGGCGGAGATACAGCGCAGAGGCCTCATTGTATCGGAGTTCGCGCCGGGCACTCCGCCGGACAGGTTCAACTTTCCGAAGCGGAACAGGATAATAAGCGGGCTCTGCGAGGCGACAGTGGTGGTCCAGGCCAGGAACAGGAGCGGCTCGCTGATCACCGCGGAGCTTGCCGCCGAGCAGGGCCGGGAAGTTTTTGCGGTGCCGGGAAACATAGACAGCCAGTACAATCTGGGGAACAACAAACTGATCAAAGAAGGGGCCGCACCTCTCATCTGCGTGGACGATATTCTGGAGTATCTGGGCATCTCCGGAGCCGATGAGGACGACGCCCGGCAGAGACTGAGCGACAGGGAATTCCGCCTTTACGAGATACTCAGAGACGGAGGAGAAATGACCGTCGATGAGGTGTGCATGCATGCAGGTCTGACGCCCGCCTACGTCAATCCGATCCTGTCCGTAATGGAGATGAAGGGATTCATCAGTTCGGACATGGGAAAATTTTTTATAAAAATAATTCCTTGCAAATAGCGTATATTAAAATTATAATCGGTTACTGTAATGGAAGATTTTCGTTCCGTCCCGGTTTTCCGGAGGGCGGAGAAAGGATAATAGATGGCATCTGCAGCAAAAACATTAGTAATAGTAGAGTCGCCTTCCAAGGCGAGAACAATAGGCAAGTTCCTGGGAAGCCGCTACAAAGTTGTGGCGTCAGTAGGCCACGTCAGAGACCTCCCGAAGAGCAAGCTGGGCATCGTCCTTCCGGAGGATCTTGGTAAAGCCGAAGGCGAATTGGACGACAAAGGACAGGCTGCCTTTGACCCTCAGTACATAAACATCCGGGGCAAAGGCGATCTCATCAAGGAACTCAAGAAGGAAGCGAAGAAGGCTTCAAAGATCTATCTGGCGACAGACCCGGACCGCGAGGGAGAAGCGATTTCGTGGCATCTGGCCTACCTGCTGGGGATCGACGAGAAGACGCCATGCAGAATCGTTTTCAACGAGATCACCGCAAAGGCAGTCAAAGAGGCTGTCAAAAATCCGCGCCCGATAGACCTGAGTCTGGTGGACGCGCAGCAGGCGAGGAGAGTTCTCGACAGACTGGTAGGCTACCTCATCAGCCCGCTCCTCTGGAGAAAGATCACCAGAGGCCTCAGCGCCGGCAGAGTCCAGTCGGCGGCCCTGAAGATCATCTGCGACAGGGAAAAGGAAATCCAGGCCTTCGTGCCGGAGGAATTCTGGACAATCGAAACGGACTTTAAAAAAGGAAGAAAATTCACGGCGAAGCTGGCCACGCGCAAAGGCAGCAAGCTGACTCTCGCAAACAAGGAAGAGAGCGACGCGGTTCTGGCAGAGCTCGAGAAGGGCAGCTACATCGTCGGTGAAATAGAAGAGAAAGACAGAATCAGAAAGCCGCTGCCGCCGTACACCACGAGCGGACTGCAGCAGGACGCTTCCAACAAGCTGAATTTCTCGACCAGGAAGACCATGATGGTCGCCCAGCAGCTCTATGAAGGCGTGGAGATTAAGAAGATGGGTACCGTCGGTCTCGTATCATACATCAGAACAGACTCCGTAAGGATCTCGGATGAAGCCCGCGGCGCGGCCAAAAGCTTTATTCTGGAGAACTACGGCGATAACTACTACGGTGGTACTGTATTCGCGAACAGAAAGAAGGATGTTCAGGACGCCCACGAAGCGATCCGTCCTTCCAACGTGAACCTGACACCGGACAGCATCAAGGATCAGCTGACCAAGGATCAGTACAGCCTGTACAGACTCATATGGCAGAGATTCGTCTCCAGCCAGATGGCCGCCGCCAAGATCAAGGCTGTAAACGCCAACATCGATAACGGCGACTACGGATTCAAAGCGACAGGATCGAAGGTCATCTTCGACGGTTTCCTGAAGGTCAGCCAGAGCTCAAAGGGCGACGGCGAAGACAAGTGGCTGCCTGAACTGACACCTGGCGAGAAGCTGGATCCGATCGACACTAGAGCGGAGCAGAACTTCACCCAGCCGCCTGCGAGATTCACTGAAGCCAGTCTGGTAAAGGATCTGGAGGAGAAGGACATCGGCAGACCGAGCACCTACGCTCCTATCGTCGCGACCCTCATGGACCGCAAGTATATAAAGAAGGAAAAGAAGAATCTGGTTCCGACCCAGCTGGGATTCACGGTCACAGACATGATGACCGAGCACTTCAACGAGATCGTCGACGTCGGATTCACGGCAAGGATGGAAGACGGTCTGGACGACATCGAGACCAAGGGAATCAGATGGAAGAACATCGTCGAGGACTACTACAAGATCCTGCGCGAAGAGCTCACTAGGGCCGACGAGAAGATTCCGAAGCTGGAGCCTGAAGTCGAACTCACGGGAGAGAAGTGCCCTGAGTGCGGAAGGGATCTGGCTATTAAGCACAGCCGCTTCGGAACCTTCATCGGATGCACCGGATATCCTGAGTGCAAATACACCAAGTCCATAGTCCAGAAGATCGATGTCAAGTGCCCGACTTGCGGCGGCGACATCATCATCAGGAGAGGAAAATCCGGAAAGATGTTCTACGGATGCTCCAACTATCCTTCCTGCAGGCAGGTATTCTGGGACAGACCGTCAGGAAAACTCTGTCCGGAGTGCGGCAGCATGCTCGTCGAGAAGAAGGGCAGAGGCGAGGGTCTGGTGTGCTCAAATAAGGAATGCAATTACAAAGAATAGCGTATATAATGGGAACAAGGAGGTTGTAACAATGGGACAGTTTCATGCGACAACAATATGCGCGGTAAAGAGAGGCGATCAGGTCTGCATAGGCGGTGACGGCCAGGTTACAATGGGCGAGACCGCAATCATGAAGAACGGCGCCAAGAAGGTTAAGAAGATATACAAGAACACGGTTCTTTCGGGCTTCGCGGGATCCGTCGCGGACGCTTTTTCGCTGACTGAGAAGTTCGAGAGCAAGCTGGACGAACACGGCGGAAACCTGAAGAGAGCGGCCGTAGCTCTGGCCAATCTCTGGAGATCCGACAAGGCGGTCAGAAATCTGGAAGCCCTCATGATAGTCGCCGACAAGGACGACATTCTGGTCATTTCAGGCACAGGCGAAGTAATCGTGCCCGACCAGCCTTTTGTTGCCATAGGCTCGGGCGGCAACTACGCTTACGCCGCCGCCCACGCGCTCTACAACAACACTGAACTGAGCGCCGAGGAAATCGTAAGAAAATCGCTGGAGATTGCGTCGAATATCTGTGTCTACACCAACGACCACATCTCCATCGAGAAGTTATAAGGGGAGAGGAACATGGCTAGCAAACTTTATCAGATGACACCTAAGGAAATCGTAGGTGAACTGGACAAATACATCATCGGCCAGGACGAGGCCAAGAAATCAGTAGCTATCGCTCTGAGAAACAGATACAGAAGAAGCCTCCTCTCCGATGAAATGAGAGAGGAAATCACTCCGAAGAACATCCTGATGATGGGACCTACAGGCTGCGGTAAGACTGAGATCGCGAGACGTCTCGCCAAGCTCATGGACGCGCCTTTCGTCAAGGTCGAGGCCACAAAATTCACTGAGGTAGGATACGTTGGCCGCGACGTCGACTCGATAATCAGGGATCTGGCGGAGGCTTCTATCAGAATAACCAAGCAGAAGATGCTGGAGGAGAAGTACTCCATCGCCGATGAGATCGTCGAGGAGAGAATCATCGAGGCCATCATTCCGGGCAAGAAAGGCAAAGTCAACGCGTCCCAGACAAGGGGACCTTTTGACTTCATCCTCGGCAACGCCGGATACGTGAGCCAGAAGGAGCAGTACGAACAGCAGCAGCAGAAAGCCGCTGAGGAAGAGGACGCTCACGAGGACACGGGACTTGCCAGAGAGCAGGTCCGCCAGCAGCTCAGAGACGGACTTCTGGAGGAGCAGTACATCGAGATTCAGGTGACTGAGGCTCCTAAGCAGAACAATCTGGACGTTGGCGACGGCGGAATGATCCAGATCGGAAACATCTTCGGGGACATGGCTCCTAAGAAAAAGAAGACTAAGAAGGTCAAGGTCAAGGAGGCCAGAAAGATCCTCCGTGAGGAAGAGGCCCAGAATCTGATCGACATGGACCAGGTCGAGGAAGAGGCCATGGAGAACGCCGAGCAGAACGGTATCGTCTTCATCGATGAGATCGACAAGATCGCTTCAGGCTCAGGCTACAGAAGCGGAGCTGACGTTTCGAGAGAGGGAGTCCAGAGAGACATCCTCCCTATAGTAGAAGGAAGCGTAGTCAACACGAAGCACGGCCCGCTGAAGACGGACCACATTCTCTTCATCGGAGCCGGAGCATTCCATACGGCGAAACCGACGGACCTCATCCCTGAGCTTCAGGGACGTTTCCCGATCAGGGTCGAACTGGAGAATCTGGACAAGGATACTTTCGTCAAGATCCTGACCATTCCGGAAAACGCCCTGCTCAAGCAGCACAAGGCGCTTCTGGAGACAGAAGGAATCGAGATCGAGTTCACGGACGAGGCCATCGACGAAATCGCCGAAATGGCCCACCTCATGAACGAGCAGACCGAGAACATCGGAGCAAGAAGACTCCACACGATTCTCGAGAGACTGCTCGAAGACATTTCCTTCAACATCGCAGAGATGGACGAGGAGAAGATAACCATCGACCGCGAGTACGTAAAGGAGAAGTTCGAGGAGAAGATCCATCCGGACGATCTGGACAGATTCATTCTGTAAGGATGCCGAGGGGCGGCCGGAACAGGGAAATCAGGCCCCCGCAATGTGTTCACAGGAACGCAACGCGGGGGTTTTCAATTGGAGTGGAGACTGCTTTTGCGATAAATGTCAGAATAGAATATTTTTTTCACACAATTCACAAAAATTGGTTTATAATTATTATGTTGTTCAATTTTTAACAATCAAGGAGGATAGCATGAGTGACATTCTGGATAAGGTGAGAAAACTGAACTGGCTGCTCCAGGAGAGCCATTCCGGAGCGCTTTCATTCGAGGAGATATGCGAGGTCCTTTGCGATCTGCTTGAGTCGAATGTTTACGCGCTGGATTATGACGGGAAGGTGCTCGGAGTAGCATTTAAGGTCAAGGAAGACAGCAGTCTGGTCAGCGACGAGAAGACCGGCGATTGGATCATGCCCGAAGAATACAACAAGGAGATGCTGAAGATCACGGAGACGAAGGCGAATCTCCATGACGCTGACGCGTTGAAGATTTTCAAATACGACTACGACACGTCGGTCAAGCTGCACACGTTCATCCCTATAGTGGGCGGCGGCACGAGACTCGGCACACTCATCATGGCGAGATACGAGCCGGAGTTCACCGATGAAGATCTGGTTCTCGGCGAGGTCAGCGCCACCATCGTAGGAGTTGAAATACAGAGAAACAAAATGGAGAGAGAGCGGCAGGAAGCCAGAGAGGAAGCCGTCGTTCAAATGGCCATCGGAACTCTTTCATATTCTGAGGCCGAAGCCGTGCAGCACATCTTCTCCGAACTGGAAGGCGACGAGGGCATACTTGTCGCCAGCAGGATAGCGGACAAATCGGGCATAACGCGTTCGGTCATCGTAAACGCCCTGCGGAAGCTGGAGAGCGCCAGCGTAATCGAGACGAGATCTCTGGGCATGAAGGGAACGAGGATCAAGGTCCTCAACTCCAAGCTCAAGTCGGAGCTCGTAAAGATGAAGACTCAGTAGGCGCAGATCACGATGCTGAGGTTTACTGAAGACAACGAAATACTCAGAGAGGACAGCTACCGCGGCATAGTCGCGGGGGTCCAGTGGAGAGGCGACATAGAGAGGTCAATGGATGAGCTGGAGGGGCTTTGCGAGGCTGACGGCATACAGGTCGTCGGACGTCTCGAGCAGGCTCTTGAGAGGCCGAACTCCGCCACACTCATAGGCAAAGGCAAGGTGGAGGAACTGAAGGATCTCTGCGAGAGCATGGAAGTCGATACGGTCGTTTTCAACGAGGAACTCTCCGGAATACAGATCAGAAATCTGGAGGAAGCTCTTGGCGTGCGCGTCATCGACAGGACCATACTCATACTGGATATATTCGCAGACAGAGCAGTGTCAAAAGAGGGCAAGCTTCAGGTCGAACTGGCCCAGCTGAAGTACAGACTGCCCCGCCTCACGGGGTTCGGAAGATCCCTCTCAAGGCTTGGAGGAGGCATCGGCACAAGGGGTCCCGGCGAGAAGAAGCTGGAGACCGACAGGCGCCACATCGCCAGACGCATAGACGACATCAGAGAGGAACTGGCAAAGGCAGGCAAAAGCAGACAGACCCAGAAGTCCGGCCGCGCCAGATCGGGCATGCCGGTCGTGGCACTTGTGGGTTACACAAACTCGGGGAAGTCGGCCATCATGAACCGCCTGCTCGACATGTTCGAAGACGAGAGTTCACAGGGTCTTGCGGAGAATAAGAAAGTCGGCTCCGCCGACATGCTTTTCGCAACTCTGGACACGGCCCACAGGAAGCTGAGTCTGGGCAACGGAATGGACTTCATTCTCATAGATACCGTCGGATTCGTAAGCGGTCTGCCCCACGATCTGGTTGACGCTTTCAAGTCGACCCTCGAAGAGGTAAGGGACGCGGACGTTCTCGTTCATGTCGTCGACAACTCCAGGGAGGACAAGGATTTTCAGATCGAGGTCACGGGAAATGTAATCAGGCAGCTGGGAGCGGGCGGAGCCCACACGATCATGGCTTACAACAAGATCGACATCGCTCCTGAGGAGCCTGTGTTCACGGATGGCGACGCCGCCGTGTTCATCTCGGCCCGCACGGGGCAGGGTATGGACAGCCTGGCGGAAGCCATAAAGAAGGCCCTCTTCGCGGACATGACCAGCGCGTCTCTGCTCATACCGTACGACAGGGGAGACATCGTGTCATATCTGTGCGAAAACGCCCAGATAGATTCGATGAATTACAGACAGGAAGGAACGCTTCTCACAGGCAGTTTCAGAGAGGCGGATTTCAATAAATACAGGAATTACGCAGTTTAGAGAACGATTGGAATGGAACTCTACAAGACCATAAAACAGGAAGCGACAGCTGAACAGATAATCGAAAAATCACGGTTCATAGCTCACGCCAGGCCCGTCTCGGACAGAGACGAGGCCGACGCTTTCGTTGCGGAGATAAAGGCCAATTACAAGGACGCCACACACAATGTTCCGGCCATGGTCATAGGCGACAAGAGCCAGATCCAGTGGGCCAGCGACGACGGCGAGCCCCAGGGCACCTCGGGGGCGCCGATCGTGCAGATGCTCGTGAGCGAAGGGCTGACAAATCTGGTCATAGTCGTGACCAGATACTTCGGCGGCATCAAGCTGGGGACAGGCGGTCTGGTGAGAGCCTACACCAGCAGCGCCAAGCTGGCGGTAGAGGCGGCCGGCGTATGCGGAGTTCAGAATGTGCTGAAGATGACCTGCGAGACCGACTACACATACCTGGCGAAGTTTCAGAAGATGGCGGCGGAATCACTAAAGGATCAGACTGCCTTTGCATATGTAATCGGAAATGTGGAGTACGGCGAAAAGGTGAAAATCGAGCTGATCACCTTCGCCGAAAATGAAGAGGAACTGAAGGGCCTGGCAGCCAATCTGACGTCAGGCACCGCCCGCATTACGGACTGCTCCGTGGCGCCCGAAAAAGTGTGAAAAACACCTTGACAAGCCGAGAGTCTTTAAGGTATAGTTTATAGGCGCGTCAGGAGCGTTGGCCTGATGTGAGGGACTTGCTGGCGTGGCTCAACGGTAGAGCAGCTGATTTGTAATCAGCAGGTTGGGGGTTCGATTCCCTCCGCCAGCTCCAAAAAATGCATTGGACATT
>DBYH01000018.1:0-396 GCA_002310095.1 Firmicutes bacterium UBA1191 | reverse complement strand
TCGAGGGATTCCCGAGTGGCCAAAGGGGGCGGACTGTAAATCCGTTAGCTGAGCTTTCGATGGTTCGAATCCATCTCCCTCGACCAATATACGCGGAAGTGGCTCAGGGGTAGAGCATCGCCTTGCCAAGGCGAGGGTCGCGAGTTCGAATCTCGTCTTCCGCTCCAATTTGACAAAGAGAGGACCGGAGAGTCCGCACTCCCGGTCCCGGAATACGCGGATGTAGTTCAATGGTAGAACCTCAGCCTTCCAAGCTGATGGCGTGAGTTCGATTCTCATCATCCGCTCCAAAGATGCGGGCTCATAGCTCAGCTGGATAGAGCAACGGCCTTCTAAGCCGTGTGTAGGGGGTTCGAATCCCTTCTGGCACATTTCCGGTAAGGAAAAGAAAGTTTG
>DBYH01000025.1 GCA_002310095.1 Firmicutes bacterium UBA1191 | reverse complement strand
CCCTATGAGTTCAATATACAAGGAATAGAAATGCTTCAGTATGTTGACAAAATCACAGATCTTATAGCGCCTCAGGTAGAAGGACTGGAGAGGGACGAGATCAGAGCCATGATCGAGATACCGGCGGACAACAAAATGGGAGACTACGCTTTCCCTTGCTTCAAGCTGGCGAAGATTCTGAGAAAGGCTCCTCCTATGATTGCCAAGGGTATCGCCGAGGCCATCGCGGACGATCCGATGTTCGAGAAGGTCGAGCAGGTGAATGCCTATGTTAACATGTTCATCGCCAGAGAAGCCTTTGCGGATGAAGTAATCTCTGACGTGATCGAAAAGGGCGAGGACTTTGGAAAGAGCGACATCGGAGCGGGCAGACCTGTAGTGGTCGAGTACTCATCTCCTAACATCGCCAAGCCTTTCCACATCGGCCACATAAGAAGCACCGTCATCGGAGCTTCCATAGCGCGCATCTACGACTATCTGGGATTCAAGGTAATAAGAATCAACCACCTGGGTGACTACGGAACCCAGTTCGGCAAGATGATCGTAGCCTACAGACACTGGGGCAACAAGCAGGACGTAATCGACGAGCCTATCAAGACTCTGCTCGGTTATTATACGAAGTTCCATGAGGAAGAGGCGAAGGATCCTTCTCTGGATGACGAGGCGAGAGCTACGTTCACTAGACTCGAGAACGGCGAGCCTGAAGAGACGGAACTCTGGCAGTGGTTCAGAGACGAATCCCTGAAGGAGTTCAACAGAGTATACGACATGCTGGGAATCAAATACGATTCCTACGCCGGCGAGAGCTTCTATTCAGACAAGATGCCTCGTTTCATCAAGGAACTTGAAGAAAAGGGCCTCATGGAAGAGGACGAGGGCGCGAGACTTGTTCGTCTGGACGAGTACGGTCTGACGCCGGCACTGATCCAGAAGTCCGACGGTTCGACCCTGTACATAACACGTGACATCGCGGCGGCCGTATACCGCAAGGAAACGTACGATTTCTACAAGAACATCTACGTCGTAGCCTCCCAGCAGAATCTGCACTTTCAGCAGTGGATTCAGGTTCTGGAGCTCATGGGATATGAGTGGGCGAGAGACTGCGTACACGTTCCGTTCGGTCTCGTAAGCCTGGCTGACGGCACAATGTCCACACGTGAGGGCAGAGTCGTATTCCTTGAAGACGTTCTCAACGGAGCCGTAGACAAGACCCGTGAGATAATCAAAGAGAAGAACCCGGGAGCGGATCCTGAGATGGTAGAGGAAGTAGCCAAGGCTGTAGGAATCGGCGCTGTAGTATTCAACGAGCTGTCCAACTACAGAATCAAGGACTACGTATTCTCATGGGATCACGTTCTCAACTTCGAAGGCGAGACGGGTCCATACGTTCAGTACACATACGCCCGCAGCTGCAGCATACTCAGAAACGCGGGTGACGAGATAGTCGCCAAGGCAAAGGCAGGATTCGATCCTAAGTATCTGACCAGCGAAAGCGCCCACGCGCTCACATCGCTGCTCTACAGATTCCCGGATGTCATTCTGGAAGCGGGAGAGAAGTATGAGCCGTCCATCGTAACGAGGCACCTGGTGGACATCGCTCAGGCATTCAACAAGTTCTACCACGATGAGCACATCCTGGTGGATGACGAGGACGAGAAGGTCGCCAAGGTGGCCATGGTTATAGCGGCGCAGACAGCCATCAGAAACGGGCTGGACATTCTCTGCATGAAAGCGCCGGAGAAGATGTAAAAAAGGACACGGGGCTTTTGCATGAGATACGAAGGCAATATTTACAGACCGCCCAGTGAGGCATACAGCCTGATCGTTCAGGTGACTGTGGGATGCACGCACAACAAGTGCACATTCTGCAGCATGTACAAGGACAAGAAGTTCCACATAAGGAAGCTGGAGGACGTGCTCGAGGATCTGGCATGGGCGCGCAGGACCTACCCGAGGGTGGACCGCATGTTCCTCTGCGACGGGGACGCTCTGTGCCTGTCCAACAACAGGCTTCTGCCGATTCTTTCGTACATCAGGGAGAACTTCCCGGAGTGCGAGAGGGTGACTGTGTACGGAAGAGCAAACGACGCCCTGAAAAAGACCGACGAGGAGCTGCGCGAGCTCTATGAGGCGGGCGTCACCATGGTGTACATAGGCGCCGAGTCCGGCAGCGAGAAGGTCCTTGAGGACATAAACAAAGGCGAAACGCGCCAGCAGATAATCGACGGAGTGAAGAAGATCGAAGCCAGCGGCATGAAGGCGTCGGTAACCTTCATATCCGGTCTGGCGGGCAAGGCAGGCTGGAAAGAGCACGCCATAGAGTCGGGAAAGATGATCAGCGAGATGAGCCCGTCATACGTGGCACTGCTCACGCTTCTGGTCGACCCGTCAGTGCCGATGGCCAAAGACATCGAAAGCGGCAAAATGGAGCTGCTTTCAGCGGAGGAAGTCATGGCAGAGACGCTATTGATGCTGGAGAACACCGAAGTCACGAAGAAATGCGTATTCCGCAGCAATCATGCTTCAAACTACCTGTCGCTTAAGGGCGACCTGCCTGACGACAAGGAAAGGATGATGGAGCAGATAAGGGCGGCAATGTCCGACCACGATCTGCTGAAGGACGAGAGATTCCGCGCGTTATAAGGCGCGTCAGAAGGAGATGTAATGAGCAGAAAAGCAAGGAAAACCGATAAGGACCAGATAGTTCACAGAGAGGACGGCAATATCCTCCAGGCCCTCGGCGTCACGAGAACTGTTGTGCGCCCGAGAGAAGAGGTGGACATCCAGCTCCGTGAGGACAGAATAGGCAGATACTTCAAGAAGTACCTGAACAAGTTCGTCTTTGTCGAGTTCTCGGAAGAATTCATGGCAGCAAACAAGGCGGGCGACCTGATGAGAGGCGTTCCGATTCCGCTGCGCCGCAAGGAAGTCAAGGAGTTCTCAGGAGGCAAGGGCATAGACTTCCTGGTCCTGGCTGAAAACATGGCCTGGGTCATGGGATGCGACCCTCACTTCAAGTACACGAAGGACTATTGTGCGATCCTGAAGAAACTCTACAACTACAAGCTCTACGAAGGAATGATGAAAGAGGGCAGAGACGCCGCGGAACACGGCGAAATGGACAATGCCTGCATTCACTTCAGAGCGGCCCTGTGCATGAAGCACGACTACATGCACGCCATGTACTCATACGCCCGCGCATGCCGAGTCATGTATGAGCACAGCAAGAATGAGGAATACATCGGACGCTTCAAGGCCGAGGCCGTCGATTGGTTCGAGATCCTGACTGAAACACACCCGAGATTCGCCATGGGTTACTACTATCTGGGTTATTCATACCTGAACATGGGCCTTTACGGCAAAGCCAAGATCGCCTGGCAGAATTTTCTGAAGTTCGGAAGAAACGGCAAGGACCGCAGGGAGATCACCAAGCGTCTGGAGCAGATCGCCCACCCTGTAGCCATAGAGGACGGATGCCTCAAGATAGGCGCCGGTCGCTACGAAGAGGGAATCGACATACTGGAACCTTATCTGAAGAGCCAGTATAAGGACTGGTGGCCTTTGCATTACTACCTTGGGCGCGGTTATGTCCAGGCCGGTGAAATTGCCGAAGCGGTCGCCGAGTTCAAGAAGGTCCTCATGGCAAACGGCAGCCATCTGGAGACCATGAAGGAACTGCTGGAGATCTATGAAGAGCAGGACGACAAGGCGAACATCAAGAAGTACTCCGAGAAGATCAAAATGATCGAGGAGGCTCAGGCCGAGGATCAGGCCAAGTTGGTCGAGGATACTCAGAAAGAGAACAAACGTCTTGAAGACGAGGAGCCTGAACCGATTCCGGAAGATGCCCGCGAGAGCTTCGATACCAGTGAACTGGATGAATTCGAGCCTGAATCGGCGCTTGCCGCCGCAGACGAGGCCGTAGAAGCCGATTCTGACGCGGCGCTGGCCGAAAAGGCAGCTGAAGAGATGGCCGAAGGGGCCGAAGAGGCTGCCGAGACTGCTGAGGAAACCGTCGCTGAACCTGCAGAGAAAGGCCTCAGAAAGGCCAAGGTAAGACCTAGAAGCAGGAAGCAGTAACGCCTTGTTGCGCAGTAACGAAATATTGTTGACACGCCCTGACGGCAGTTGTATAATAACTCTTGCCGTCGGGGCAAAAGCTAATGATCCGAGGTAGCTCAATGGTAGAGCAACCGGCTGTTAACCGGTAGGTTGTGGGTTCGAGCCCCACCCTCGGAGCCATTATTTTTAGAAGGTTTTGATTGTGCCGGCGTGGCGGAATAGGCAGACGCCCGGGACTTAAAATCCCGTGGGTAGTAATACCCGTACCGGTTCGACCCCGGTCGCCGGTACCAATAATTAAGTCAATAACGTCGCGGGGTGGAGCAGTTGGTAGCTCGTCGGGCTCATAACCCGGAGGTCAGAGGTTCAAGTCCTCTCCCCGCAACCAAAAAAACGGGGCTCTCGAGGAAATCGGGAGCCTTTGATATTACTGAAAAACATTGAAATATAAACATTCCACATATACATATAAATGTGCGATTTTTGAAAGGGGATAAGCACTATGAGTAAAAAAAGAAAAAGGAGCGTTCCTGT
>DBYH01000015.1:13714-31455 GCA_002310095.1 Firmicutes bacterium UBA1191 | reverse complement strand
CCCGGGAAAGCAAGACGTTGCCGCTTTTTCTCTATACGGTCCTATGGTCAAGCGGTTAAGACACCGCCCTTTCACGGCGGTAACCCGGGTTCGATTCCCGGTAGGATCACCAGAAAAAACAGAGCGCGTAAGCGCTCTGTTTTCGTATGCCTTGGAATGTGTCAAACGAACCGTCCCCTTTGTCACATTTTAGTTGTTAACTGTGTGGTGCGCGGCAGGGGAATCCATCGTAATGGCCCTGAACTCGTACCCTTCTTTCTGTGCCCACTTGATGATCTTAGGAAGGGCCTCGGCAGTTGTTTCCTTCGCGTCGGAGTCGTGCATCAGGATGACGTTGAACTGTTCCAGATCGCAGTTTTCCTTTACGGATTCGATCAGCACTTTTGCGGGAACGTTGTTTCCGGAGGCATCGGTTGAATCCACGTTCCAGTCGACGTATTTGTAGCCTTCTCTCTGGACCTCCTTGGTCAGATCCGTCATGATGCCTTTGCAGTAATCCTTGCTGACGGTGTTGGAGCTGCCGCCCGGGAATCTGATTATCTGCGCATCGTAACCCAGGTCGTCTTTCAGTTTCTTCTGAAGCTTCGTAATGTTGTCCATGAAGTCATCAGTGGAGGCGTAGATCTTGCTGTAGTCATGTGAGTAGCCGTGGATTCCGATGGTGCAGCCGTCCTTGATGGCGCGCTTCATCAGCTTGATCTTCTTGGCGTCATCGCCGTAGTCGATGACGAAGAAGGTCGCAGGCACGTCATATTTTTCAAGAGTCTTCAGTATCTTTTTCGTGACCTTGGTGCTTGGGCCGTCGTCGAAGGTAAGGTAGATGACGCCTTTTGTCTCATGCAAAGGTTCGCCTTTGACTTTGACGGTGCGGATGGCGGTGGCTTCATTTCCGTATGAATCGGAAATATCGTAAGTTATCTCGTAACTTCCCTCGCAGGTGGTTTCAACAAAACCTTTTGCAGCCACTTTGTCGCTGATGTCGCCGTCGGAATCGTCGATTGCGGTCACGCCCGGATCCTCGAACTTTTCACCGGTCCGGATGGTCATTTCTTTGCCCTCGTTGAAGGTAATCTCCGGCGGCTCCTTATCGATGACGCTGACGGTTCTCTCGGCCGTCGCGGTCTTGTCCAGATAGTTGACGGTATAGATTACCTTGTAGACGCCGACCTTCTTGTCGTTCACCTGAGAGTCGATTTCGACGTAGCTGCTGATGTCGTGGAATGAAAAAGTGGCCGTCGCTCCCGGTTCGTGGTACCCGTCTTTCATGGTGACTTCCATGGTCTTATCGCCTTCGAGGCTGATCTGAGGCGTCGTGTACCAATAGAAAGCAAAGGCCCCGCCCGCCAGGACCAGCAGAATGATCAAAATGGTGATGATTTTGAAACGTAAAGATTTTTTCTTTCTTCTTGTCATGATGTGTCATACCCCTTTCTGTCAGCATTGTAACACAAAAACAGTCTGGCGGCTGATAAATAATCATTAAAAAAGGCCCTGTTTTCACAGAGCCTTCTGTATAACCGTCAGACTGCTTTTGCCTTACTCTTCGTCGGTCTTTTCGATCTTGCGGATTGCCTTTGTACGGATCTCTTCGCAGATTTTGTCGATGAACTCGCCGAGAGGGCATACGCCTTCGTCGCCGGCGAAACGGGAGCGGACTGATACCGCGCCTGTCTCAGCTTCCTTGGCGCCGAGGACCAGCATGTACGGAACCTTCTCCATCTGGGCGCGGCGGACCTTGTATCCGATACGCTCGCTGGAGCCGTCGATCTCAACGTCGACGCCGTTTCTGCGGAGCTCCTTGCGGACTTCTTCCGCGTAATCGGCGACCTTCTCGGAGATCGGCAGGATCCTGACCTGCTCAGGGCAAAGCCAGGTCGGCAGGTTGCCGGCGTACTTCTCGATGAGCCACGCAAGCGTACGCTCATAGCATCCGATTGACGTACGGTGGATGATGTACGGACGCTTCTTCTGGCCGTCGGTATCGATGTAGTACATGTCGTAACGTTCAGCCAGGAACATGTCGAGCTGGATGGTGATCATCGTGTCTTCCTTGCCGTAGACGTTCTTGGCCTGGATGTCCAGCTTAGGTCCGTAGAAGGCGGCTTCGCCGTCTGCCTCAACGTAGTCGAGGCCGATGTCGTCCAGGATCTCACGCATCATATTCTGTACCGTATCCCACTCCTCGGCAGTTCCGAGATAGTGGCCCGCGTCGGCCGGATCCCACTTGGACATGCGGTATGTTACGTCATTCTCGAGTCCCAGAGTGGTCAGGCAGTACTTGGCCAGAGCCACGCAGCCTTCGAACTCGTCCTTTATCTGTTCAGGTGTGCAGACCAGATGTCCCTCGGAGATGGTGAACTGGCGGACTCTCGTCAGTCCGTGCATCTCGCCGGCCTGCTCGTTTCTGAAGAGGGTCGAAGTCTCGCCCATTCTGTACGGCAGGTCGCGGTAGCTCTTCTGGCGTGCCTTGTAGACGTAGTACTGGAACGGACAGGTCATCGGGCGCAGAGCGTAAACGTCAGCGTCGGCGTCGTGCTCGATCAGGTTCAGATCCTGAACTCCGCGGATTTCGTCAGATCTGTCTTCGGCCGCCAGGACGTCCTCAAGGTTATCGTATCCCAGGAGGAACATGCCGTCCTTGTAGTGGTACCAGTGGTCGGATACTTTGTACAGGGTGGACTTGGCCATTAGCGGCGTGCGTGTGCGGACATAGCCCCACTCGTAGTCCTCCAGATCTTCGATCCAGCGCTGCATCTTCTGTATGATCTTGGTGCCCTTCGGCATGAAGAGCGGCAGTCCCTGACCGACTACGTCCACCGTGGTGAACAGCTCCATCTCGCGGCCCAGCTTGTTGTGGTCGCGGTTCTTGATGTCGGCCAGATACTCCAGATATTCCTTCAGCTCGTCCTTCTTGGTGTAGGCCGTGCCGTATATTCTCGTGAGCATTTTGTTCTTTTCGTCGCCTCTCCAGTAAGCGCCGGAACTTGAAGTCAGCGCAAAGGCTTTAAGAGGTCTTGTGCTCATCAGGTGCGGTCCCGCGCAGAGCTCCGTGAAGTCGCCCTGCTTGTAGAAGGAGATTTCCTCGCCTTCAGGCAGGTCTTCGATCAGCTCGACCTTGTACGGCTCGTCCTTCTCTTTATACATGGCGATGGCGTCTTCCCTAGACATGGTGAAGCGCTCGAGTCTGTCGCCTTTCTTTATGACTTTTTTCATCTCGGCCTCGATGGCGTCCAGATCCTCTCTGCTGAGAGGCGGGATGTCGAAGTCGTAGTAGAAGCCGCCTTCGATGGAAGGTCCTATGGCCAGCTTCGCTTCCGGATAGAGGTTCTTGACCGCCTCAGCTAGAACATGGGAGCATGTGTGCCTGTAGGCCTTCTTGCCTTCGTCCGAATCAAAGGTCAGGATGTTGAGTTCGCTGTCCTTATCGATGACTGTTCTGAGATCGCAGATCTCGCCGTCGATCTCTGCCAGGCAGGCTGCTCTCGCCAGACCATCGCTGATGTCTCTGGCGATGTCGTAGGCCGACATGGCCTCAGCGTATTCCTTGGTGCTTCCGTCTTTGAGTGTGATAATCAATTCTGTTTCCTCCTGTGCTTTTTTCTGATGGTGGCCGGCGAAGGATTTCGCGCTCGGGCCGGGTTGCCTTTGCAAAAAACAAAAACCCCTCCGGCTGTTTAGTCAGAAGGGACGCATACATTTTCTGTATCCGTGGTTCCACCCATCTTCCGGAGCTGCGCTCTCGCTTTGTGCTCCGGCACTCATTTTGGCTTTTAACGCGGCCGGCGGGCAGTATTGGTGCCGCTCGGAGGTGGTCTTCGGCTCGCCCGGGAATGAGATGATTCCAGCACCCATCTCTCTCTGTCAGACCTTTTGGCCAGCGTACTTTCCTCGTCAACGCTTTACTCGCTCATACTACCACTACGAAGGGTAAAAGTCAAAGAAAAATGGCTGCTTTTGCTGTGGACTACGGTTCCGAGTTGTCGTAGAATTAACAGCAGAAGAGTAAATAAGATGTCAGATAATGCAAAGGACGGAGGGAAACAGTGCTTTACGGAGAGAAAAACAAGGAAAAACTGAGAAGTATGGCCTTTGGTTATGGAAATAAGAAAGAGGGTTCGGTAATACCGAAGTACAGGCTGAACGAGGAGTCCATCGACCCTGAAGCGGCGAGGGCGCTCATTGAGAACCAGCTTCTTGACGAGGGAAATTCGCGTCTGAACATGGCGACATTCTGCCAGACCTACATGGAAAAGCAGGCTGTCGAGCTCATGAGCGAAACCCTGAGCAAGAACGCGATAGATAAGTCCGAATATCCGCAGACCGCGGAGCTTGAGAACCGCTGCGTCAACATTCTGGCAAACCTGTGGAACGCTCCGAGACATTCAGATTATCTCGGGACTTCCACCGTAGGAAGCAGCGAGGCGTGCATGCTGGCCGGCATGGCAATGAAATTCCGCTGGAGGAACCAGGCTCTGAGGATGGGAGTGAACATCAACAAGAGAAAGCCGAATCTGATCATGAGTTCCGCTTATCAGGTGTGCTGGGAGAAGTTCTGTGTCTACTGGGATATCGAGCTTCGCATCGTGCCGGTAACAAAGAACTGCATGACTCTGGACATGGATACGGTTATGGATTATGTTGACGAATACACCATAGGAATAGCCGCAATCATGGGCACGACCTACACGGGTGAGTACGATGACATAGAGACGCTGGACAGGCTGGTGGGAGAGTACAACCGCACTCATCCGAATCTGCCTGAGCTGGTAATCCATGTCGACGGCGCCAGCGGCGGAATGTTCGTTCCGTTCACTGAGCCGGATCTGCTTTGGGATTTCAGGCTGGAAAATGTTGTGTCTATTTCAACATCAGGTCACAAGTACGGACTCACGTATCCGGGGGTTGGATGGGTCGTATGGAGAGACCAGAAGTATCTGCCGGAGGAACTGATCTTCAAGGTCAGTTATCTTGGCGGCGAGATGCCGACCATGGCCATAAACTTCTCGAGGAGCGCCAGCCAGATTGTCGGTCAATACTACAACTTCCTGCGTTTCGGAAGACAGGGCTACAGCCAGATTCACCTGAAGACTCAGGAAATCGCCACAGTTATCAGCGAATGGATTCAGAAGACGGGAATGTTCGAACTGTACAATACGGGTTCCCGCATGCCAATAGTATGCTACAAGCTCAAGGAAGGCGCCAGGTACGAGGACGGAACAGAGATTGTCTGGAATCTTTACGATTTGTCCGACAGACTGCGCATGCACGGGTGGCAGGTGCCGTCATATCCGCTTCCGGACGGAGCGGGCGAGGTAACCGTTCAGCGTGTCGTATGCAGAGCGGACCTGACCTACAATCTCGCCGAGGCTTTTATGAAGGATTTCTGGCAGTGCCTGATGGACCTGAAGGATGCCCATGTACTGACGAACGCAAGCAAGACCGGCAAGTACGGATTCACTCACTAGGAGAGCAATATGAAGATCAGACGGGTGGTCGCGGCTTATTTCAGCCCGACGGGCAATACGGAAAAACTTGCAAAGGCAATGGCCCGCGCTGTTGCTGAAGCGGCCGGTCTTCAGGCGGAGACCCTCGATTTCACACGCCCCGAAGCCCGCGAAAAAACGTATGAGTTCGGGCCAGACGACCTTCTGATCATAGGTCTTCCTGTCTACGCGGGCAGGCTGCCAAACAAGATCCTGCCCTTCGTGCAGGAGAACCTCAAAGGCAACGGCACTCTGTCGCTGCCGTTCGTTTGTTTCGGCAACCGCGCCTTCGACGACGGCATAGCGGAGCTCGTATACGAGCAGAAGAACACAGGATTCAGGCCTGCGGCCGCGGCTGCTTTTGTCACTCAGCACGCATTCGCGACGAATCTCTCGGCGGGACGGCCGAAGACGCAGGACATTGAAGACGCAAAGGCAATAGCGATCGGGTTGTGGAAAGCCGTTGAAGCAGCCGGCAGCGCGGAAGACTTCGCGGACCTGACAGTTGACGGCAACACTCCTCCGGGACCCTACTACAGACCGAAGCGCATGGACGGCGAACCGGCAGTGTTCCTAAAAGCGAAGCCGCTTACTGACGTGGATAAGTGCGTCAGGTGCGGAACCTGCGCGCGTGTCTGCTCAATGGGGTCTATCGATCCGGAAGACGTGACGAATGTGCCGGGAATCTGCATCAAGTGCCAGGCCTGCGTTGCACGATGCCCTATGGGAGCCAAGTATTTCGACGACCCGGACTTCCTCTCCCACAAAGAAATGCTGGAGGCGAATTTCGCGGAGGAGAAGCCGAACACGGTATGGATATGAGAACGATATTTCACATAGATGTTAACAGCGCTTTCCTGTCCTGGGAGGCGGTGCGGCGCAGGCGGGACGCGGAGATGCGCGGAGATGATGGAACCGGCGCTGCGGCAGAGCCCGATCTGCGGGACATTCCGTCAATAATCGGCGGCGACCCGAACAGGCGCACATCCATAGTCCTGGCCAAGTCTGTGCCTGCGAAGAAGTACGGCATCGCGACGGGCGAGCCTGTCTCGGCTGCAGTCCGCAAGTGCCCGGGACTTGTGATCGCCCCTTCGGATTTCGCTCTGTACTCGGAGATGTCGCGGGCATTCAAGACTATTCTCAGAGAGTACACGCCGGTTGTCGAGGAATTCTCCATCGACGAGTGCTTCCTTGACATGACCGGCATGGGGCGCATGTATCCGGATCCGGTGAAGGCGGCCCACGACATCAAAGACAGGATAAAAAACGAGCTCGGCTTCACGGTCAACGTGGGCATCTCATCAAACAAGCTGCTCGCCAAAATGGCCAGCGATTTCGAGAAGCCGGACAAAGTGCACACACTTTTCCCGGATGAAATAAAAGCGAAGATGTGGCCTTTGCCTGTTGGGGAACTGTTCCTCTGCGGCAAGGCGTCGGCGGACAAGCTGACGAAGCTTCACATAGATACCATCGGAGATCTCGCAAAGGCAGACCAGCTGTCGATCAGAGCCATCCTCGGCAACAAGATGGGCAGCCAGCTCTGGAACTACGCCAACGGTATCGACGATTCACCTGTAACGGCTGAAGCGGATGCGCCGAAGGGATACAGCAACGAGATCACTTTTGACGACAACATCACGACTTGGGAGCAGGGCGAAAAGGTGCTTTTGCATCTGGCTGATAATGTGAGTGCCCGCGTCAGGCGCGATGGGGTCAAGGCCTCATGTATCTCGATTACCATCCGCGGAAACGACATGAAGAAGCACTCCCACCAGCGGATGCTTGATGCGCCGACTGACGGCACGACGAAGACCTATGAGACGGCGAGGGAACTATTCAGGCAGCTATGGGACGGCAAGACGAATCTGAGGCTGATCGGCCTGGCCATGACTCAGCTGGACAGGGACGGACAGCAGCAGATGTCCCTCTTCGGCGAGAGCGAAAAGGCCGACGAGAGGGAGCACAATGCCGACAAGGCGGTCGACGCTCTGAGAGAGAAGTTCGGCGCGGACATAATAAAGCGCGGAGGAATGCTGAACTCCGACATCAAAGTACGCAAACGCTGACATGCTTTGGACTTCTGTGCTATAATAACGGGGCCGCGCGGCCAAAACACGCGCCTGTGGTGGAATTGGCAGACACGCTGGATTTAGGTTCCAGTGCGAGAGCATGCAGGTTCAAGTCCTGTCGGGCGCACCAGAACAAACCTCTTTTCTATTATGGAAAGAGGTTTTTATTATTGAGCCACGCCGGCAAACCGGGATTTGTTGGGTTACAACAAAAGTGTTTGCCGAAACCCTTGATAATTCGCTTCCCTTTTATAATAATTTCCTCGATAAATCCCGATTTGTCGAAGTAAAATGCGTGCCTTATGGAGTGGCTGCTTCAAAGAGAAAAACTTGTCTCAGCGACTGGGTTTATATTATATAATGTAACCAGTAATTCGATAGGCAGGAAAGGAAAAATAATATGAAGAATCTGAATGACAGCTGCAGGGTCGCCGTCGTACAGGCGGAGCCGGTAATGTTCGACAAAGACGCCTGTGTAGACAAGGCGGTAAAACTGATAAAAGAATGCGCTGACAATGGCGCGGAACTGGTGGTTTTCCCGGAGCTTTTCATACCGGGGTATCCATTCGGCATGAACTTCGGCTTCAGAACAGGAAGCAGGAGCAGCTCGGGAAGGGAAGACTGGAAACGGTATCATGACAACTCCATGCTTGCGGACAGTCCCGAGATGGACAGAATCATAGACGCGGCCGTGACGGCAGGCGTTTATGTGAGCATCGGCTATTCCGAACGAGATGAGGTCAACGGTACCCTCTATAATTCGAACATGATGATTTCACCCGAAGGCGAGGCTCTGAATCACAGGAAGCTCAAGCCGACGGGAAGCGAGAGAGTGATCTGGGGAGACGCCAACAAGGATTACTTCCCGGTTATGGATACGCCGTGGGGACCTATGGCCAATCTGATCTGCTGGGAGAGCTACATGCCTTTGGCCAGGGTGGCCCTATACGAGAAGGGTATATCACTCTACATTTCTCCGAACACCAACGACAACGAGGAGTGGCAGAACACCATCCGCCACATAGCCATAGAAGGCCACTGCTACTTCATCAACTGCAACATGATCATCAGAAAGAGCTCCTACCCAAAGGACCTCAATGAGTATAAGGACCTGGACTATCTTCCTGACATCGCCTGCAGAGGCGGCAGCTGTGTGATCGACCCGTTCGGACATCTCGTCAGCGACTGCGTGTGGGATAAGGAGGAGATCATCTACGCCGAACTGGACATGCAGGAGGTTCCGGCGAGCAAGATGGAACACGACGTCTGCGGTCATTACGCCAGACCGGACGTTCTTTGTCTCGATGTCTATGACGACGACTATGACGACGATGATGATGGCGAAGACGAGGACGATGATTAATGAAAGCGGCGAACTACACGTACATTCTGAGGTGCAGTGACGGCACCCTGTATACGGGCTGGACTAACGATCTGGAGAAGAGACTGGCCAGCCACAATGACGGCACCGGCGGCAAGTACACCAGGGCGAGACGGCCTGTTGAACTGGTGCATGTCGAGACCTTTGAAACGAAGCAGGAAGCCATGAGCCGCGAGTGGCAGATCAAGCACATGAGCCGCAAAGACAAGGAGAAGCTTATCAAATGAAATACGATTTCACCAGCATCATAGACAGAAAAGGCAAGGACGCTTCGGCCTACGATTCCGTGGGCAAGTTCAAGTGGGGCATGGAACCGGAGCTGCCGGAGGAAGGGTTCGACTTCATTCCGCTGTGGGTCGCAGACATGAACTTCGCGACCTGCCCGGCCATAACCAGGAAGATCATTGAGAGGGCGGAGCATCCTCTCTTTGGATACTATGACTACTCGGACGAGTACTACCAGTCCATCATCGACTGGCGCAGGGCCGGCGAATATCATAAAGATCTGAAGGTCGAAAACATCGGCTACGAAAACGGCGTCCACGGTTTTCTTTCCAGCGCCGTCGAGGAACTGACAGAGCCGGGCGACAGCATCCTGCTGCACAGCCCTGTATATGTGGGATTCAAGTCAGATATTGAAGGACTCGGAAGGCGTTCGGTCTACAGCCCGCTGGTGCTCGATGATGAAGGCGTATGGCGCATGGACTACGAGGACATGGACCGGAAGATAAAAGAAAACGACATCAGGGTCGTCTTCTTCTGCACGCCTCACAATCCGAGCGGCCGCGTGTGGACTTTGCCTGAACTTGAGAAGGCCGCGGAGGTCTTCGAGGCCAACAACGTAACGGTATTAAGCGATGAGATATGGGCGGACCTGGTATTCGAAGGACACGAGCACATTCCTTTCCAGTGCGTGAACGACTGGGCGCGGGAGCACACAGCCGCGGCGTACGCTCCGAGCAAGACCTTCAATCTGGCGGGTCTGGTCGGAAGCTACCATATCATATACAACGAAGAGCTTAACAAGATAATAACCGAGCACGGGGAGAGGACTCACTACAACGAGATGAACGTGCTGTCCATGCACGCCCTTGTGGGCGCCTACAGCGATGAGGGTCGCGAGTGGACGAAGGAACTCCTGCAGGTTCTGGAAGGAAACGCCCGGTGGGCATATCAGTGTATAAACAGGAACTTCCCGGGCGTCGAAACCGCGATGGCCGAAGGAACATACATGCTGTTTCTCGACTTAACAAAATACTGCGCCGAAAAGGGGCGCAGCATTGAAGAAGTCATCAAAGCGGGATGGCGAGTGGGTGTCGGCTGGCAGGACGGACGTCTGTTTGAAGGTCCGTGTCACGTCCGCCTGAACCTGGCGTCGCCTCGCAGCCGCCTCGAAGAGGCTTTCAGAAGAATGGGCGAATATGTATTCGTTTAATTGACAGGCGCGTTTGCGCTTTCACCAGAAGAGTTTACCCAGTTTTTCGAACTCCGCCTTATAGGCGGATTCTTCTATTTCACCCTCGTCTATCTTTTTCTCTATGCGGAGCTGGAGGGCTTCGATCATAATCGAGAGCTGTTCCAGTGTGTGCTGAACTTTTACCAGATCCGGAATCTCGTCCGGCTCGATTATTCCGTCGGCAGTAATGCGGATCAGCTGCTTTTCCATATCGCTGAAGTCGTTGACGGAACTCAGCAGGCGGAGGATTATGTCCGGGAGCTCCGAATCGGGAACTTCAGGGACGTAGTGACGGCCGATCTCGCAGTCTTTATTGCAGAAATAGTTGCACAGTTCCGGCGAGTTGTACGCGTCGGACATGTCCAGAACATCCTTCGCGGAAGGGAGCTGCTTGCCGTTCTCTATGCGCTCCAGCTTGTCGTCGGACATGTGGAGTTCGTAGGCCGCGGCCTCTCTGGACCAGCCCATTTCCCTGCGCTTTGTTTTATACCTGTTTTCCGCGGCCTTAGCCGGGTTGCCTTTGCCTGCCATGATTCACCTCGTTTACGTATTTTGTGCGGTATTGTCGTACCATGATCCGCAGTCGCGGCGATGTACGGTACGACAAAAAGATTATATCATACAGATGGTAAAGTTTTTGCCATTTTGCTGTCATGCTAGTAAAATAAGTACATAAAACAGAAAAGGTGGGAATTATGAATAAGGCAGAGATTGAAAAAGAAAAAAAGAGAATCAGAAACAAGAGGACGGGTAGAGTCCGCACGATCGTGGGCTGGGCGTGTCTGATTGTCGGCGTCCTGGATCTGTACGGAAACATGTACGCCTTCAACTATTCATTCATGCGCGGGCTGGAGGCGATCATTCTGCCGCTGCTGATGGCGTGCCTCGGCGGATGGCTGGTCAAGACCGCCAGGTCAAATGTCGCCAAGTGGAACAAGTACGATTCGTTCATCAACCAGAACGGCAACACGTCCCTGAAGATGCTCTCGCGCAAGACGGGCATTCCGATCAACACGGTGAGAAAAGACATCCAGGAGATGATCAACAACGGATTCTTCAAGGACGAGGAGAAAAACATTGCGGCGTATATCCACGGCGAATATGATATACTTGTAATGATGAGGAACGGCGTGCCTATTGAATCCATCGAGAACACCCTCAAGCGTGAGGAGGCCGCCGAAAAGGAAGACGCGGCCAAGGTCGAAGAGCCTGACGGAAAGCGCGTCTGGAATGAGGACGATTACGCCAACGCGATCGCCACTGTGGCGGCCGATGTGAAGGATCCTGATGTGGTCGAATCGCTGAAGAGCATAGAGAACTCGCTCAGGAAGATATACAGACTGGTGAAGCGCAGGCCTGAAATGGCGAAACAGGAGGGCATCAAACAGCTCAGAGAGGTCTACCTTCCGAAGACCATCGAGCTGGCCGAAAAGCTGTGGACCGGCGACGCGGGTTCAGCGACGATGCTCGAGATCAAGGGCATTCTGAACACCTGCGCAATCGCCTACAAGAACATAGTCGACAAGGCATACAAGCGTGAAGACGAAGACACGCTCATCGATATTGAAGTACTTCAGCAGACTTTCGAGAGAGAGGGCCTGCTTGACTCGGATTTTGATTTATAGTAAGGAGGAACGAAATGGCAGAAGAAATGGTAAACGAGGTAATTCAGCCCGTATTATCGCTGGAAACACTTGAAGATATGGAAGCTCCGGCAGCGACCCAGGCCCTCGAGGCGCCTGAGGCTGACGAGTTCAGACTGAAGCAGTTCTCAGAGGAAGAGATGAAGCAGATAACCGATTTCTCGGAGAAGATCAATCTGCATGATTCGAACCTGATCGTCACATATGGGGCGGGAGCTCAGAAGAGACTGGCAGATTTTTCAGAGTCCGCTCTCGAACACGTTCGCGACAAGGACCTGGATGTAATAGGCGATACTATCAGTGACCTGATCGCAGACCTCAAGGCGGATCCGACGGAAGGCAAAGGCCTCAAGGCCCTGTTCAGCAGAGGCGCGAACCAGGCCGAGAAGATCAAGGCTCACTACAGCAAGGTCGAGTCGAACATCGAAGTGATCACGAAGGAGCTGGAGAAACATCAGGAAACTCTGCTCAAGGACGTGGCCATTCAGGAGAGACTCTTCGAGAACAACAAGGCTTACTTCAAAGAACTCACAATGTACATCGCGGCTGGACGTATCGCTCTGGACAAAGCCTACAAGGAAGAGCTTCCGGCTCTCAGAGCAAAAGCAGCCGAATCCGGTCTGGCCGAGGACGCCCAGGAAGCCAATGATTTCGCGTCCATGTGCGAGAGATTCGAGAAGAAACTCTACGACCTGGATCTGACAAGAGCCATCTGCCTGCAGAACGCTCCTCAGATCAGACTGGTACAGACCAACGCCGTAGTTCTTTCGGACAAGATCCACTCGACGCTGGTCAACACACTTCCTCTCTGGAAGAACCAGATGATCATCGCTCTGGGCATGGCTCACTCCAAGGAAGCCATCAAGGCTCAGCAGATGGTCAGCAATACTACCAATGAAATCCTGAAGAAGAACGCCGAGATGCTTCACACATCCACAGTTGAGATCGCAACGGAAAATGAGAGAGGTATCGTGGATCTGGAGACTCTGCAGCACACCAACGAGGAACTCATCGCTACACTGGACGACCTCATCAGGATTCAGGATGAAGGAAGAGCCAAGCGCAGAGAGGCGGAACTCGAACTGACCAACATAGAGAACCAGCTTAAGGAGAGACTTACCCAGGCAGGTTCGATGAGGGTATAAGACAAAATAAGAAAAGGGAATTTGGAGAATAGGAAATGGCGTTTGAATACGACAGAAGAAGAAGAGAAGATCCGGCGGCGAAGAGACTGACCCAGGATGAGCTGCGTTCCATAAGGAACGCCAGAAACTGCGCGGGCCTCAAGTTTGCCGAATACGCTTCCATCGCCGCGGCGGTGTTTGCTGCCATGACTATCTTTGGGGCCAACGCAATGCTGGACGTCATGTTTGCAGCAGGGTTCGCAGCCCTTTGGATCGTTCTGGCCATCCTGCTCCACGTCACTATCAGACGCAGGCAGACCAAGTGGAGCAAATACGAGGCGCTCATAAACTGGGAGGGCAACACGTCTCTGGATTACATCGCCCAGAACACAGGCTACCCGAAGGATAAGGTCGTCAAGGACCTTCAGTTCATGATCGACAAGAAGTTCCTGATCGGTCCCCAGGAGAATCTGGGAGCATATATAGACATCCGCAACGAGCTTCTCGTCATGACAGAATTCGGCACGGGCAAGCCGCTTGAACCTGTTGAGGAAGCCATAAAGCGTAAAAAGGCTCAGGAGAAGATCAGGACGGAGAGCGACAGCATCAAGACGATTCGTCAGGCGGTGCTGGAGATCAGCGACGAGGAGATGAGAGACTGCCTCTTCGAACTTTCCGGTTCCATCGGCAAGATCGAGAAGAAGCTCAAGGAAAGCCCTGAGCTTGGAAAGATGGACATCGTCAGGAAGTTCGACGACACATATCTTCCGAGAACTCTCGAGCTGATCGAGAAGTACAGGAAGGGAGACGGATCCCCTGAGACTCTCGCCAAGATTAAGGAGACTCTGGGAATCTGCGCCGAAGCCTTCGAGAACATTGAAGAGAGCATCTACGACCGCGAGAGCGAAGACACGCTCGCGGACATCGAAGTCATCAAGGCCATGCTGGCCAGAGAGGGATTCCTGGATTCGGACTTCGACATAGGTTCGCCGAAGCCGATGGCCAAATAACGCAGGGGGTCAGGGATAAACACAGAAGAAACAGATGACGCAAGGCTTCAGGACCACCGCCCTGGAGCCTTCATATTAACGAAGATAATCACGCAAAGGCAGAATGGAACAGGACAGGAAAAAACAGCAGAATATCATCAAGTACGGGGCTCTGGGCGTCTGGATCCTTCTGGCTGTTGTCATCCTCGTAAACAGAAACAAAATCACCGTCGACGCCATAATCAATTACACGCCGTCGAACCTTGTGCTTGCTGCTTTTGTACTGCTTTTGCTTTTCGCTTTGAAGAGCCTGTCCATATTCTTCTTTTCGGGAATACTTTACACGGCTTCAGGTCTCATGTTCGATCTGCCGGTGGCGCTGCTGGTGAACTCGCTGGGACTGGTGGTCATGCTCTCCGAGGGGTACGTCATGGGCAGATACTTCGGAAGCGACCTGGTCGGCACCATTGCGGAGAAGTATCCAAAGATCGAAGCCATTCTGCATCTGGAGGACAGAAGGCCGTTTCTGTTCACACTTCTGCTGCGCATGATGAAGTTGATAAACTTTGACCTGGGCAGCATATACATGGGAGCGTCGAGGGCGAAGTTCGCGCCGTACGCTGTAGCCAGCTTCATTTCCGCCATTCCGGATCTGATCCTGTACGCGGTAGTCGGCGGCGGAATATCGAGTCTGAGCCCGTCGATGGTTATCGTCGCGGGTGTGGTATACGTGTGCATTACCGTTGCTTCGGTACTTATAATCGCGTATCTGGTTAAGCATCCGGAGAAGATTGGAGGTTAATTATGAAGAGGGTTAGGATTACGGCTGTCGCTCTGGCGGCGGCGATGACACTGCTGATAGTGTTTGCGGGGTGCGGGGAAAAGGTTCCCGAGCGCCTGGTCGGTCAGTGGGACTGCGCTCAGTACGCCTCTGACGAGACTACGGAAACAGGCTTTTACGCCCTTAGAATCGAAAGCGACGGCACCTTCAGCCTTTACGACAAGGTCGGCAACCCGGGCATCTCGGGAAAGATGAAGGGGGACGATACGGGCAAGCTGGGCATCCTTGAGCTGAACTGCGACGAGGACGATTTCGACCCGCCGTTCTGCTGGTCGAGCCTGAAGAAGAACTCACGGATACGTTACAAGATAATGTCCGACGACATGATCAAACTGGGGTACGTAGGTATCTGGCTCACATTCACGAGGGCTGAAGAATAGAATAATAATAGTAATAAAGAACCCGGGGAAGCAAAGGCAACCTCGGGTTTTATGATTCTCATATGATGATTCCGCCGCCCAGAACGATGTCCTCGTCGTAGAGAACGGCCGACTGGCCAGGAGTGATGGCCCGCTGGGGTTCATCGAAGATGATTTCAACGGCGTCGCTTCCGACCGGGCGGACCGTTGCCGGCTGCTCCCTGTGCTTGTAGCGCACACGGACGGAGCATCGGATCTCGCCTTCCGGAATCTCGCCTGAAATCCAGTTGAAGCTCACTGCCTTTGCCGCCGGTGAGAAGGTATCTTCGTTGCTTCCGAGAACCACTTGATTCTTCTCCGCGTCGATGCGGCAGACGTAGCGCTTCTCGCCGAAGGCCTGCCCGAGGCCTCTCGTCTGTCCGATGGTGTAGTGAATTATGCCTTTGTGCCTGCCGATGACCTTTCCCTCCAGATCCACGTAGTCGCCTTCAGGGAATTCGCGGCCGGCGTATTTCTCAATCACGGCAGCGTAGTCGCCGTCCGGCACGAAGCAGATGTCCTGGCTCTCAGGCTTCTCCGCATTCGCGAAGCCGTTCGCGGCGGCCAGTTCCCTGACCTGCGTTTTGGTCAGGTCTCCGAGAGGGAAGCGGGTGCGGGCAAGCTGATCCTGAGTAAGGTTATACAGGACGTAGCTCTGATCCTTTGACTCATCAAGTCCCTTGCGCAGAAGATACCTGCCCGTCGCCTCGTCTTTTTCGACTCGGACATAGTGGCCTGTAACGATCTTGTCGCAGCCGAGTTCGTCTGCCTTTTGCATTAACTCCCCGAACTTGAGGTTCTTGTTGCACTCTATGCACGGATTCGGCGTCACTCCGCGTGAATAGGCGTCCACGAAGCTGTCGATGACGCAGCTCCTGAAAATGTCCCGCAGATCGAAAACATGGAACGGCATGCCAAGACTCTCCGCGACCTTGCGGGCGTCCTCAGCGTTGCCGGCGATATCAGAGTCGAAGAGCTTCATGGTGCAGCCGACGCACTCGTAACCTGCTTCAATTGTCAGTCTGGCCGCGACGGAGGAATCGACCCCGCCGCTCATAGCAATCAGTGCTTTCATATTCATATAATAACACAAAACCAGGTGTCAACGTTCGTATATGACGCGGCCGTTCATTATCGTCATGTCGACGCTCGCGCCGCGGATCTCTTCCGGATTTCGCTTCTCCAAGATTGACGCAGGTCGGCTGCGCATTTGTATTGTATCACATAAAAAAGAACTGCTGCAGCAGTTCCGTTACGGACTGACAGAGTGTGAAAGGGCGCCGGATGTATTTTGTTAGCACTCTCGCGTATTGAGTGCCAAAAAAGTGTTGACTTTGATATATCAAGGGCTTACAATGATTTCAGAGAGGGAAAAACTCCCGAAAAACAGGTAAAAACACACAACTGAAAGGGGTTGATTTTATGAATATAGAAAAATACACACAGAAAGCACAGGAGGCGATCATTGATTGCCAGAACATCGCCGTTGAAGAAGGGCATCAGCAGGTCGACGGAGAGCATCTTCACATGGCTCTGCTCCAGCAGAAAGACGGACTTATTCCGAAACTGCTGGCTTATGCCAAGATCAACGTAGGCGAAATCATAGGCTCAGTGCAGGCTGAGCTGGATAAAATACCGAGAGTCAGCGGAAGCGCGGATCAGATGTATTCGACGAGACGTCTACAGGCTCTGCTTGTCGACGCCGAGAAGAAGGCTGAGAAGTTCAAGGACGAGTATGTCAGCGTCGAGCACCTCTACATGGCTCTGCTGGACGAGAGGAACACTCCGAGCGCCGAGATCTTCAGAAGATACGGCATGAGCAAGGACTGCTTCCTGAACGCCCTGAATCAGGTGCGCGGAAACCAGAGGGTGACCAGCCAGAATCCTGAGGAGAATTACGACGCGCTGAACAAGTACGGAAGAGATCTGGTCGAGATGGCCAGAGACGGCAAGCTGGATCCGGTAATCGGCCGCGACGCGGAAATCAGACACACTATTCAGATACTCTCGAGAAGAACGAAGAACAATCCTGTCCTCATAGGCGAACCGGGCGTCGGCAAGACGGCCGTCGTCGAAGGACTGGCTCAGAGAATACTCAACGGAGACGTTCCGGAAGGCCTCAAGGACAAGACTATTTTTGCACTGGACATGGGCGCGCTGATTGCGGGCGCAAAGTTCAGAGGCGAATTCGAAGAGAGACTCAAGGCGGTCCTCAATGAGATCGAGAAGTCCGACGGACGTATTCTGCTCTTCATCGACGAGCTCCACAACATCGTCGGAGCCGGCAAGACCGAGGGAGCCATGGACGCGGGGAACCTGCTCAAGCCGAAACTGGCAAGGGGCGAGCTGCACTGCAT
>DBYH01000015.1:0-13702 GCA_002310095.1 Firmicutes bacterium UBA1191 | reverse complement strand
CGCAAGTACATCGAAAAGGACGCGGCCCTGGAGAGAAGATTCCAGAAGGTCATGGTCGACCAGCCGACAGTTGAGGATACCATTTCCATACTCCGTGGACTTAAGGAGAGATTCGAGATACACCACGGCGTAAGGATCACCGACAGCGCTCTTATCGCCTGCGCGACACTTTCGGACCGCTACATCACGGACAGATTCCTGCCGGACAAGGCCATCGACCTTATGGACGAAGCGGCGGCCAGAATCAGGACTGAGATAGACAGCATGCCTGAGGAGCTGGATCAGATTTCACGTAAGATCATGCAGCTGGAAATCGAGAAGCAGGCCCTGGGCAAGGAGACCGACAAAGCGTCAAAGGCAAGACTGGAAGCCCTTGAAGCGGAGCTGGCCGAACTGAAGGATCAGGACAACGCTCTCCGCGCCCAGTGGGAGAATGAAAAGAACGCCATCGCGGAACTCAAGGAAGTCAAACAGGAGCTGGACGACGTGCGCCACGAAATAGAGGAAGCCGAGAGAAGGTATGATCTGGAGAAGCTGGCCGAACTGAAGTACGGCAAGCTTCCGGAGCTGGAGAAGAAGCTGGAAGAGGAGAAAGCAAAGGCAGAAAAGGCTGAGGAGGCCCGCATCCTCAAGGAAGAGGTCGGCGAGGAGGAAATCGCGGAAGTCATCTCCGGATGGACGGGGATTCCTGTGGCCAAGCTGGTTGAAACCGAGAGGGAAAAGCTGCTTAAGCTTCCTGAGATCCTTCACGAGAGAGTCATCGGTCAGGACGAGGGAGTACAGTCTGTTGCCGAAGCCGTTCTGAGGGCCCGCGCCGGACTGAAGGACGCCAAGAGACCTATAGGATCATTCATCTTCCTTGGACCGACAGGCGTCGGCAAGACGGAGCTGGCGAAGGCTCTGTCAGAAGCGCTGTTCGATTCAGAGAGGAACATGGTCAGAATAGATATGTCCGAATATATGGAGAAGCACTCTGTATCAAGACTGGTCGGAGCGCCTCCGGGATATGTGGGATATGATGAAGGCGGACAGCTGACGGAGGCCGTAAGACGCAAGCCGTACAGCGTGATCCTGTTCGATGAGATCGAGAAGGCCCACCCGGATGTGTTCAACATCCTGCTGCAGCTTCTCGACGACGGACGTCTGACCGACAATCAGGGCAGAACCGTTGACTTCAAGAACACCATCGTCATCATGACTTCCAACATCGGAAGCAGTATGCTGATCGACGGCATACGCAGCGACGGTACGGTGGACCCTGGCGTCAAGGAGCAGGTCGAAAACGAGATGAAGAAGCACTTCAGACCTGAGTTCCTGAACAGGATAGACGACATTGTCGTATTCTCACCGCTCACCATGGATCAGATCATCAAGATCATCGAGCTGGGGCTGAAAGACATAGAAGCCAGACTCAGGGAGCGCGACATCACTCTTGAACTCACCGACGAGGCCAAGAAGTTCATCGCGGACGAGTCATACGACGCGGCCTACGGCGCGCGTCCTGTGAAGAGATTCCTTCAGAGGAACATAGAAACACAGCTCGCTGGCGAGCTGATTCGCGGAACGATTGTTGACGGGGATCACGTGGTCATCGATACGGACGGCCAGAAGCTGACGTTCAGTCCCGGTAGAGCTTAAGATTCTCCGGGCTGCCTTTGAAGCGGCGTCTGTACCAGTTGATGAGAAAAGTCAGTATGTAGTCGTAGAGGACGAGCATGACCAGACCCGCGGCGAAGAGTCCGCCAACAGGCCAGTCCGGCGCGTGGATGCCGGAAGTGAAAACTGACTTGAAAAAGAACAGACCAACAAATAAAACAGCGGCGAAGTAAATGACCTTCAAAGTCATCTGCAGAACGCCGCTTTTTATTTTCTCGATGTAGAATTTGAGCACCGCGTAGTAGCCGAAGCAGAAAATGTAAGGAATGAGGGCCAGCTTGTTCGGGACGAGAATGAGTCCCAGAAGGCTTGCGGCCCCGAATACAGACAGTCCGCCGGCCGCTCCCGCTTCGAGCACCATTACGGCAGTAAAAAGAGAGCTGATCAGAAATAGTGTCAGCTCGATTCCCGGCACGAAGGACGCGCCGAACATGAATATTACAGCGAGGGCGGTACAGATGCCGCCCATCGCGATTTTTCCGGTTTTCGTATTTGGTATCTGCTTCATCTTAGATGCAGTCGCAGCAGCAGTCTGCGCAGATGTAGCACTGGAGGGCCTGGCAGCACATGTCGTCGCTGCCCATGGTGTTGTATCCGTGGCCCTGAGCCTGGTTCTGATAAGCCTGGCCCTGGTTTACGATGCTTGCGTAGTGGCGCCTGTACTCCTGGTTGTCAGGAGCCATGCTGCACGCGGTCTGAAGGTTGTTGACCGCCTGGTCGTACCAGCCTTTGCGCGATGAAAGCACTCCCTTGAGGAAGTACCACTCAGCAGGTCTCGGCGAAATCTTGTTGAGCGTCTGCTCCGCTTCATCCAGTCTGCCCATGTCGATGTCGCGGCGGATCTGCATAAATTCCGCTGCCCTGGCCTCTTCATAGGAGTATGTGGTTTCGCTCTCGTCCGCGTAGGCGTAACCGCCCTGAGACGCGTAGCCGCCCTGCGACGTATTGGCGCCCGTACCTGCCGGCTTCATGAGCATGTCATAAGCCTTGTTGATCTCCTGCATTTTCTGCTCAGCGAGATCCGACAGCGGATTGTCCACGTACTTGTCCGGGTGATACTTCTTTACCAGTTCCTTGTAGGCCGCCTTGATTTCTTCTTCGCTGGCGCCTTCTCTTAATCCTAATACTTCATATGGATTCATCCGATTCTCCTTTTGCCTTTTTCTGATTTATTATCTCTTCGGTCTTGCGGTTCATGCCGAAGTAGATCACATTGTCTATTATACCGCGATTCTTTTTTATATCAAGTGATCCTGTCTGCTCGCTGAGCACCGACAGGTAGTGATAGAGGTTGAATTCCAGGTTCTCTCTGATCCTTTCGCGGAACTCCCGCGGGGTCTCTGTCTCCCCGTCCGCTTCACCGTCCGCCATGCCTTTGTACTCGAATCTGTAGAGCAGCGGGTTGTAGGCGCCGCTCTCGATGTTCTCCTCGATGTCGTCGACGGCGTCGATCAGGTATATCCACTTGCCCATGTGGTAGCCCGTTCGCGCGAAGTTGTCGTGGAGCTCCTGGGAATCCGGGTACAGTTTTTTCGCGCCCTCACAGAAGATGACTTCCATTATCTTCGAGAATGATTCCGCCGCTTCGTCCAGGTTCGCGCACCTGGCCTTTTCGAGACCGTTGAGGGTAGCAAGATTGATCTCGATTCCATCGCAAAGAGCAGGGTACTTTTTCCGCAGTTTCCTGTGAAGTCTCCGTAGGAGACGGGAGGCTGCCTTTGCGCTGACTTTGCCCTCGTCATGAGCGTCGTCGAGCATCTTGTACCAGGCCAGAATCAGCATGACGTCGCCGGCGTACTCTATGGCCGCGTTGCGGATGATCGTCTTGTTCTTTATGTGATGGGCGACGCAGTGCTCCTGCACAGGCGCGTCGGGCGCCTCGTCAACGCAGGCCAGCAGCAGGGCGAGAAAAGCCGCGTCATAACTGAGCACCATCCGCGGCAGCTGTCCGTACTCCTTGCCGATGTACTTGCACACGCCGCAGTAGTAGCCCATGTAGATCTCGTATTCGCGGACCTTCAGGTCCGGTTTGAAAACCTGAACATAACCTAACATACACCTATATTAACACAGGCAAAGGCAGTCCTGCCACCGTTGAATATGCGCGGGGGATTTGATAAGATTATTCTGCAATGAAGAGGATTACAGGAGCGGACAAGTTGATAGAGATGCTCGAGGCGGCGGGCTTCGAAGCCTATTACGTGGGCGGATGCGTGCGGGATAGTCTGCGCGGGCTTGAAGCAGCGGATATCGACGTGGCCACCAGCGCCACGCCCGACGAGATGAAAGAGGTCTTCGCGGACCTCAGGTGCATCGAGACGGGGATAAAGCACGGCACACTGACGGTGCTCACGCCGGATGAGACACGCAGACCTGTGGAGATCACGACCTTCAGGACCGACGGCGAGTACAAAGACAACCGTCACCCGGAGGAGGTGACCTTCGTCAGGAGTCTGGATGAGGACCTTGCGCGCCGGGATTTCACCATCAACGCTATGGCCACGGATATAAGGGATGAACTGACGGATCCTTTCGGGGGACGGCAGGATCTTGAGGACGGCGTGATAAGGGCGGTCGGCAATCCGGACAGGAGATTCCAGGAGGACGCTCTGAGGATTTTGCGCGGGCTGAGGTTCGCGGCGGTTCTGGACAGAGGCGGCGAGGGTGGCGAAGGCTTCGTAATCGAAGCTGAGACCGAAGCGGCCATGTTCAGAAACAGGAGGCTTCTTAAGAACATCTCCGCCGAGAGGATTTACGCCGAACTGAAGAAGCTTGTGACCGGACCGCACGGCGGCGAGGTCATCAGAAAATACGTGGATATTATCGGCGTGTTCATTCCGGAACTTCTGCCGATGAAGGGCTTTGAGCAGCACAATCCTTATCATAAATACGACATTCTCGAACACTGCATCAGAGCCATGGAGGCGGCAGAAAGCGCCGGCTTCGTCACGGACTACCAGATGAAACTGGCGGCCCTGCTTCACGATGTGGGCAAGCCCCAGACATTCTTCAGGGACGAGGAAGGCGTCGGACACATGTACGGCCATCCGGCTGTGGGGGAGAAAAAAGTCAGAGAAATACTGAACAGACTCAAAGCCGACGGCGAGACCAGAGACCGGGTCTGCTTTCTGGTGAAATATCACGACCTGGTATTCCAGGAGGACCGGAGACTGCTTAAAAGGTGGATGAACCGCTACACTCCGGAGATGCTCCTCGAGATACTCCACATCAAGAGGGCGGACAACATCGCTACCGGCAACATGAGTCAGGAACTTGCCGATAAATTCGACAGGATCGAAGCAGAGATCCACGCCATACTTGAGGAGGGGCAATGCTTCAGCCTGAAGGATCTGGCGGTTGACGGCAACGACATACCGGGCCGGCCAGAAGGGCGCAGGATCGGAAAGATTCTGCAGAAGCTTCTTGACGAGGTCATCGACGGAAGCCTGCCGAATGAAAAGGAAGCCCTTGTTGCGCGTGCCGCGGAGCTTGTCCGGGACAGGACCCGGAAATGATGAAAAATGCATTTCACCTGCGCTCAGATGCAACTGACTGCGGAACTGTTTAATATTGATGGTTATTGTGTTATAGGTATAGTCACAGGAAAAGAACGCTCAGGAAACAGACTATGTTCAAGATATCGATTCAACAGGTAGACCCGAAAGAAGAAGAGGAAATCATCATCAAGTGTCATGAGATCAGCGATGATGTCACGGGACTCGTTGAACGGCTGAAGCAGACGGAGCACATACTCCTCGGCAGCCGGGACAGCGAGGTTTTCCGCATTCCCATAAAAGATATTTTCTACATAGAATCCGTGGACAACAAGACATATATCTATCTGCAGAAAAGCGTCTTTGACTGCAAGCTGAAGCTTTACGAAATCGAATCGCTGATTGGCGGCAGCAAACTGTTCCGTTGTTCCAAGTCCATGATCCTGAACATCGCCAAGATCCGTTCCGTCGCGCCGTCGGTCAACGGCAGATTCGAGGCGAAGCTGTTGAATGGAGAGAGTGTGATCATTTCACGGCAGTATGTTCCGGTACTTAAGAAGAAACTTGGAATGTGAGGTGCGCAGACATGAATAACGATTATAAGTTCATTATAAAACTGATAATATCTCAATTCTTCATGATCACGGTTTGCGTGATGTTTGTAACAGCGATTCTCGACCTGGTCACGGGCAATGTTGCCCTGGGCGGAAGCGAAAAGGCCTATCCTTGGATCGCCATGCTCACAGGTCTGGCGGGAGCCCTGCCGTCGGTGCTGTTTTTCTTCAGAGAGGAGCCGACTAAGTTCCAGTTCTACCGGCGTGTAGCCATGCACTTTGCACTGATCGAAGTGCTGATACTGATCGAAGGCGCTGTGCTTAACTGGTACTCGAATTTCTCCGGAGCCCTGCTGATTTTCACGGCCATCCTGGCGGTGTACTTACTGGTCTGGTTCTTCACTATGCTGCTGAACAAGAACGCTGCTGACGGCATCAACAAAGCCCTCCAGGAATTCAACGCTGACGAAGAATAGCGCAGCTTAACCGCTGCTGAATGCACCTTACGCATCCTCCTGTGCAGGATGGCGTGAGGTGTCTTTTTTTATTTTTTGTTTCTGATAATATCGCGTTGCAGGGAGGGGAAATCATGAATAACGTAATTGAAGTAAACAACCTCGTTAAAAGCTACAAAGACGTGAAAGCTGTGGACGATATAAGTTTCGCTGTTGAGGAAGGTTCCTTCTTCGCTTTTTTAGGAGTGAACGGAGCCGGCAAGTCCACCACCATTAACATTCTGTGCACGGTGCTGGAGAAGAACTCGGGCACGGTGCGCGTCGGCGGATACGACCTGGACAGGGAGAAGAACAAAATCAGGGAGCAGATCGGGATCGTTTTTCAGGGGAGCGTTCTCGACAGGCAGCTGACGGTCAGGGAAAACCTTGTGTCACGCGCTTCTTTTTATGGACTGTCACGCAGAGAGATCAGAGAGAGGATGAATGAAGTGGGGGAAACCTTCGCTCTCGATGAGATCATGGACAGAAGATACGATAAGCTCAGTGGCGGACAGAAGCGCCGTGTGGACATCGCCAGGGCGCTGCTCAACAGACCGAGGATACTGTTTCTCGACGAGCCGACGACGGGACTCGACCCCATGACGAGGGTCAGCGTATGGGATACCATCCACAGGCTCCGCCGGGAAACAGGTCTGACCGTATTTCTGACGACCCATTACATGGAGGAGACAGTCGCCTGCGACAAGGTGGTGATCATCGACAGGGGAAGAATCGCCGCCGAAGGCACGCCGCATTCTCTGAAGCAGAGATACGCTTCCAACCGGCTGGTATGGTACACGGCCGAAAGCCCTGAAGCGGAGCAGATCCTGCGGGGAGACGGATTTGAATTCGAGTATCAGCAGGACAATTACAGCATAGATATCGAAGGGTGCGAGAAGGCGACGCGGCTTCTCGCACGGCACAGGGAGATCGACGATTATGAATTCATAAAAGGAAACATGGACGACGTGTTTCTGACCGTAACAGGAAAAAGACTGGGGGACTGAAATGACTGAAGCAAGAAGAAATCTCAACACGTACAGAGGCATGACCGTGAGGAACATGAAAGTCTACGCCAAAGACAGGCTGGCGGTGCTGCTGTCAATGCTGACGCAGATAATCATACTGGGTCTGTTCATCCTGTTCCTGAGAAACAACTACATCGACGCCGTGCTCCGCAGTCTCGGTGAAGCTCAGAATATCGTCGCGAAGGCAGACGTCGAGGCCCTCGTCAATTCCTGGCTGATATCGGGAGTCGTCGGAACCTCGGTCGTTACCGTCGCCCTGAACACGCTGTCGGTCATGGTAAACGACAAGCAGGAGAGGATCGATTACGACTACAACGCGACCTCGGTGAAAGGCGGTACCGTCGTGCTCTCATATTTTTCCGGAGCCATGGCGACCACCTTCATCATGAGCTCCATTCTGCTGGCCGCGGGCCTGATATTTCTGAGTCTTGGCGGAGCAGTCTCATACACGGCGGTTGAGATTCTGAAAATCTACGGGCTGGTGCTGCTCGGCTCTGTATCCTCGACGCTGGTGCTGATGTCCTTCATTTCCTTTTTCAGAAAAGGGTCTACTCTCAGCTCCTTCGGCATCATGGTGTCCGCGGCGATCGGCTTCGTCATAGGTGCCTACATCCCTGTATCCGAATTCAGCGACAGGGTTCAGACGGCGGTCAATCTCGTTCCCGGTTCCCAGATAGCGGGGGCCATGAGGAACATCCTGATGGATCCTGCCTTTGAAAAAATAAACTCCGCGCTCGCGGGAGCAGACGGAGGTTTATTCATGGATAACGCCAAAGAGATGTTTGCCGTTAATCTCAACATATTCGATTACAGTGCCGGCATGAATTTCATGCTTATGTATTCCGCCGGCGTCATCGCGGTGTTTTTCGCTCTGAATATCCTTCTGTATCAGTTCAGTTCGAAGAGGAAAGACTGACCGCGCTATATACCGATCTTCAGGAGCTCGATGAACTGACGCGCGGTTCTCGGGCTCCTTCCGTTTCTTCTTATCGCAAAGGCTTCAGCCTTCGTCATGAGTTCCTCTTCGGATATTTCGCCTTCGCCGTCACCGACCGCCAGGCCGTATTCGTCGGCGAGAGAACGCACGATGGAAAGGTACTCGTCCCTGTTCGGCTTACTGAAGGTGATGGTCAGGCCGAAGCGCGCGGCCAGGCTCATGGTCTCCTGCATGGTGTCGTTCAGGTGCAGATCATCATTGAATCCGGCTGCGCCCACGCGGTCGGAAGCCGACTCGCGAACCAGGTGGCGCCTGTTGCTCGTGGCGTAAATGACGGCGTTGTCCCCGCATCCTGTGATGCTTCCTTCAAGGGTCGCCTTGAGGGCGGCGAAGTTGTCATCGTTTCCCGAGAAGCTCAGGTCGTCGATAAAGATAATGAATTTGAGCGGATTCGATGCGACCTCTTCCAGCACCGCAGGGATCTGGAAGAGCTGGTTCTTCTTCACTTCTATCATGCGCAGGCCCTGGTCGGCGTACGCCGCCGCGACGGCCTTGATGGTGGAGCTTTTGCCCGTGCCCATGTCGCCGTAGAGGAGAATGTTGCTTGCACCGCTGCCCTCCAGAAGGGCCTCGGTGTTGCGGATGACCAGGCTCCGTTCGCGCTCATACTCAAAGAGCTGGTCGAGACTCTGGTAATCCGGGTGGGCGACAGGAACTATCTGCCCGTCTTCCACGCGGAAGAACTTGTACTTGGCGTAGATGCCGTAGCCTGTTCTGGAGATGTCAGCCAGCTTGACCGTGAAATCCCTGATGAGATTGAGCTCCCCGGTGGTCCACTTCGGAAGGTTGAGTCCGCGCCCGCCCAGGGGGTCGGAATCGATGACCATCCTGCATATATCCTCCGAAGGCACCTGCCCGATCTCATTCAGCATATTCAGCTCGTTCTTCGCGGCAGCCGATACTTCAGGGTCGCTCTTCTGACCGGCCGCGACTGCCTTTACATAGAAATTGTCGTCTTCGAGAACGAGCCTGCGGACGTGTTCCGAGAGGTTCGCCCCCTCCGGATAGAGGGCCGAGATAAAATCGCTGTACGCCGCGACAGTGTTTTCCTCCAGGAGTTTCCTCAGGGAAAGAATAGCCGGATCCTCCTTTACCTGTCTGAAGACAGCCAGCGAATCTATTTTGGATTTGAGTTCGTTGTTTTTGCTCATGAGCCAATCTCCTTAACTGATTTGACATCTTTATTATCTGGATTGATTATACAATATATGGCTGTGAAAAAAATTAAAAAATTTTTGCATAAATTTGCAGAAAAGTGTTGACATTATGCATTATATGGGTTACGATACCAACGTATTACTGGTTTAATTGACTAAAGCAACCTAAATCAGTCTAGTAGCATAACATCTATCTTCTTGGAGAGAGGCCCCGACGGGGGTCTCTTTTCATTGACGTTGTGATATAATGAAAACAGCATTAACAGTAAAAATGTTGTTTTCATCGCGATCACCTGAGACAAAGGGGTGATCTGAATACCCTCATGAGGCTGAATAAATATATCGCGGCGGCCGGGGTCTGCTCACGGAGAAAGGCGGACGAGCTGATCGCGAACGGAAATGTAAAAGTGAACGGCGCGGTCGTCCGCGAGATGGGTATAAATGTAGAAGATGGTGACAGAGTCACCGTCAACGGAACGCCCGTAGAAGCGGAAGGCGCGAAGGTCTACGTGGCGGTCAACAAGCCGCCCGGCTTCGTTACGTCCATGAATGACGACAGGGACCGCAGAACGGTGGCCGAGCTGGTCGCGGACATACCCGAGAGACTGTTCCCGGTAGGCCGCCTCGACTACAACACTACGGGCCTTCTCATCATGACAAACGACGGAGACATGACGTACACACTGACTCATCCGAAGCACGAGGTGACCAAGACATACGTGGCGACGGTCTCGGGAGTGATCTCCGACGCGCGTCTTGCCAGGCTGCGGAAGGGCGTGGACATCGGCGGATTCGTGACATCGCCCGCAAAGGTAAAGGTCCTGAAGCAGAACCCGCGCTCGGCTGTCGTTGAGATCTCGATTCACGAGGGAAAGAACCGCCAGGTCCGCAAAATGTTCGCCGCCGTCGGCAACAAGGTCCAGAGCCTGGAGCGAACGGCCATAGGCGACATCAGGCTGGGCAGGCTCCTGCAGGGACACTACAGGAAACTGACCCGCGCAGAAGTGGAATATCTCAAAAGTCTATAGAAAACCACAAAAGAAAAACGCCGGACGAATCCGGCGTTTTCCATTTGTGAAAATGTATTCGCAACTTATTTTCTCTTCATCTCTTTCGGAGTCACGCAGGTTCCGGAAGCTCTCGCGACGATGATAGGCTCTTCCAGGAAATCAGCAGCTGAATCGTTGATGTCCTTTCTTGAAACGATGACCTTTCTCGCTTCGAAGACCATGTGTCTTGAAGTGTTTCCGATCTTGTCGATTTCACCGTAAGCCTCGATGTAGTCTCCGGCATAAGTCGGTGCCAGGAATTCTACGTTATCATAAGCGCAGAAGAGACCTTCGTCTCCGTCCAGCTTGATGAGCAGTTCAGTAGCAACGTCACCAAAGAGGTGTACCATGTGAGCTCCGTCAACCAGCTCTCCGCCGTAATGAGCGTCCTTTGCGGACATTCTGAGTCTCAGTGTTGAAGTGATCTTTTCCATCTTGAATCTCCTTTTCGTTTTATTGTGAATAAAGTAAAGACTGTATTAATCGTACCATATATCTATTGCAAAACCAATGCCAAGCGTTTATCATATGAATCAGAGGAAAATGAACCGAAAACGGTTCAGGAGGAAATCTAATGAACACATATGGACTTGAACGTTCCCTCACCCCGAGACAGACATTCCCGCCTTCGGCGTGGGAGTTGGACAACAGCCGCCAGCTCAAGCCCGGCGAAGTGAGGATAAGCCTGGACAAAGTCCACGTAGAGGGAACCAGCTTCAGACAGATCTGCCAGGAGGCGGGCAACGACGAGGAACGCATCAAAGAGAAGATCAAGGATATCGTCATAAGACGCGGCAAGCTCCACAACCCGGTCACCGATACGGGCGGGCTGTTCTGCGGCGTGGTCGATGAAATCAGCCCGGAATACAAGAACAGCAAAGGCCTCAAGCCCGGCGACGAAGTCATCTGCAACACGTCGCTGGCCGGGATTCCTATGTACATAGACAGGATAACTGCCGTCGACAAGTTCTATCCGCAGTTCGACGCGGAGGGCTACGCCATTTCGCTTCCGGGAATGCCGATGGTCAAAAGGCCGAAGGACCTGCCTATCGACCTGCTTTTGTTCACCTTCAACGAGTCGGGCACCATATATACAGTATCGAAGGGCGCCAAAGACAAGAAGCGGTTTGCCGTTATAGCCAACAACGTCATGATGGCCCTCATTTACGGGTATACCATCAGGAACGCGGCGGGGCCTGAAGCGGAAGTTTACTGCATTCTGGACAGAAACACGCCGGTGGACATGAAGGGCCCGGGGATCGAGGAAATAAAGAAGAAAATCTTCAACCAGATAAGCTACGTCAACGTCATGAGGCCGGCCGAGTGCCTGCAGCAATTCAAAGGGACGCCCCTCGTGGACATGGTCGTCAACTGCGCGGACATACCTGGCGCGGAGACCCTTAGCGTCATGGCCACGAAGTCGGGCGGCACGGTCATATTCGCCAACTTCATCAGTAACTACAACATCGCTCTGTACGTCACCGAAGCCACCTCCAAGGACCTGAACATCAGGTGCGCCGACGGCTATCTGGAGGAATACGATGAGTTCGACTTCGAGATCGTCAGAGGCCTGGCGCCTTATGTGGAAGGCAATCTGGTGCCGAGAGAGAAGATCGTCCGCGGCGGTCAGCGGTCCGAGGTGGCCAAGGAGATTCTGGATCAGTACAACCAGCACAACCTTGCGGAGACCGAGGACTTCATCGCCGTCAGTCCTAAGATGCGCACGGTCCTGGACGAGATAATGAGCGTTTCCAAGTACGACTGCAACGTCCTGATCACAGGCGCCACAGGAGTCGGCAAGGAGAAGGTAGCCAACATCATACAGAAGAACAGCCGCAGGAAGATGCAGCCTTTCGTCAAGATAAACTGCGCGTCCATATCGCCGAACCTGATCGAATCCGAGTTCTTCGGCTACGAGAAAGGCGCCTTCACGGGAGCCGACACCAAAGGCAAGATAGGCTATTTCGAGGCAGCCGACAACGGAATAATCTTCCTGGACGAAGTGGGCGAGCTGCCTCTTGACATGCAGGCCAAGCTCCTGCGCGTCATACAGGACGGCGAGTTCCTGAAGGTGGGCGGCACCAAGCCCGTCAAGACCGACGTCAGAATCATCTCGGCAACCAACAAGGATCTGAGCGAGCTGGTCGAAAGGAGAAGGTTCCGGAGGGACCTCTACTACAGGCTGAACGTGTTCCCTGTAAGGGTTCCGGCCCTCGACGAGAGAGTTGAGGACATAGGACCTCTGGCCGACAATTTCGTCAGCAAATATAACGAGAAGTTCGGAATGAACAAGTTCATCGACGAGGAAGCCAAGGAGAGACTGGAGTCCCACAAGTGGTCCGGTAACATAAGGGAACTGGAGAACGTGATACAGAGGCTTCTCATCGCCAGCAGCGGCGACGCCATCACGGTCCTTGACGTGGTGAAGGAACTTGACGGCGGACTGATGGGAGGCATTGACGTTACGGCCTCCGCCGAGCAGGACGAAGAGGGCATGATCGATCTGACGAGGATGGTCGAGGCCTTTGAGAAGAACATAATCAGAGAGGCCTGCGAGAAGTACGGGTCCACCCGCAAAGCCGCAAAGGCAATAGGAATCTCACAGACACAGCTTGTAAGAAAAAAGAACAAATACGACCTCTAGACGGGGGAGAAAAATGCTCTCAAAAGAGGCCGATTGGAAGGAGACAGGAAATGCGAACCGAAAACGGTTCGCATTTTTCGCGTCCAGAACACAATTCGGTTCGAAATCAGCCCTTTTTGCAGGTCCCTCTAAAGCGGCGTTTCCGCGGAGCTAAGAGGGACCGACATCGCGGGACCGGAGGGCCCGGAAGTCATCCTTGGCACGTATATTGCTAATATATTAACGTAAGTTAAATCTGCCTTTGCAAGAAGGCGAGCCTTGGCAAAGGCTGTTAATACAAACTTTTTAGGAGGAAAAAAGAAGATGAAAAAAGGAAATCCGTACGGAACACACAGAGTTATCTCACCTAAGGGCGTTCTGCCACAGCCTGCAGACGTAGTTGACAACACAATGGAGATCTATGACAACGAGATTCTCATCGACGTCAAGACACTGAACATCGACTCAGCTTCATTCACAGAGATCTGCAAGCAGGTTCTGGGCAAGAAGCCGGCAGAAATCGAAACTCAGGAAGAGAAGGACAAAGTTGCACAGTGCATGAAGGACATCGTAGCGAAGGCCGGAAAGCACAAGAACCCATGGACTGGTTCAGGCGGAATGCTCATCGGTACAGTTAAGGAAATCGGACC
>DBYH01000026.1:102565-171010 GCA_002310095.1 Firmicutes bacterium UBA1191 | reverse complement strand
TCTGACATTTCTTTTCCTCCTTGAAATACATTTATTTTTCGCGCCAAAAATAATTACCTTAAATGATTGTTTGTTAATTAATTATCGCAAATTAACTTATCTCATATTAACACAATAAATCATTAATGTGCTGAAAAAAATAAAAAAATGCAGATTATTTCTGCATTTTTTGAAGCACATGATTTAATAACCGGTTTTCGCACTGAGATTGTTAATTATAAAACGCTGTACTGCCTTTGAATAAAGGCTCTAAACAAACTCTGCCATTACCCTGTTGGATACGTCCAAACCCTTCTCCGTGAGCCTCATGACGAAGCCCTCCATTTCGATGAGACCCTTCAGTTTAGATATGATCGATGGGTCATAAACGTCGAAGAAATCCAGCTTGAATGTCTCCTCGAAATCCCTGATGTCGAAGCCCGCGGTCTTCCTCAGCCCCGTGAAGACGTAGATGCCCATCTCCTCCCGCGGAGTGTATCTTTCCACATCCTCAGGCTTTACAGGCGGAAGTCCCTTCTTTATGTACTCAAGGTATTCGAGAACCGATGAAGTGTTCTTGAACCTGTGACCGCCCATGAAAGAGCTGGCTCCGGGTCCTAATCCCATGTACTCCTTGTAGGACCAGTACTTGAGATTGTGCCTGCTCTCATATCCCGGCAGCGCGCCGTTGGAGATCTCGTAGAGGTTGTATCCGGCCTGGGTGAGCATGTCGATGGCATCGTGATACATTGTCCGGTCCACCCTGTCGGAAGTGCGCTCCATGGCGCCTCTGTCCACCAGCTTCTGGAACGGTGTGCCCTCTTCGATCTGCAGACTGTAGAGGGAAATGTGTTCAGGTCTCAGGAATATGCACTGGCGCAGTGAGTCGCGCCACATCTTGAGAGTCTGCCCCGGAATTCCGAACATCATGTCGACATTAATATTGCTGAATCCTGCTTTCTTGGCCATTCTCACAGCGTTCAATGCGTCATTCTTGTCGTGGGCCCTGCCCAGAAGGTTCAGAATGGTGTTGTCGAAGGACTGGATGCCGATGCTGATCCTGTTGATTCCTGCCTCTCTGTATGCCTCCAGCTTTCTGTCGTCCAGGGTCGCCGGATTTGCCTCGATGGTTATCTCGCTGTCAAGGGAAACAACGAAGTTGCTCTTGATGCCTTCGACGATGCGCTTCATGTCATCTGCAGGCAGAATGGACGGAGTTCCCCCGCCGATGTAAACCGTGTCCACGACCTTGTACGGCCACTCCTCGTATCTGGCATTTATCTCCCGGAGGAGAGCGTCGGCGTACTGGCTAAGAGCCCTTTCGTCATGACATTCAAAAGACAGGAAGTCGCAGTATCTGCACTTCTTCAGACAGAACGGAACGTGTACATATAATCCGATATTGTTGTCGCTATTTGTTATCGTCATATTTGAGCACCGCCGTGAACGCCTCCTGCGGAACCTCGACAGTTCCGAACTGGCGCATTCTCTTCTTTCCCTCTTTCTGTTTCTCCAGAAGCTTCTTCTTTCTCGAAATGTCTCCGCCGTAGCACTTGGCTATGACGTCCTTCCTGTATGCCCTTACTGTTTCTCTCGCTATTATCTTCTGTCCGATGCTTGCCTGGATAGGCACCTCGAACTGATGCTTCGGTATTATCTCCTTCAGCTTTTCGCATACGAAGCGGCCTCTCGCGTAGGCCTTCGATTCATGGACTATCATGCTGAAGGCGTCGACCATGTCCTTGTTGAGCAGGATATCCAGTTTGACCACCTTGCTCGGTTCGTACCTGCTGAACTCGTAATCCAGAGAGCCATAGCCTCTCGTCTTGGACTTCAGGGCGTCGAAGAAGTCGTAAATGACCTCGTTCAAAGGCATGTCGTAGTGCAGATTTACCCTGTTCTCGGTAATATACTCCATGTGGATCATGCGGCCCCTGCGCTCCTGGCAGATTTCCATGATGCTTCCCACATATTCCTTCGGAACCATGATGTCGGCTTTGACCATCGGCTCCTCGATGTGATCGATCTCCATCGGATCAGGCAGATTGGACGGATTCTGGACCATCCTCACCTCGCCGCTGTTCATGACCACCTTGTATATTACGCTCGGTGACGTGGTAATAACGCTCAGGTCGAACTCCCTCTCGAGACGCTCAACGATGATCTCCATATGCAAAAGCCCTAAAAACCCGCATCTGAATCCATATCCGAGAGCCGTTGAAGTCTCAGGCTCGAAGTGGAAGGCCGCGTCGTTGACCTGCAGCTTCTCAAGAGCGTCCTTGACGTTCTCGTACTTCTCCCCTTCCGCGGGATATATTCCGCAGTAGACCATGGACTGGACTTTCTTGTAGCCCGGCAGAGCCTCATCAGCGGGATCATCGTCCAGGGTAATGGTATCGCCCACTCTGGCGTCGGCCACCTGCTTGATGCTGGCGCAGATGTATCCAACCTCGCCGGCCTTCAGGCTTTTGCTCTCGACCGGACCCGGCGAATAAACGCCGACCTCGGTGACCTCGTACTTCTTTTTTGTATTCATGAGACGGATCATGTCGCCTTTTCTGACTTCACCGTCAAATACTCTAGTGTAAATAACCACGCCCTTGTAGTTGTCGTAATATGAGTCGAATATGAGGGCCTTGAGCTTGTCGTTCTCATCGCCTTCAGGAGCGGGTATCCTCTTTACGATCTCCTCAAGGAGCTCTTCAACACCTGTACCTTCCTTGGCCGAAACCATCGGCGCGTCGGAAGCGTCTATTCCGATGACATCCTCGATCTCCGCCCGTACTTCGTCCGGACGTGCGCTCGGAAGATCCATCTTGTTGAGCACAGGCATAATCTCCAGATCTTCATCCATGGCCAGATAAACGTTGGCCAGAGTCTGGGCCTCGACTCCCTGTGTCGCGTCTACGACAAGGACAGCGCCCTCGCACGCCGCGAGTGAACGCGATACTTCATATGTAAAGTCCACATGGCCCGGCGTGTCAATCAGATTGAAGATATACTCATTGCCGTCTTTACTCCTGAAGACCATTCTCGTGGTCTGGAGTTTGATGGTGATGCCCCTCTCGCGCTCCAGTTCCATGTTGTCCAGATACTGGTCGCGCATGTCCCGGTGGCTTACCGTTCCGGTCATCTCGATCATCCTGTCGGCGAGAGTGGACTTGCCGTGGTCTATGTGTGCTATTATGCTGAAATTTCTGATGTACTTCCTGTAGTCGCTCATCTGATATCAGTGTACGCTTTCTTTATGCATTCGAATGTCTCTTCGCTGAGGTCGTGTTCGACCTTGCAGGCGTCGTCCCTGGCCGTTTCCGGATTCACTCCAAGTTTGACAAACAGGTCGGTCAGGAGCTTGTGCCTCTCAAAAATCATGGAGGCGATCTCCTCACCGCTCTCCGTGAGGGAGATGAATCCATCGCTGTCCCTGGTTATGAACTCATTGGTCTCGAGATTCTTCATGGCCACGCTGACGCTCGGCTTGCTGAATCCCAGCTGGTTGACGATATCTATGGCCCTGACCACTCCCTTCTCCTCGCGGATCATGAGTATGGCTTCGAGGTAGTTTTCTGCTGATTCAAGTACTTTCATTTTTCCTTCTCTCTATTTTATAGCTGTTTCAAGGGCCAGCTTCATCATGTTAGTGAAGCTGTTCTGCCTCTCTTCTACCGTTGATTTGGCGCCGGTAACGAAGTTGTCGCTGACTGACATGATGGCCAGAGCGTTAACTCCCGCCGCGGCGCTGTTCATGTAGAGTGCCGCCGCCTCCATCTCAACGCCGAGCACGCCTACGTTCGCCCAGGCTTTCCACCAGTCCGGATCCATCTCATAGAACACGTCGCAGGATACCAGATTGCCGGCAGTGAAAGGAATGCCCGTCTCTTCTGAGGCGTCCCTGACTTTGCACAGAAGATCGTAGCTTGCCGTCGGCGTGTAGCTGCCCGGAAGCTTGTATGTATGGGCGAAATTAGAGTCGGTGGACGCTCCGACGGCGACTACGATGTCACCCAGTCCCAGATCCTCTCTGAAAGCGCCTGCCGTGCCAACGCGTATCAGGTTTCTGCACCCGTATTCATGTATCAGCTCAAAGGAATAAATGCCCATCGACGGCATTCCCATGCCCGTTCCCTGGACGGATACAGGCACTCCCTTGTACGTACCCGTGAAGCCGAACATGTTGCGCACCTCGGAGTAGCATCTCGCGTTCTCAAGGTAGTTTTCTGCTATGAATTTCGCTCTCAGGGGATCACCCGGGAGGAGTATTGATTCCGCTATGTCGCCCCTATTGGCAGCGTTTATATGTGTGCTCATTTTCAAACCTCTTGTTCACATAATTTTACAGAGTAATTATAACACATAACTTCCGCATAAAACAAAAAACAAAAACCACTCCGCTGAGACAAGCCGGAGTGGTCTGCTTCTCTGATACGCATGCGCGCATCGCACATTTAACTTATGTGCCGGTGGGGACGGGTGAGAATCAGGCGTTAGCCTTGTTGAATCTCTGTGTCAGTCTTGAGACTTTTCTTGAAGCGGCGTTCTTGTGGATAGTTCCCTTTGCAGCAGCCTGCATAAGCTTCTTTTCAGCCAGTGCAAGATCTGCCTTGGCCTTCTCCATATCGCCTGCCTCGATAGCAGCATCGAATGACTTCAGGACATCCTTCAGATGACCTTTAACTCTTCTGTTTCTTGCTGTCTTCTTGTCGATGACACGGATTCTTTTCTTTGCGGATTTAATATTAGCCATTAATTACCCCACTTTCTTAATTCATAGCCTGCGCAGCCTTATTGCTGCACTTAAACACGCAAGCGGTATTATATATCATCAATCAGATGCTTTCAAGCACTTTCTTGAAACTTTCCTCAGCTTTTGCGATGGTCTCCTCTTCGTCTATGAAGAGAGCCTCGCCGTCCTTGTATATGATCTCGCCGTCGCAGGCTGTCATGCATATGTCCGAACTCTGGGCTGAGAAAACGATGTTCGACAGCGTGTCATAGTCAGGAGTCAGATGCTCTTTGTCCATGTCGAAGACTATGAAGTCAGCTCTGAATCCTTCCTTAATGAGTCCGCAGTCAGTTCTTCCCTGAGCCAGCGCTCCTCCTCTCGTGGCCGCCTTAACGATCTCAGCCACAGGAATGGCGTTGGCGTCCATAGCCTGGCCTCTGCACAGCATAGCCGCCAGATTGACCTCCTCAAGCATGTTCAGGTTGTTGTTCGATGAAGCCCCGTCGGTTCCGATGGTAATGTTCATTCCCATGTCCGCGTACTTCTTCACCGGCGCGATACCGCTTCCCAGTTTCAGATTCGACGACGGATTGTGGGACATGACCGCGTTGTTGTCGATCATGACGTCAACGTCTTCATCATCGAGCCATACGCAGTGAGCAGCGACGACCGGTGATCTGAAAGCACCCAGCTTCTCGAAATATTTTACCGGACTGAGGCCGTGTCTGCCTTTGCATTCCTCGTGCTCCGCCCTGGTCTCCGAAATATGAGTCTGTATTATAAGTCCCTCGTCTGCTGCGAAATCAAAGGCCTCTCTCAGAGCTTTCTCTTTGTTCGCGTATTCCGAATGAACCGAAGCGTCGGCTCTGATGCGTCCGTCGTTCTTCGCAGCGTTATCCTTCATCCACTGCATGAGGTTGAGCGTATCCTGATAAGCCCTGTCCTTGAAGTAGGAAGCGTCCTCGTCGAAACTGACAAGTCCGTTGCAGAGATTTCCCTTCATCCCTGCCTCAAAGAGCGCCCGCCCGTAATCCACAAGGTCGAAGTACATGTCAGAAATGGACACGCATCCGGATTTGATCAGTTCAAGGGCGCCAAGCTTGGCTCCCCAGTACTTGTACTGAGGGCTGAACTTCGCCTCGAACGGGAATATCCTCTCCTGCAGCCATCTCTGAAGCGGAAGACCCTCGCCGTAGCCTCTGAGCAATGTCATCGGCACGTGACAGTGGGTGTTGTAAAAAGCCGGCATCATGAATTTGCCCCTGCCGTCGAACACTTCCCGTCCCTCCGGATCGGGCATGCCCTTCGTAATGGACAGGAACTTTCTGTCCTCGATCGCCACGTTCATGTGGTCTCTGACTTCAAAGTTCTCGTCAAGGATTTTGATGTCTTTGATTATCATAGATTCCTCCCCAAGCTGTGCTTCGTTTCCGAGGACATTCTACATTTTCATGAATAACTGCGTCAAGTTTCATATGCAAAGGCAGTCTTCACGTTGTTATGTGATCCTTCAGTTTCTCAAAGGTCTTGTCGCCTATGCCTGAGACGTTCTTAATGTCTTCTATGCTTGAGAATCTGCCGTTCGATTCACGATAGTCGATGATCTTCTGGGCCGTGGCCGGGCCCACTCCGTTCAGAGTCTGAAGCTGAGTTGAGTCGGCAGTATTGATATTGACTTTGCCCATGGCCGCGGTTGAAGCCGTATCGACTGACGCAGAGGCAAGATTTGACGCTTCAACGAGATTTCCCTCCTCGTCAAGAACCATGGACGGAACAAACACTTTCTGTCCATCCTCAAGGAACTCTGCCCTGTTTATGCTGGTCATGTCAGCTTCCTGCTTGAGTCCTCCGGCCGCCTGTATGGCGTCGTCCACCCTGCTTCCTTCAGGCAGCTCCGCAAGCATGGGATTCTGAACCGCGCCGCCTATGTCTACAAAAATAGTTCCGCCTGTCTCCTCGGCGTCGGCAGCGTAGACATCGGAAGCTCCGGCGCTGCTTCTATCCTGAACCTCACTGTCGCCGCTGCCCCTGAAAAGCGAAAATCCCGCGAAAAGCACTAGTCCCACCAGGCAGATGACAGCCATTTTCCTCATCTGCGGACCGTACTCATCCAGGAAATCACGGATAATACCAGTATTGATCTTCATTTCTAACCCGAATACCCTTTCCGCCCCTTAAACGAAAATTCCAATCCTGCATCGATTATTGCATGATTGGAATTTTATGTCAAGTGTTCCTTAAAATGTATTTTTGTCCTTGTGACTCTGACCTCGCTTCGCGGTATGTCCAGGCCGAATTTCTCCAGGACTGTGGTAATCACAAGCTCAGGGCTCAGGTTGGAATCGCTGCCCGAATCCAGTGTGGCGTCGATTCTCAGTCCATCCTCTGACGGATAAAACACCATTTCCCTGATCTTAGGACGAATATCCACAAGAACAGGCTCTTTTTTCTTCTTCTGCTTCTTGAGCGTGAGTATCTGGTCCTGATCCATGTATTCATGCCACAGAACGCTCGCATCCATTGGTACAGTCGCCCATAATTGTGCACCTGAAGCGTTGAACGGAATCTCGATCCTGTACTCCGCTGAGACAGTATTGGCAGCCAGTGTTTTGCTGTGGGTAGCCTCACAAATCGAAAGCAGTTCAAGACCCTCCGGCATGAGCTCCCGCATCTTCTCCAGAATCTCCTGTGCGGTCCTGTCCGATTCTGTATCAGCCGTCTCAAATTCGATATACTCGTCCAGACTCTCATAGCCCAGGGAAAGAGGCTGAGCAAACCCCATCTTCGGATGAGGATTGAAGCCCTGCGAATAGGCCAGTCTTATGCCAGACCTCTTGAAGGAACGCTTGAAGACCTTCATTATGTCCAGGTGTGAAGTGTAGCAGATCACGCCTGTCTTTTGAAAACGGATAACGTATTTCATCTATGCTCCTATACGAAACACTCTGTGTACTCATTTACGCCGCAGAGATTACAGCCAAGCCTGCAGTCAGGCGTGGTCTCGGCCTTCTCTGCCCGGTGTTTCTCATCCAGCAGATACTGTCTGTCGATGAATGAATTGATAATGTCCCACGGGAGTATTTCGTCTTCGCTGCGCTTCCTGTAATTGTAGAAGGCCTCGAAAGCCTTTCCGTCAGCAAAGCCGAACTCCTCCGCGCAGATATCAAAGGCCTTTTCCCAAAGCTCAGGTTTGAAGTGCTCGGTCCAGGCGTCGAATCTGCATCCCGACTTCCATGCTTCTTCGAGTATTCTTCCGGTCCTCCTGTCGCCTCTCGCAAAAACAGCCTCAAGGTTGCTTGTAACTGTCTCGTGATAATTGAACGTAACGCCCTTAATGCGAAGCTTCGAAGACAGGTAATTGTGTTTTTCGATGAAGTCCTCAGGCCTGTCCTGAGCTTCCCACTGGAAAGGCGTATGGGCCTTTGGCACGAAGTTGGAGACGCTTACAGTTACTCTGAATCTGCCTCCCTTCCTGCCGCGAATCTTGTAGTTTATGTCCATGATACTGCGGGCGATATCGGCGATTCCGTCCAGATCTTCATAGGTCTCTCCCGGCAGTCCTATCATGAAGTAGAGCTTGATGTGTTCCCATCCCAGTTCAACAGCCTGACGCACTGCGCCGTAGATATCGTCCCCGGTAATGTTCTTGTTAATAATGTCTCTCAGTCTCTGAGTTCCCGCTTCCGGCGCGAAAGTCAGTCCCGACTTCCTGTAGCCCTGAATCTCATCGAGAACCTTGAAGGAGAAAGAATCGAGTCTCAGTGACGGAAGAGAAAGAGCAACGTTCTGGGCTTTGCAAAGGCCCATGAGCTCCGTCGCGAGATCCTCGAACTGTGAATAATCGCTGGTCGAAAGCGAAAGCAGGGACAGTTCCTCGTGGCCTGTATTGGCCAGCTGTTCCATGGCCAGTTTTTTGATAGTCTCAGGTTTTCTCTCCCTGACAGGCCTGTAAATCATGCCTGCCTGGCAGAATCTGCACCCTCTCGTGCAGCCTCTGAAAGTCTCCACAACTGACCTGTCGTGGACCGTATCTATGAAAGGCACGATGTTGTGGGTCGGGAATTCTATCCTATCTATATCCCTCACAACAGCTCTGGTAACTCTTTCAGGCACGAAGTCCGCGAGTCTCCTGAAACTCTTAATCGTTCCCGGTACTCCGTCATCGCCGTCCTTAAAGTATTCCACCTCATAGAATTCAGGGATATACACGCCGTCAAACCCGGCTATTTTTTTCAGAAATGTGTCACGCAAAGAAGCGCCGTCGGCGCCGCAGTCTGCCTTTGCATCCGCGTATACTTCGCAGATCTTCTCGAGAAGTTCCTCACCGTCGCCGATGAGAAATACGTCGACGAAATCAGCCAGAGGCTCAGGGTTGAAAGCGCATGGTCCGCCCGCTATCACTAGCGGCATGTGAGCGCCCTCGCGGGCTGCCTTTGCTCGGTCCTCACGGCGTACCGGAAGTCCGGACAGATCCAGCATATTGAGTACGTTGGTGAAGGCCATCTCGTACTGGAGAGTGAAACCAATGATATCCAGTTCATCGGCCGGCGTGAATGTCTCCAGAGTGTAGAGCTTTCTGCCCTTCTCCCTCATGAGCGCTTCCATGTCGTCGGCTGGCGCGAAAAGTCTCTCACAGTAGATTCTCTCGTTTTTGTTCAGGATATTATAAAGGATCTGCATCCCCATGTAGGACATCCCTATTTCATAGGTGTCCGGGAAGGCAAATCCCATTCTAACATCGACACTGTCAGGATCCTTCCTCACAATGTTGACCTCTCCTCCTGTATAGCGCGCGGGTTTCTCCACGCATTTGAGAATACTGTCAAGTTCCCTGTCGATCATGTTATGTTAATTTTTATTCCTGCGCCATGAGCTCGTCAAGAGTCATGCCGATGCGGTCCTCGATTTCCCTGAGGAGGACCTTGGTCTCTTCCTTTTTCCTGATGATAATCGGCTTTGCCTCGAAATCGCCATGTCGTTCGGCCTTCGCCACGATATAGTCCATGCGCTTGTCGATTCCCGTGTACGTATCCTCAAGCACCAGCCTGTCGGCTATGCATATGAGGTCGGCTTCCGTCAGGTGCCAGGCGTCCGCGACGAAATCGTACATCATGTGAACGCGTATTATCTTCGCCTCTTCGGGATAGCCGTGTTCCTCGCAGAAATCCGCCATCACGTCCCAGTGATCCGGCTCTACCCTCGCCATATCATGCAAAAGGCCCGCGGCCTCTGTCAGTTCAATGTCGAATGGCCTCGCGCCCTCAGGATTCTCGAGAGTGCTCAAATCCACCTTGTAGCCTTTGAAGCCCTTCCTTCTCATGAATGTCAGAAACTGAACGTCAGCCATCTTCACGGCCTTCGTGCCGCCGGCTTCGTTAAGGGCTCTTCCTATCCTGCAGGCCGTATCAGCGACAGCCTTGCAATGGCCCAGAACGTGGGGAGGCGTGCCGTAATCCCTCAGATACTGAAGGCACTTCTTTCTGTCAGGATGTTCATATGTCGTAGTTGTAGTCTTCTTCATAGTATTCGAACTCCATGTCAAAAAGCTTTATGGTGTCGCCTTCTTCGAGTCCCATCTCCCTGAGCTCGTCATAGACTCCGCTTTTCTCGATGTATTTGAAAAGGTATCTTCTCGATCCCGCGTCATTGAAGTTGGTCGAGTTGAATATTTTCTCCAGCTGTCTTCCCGTTATTATGTAGTTCTCGCCGTCATATTCAGCGAAGACCTTTCTGTAGTCCTCGTCCACGTCGTCCACATCGAAATCGAAGTACTCCAGCTCATCATCGTCCTCAGGCGGATTGGCTTCCACTTCGAGAAGCATCCTGTAGGCTTCCTCAATGACTTCCTTTATGCCGTATCCTGATGCGGCTGACATCGGCAGAACCTTGTATCCCTTGCCTTCAGCGTACTCTCGGAACTGGATGTATTCGTCGCATATCTCAAGATCCTCGTCGTCATAGCATCCCAAAATGTCTATCTTGTTTGCTGCCACGATCTGAGGCTTTCTGGTCAGTTTCTCGCTGTACTGGGCCAGTTCGTCGTTGATCTTGTCGAAATCATCCTTAGGATCCCTCCCTTCGCTTCCGGACACATCCACTATGTGGACGAGCACCTTGGTGCGCTCGATGTGTTTTAGGAAGTAGTGGCCCAGGCCCGCTCCCTCGTGAGCGCCTTCTATGATGCCGGCGATGTCGGCCATGACGAAACTGGTGTCGTAAAGCTGTACGACTCCCAGATTCGGGTCGATTGTCGTAAAGTGATAGTTCGCTATCTTAGGCTTCGCACTGGTCGCCAGTGAGAGTAGCGATGACTTGCCCACATTCGGGAATCCAACGAGTCCCACATCGGCGATGAGCTTCATCTCCAGAATTACCTGTCTCTCCTTGGCGAAACCGCCAGCTTCCGCGAAGTTAGGCGCCTGCCGCGTTGGCGTGGCGAATCTGGCGTTTCCTCTGCCGCCTCTGCCTCCTTTGGCCGCAACAAAAGACTGGCCATGTTCAGTCATGTCCATCATTATTTTGCCGGTGGCTTCGTCGATGACCATGGTTCCCACAGGAACCTTGATAATAAGGTCCTCGCCGTTCTTGCCGAAGCGGTTCTTCTTCATTCCATTCTGACCGTTTTCTGCTTCGTACTTTCTCTTGTACCTGAAATCCATGAGTGTCCTCAGGTTTTCATCCGCGAGAAAAACAACGTCACCGCCCTTGCCGCCGTCTCCGCCGTCAGGACCGCCTTCCGGAACAAAGGGCTCTCTTCTGAAAGTGACCGCCCCGTTGCCGCCTTTGCCTGATTTGATTGTGATCTTCGCTCTGTCTACAAACATCGTGCCGCCTTCTGCGTCAGCGCCTGAAATAAAAAGCCCCTAACAGGGTTAGGGGCTCGAATAGTTTACGCTTCCTTCGGATATACACTTACCTGCTTGCGTTTCTTGTCCATTCTTTCGAACTTAACAGCTCCGTCTACCTTAGCAAATAATGTATCGTCTCCGCCTTTGCCGACGTTGTTGCCAGGGTGGAACTTGGTTCCTCTCTGTCTGACAAGGATGCTGCCGGCGCTTACGAACTGACCATCACCAATCTTGACGCCCAGACGTTTCGACTCGGAATCACGACCGTTCTTCGAGCTTCCTACTCCTTTTTTACTTGCCATGGAATACCTCCTTGTATAATCAAACTAACTCTAATTTTTACTTTGCAGCCTTGATGGCTTCGATGATAACAGCCTTTGTAGCCTTTGGATCAAACTCTACGCCGTTCTTCTCGGCATACTCGATGAGCTCAGCCTTGAGCATCTTCTCAAGCGGCTTCTCAGGAGCAGCTTCCTCGACGACCTCGGCAGCCTCTTCAACGACTTCCTCAGCCTTCTCTTCTTCTGCTTCGACTGCTTCTTCAACAACTTCTTCGGCCTTTTCTTCTGCAGCTTCCTCAGCCGGTGCCTCTGCAGGCTCTTCCTTCTTAGGCTCGGCCTTTACGCCGGCTACTGAAGTGATCTCAACCAGTGTGTACGGCTGTCTGTGACCCTGCTTCTTTCTGTAATCCTTCTTAGCCTTGTACTTGAAGATGATTACCTTGTCACCCTTGCCTGATTCAACTACAGTTCCTTCAACAGTAAGCCCTTCGAGATAAGGTGTTCCAACCTTGATGTCAGAACCTTCACCCGCAGCGAGGACCTTGTCAAATACTACAGTGCTTCCGGCTTCCGCATTCAGCTTCTCTACTCTGAGCTGATCGCCGTTCTGTACTTTGTACTGTTTTCCGCCTGTCTCAATGATTGCGTACATTAAAATATTCCTCCTCTAACCAGTCTCGCCTACCGGGGCAGTCCGCCTGTTTTGGCGCACATTTAAATAGCCCTGTTCGAGCGGCTCATACTCCGTTACTATACAACAGGTAAAATGCTTTGTAAAGCACTTTTTTCTGCATATATAATGTATTTAATACAAAAGCACCGGATCCTCTCCGGTGCTTCGTTACTGTCTATGCAAACTCAGATCAGTCGATGATCACGCCGTCCTCGTCGACCATGAGTCCGTCAGGACCGGGAACCGGTCCGCCAGCGACTTCGGCTGCGTCGGCGTCCTCTCTTCTGCGGGAGGCGTTCAGCATCTCCAGAAGCTGATTCTGAAGCTCGTCCATGACCTGAGGATTAGTCTCGAGGTATGCCTTGACGTTCTCTCTGCCCTGTCCGATTCTCTCACTCTTGAAGCTGTACCAGGAGCCGGCCTTCTCGATCAGTCCCGCGTCAGTCGCGCAGTCGAGGATGTCTCCTGCCTTGGATATGCCTGTGCCGTACATGATATCGAACTCGGCCTGCTTGAACGGAGGCGCCACCTTGTTCTTGACGATCTTAGCTCTGGTTCTGTTTCCGAGCACCTGGTCGCCGGCCTTGATGGAATCTATCCTTCTGACATCAATTCTCATCGTGGAGAAGAACTTGAGCGCGCGTCCGCCTGTCGTTGTCTCAGGGTTGCCGAACATGATTCCGATTTTCTCACGGAGCTGGTTGATGAAGATAATCGTGGTATTCGTCTTGTTAATGACGCCTGCCAGCTTTCTCAGAGCCTGCGACATGAGTCTTGCCTGAAGACCTACAGCCGCGTCACCCATAGCGCCGTCTATCTCATGCTTTGGAACGAGGGCCGCTACTGAGTCGACAACTACCACATCGAGTGCTCCGCTCCTTACGAGGGTTTCAGCAATCTCAAGGGCCTGCTCGCCGTAATCCGGCTGTGAAACGAGGAGTTCGTCCACATCCACTCCGAGATTTCTGGCGTATTCAGGATCAAGAGCGTGCTCAGCGTCGATAAAAGCAGCCTTGCCGCCGTTCTTCTGCGCCTCAGCGATAATGTGGAGCGTCAGTGTGGTCTTACCTGAAGATTCAGGTCCGTATATCTCCACGATACGTCCGCGCGGCACTCCACCGATACCCGTGGCAAGATCCAGGCTCATCGAACCCGTTGAAATAGCTTCTATGTTCAGCCTGGCGCTGTCATCTCCAAGTTTCATTACCGCGCCCTTGCCGAACTGCTTCTCTATCTGCGCCATAGCGCCCGCAAGCGCCTTCTCACGTTCCTCATTACTTGCAAAACCTGCATTGTACATATTATCGTTTTTAGCTGCCATGATTACCTCCATTAATCCGTGAACATTTGTTCTATAGTAATAATACCCTTGCGCGGAAACGTTGTCAACAGGAAAATGAACATTTGTTCTAATAAAACATTAATGTATATTATTTCCTATGCTTCCATATATTGCTATATAACCACATTCACGGGGATTTGTCAAGCAATTACTCTATGTTCCTGTATATCATGTCGAACATGCTCAGGACCGCATGTCTCCTGTTGCGCTGTCTCTCCCTGATGCGGCGGTCGATCTTCCTGCATATGGTCTTCCCTCCGCAGCGTTCGCCCAGAGAAAGGCCTATGTACACCAGTCCGACGTGTTTATCTTCAGTATCTCCGTCCGGACCCGCTATTCCTGTTACTGAAATTCCGATATCAGTGCCCGCTTTCAGCCTTACGCCCTCTGCCATTTCGATTGCGGTCTCCTCGCTGACAGCTCCGAAACGCTCCAGAGTCTCAGGTTTAACGCCAAGTTCGTCGATTTTGGCCTGATTGCTGTATGTAACCAGGCTTCTGTCGAATACTGCGGAGATCCCGGGTATGTCCGTAAGGGCCGCGCCGAACATTCCACCCGTGCAGGACTCTGCTGCGGCTATGGTTAGACCGCTTGACATAAGTTTATTTCCGACAACTTGCGGATATTCCTCTCCTTCGGTGCTGTAAATGTATTTTCCGACGTAATTCCGTACTTTTTCGGTCATCTCAGTGACCGCAGCCTCGGCTTCTTCCTTTGTGGCGCGTTTTGAAGCCACGCGCACGGAGCATTCGCCGTTCTTTGCGTATGTTGCAAGCGTCGGGTCTGTCTGACCGTCTATGAGCGGTAAAAGGGCCGTTTCCAGGTCGGATTCCCCTATTCCGAAGGTTCTTATCTCCTTGTAAACAAGTCTGCCGTCCGTCAGTTCCTCAAGCCAAGGCACTACAGACCGCTCGAACATCCTCGTCATTTCCTTCGGAGGCCCCGGCATGCACGCGATCCACTGCTTTTGCCCGCCGACTTCCCTGCTGAGGGCGAATCCCGGCGCCGTACCGGCGTCATTGAAGAATACGCGGCATTTTGAAGGCATCAGAGCCTGTTTGTAGTTGTTCTCAGACATCTCCGCCTTGTATGCCAGAAGCCGTTCCTTTATGAAATCCAGTATATCCTCGTGCATAACAAGATGATCGCCCATGACCTGACAGGCGATCTCCTTGGTCATGTCGTCCTGTGTAGGGCCCAGGCCGCCCGTGGTTAAGACGATATCGCAGTCCTTGAGGGACGTTTCGATCATCTCAGCCAGTCTGACGGGGTTATCTCCCACCGTGTAGTGATACATCACGTCGATGCCGATATCATTCAGCCTGCGGGACAGGAAGACAGTATTCGTATTGGTTATCTCACCGAAGAGGATCTCAGTCCCGACGGTGAGTATCGCAGCTTTCATCTACTATAAACCTCTCGATGCAAAGGCAATCCGCCTCAGCTCTTATTCTTCATTGAAAATACCTGTTTGTTCTTGATAATGTACTCTGCGCCCGACCAGATAGTCATGACAACAGCCGCCCACAGGGCGATCTGATCAAGCGGGCATGGGAACGGAAGCAGACTGCAAGGCCAGTTATTCAGCATGATGAGCGGAATTGCCACCATCTGGCATACTGTCTTGATCTTTCCGGACCATCCCGCCGCTATTACGATACCCTCGGCGGCGGCGACCTGCCTCATGCCTGTGATAATGAACTCACGGCCGAGAATCACTATTACCATCCACGCCGGAATGTCTCCGAGGCCTACAAGACAAATGAAAGCCGACATGGTCAGCAGCTTGTCAGCCAGCGGATCCATGAGTTTGCCGAAATTGGTCACCAGATTGTACTTGCGGGCGATCTTGCCGTCCAGCATGTCCGTGAACGCGGCGAGAATGAATACTATCGTAGCCGCTACTCTGAAACCCATCATCAGCAGAACAATGAAAAGCGGAATGGCAAACACACGCCCTATTGTCAGCTGATTCGGCAGATTTTTGTACTTGAAATCATTATTCTCCATAATGTCAACCTTTCTCCCTCACGGCAGTTCCCGCGAGGTCGTAATCAAAAGCGTCCTCTATGAGCACTGAGACGAAATCTCCGGGCTCATGTTTCTCTCCCGCAGGAGTCCTGAATATGACTGTGCCGTCTATCTCCGGCGCGTCGTACTCGCTCCTGCCGATATATGCTGTATAGTCGTCCGCTTCCTCGTCGACGCCCTCCACGAGCACCTCAAGGACCCTTCCGACCTTTTCTTCGTTATGTTCTCTCGATATATCCAGCTGGAGCCGCATTATGCCGTCGGCTCTGGCTTTTTTGACTTCTTCGTCTATCTGACAGTCCATCTCACCCGCCGGCGTCCCCTCTTCCTGGGAATAGGCGAAGACTCCAAGCCTTTCAAACTTTGTCTCTTCTGCAAAATCAGCCAGCTCTTCGAAGTCTTCCTCGCTCTCACCCGGGAATCCGGTGATGAAAGTCGTCCTTATGTGCATGTCAGGAATCGCTTCCCTGAGCTTCCTGATGGTGGTTCTGATGGATTCCGACGTGGAACGACGCCTCATTGCCTCCAGAACGTTGTCTGACACGTGCTGGAGCGGTATGTCGATGTACTTGCAGATGCGCTCCTCTGAGGCCATGACCTCGATAAGTTCATCCGTTATCTTATCCTCGTAGCAGTACATAAGCCTTATCCAGCGGAATCCGGCCTCAGGATCGTCCCCTCCGATGCGGCAGAGCTTCCTCAAAAGCTCCGGCAGACAGAGTTTTCCGTAGAGGTCGCGGCCGTACTCTGTCAGGTCCTGGGCGATTAGGATCAGCTCACGCACTCCTGCCTTTGCCAGATATTCTGCCTCCTCCAGGATGTTCTCCATTGGCCTGCTCCTGTACGGGCCTCTGATCTGCGGAATAACGCAGTAGGCGCAGCAGTTGCTGCATCCCTCGGCCACGCGCAGTGTCGCCGAATAATGGGTGTCAGGAAGCCTTCTGCTGCTGAATTCGTTGAAGCACTCGGGAGCGTCGCTTCTGTACATCTTCACGTCGCTTTCGAATATGTCCGGCAGTTTCTCGTAGTCGTTAACTCCCAGAATGTAGTCGATCTCCGGGATCTCCTCGGCCAGCTGAGGCCCGTAGCGCTGCGTCAGGCAGCCGCTTACGACCAGTTTCGGCTTCGAAGGCAGTCTAGTCATGTCAAAAATCGCGTCTATGGACTCGACCTTAGCGTCATTGATGAAGCCGCAGGTGTTCACCAGAACCACCTCGGCCTCCTCCGGACTCGCCACGACGGTGCCTCCTGCTTTCTCCCATATGCCTCCGATGCCCTCTGAATCGTTGAAATTCTTCGGGCATCCAAGTGTTTCTATGTATAGTCTGGTGTACTTCATTCCTTCATGTTGTCCAGGTCGGCTCTGGAAATGAGGACCTGTCGCGGTCTGCTGCCGTCAGGAGGTCCGACGATCTGTCTGTCTTCCATCATGTCAATGATTCGCGCGGCCCTGTTGTAACCTATCCTGAACCTTCTCTGCAGCATCGATACGGACGCCGCGCCCTGGTCCACGACCAGTTCAATGGCGTCGGCCAGAAGCTCGTCGCCGTCATCCCTGCTCGCCTTCTCAGCGTCAGGCATGTTCGCTCTCTCGATGGTATCGAGCACATCGGCCTCGGCGGCTTCGTCCACCTCACCCTGCTGCTGGGTGTACTGTATGAGTTTCTTCACTTCCTCGTCGGAAATGAACGTTCCCTGTATTCTCGTCGGCTTGGTGCTTCCCAGCGGCGCGAACAGCATGTCGCCGTTGCCCACCAGCTTCTCCGCGCCGACTCCGTCCAGGATGGTCCTGGAGTCGACCTGTGAAGTTACCGCAAAGGCAATACGCGACGGTATGTTCGCCTTAATAGTACCCGTGATAATGTTCACGGAAGGTCTCTGGGTCGCGACTATGAGATGCATGCCTGCGGCTCTCGCCTTCTGCGCCAGTCTGCAGATGGAATCCTCGACCTGTGACGATGATACCATCATCAGATCGGCCAGTTCGTCGATTATTATCACCACCTGCGGCAAAGGTCCGTCTACCTCGCCGTTTCTTACCGAATTCTTCTGCTTCGCCTTGAGTCTGTTGAACCCCTTGAAGTCCCTTACGCCGTTCTCCGCGAACCTCTTGTAGCGCTCGTCCATCTCGCCGACGGCCCAGTTAAGTGCCGCGGCTGCCTTTGCGGCATCCGTAACTACAGGGATAAGAAGATGCGGAATGCCATTGTAATTTGACAACTCGACCATCTTCGGGTCGATGAGCACCAGCTTGACCTCGTCAGGACGGGCCTTGTAGAGGATGCTGGCGATGATGCTGTTTATGCACACCGATTTTCCGGAACCTGTGGCGCCGGCGATGAGCAGATGCGGCATCTTGACCATGTCAGCGACGATGGCCTTGCCGCCGATGTCCTTTCCGACGGCGAAAGTGACCTTCGATTCGGAGTTCTGGAACTCGTCTGATTCTATTATTTCACGTATTGTTACAATGTTCGATTTAGCGTTTTCTATTTCTATGCCCACAGCGTCCTTGCCCGGGATCGGGGCCTCAATACGGATGCTCTTGGCCTTCATGTTCAGGGCGATGTCGTCGTTCAGATTCTTTATTCTTGAAACTTTGACGCCGCTTTCAGGATGGACCTCATACCTTGTGACAGTCGGTCCCTGAACGACGTTGGTGACAGTGGCGTTAATTCCGAAGCTGTCGAGGGTGTCCTCCAGGAGCTGGGCCTTATATCTGAGTTCGCTCTCGCTGGCCAGAGCCTTGGATTTCGGCGACTTTTTCAGAAGATCTATCGGCGGATACTCGTAATCCGCGTAGTTTTCCGAAGGAATGAAATCCGAGCTCTCAAGCCTGCTGTTTGCGGCCTCGGTCTTGGTCATCTTCTTAGCGGGTTCAGGAATCTCCTGAGGCGTTTCAGCGCCCGCTCCGATGATCTCAGGCCCCTTGCTCTTCTTCGGTCTGGCTCCCGGTCCCTTCTTTACTTCAGTCTTGCCTGACGGATCCTCGGCCATGTATCCCATTATCTTCTTCTGGCCGTCGGTCATTTCCGGCGTCATCAGTCTGCCTGCGCTCATTTCAAGAGCTTCCTGTTCCTCGGCCCTGAGGCGTTCGCGCTCCTTGGCCTTCTCTTCTCTCTCAAGCTGACGGCGCGTCCTGCGCACCTTGAAGCCTTCGAAGAATCTTGCGACCGGAGTATTGACAAGCAAAAGCAGGAATACGAAGATTATCGCTATGGCGACGATGTAGAGCCCTGCGACTCCCAGAAAGTGCGTGATCAGGCCTCCGACACCCATGCCGAATACGCCGCCTCCGTTGAGGGCGACACCGTCGTTGAAGCACTTGGAAAAACCGCCCCAGGAACCGCCTGCGGCGATCTTGTCCATGAATCTGGCCGCGTTGACCAGGTCAATGGCCAGATAGATTACCACCAGGTAGATCAGCGACTTGATTCCTATGTGAATGGTTTTCTTCAGGAACAGCAGTACGCCGTAGACAATGAAGTAGTACGGCAGGAAGAACGCTACGAATCCGAAAACGCCCTTAAGGGCCTTGCTTATGGCTTCGCCGACCATACCGGCCGCGCTGGTCTGGAGAGCGACAATGAGAAATACGCCGAGAGCCACGACGATTATTCCGAGTATCTCGTCCTTGAGCTGGGCCTTGGCCTCGAGTCTCATCTCCATCTTCTCTACTGCCTTCTGAACAGCAGGTGATGCTTCAGTCTTCTTCTTTGAAGAGCTGCCTGATGATTTTTTGTTTTTGCTTCCGGGTGGTCTTCCCGGACCCCTTTTCTTTTCTGCCATTATTACCTCTTATCCTACATAGTTACAAGTGAGTATGCGAGTACGGCCGCCGCGACGAGCCATACGTATACTGAAAAACCGACGAGTCTCTTGCTTGAGACTACTTTGATCATCGCCTTGATGGCGATTATTCCCGATATTGCCGCCAGTACTACGCCGACGATCATCGGTCCGATCATGGACGCGTCCGCTCCGCCCTCAAAGGCGTCCGGCGCCTCAAGTATGACGGAACCAAGAATCGACGGGATCGAGATCAGGAACGCGAATTCAACAGCGAATTCCCTCTTAAGTCCGGCAATGAGTCCTCCAAACAGAGTCGAACCCGACCTGGATACGCCCGGACAGATCGCTATGCCCTGCATGCATCCGATGAATATGGCGTGTCTCCACTTCATCTCCATAGGGCCTTTGTTGCTTTTGCCCATCCTCTCAGCCACGAGAAGTATGCAACCCGTGAAAATGAGACCTATGGCGATTGAAACAATTGACGAATAGAGTCCCTCGAAGAGATCCTCGAACAGAAGGCCTATTATCGCCGTAGGTATGGTCGCCACTATTATCATGAAGCCCATGCGCCTCGTCGGGCTTGAGTTTATCCTTAGTCCCTTTCCGGTGCACAGATCCTTTATTGTCGCTATCAGTTCCTTAATGAGCGCCCAGATATCCTTCCGGTATATTATGAATACCGAAACCAGCGTGCCTACGTGCATGAGCACGGTAAACAAGAGCACGCTGTCAGACTCAACGCCAAAAAAGTACTGTAAAAGTGCCAGATGCCCGCTGCTGCTTATGGGCAGAAACTCCGCGAGTCCCTGAACAATGCCTAATATTGCTGCCTGTAAGTAAGTCATTTATTGCCTCGATTCCATTCTTATACAGGATATAGTATAGCACAACACCACAACAATTTGTATATATAATTATTAAGCCACACATTATTTGGTGCATGTGTGGCTTAACTATCTATCCCATTGTGTATTCGATTGTGCTGGACCTTCGGTTCTTGTGAACTATCAGCTTGGACGGTATGCTGTCACGCAGTATCTGGACGTGGGAGATTATCCCCACGAAGCTGTCCGCCCCTCCCCGTATGCTCTCGAGTACCTCCAGGGCGTCGCCTATGGAGCTCTCGTCCAGGGACCCGAAGCCTTCATCGATGAACATGGCGTCTATACTGATTCCGTCTGTTCTGGCTATGGTCGACAGTCCGATTGACAGTGCCAGTGAAACGAGGAACTTCTCGCCTCCGGACAGGGACGCCGCCGATCTCTGCGCGTCCGAATCGCTGAAGCTGTCAATGACCGCCAGATCAAGCCCCTTCTTCCTGGAGCCGCCGAGGCTGTCCTCTGACCGTATAAGAGAGTACCTTCCTCCGTGCACCTTGGCCAGCATCTCGTTGGCCGCATAGACCACCTGGTCGAACATTATACCGAGCACGTATCTCTTCAAACCTATGCTGCTGTCACCTCTGAGCTGTCTGGCAAAGGCAAGGGCATCCTCAGCGTCGGATATCATTGAGCTGTACTCTTCCCAGTCCCCTGTGAGACTGGCGTGAAGTTCCTTCAGCCTGCTTATGTTTTCGCTCATTCTGCCCTGCTGCCTCTGGAAGGCGGCTATTTCGTCTTCTATGCCGGACAGTTCTTTATCTATTAGTGAAATATCCGGTTCTTCTTTCCTTCCGGCCTCTTCGATAAGGCTCCTGCGGGCTTTTTCCAGCTCAGCCTCCGCCTTCGCGACCTCATCCGAGGCATTCTTCGCGGCTGTACGCCCTTCGGTCAGGCTGATCATGCTCTTTTCCGCGGCCTCTGTATACTCGGCCAGTTTTCTGTCGTATTCCGCGATGCCCTTATCTATCTTATCTATCCGCTTCGTCAGGTCTTTCAGGCTGTCGATGCCCTCTATCATGCCCGACTTGCTGTCATTCAGAGACTTTTCGGCTGCTGCCCTGACCTTCTCGGCCTCCATGCGCGCCTCTTTAGCCAGATCTGCGGCTTTCTGGGCTTCCTCCCTGCTCTTCTGGGAATCCTCCCAGCCTTTGCGCTTTTTCTGCAGATTCGCGTACTTTTCATCCACCTGTGCGCTGCTCACGGCGTCTTTGCCTGCTTCGGCCGGCTTCGGATGGTGTGTGCTTCCGCATACAGGACATTCCTCCCCTTCCTTCAGGTCGGCGGCAAGTCTACCCGCCGCTCCTCTCGCAAAGGCATCAAGCACTTCTTTGTGCTGCCTGTCCGCCTCATTGTAGGCCAGGAGAGCCTCGTCTTCTTTCTTCTTGGCGCGCTCAAGGGATCTGTCTGCCTCTTCAGCCGCGGAACTTGCCTTACGCCACTGTCTGTCAGTCTCATCGAATTCAGTCTGGACTCTGTCTATATTGGCGTAAATCTCTTTTTTCCCTTCCAGAGCGGCTTTTTCCTTAATGGAGGCATCCTTGTACCCTTCGCCTGATTTGTGCTCTTTGAGGCGGTTTTCGGCCTCCTCATGGCCCTTCTCACGCTCCTTAAGGGCTTCTTCGGCCCTTTTCCCGTCTTTACGGCGGCCTTCGAGGGTTCTTCTCAGTTCATTAAGCTTTCCCGCCGCCTCTCTGTCAGCCATGAGTCTGCTTCGTCTGCTGTCGTAATCGGCCTTCCTGAACTCCTCGTTCAGTTCCGCCAGTCTCTTCTCTGTATCCTCGGTCTTCTGCTTAAGTCCGTCCAGGTCCGCGCAGCCTTCGCCGCCGAGCAGGTTTTCAACTTTTTCCTTCTTCGAAGTGAGGGCGTCGAATTCGGCCTTTACAAGATCATGATATCTTCTGGCCGTTTCCTCCCATCTTCCTGCTCCGAATATCTCGGACAGGATCTCGCCCTTCTTGCCGGAATCAGACTCCAGAAACTGCTCGAACTTGCCCTGAGGCAGTATTATTACCTGAGTGAACTGGTCGTAATTCAGTCCGATAAGCTGCTCCGCGATTGCCGGCATGTCGCTCTTGTTGAGTTTCTCTCTTATCGGCTCGAACCTGCCCTCTTCATCCATCCTGTAGATCTGCTGTCTCTCAGACAGATTTACTCTCTTCTTCTCTAGACGGCGCTCGAATTTATAGATATTGCCGCCGGCCTCAAAGACGAACTCGATGAAGGTGTCGTCATCAGGATTGCATCTGTTGCATCTCATGGCGGCAAAATCGTTTCTCAGACCTCCGCTGGCCTTGCCGTAGAGAGCCAGTGTCATGGCGTCCAGGATCATGGTCTTGCCGCTTCCCGTGTCGCCGCAAATGAGCAGAAGGCCCTTTGTAGTAAGGTCCGCGAAATCTATGTGTTCTCTTCCCGCGTAAGGCCCGAAAGCCTGAAAGTCAAGTGTCAAAGGTCTCATTGCAGCACCTCCTCTCCACTTTCAAGGGCTTTCATGAACAGTTCGGTCTGTTTTACATCAGGCTCCATGCCAATCACATCCACGCAGAAGCTCCTGAATATGGCCACAGGGTCGCTTCCCGCGTGCCTGAGGTCTTCTGCCGTCATTGTTGCCTTTGCCCCTCCTTCGTCGTATGTGAGGCCGCGTCCCTCCAGTATGTTCGGATATACTCCCCGGAGCGCCATCATGGTCTCCGCTCCGAGGAATCTGTCCGTCAGTTCGACGCGTACATAGCCGTTCCTGACTTCCTCCGGAACGTCGCCCTTCATGACTTCATCAAGGGTGCCGCGTATGGTGTTTCTCTCATGGAGCAGCTTCAGCGGAAGTATCCTCCGGCTCATATCAGCCGTGTCGATGATGGTGACTGACTTCTCCTGAGTCTCTTCCTTGCCGAATGAGTAAGGCATCGGCGTGCCGCTGTATCTGATCGTATCCGTTATGTCCTGAGGCTTATGGATGTGACCAAGAGCTACATAGTCGAATCCTTCGAACACATTGGCCGATACAGCCGATGCGAAGCCTATCTCCGCGGTCTTGTCGCTGACGGATGTCTCGGCGTTGATTATGAAGGCGTGTGAGACCAGAATGTTCCGCTTTGATCTGTCCATGTCCTCCCTGATGGAGTCGCATATGACTCTAAGGGCCGACTCGGTGTTCGTGATCTCTTCGGCCTTCTGCGGAAACTCATATCTGACCCTTGCTGTATCCGTCCACGGCAGCATGTAAATGTCCGTGTCGTCGAACTCGACCTTCATCACAGGCCTGGTCAGCGCTCCCGCGATGTAAAGGCCGGAATCCGCCAGGAGCCTGCTGCATTGGGCCAGCCGCTCGGCTCCATCGTGATTTCCTGCAATTACAACAGTCTTTGCACCATCGCTGGAGCAAAGACCTGTTACCGCGTCATCATATAGTTTTATCGTTTCGCCGCTGACATTCGGCCTGTCAAAAACATCGCCGGCTATCAGCACAACATCGATTCCTTCATCTCTCACGATCTGCCTGATTTGATCGATAAAGAATCTCTGGTCTTCTGAAATATCGACACCGTTTATAAGCATTCCGAGGTGCCAGTCGGATGTGTGCAGGATTTTCATTCTCTTGTTTCCTTCTTCTCTTCGTCCAGTATCCCCATTATCTGTCTCTTGTACTCCATGAATTCGTCCGTGAGATCATAGTTTTGCCTCTCGCTTCTCGGGGTGCTTATTATTATCTCGGACTTTATCTCGCCCGGCCGTCCCGTCATGATGTACACGCGGTCCGAAAGCAGAACAGCCTCGTTGATGTCATGGGTAATGAATACGGTCGTCAGATTGATCCGTTCCATTACCTCAAGATACCAGCGGTGTATCCTGCCTTTGGTTATAGTATCAAGGGCGGAGAACGGTTCGTCAAGCAAAGCAACGTTATCCGAGAAGAGATATGTTCTCAAAAGGGCCGCTCTCTGCCTCATTCCACCCGAAAGCTGTTTAGGATATTTTTTCTGAGTTCCCTCAAGCCCGAATTCCTCAAAGTGCTCAGAGGCCTGCTTTCTTGCCTCATCACGTGACACGCCGCGGATCACAAGAGGCAGCGCGACATTATCCTCGATGGTCTTGTACGGCAAAAGCAGGTCCTTCTGGAGCATATAGCTTATATGCCCGGAAGTCCCTGTAATGTCCTCGCCGTCGAGGATGACCCTGCCTCTGGCAGGAGTATATATTCCGGATATGCAGTTGAAGAGTGTGGTCTTGCCGCTGCCGGATACTCCCAGCAGGCTTACCAGCTCCCCCTGATCCACCGAGATGGAAATGTCCCGGATGATCGTCTCGCTTCCGAAATTCATTGTGATGTTTTCCGTTTCGAGCTTGTGCATACTGTTAAAGTCTGTCTTTATTATTTTTCCGGCAGATAGTCGTTGGTGAATCCCGTGTCGAGAGGAATCTCCTGCTCGGCCAGGCCCTTTTCATTGATGAACTGATAGAACTTGTTCCATCTGTTCGCGTCGAATACGCCCCACTGGTCCGCGTCAGCCTGATACTGTTCGGCCAGGTATTTCTGACTCGCCTTTACCAGATCAGCGTCAAGCTCCGGGTTCGCTTCAAGCAGAATGTCCGCGGCTTCCTCAGGATTTTCAATGGCGTATTCATACCCCTTCGCTACAGCCGCAAGGAATGCCTTTGCGGTATCCGGGTTGTCAGCCAGAAACTCATCGTTAGCGATTATGACAGGCGAATAGTAGTCAAACGCGTCATCTATGTCCTTGAACGCGAAATAGTTGATCGCGAAATCCTGCACTTCCGCGGCGATTCCCGCCCAGCCGTAGAATACCCAGATGGTATCAACCTGCTTAGACCTGAGAGCTGTTACTTCATCATCTATGACTTCCGGCAGCATCTCGACGCTGCTGAAATCACCGCCGTCTTCTTCCACACATTCCTTCAGAATCGCCTGTTCAATCGGCAGCTCCCATGTGGCATAGGAGTGATTTTCCATCTTCTTCGGACTCGTTATGCCAAGATCCTTGTCGGACATTATGCCGGACAGATTGTGCTGAATAATGGCCGCGACTGCCGTTACCGGCATCTGCTTTTCCTGACCCATTAAACAAGGAACCAGATAGTCCTGGAACGATACTCCGAAATCAGCCTTGCCTGAAGCGACGACGCCTTCAACGCCGTTTTCCGGAGGCTGAATGACTTCTACCTCGAGACCCGCGTCTTCAAAGTATCCCAGCGCTTCCGCCACATAGATGCCTGTGTGGTTGGTGTTAGGAGTCCAGTCAAGTACGAAAGTCAGATGCGTCGGGTCTGTCGGCGCGTTAGCGTCACTTTCGTCGCCTCCTCCGCAGGCAGTCATTCCGAATACCATCATGATCGTTGCAATGATTATCGCTGTCAGTTTCTTACACATTTGTTTTCATCTCTCTTTCTTTTTGTTACTTCAGCGTACTCCCAAGGCATGCATTTTTTCTGCAGCACGCTCACCAGCCAGATGAGAATGAGACTGATGAACGAGATCAGGAAGATGACCGCAAACATCTTGTCATACGCGAATGATTTTTTGACTCTTGTCATGTATACTCCCAGACCCGCGAATCCTCCGAGCCACTCCGCTAGAACAGCGCCTACGACAGCGTAAGCGACCGTGATTTTAAGTCCTGAGAAGAAGTTCGGCAGAGCCTGGAAGAACTTGATATGTTTGAATATCTGCCACCGCGACGCACCCATGGAACGCATCAGATTGATTGCGTCCTGATCCGCTGACCGGAATCCGTCCAGTGTCCCGACCACGATCGGAAAGAATGTTATCAGAATGATGAGAATGATCTTCGGCAGCATTTTATAACCGAACCAGAGCACAAGAAGCGGCGCTATTGCAACCGCCGGAATAGTCTGTGTCAGGACAACGATCGGATAGACCGCCTTATAGGCCGGTTCCCATCGATCCATGAGCATGGCCGATCCGTACCCGATAACAACACCCATAAGCGTTCCTATTAGTGTTTCGAGCAGTGTGACTTTCAGGTGTGACATGAGCAGCCAGAAGTCTTTGATGAAGGCCTCCACAACCTGCGCGGGTGACGGCAGCATGTAGTGCGGCACGACTTCAAAAACGCACAGGCACTCCCAGAGCGCAAGGATTATCAGAATCGACAGGATCGGATATATTTTATTTGTTTTGCTTTTGTTTTTACTCATTTCGCAAAAAGAATAAACGCTCCAAATAAAAGGAGCGTTCAGAATCGGTTTATTCTGCTTCCCTACGCCGGTATTATCCGGGTCAGGTATTGAGGGTATCCGGGCGGACCCGGGCTCTCAGCTTTCGCTCCCCTAGCTTTCTTTGTAGAGTATATCATCTGATTCTATTTAGCGCAATCATTTCCGTCAATAAGCGCCGATAGTTCTGAATACTTGCAGCATTCTCCCGCGTACGGACAGCCGACACATTTATTGCCCTTCTTCTTCTCCCTGACGATATACCGTACCGCGAAGAAAATGACCGCCGCTAAAGCGATGACAGCGATAATAGTTGCTATCATTTATTCCATCCCCTTTCTGTTGCTTTCCCGGGAACCGTTAAGCCACGTGCGCCGCCGCGTTCGCGTGGAGCGCGTACTTCTCTTCGAAGTGAGCGCGGATCTTTCTGGAAATCAGGATGACCACAAAGACCATGACGAGAATCGCGATTGCTCCGGGAACGAAACCAGCAGCGAAGTGTCCCGCCGCGATAAGCGTTCCAAACTGGTTGATCAGGAAAGCCAACGTATATCCGACGCACATCTGAAGTCCTATTGCGCACCACAGCCAGCCTTTGCTCTGCATTTCCGAGTTCATCGCGCCGATAGCCGCGAAGCACGGCGGAGTGAACAGGTTGAAGAACAGGTACGCCATTGCGCTTACGCCTGTCAGGCCCATGGTCACTGCGATTGTGTTGGCGTCACCGGTCATGGCCAGTTCTTCCGTATCTATAAATCTCGTCAGTCCGTAGACGACAGCCAGTGTTCCTACTACATTCTCCTTTGCGATAAATCCGGTTACCGCTGCCGCAGCCAGCTGCCATGCGCCGAATCCCAGCGGTATAAGCAGGAACGCGAAAGGCGTAGCGATGGTGGCGAGGATTGAAGTGTTCTCCATGCCTTCAGGCACAACCTGGAACCTCCAGTTGAAGGTCTGCATGAGAGTCACAACAAGGTTGCAAACGAGTATGATTGTTGCTGCTTTGATTATATACGCCTTTGCGCGTTCCATCATGGACCAGAATGCTCTCTTGAGGCTAGGAGTCTTCCACTTTGGAAGTTCCATGATAAAGAACGATTTTCTGAACTTAGCGCCTGTGACCGCCTTTACCAGAAGAGCGCACAGGAAGATGAGCATCAGACCTGAGAAGTAGCTGACGAAAGTAACCCATCCCGCGCCTGCGAAGAACGCTCCCGCAAACAGCGCGATTACCGGAATCTTGGCTCCGCAAGGGATGAAAGTTGTAAGCATTGCGGTCGCTCTTCTCTCACGCTCGTCCCTGATCGTTCTGGAAGCCATGATGCCAGGAACGCCGCAGCCTGTGCCAACTATGATCGGAATTACAGATTTGCCTGAAAGCCCGACACGCTTGAAAATCGGGTCAAGCAGGGAACTGACACGGGCCATGTATCCGCAGTCTTCCAGAAGCGCGATCAGGAAGAACATAACCATGATCAGAGGCAGGAATCCGACGACCGCGCCGACGCCTCCGATGATACCGCCGCCGATAATCGTCGTCAGGACCTCAGGGCTGTTCTCCATTGCTCCCTCTACAAATCCCTGGAACGCTTCAATCCAGCCGACCAGCCAATCAGCGATCCATGTTCCCAGATAAGTCTGGGAGATAGCGAATACGCACCACATAACGGCTGCAAATATTATTATTCCGGATACAGGGTTCGTCAGTACGTTGTCCAGTTTGTCCGCTTTTGTTGTCTCACTGGAAACGATCTTTCTCTTCTCGACTTCCCTTACTATTTCGTTTACAAAAGCAAAACGCCTTCTGTCTTCCGCGTCTACCTGCGCTTTATCGTGCAGATCGATGTCCGCCTGGAGATAAGGCGCCTTCTGGCCTTTGTCTTTCATTTCAACGGCCTTCGCGGCTACCTCCGCTAATCCGTTGTCCTTCTTATCTGTAGAAACCGTCTTGATGACCGGGCATCCGAGCTTTTGCTCGAGCGCCTCAACGTCGATGACTGTCCCTTCCTTTTCATTGATGTCACTCTTGTTCAGAGCTACCACGACAGGAATGCCCAGTTCCAGAAGCTGTGTTGTGAAGAACAGGCTCCTGCTGAGATTCGTCGCGTCCACGATATTAATAATCGCATCAGGATGTTCATCGCGGACAAATTCACTGGTAATACTCTCCTCCGGTGTAAACGGGGACATGGAATAAGCGCCAGGCAGGTCTACCGCTATCAGGTTCTCATCGGACTCAAATGGAGCCTCCTTCTTTCCTACCGTAACACCTCCCCAGTTACCGACTTTCTCGTTCTGGCCTGTCAGGGCGTTGAACATTGTTGTTTTACCGCTGTTAGGATTACCGGCAAAAGCAATTCTCATCTTTTGTTCCTCCTTTATGACTGATGTGTATTATTGTCTTCCTCAAGCTCAACTGCTGAAGCCAGCATCTTATCGAAACTGTATCTTCCGTCCTTGATGGCGACGACGCACCCTTTTCTCTTCTTGGATATGAGCGTAACAGGCTCCCCGGAATAGCATCCGAGTCTGAAGAGAAACGCTGTCATGTCATCGTCGTCGGTATTGATTTCCTTGACTGTATATGTCTTGCCTACATCGGCCTCCAGCAAATTCATCCTATCTACCTCCACCATCATCATTTTCTTTTCCTACCCTTTCTTTTTCTCCTGATTACCTCGCTTTTGTTTGGTTAGGTATAACTAATTTTTGTTAGTTATCCCTAACTCAATTGTATTGTAGTTAGTCTTTTCTAACTTGTCAACCTTTTTTCACTTTATCCTATAAAAAAGACCGCCGTATGGCGGTCAATCCGTTTGGTATTTATCTCCGCGGCAGCATTCTGAACAGCCCGTGCTGGTTGCAGTAGAAATACAGATACTTTGTCAGTCTCGTCTTGAACCGCGCTTCCGCCGGTCCTTCAGGATACAGCTTCCTTATCTCGCATCCGTCATTCTGTACAGCGGCGATGAATGAGATGTAATGGTTCTTGCTCATCTCGTGGTCGATGGTCACGTAGTACTCGTCTTCGACCTTTTCGATGCTGACATGATGTTCATCATCCTCAGGCTCCGCTTCCAGAACAGGAAGCGTTATTCCGCAGCAGCTCACGACGGCCTCGCCCGTGCTGTGGATCACATTGCCGCATATCGGGCAGACGTAGAAGTTCATGCGGAGCATGTTCGAGACTTTATTTGTATTTACGACACCCTCTCCGGAAAAAAGTTCGATGACTGAAACTCCAAGTGCTTTTGCGAGAGGCTCGATGAGTGTTATGTCCGGATATCCGCGGCCCGTCTCCCACTTCGAAACGGCCTTGTCGCTGACATTCATTGTCTCCGCCAGCTGCTGCTGTGTGATTTTTCTCTCTTCCCGCAGGCGCTTTATCATCGCGCCGGTAACATACTGATTCATGTTCTTGTCCTCCTTACGCGATAAATTTACTACGCCATGCAAAAGCAGACAACCTACGCTCCGTAGACTTTATCAGAATCTGTAGTCGAGGAGGAACCTTTCGATAAGATCGTTGACCAGTTCAGGCTCGTCCGTGTTGGAGTCGTGGCCCGCTCCCTCGATCCAGACGAGCGGTATTCCCGATTTTTTGTGCCAGGCCTTGTTGAGTTTTCTGCATTCTCCCGCGTAATCTTTTGTGCCGCATAAAAGCAGCGCAGGACATTTAATATCGTAAGGCCATCCGGATTCGATTGCCTTTGCGAGAATGCGGAATCCATGGCCCGCCAGTTCGGCGTACCGTTTCTGATCGCCGTCATAGCCCATCATCGTGTCGTATATCACCTGTCTGCCGTAATCCGTTGTGGAGACTCCCCTGCTTCCGTGCTTCAAAAGAAGTTTCCACGGATACCAGCGGTAAATCGGCTCCATTCGTTTAAGCGCCCACAGCTCCCATTTTTTCAGGTATTCTCTCTTCAGCGGCGCCGAATCTATGGATATGAAGCCACGGAGTTTCTCAGGAAACAGTTCCGCATACATCTGACCAACGTAGCCGCCCATGGACTGTCCGACTATAACCGGATTATCGAAGCCTTCGCTTAAGAGTATATCGTCGAGCCACTTCGCTTTATGTGTCAGGAAGAAATTCATCTCAAAGGGATACGAAGATGAGTGACCCGGCGGGTCCCATACGAGCACCTGATATTTTCCCTCAAAGTACTCGATCTGCTTGTCAAACAGCGTGTGGTCCGCTGTCAGCCCGGGCAGAAATACAAGCTGCGGGCTTTTAGTGCCCGCAGCAGTGTTTATCCAGTAATGAATATCGCCTTTTGTTGTCTTGAATATCTTCTCAATCATTTGATCTTACTATTATTGACATAATGCGTGTAATACTCTGATTGATTATAACAAATCTGCGATCAAATCGCCATTACCCGGAAATCATGCCCATTACTTCACGCATTTTGCTTTCAAATAGTTCGGCAGGAATAAGCGCGATTCCCACGCCATCGCTGGCTACGATCAGCCTCTCGCCGCCCTTGAATCCCAGACTGTCCCTTGCGGCCTTGGGGATGACTATCTGCCCGCGGTCGCCGAGTATTACGGAACCCCACAGATGCTTGCCCTTAGGCGCAGGCGGCACCATGCCGACACCGTCCGCTGTCTCTGTTTTGAGCAGGCTGTCAACCGTAACGCCGTACACTTCGGCCAGCTTTGCCGCCTTCTCGATATCCGGCGTCGTCGCTCCGTTCTCCCACTTGGCGTAGGCCTGACGGGAAATACCTATCTTTTCGGCAATCTGCTCCTGTGAAAAGCCATTCAGGTTCCGGAGCATTGCCAGATTATCCTTCAACATTTCCTTTCCTCCTAAAGGTCGATTTTCTCAAAGTCTTCGCAGGCTTTTTTATAAGACATATAAGTCATTATCGCAAAAGCAGCCGCGCCCGCAGCAAACAGAGCGGCCTGGAGACCTATATGTTCAAATCCAAACGCGTTGAGCGCGTCAAGGCCCGGGAAGTGATGCAGAGCTTCCGCTATTCCGATGATCACAAAGGCAACCACAATGTAGATTACAAAATTCTTTCCAAGATTGTACGCGGTCCTGAAATAGCCGCCTACAAAGATGACATTGAACAGTCCGAAGATCAGCAGCGTCATCCCGAGGAAGAACGGATTCGCGTTCATCAGGGCGTTATGCAGATATGCCGCAGAGCTTGCGAACACTGTCATCCGGATCAGCGTGAATATCACCATCAGCGCAAATCCGCAGAGTTCAATGAGCAATACGAACTGATATTTGCCTTTTACCACATCGCTCTTGGCGACCGGCAGCAGCGCTGAGTATACGATGTCGTTGGCCTCCCTGGCACTCTGAAAACTCTGGAAGATCCCAAGAGTGATAAAGAACACACCGCAGAGTATCGGATATCCCGGACAGAACGTCATCAGCGAAAAGCCGATAAACAGGTATGTCAGAAGCAGCGCGCTGAGGCGCATCTCTTTTTTTAAAAGCGCGTTCATGCTATCACCTCTCTTTCAAGTCTGAGGAACACCTCTTCAAGAGTTTCACCTGGCCGTCCGTTGTTCTGCATGAAATCCGCCTTGGAACTGGCCGCGCGTATCTTCCCATTGCTGATATACACGATATTATCCGCGCATCTCTCTATATCCGACGTGATGTGGGTCGAAAACAGAATGGTCACTCCATGTTCCTTCAGGGTCCTGAACATTTCCAGCAGCTCATCCCTCGAGAACGGATCCAGTCCGCTTGTAGGCTCATCAAGGATAAGAACTTCTGCGCGGTGAGACAGCGCCAGAAGCAGATTAAACTTGACTTTCATTCCTTCGGACAGTTCAATCGGTTTCTTGTTCTCATCGATACCGAACAGGGACATGTACCTTCTGTACGCCTCATCATCCCATGTCGGATAGAATGCCTTTGTAACATCGACTATCTCTCTGATGACCTTCCTTGGATACCAGCTGATCGTGCCGGTGGAATAACCGATACGCTGCTTGATTTCCATTTCATGCCCGTGCAAAGGCAGTCCGAAGTACGTGATCTCACCGCCGTCAGCGTGAACCAGATTCAGCATGGACTTGATAGTGGTCGTTTTACCAGCGCCGTTCCGCCCGATGAAGCCTGTGATCTTCCCCTTTTCGAGGGAGAACGAAACATCATCAAGCCGGAAAGCAGGATACGATTTGCAGATGCTTTTAACTTCAACAATATTCATAGCAATCTCCTTTATCTGATTTCTATGATTATTGTAATGTTTAGTTGCGTATATTACAACCAACTAAACGCGACACTGTTTGTACATTTTTGTTGCGTTCAGTTGCTTAATGAAAAAGAGGCCTTAGGCCTCTTCTTCGTTCATGGTGGAGATGATGGGAATTGAACCCATGTCCGAAAGCATTTTCACCGTAATTTCTCCGAGCGCAGTTTCCGATTTGAGTTTCGCCCTTCAGACCGTCCGGAAACGAACTGAAAGAAGGACTATCCCGTCAGTCCCTCACGCGTCCGGGAAAGCGCGTAAGGTTTTCCTGCATGTTTGACGTTCAGCACCGGACCTGCAGGTGAATCCGGGTGAACGCGCGGGGCAGAACTATGCTGCCAGTGCGAAATTGTTGTTAGTTTTTGCGTTTATCTTTAACGGCCCTTTTTTACGAAGACTGGGCGACTTCGGCTCGCTTATCCGGTTTCCACACCCCCGTCGAAACCAGTGCATCCCCGTGTATTCAATTGTAAAGTGCAATGTCCGCTATAATCTCTCTTCAGATCTTACGGACGCCTTTTCTTCATATTCGGCTTTTACAGCCTCGATTTCATTGCCAAGCTCATCGATGCTGTCTCTCAGTTCCTGCATCTTGTCGCAGAACTCGATGAGAGCTTCGTCTTCGAGCTTGCCTTCCTGATACTGCTTGAATACATATTCAGACAGTTTCTTCTTGACGATGGTGTACTCATTCTTAAGGTCCACCCTTTCGCCCTTGAGTCTGTTGATTTCTCTCATTTCGGCAGCCTTGCTTGCCGCGTTTGATGCCGTCGATGAGGCGGCTTTTCCAAGTTTGTCAAATAAACTCTGCATTATTTCCTCCTGGCCTGCTGCATTCTTCTGTCGGCGTCGCGCTTCGCTATATCGCGGCGCTTATCGTAGTTCTTCTTGCCTCTGGCCACGGCCAGTTCCACTTTGGCTTTGCCACGGTCGTTAATATACATCCTAAGCGGCACCAAAGTCAAGCCGTCCTGTGTAATATATCCTATGAGCTTCCTTATCTCCCTCTTGTGGAGCAGAAGTTTCCTTGGTCTCAGGGGATCAACGTTGAACCTGTTTCCTTCCTCGTAAGGGCTTATATTCATTCCGAGGATGAAAACCTCGCCGCCTCTTATTCTGGCGTAACTCTCCTTGATGCTGACTTTGCCCTGCCGTACGGATTTGATTTCCGTCCCCGTCAGCTCTATTCCTGCTTCGTAAGTCTCATCGATGAAGTAGTCGTGCCTTGCTTTTTTGTTGTTGGCTACAAGTTTCATCGTCTCTACAGCGTCCCTATCTCATTGAACGGATACAGTCTCAGGAAGGCCTTTCCGACGACGCTCTCCTCTGAAACCATGCCGACGGATTCCGATCTGCTGTCACAGCTCACCGACCTGTGATCGCCCATGGCGAAAATCTGGTCCTCGCCGACCGTGAAGGATTCGCCGTTCGGATAGTCTCTGTAAGCCGGCTCCTCTTCGTAAATATAATCCTCTTTGAGCAGCTCCCCGTTTCTGTAAACCTGATCATCCTCGAAGGATATTACGTCTCCTTCCACGCCGATGACCCTCTTGATGAGCAGTTTCTTGCCGCCGTTGTCCTCGTTAGGAAGATCGGACTTGAATACAATGATATCCCCTCTGTCCGGATGATCCTTGAACTTGTAGGCCATCTTGTTCACAAAAAGATAGTTGTTTTCCTGAAGCGTATCCAGCATGGATTCTTCTTTGACTATCGTCGGCTTGATCACCGAAGTGATCGCCAGCACTATGACAACCGCGATTATTATGTCCTTGATCAGATCCTTCAGGAAGCTGCCTTTATTTTCTTTTTTTTCTTCAGTTAATTCAGTGTTTTCTGTCATATCGTTCATGTGTCTATCCTTTTATCTCGTCCCATACCCTCTGAAACTCCGCAGGTACCGGAGCGGTGATTTCTTTTTTTCTCAGGCCCTGGAGAGCTGTGTATTCTTCAGGTATATCTCCGAAAGCAAGCCGGCCCGCATGCAGTAGCTGTGTCGTGACTCCCAGTTTCCTCAGCCTGTCGTTGGCCTTTCTTCCTGACGCTGAAGTGCCGTACTTGGAATCGCCGGCCAGCGGGTAGCCTTTGCCTGCCAGGTGAACCCTTATCTGGTGTGTGCGGCCCGTTACGAGTCTCACTTCGACCACAGAAAACTTCCCGTCGGCGCTGCGCTCGAGAGGTCTGACCTCGGATACCGCGCTCTGCCCCGAGTCGGAGATGCGCACCCTGTTCTTCTCCGCGTTCTTGACGAGCCTGTCTTCTATGACCATGCCGTCCCTGAAATCCCCGGCCACGATGGTGATGTAGTACTTGGATACATAATCCCGCTCTCTGATCAGCTTCGTAAGCTGTCTGAGACCCGCGGCCGTCTTGCCGAAGATTACCAGCCCTGTGGTGTTCCTGTCAAGTCTGTTTACTGGAGAAGGCGTGAATGTCTTCTCGTCGGCCGGATCATACCCGCCTCTGTCCTGCAGATATCCGCAGACCTGGTTCATCAGGGTGTTCTTCTTCTCATGGGAATCCCCGTGCGTAAGAAGCCCCCACGGCTTCGAGACAATGAGAACATCGCCATCCTCATAGGCGATGGCGAACTGCCGCTTCGCCCTGCGCTTTGCGGGATCCTTCGTCAGTTCCGCCAGTCGTTCTTCGTCAATAAAAAGACTGAGCACATCGCCCTCTTCAAGGACTGTGTCCTCTTTAGCCCGTCTGCCGTTCAGTTTGAGGTCTTTTCGTATTATCTTGTACACGGCCGACAGAGGAGCTCTCTTCAGGTATTTCCTGAGAAATCTGTCCAGTCTCTGCCCCGCGTCGTTGGAACCTATCTCGACTTTGACCATTATCCGTACTGCTACCCCTCCTGCCGTGTAATTATATAACAAAAGCAATCTTCTTTACAAGTGAAAGCCCGTTGAACAGCACTATATTTTGTGGTATTGTGTACGAAGAAGAAAGGATACACACAATGAGAAACTTTTTTTACAGAAATAATGACATTATTATCGTTCTGATCATCCTGGTTGTCGCGGGATTTCTTATCTATAACCGCATAGGCGCGATAATGGATTATCCGGCGAAGCTTGCCGAGCAGCAGGCAAAGGCACAGACTGAGCAGCAGCTCGAGGATACTGGGTCGACTGAGGCGACCGAGGCGACTGATGCTACTGAAGCAGCTGAAAAAACCGAAGCGGACGAAGATTCCGAGTCAGACGAATAAAACAAGGAGGCGTGAAATGGCTTTAGTTACTACTACCGATATGTTCAAAAAAGCTTATGACGGAGGATACGCTGTCGGCGCGTTCAACGTCAACAACATGGAAATTGTACAGGGCATAACAGAAGCCGCCGGCGAACTGAACAGCCCGGTAATTCTGCAGGTTTCAAAGGGCGCCCGCAAGTACGCAAACCACACTTATCTTCTTAAGCTGGTAGAGGCGGCGGTTATAGAGAACCCTGACATTCCTATCGCCCTCCATCTTGACCACGGTGACAGTTTTGAAACATGCAAATCCTGCATAGACGGAGGCTTCACTTCCGTAATGATCGACTGCTCATCGATGCCTTTCGAAGACAACGTGAGGATCACAAAGCAGGTCGTCGATTACGCCCACGAACGCGGCGTTGTAGTAGAGGCCGAGCTCGGTACTCTCGCGGGAGTCGAAGACGAAGTATGTGTCGAAGCCGGCAGCGAAAGCTACACTCATCCTGATGAGGTCGAAGAGTTCGTAACCAGAACAGGCTGCGACTCTCTGGCGATCGCCATCGGAACATCACACGGCGCGTACAAGTTCAAGGCTTCACAGTGCACCCGCAACGAAGACGGCATTCTGGTGCCGCCTCCACTCCGTTTCGACGTTCTCGAGGAATGCATCAGAAGGATTCCTGGCTTCCCTATCGTGCTCCACGGATCGTCATCAGTTCCGCAGGAATTTGTTAAGATCGTAAACCAGTACGGAGGAAACATGCCTGACGCCATCGGCATTCCGGAAGAGGAACTTCGCCACGCCGCGGAACTTGCCGTATGCAAAATCAACATCGACTCAGATATAAGACTTGCCATGACGGCTACTATCCGCAAGTACATGGCTGAGAATCCTGAACACTTTGACCCTCGCCAGTACCTGAAACCTGCCCGCCAGGCAGTTAAGGACATAGTGGCTCACAAGATCCAGAACGTACTCGGTTCAGCAGGCAAAGCATAAAGAATAATCAAAACAGAAAAGAAGTAAATCAAAAAGTGTGTCCCGGGAATTCCTGGGACACACTTTTATATTGCTTTTGCTTGAGTTTATCTCGCGTTGTTGATCATCTCATTCTTGAGATTCCAAAGCTTGTCTGAAAGGTCTACATAGTAGGTCTGCGGATTCTCGAAACGCTTCATCTCGTCCCACATCAGGTCGAGCTGTTCCTGACAGTAAGCCTTTATCTCCTTGATGTCAGGACTGTTGTAGATCCTCTTTCCTTCCTCGAATATCTTCTCGCGCAGGTTCTTGGCGTAGAAGTTCGTGATGGTCTTCTTCTTCCACGTCGCGTTCGGATCGAATATCTCGATGGAATCGCCTTCCGGCGCCGGCTCATCGGCCAGTGCGATTATGTCAGCGAGCATTCTGTTCGTATCCTTGTCGAAGAGTCTCCAGATGGTCTTGAATCCCGGGTTGGTGATCTTCTCGACGTTTTCGCTGATCTTGATCTTCGGAATCATCTTTCCTTCAGTCTCGAGGGCGGACAGCTTGTATACGCCGCCGAATACAGGTTCGGCCTTGGAAGTTATAAGTCTCTCACCTACTCCAAAGGAATCTATGCAGGCTCCTTCTTCGAGTACGTCTCTGATGATGTACTCATCCAGTGAGTTGGAAATTACTATCTTGCATTCTTCCAGTCCTGCCTCATCCAGCATCGCTCTCGCCTTCTTCGTCAGGAAGGAAATGTCGCCGCTGTCGATTCTGATTCCCTTGTTAGGAGGATCCAGTTCCTTGAACACCTTGATTGCCGCCGGTACGCCGGACTTGAGTACGTTATACGTATCAACAAGCAGTGTAGCGTTGGTCGGATATATCTGAGTATAAGTTTTGAACGCTTCATACTCGTTGTCGAACATCTGGACCCAGCTGTGGGCCATTGTTCCCAGCGCCGGAGTTCCGAAGTTCTCATCGGCTATCGTACACGCGGTTCCCGCGCATCCGCCTATATATGAGGCTCTCGCTCCATAAATGGCAGCTGTCGTGCTGTGTGAACGGCGTGTGCCGAACTCCATGATAGGTCTGCCCTTCGCGGCACGTACGATTCTGCTGGCCTTGGTGGCGATCAGGCTCTGGTGGTTGACCAGAAGCAGAATCATCGTTTCAACGAACTGGGCCTGCATTACAGGACCCCTTACTGTGATGATAGGTTCATACGGGAATATCGGTGTACCCTCCGGAACAGCCCATACATCACACTTGAATTCGAAGTTCTTGAGATATTTCAGGAAGTCCTCGCTGAACATTCCCTTTCCCCTCAGGTATTCGATGTCTTCGTCCGTGAACTCCAGATTGTCCATGTACTGGATAACCTGCTCGAGACCTGCCATTATGGCGTATCCGCCATCCTCAGGAATCTTTCTGAAGAACATGTCGAAGTATGCGATATCATCTTTCATGTCCGCTTCGAAATAACCATTGGCCATGGTCAGTTCGTAGTAGTCGGTGAGCATGGTCAGATTGATCTTTTCTAACATTTCGTTTTCTCCTCTCTTAAGGCTCTGCTGAGCGTTCTTAAGCTGTATTTGAGCGAACTAATTATAACAATTTGCCGAGGAACTGTCCAGTATACGACCCCTTGACCTTAGCCACCTCTTCAGGCGTTCCCTGGGCCACGATCTGTCCTCCTCTGAATCCTCCGTCAGGTCCCAGATCGATGATGTGGTCGGCGCATTTGATGACATCAAGGTTGTGCTCAATTACTATAACAGTGTTGCCCTGATCCGTTAGCCTGTTCAGAATGTCGAGCAGCTTCTCTATATCCGCAAAATGCAGACCGGTCGTCGGCTCGTCAAGTATGTACAGGGTGCTGCCGGTGCTCTTCTTAGAGAGTTCCGAGGCAAGCTTTATTCTCTGGGCCTCTCCTCCCGACAGCTGCGTGCTCGGCTGACCCAGCTTGATGTATCCCAGACCTACGTCCTCCAGCGTCTGCAGGTGTCTCTTAATATGCGGGTGATTTTTGAAGAACTCCAGAGCCTCGGTGACGTTCATGTCGAGGACATCGTAGATGTTCTTGCCTTTATACCTGACCTCGAGAGTCTCCCTGTTGTAGCGTTTGCCTTTGCATACCTCGCACGGCACGTAGACATCCGGCAGGAAGAGCATCTCGATCTTTATGATTCCGTCGCCATTGCAGGCCTCGCATCTGCCGCCCTTGACGTTGAAGCTGAACCTGCCTTTGGTGTAGCCCCTCAGTTTGGCTTCAGGAAGCTGTGCGAAGAGATCGCGTATGCTTGTGAATACGCCCGTGTACGTGGCCGGGTTCGACCTCGGCGTCTTGCCGATAGGCTTCTGGTCTATGTTGATGATTTTGTCTATATTTCCGATGCCGGTGATGCCTTTGTGCTTTCCCGGTCTTTCCTTCGAATTGTACATCTCGGCTGCCACGGCCTTGTAGAGGATTTCGCCCACCAGGCTGCTCTTGCCCGATCCAGAGACGCCCGTGACACATATGAACTTGCCCAGCGGGAACTTCACGTCGATGTCCTTCAGATTGTTCTGGGCGGCGCCCTTGACCGTCAGGTACTTGCCCGTACCCTTGCGCCTTGATGCCGGCACCTTGATGCTGCGTCTGCCGCTGAGGAACTGGCCTGTCACCGACTCCTTGCACGCCTTGATCTCATCGATCGTTCCCTGGGCCACAAGTTCTCCGCCGTTGAGCCCCGCGCCAGGTCCTATGTCTATTATCTGATCCGCAGCGTACATGGTATCTTCGTCATGCTCGACGACAATCAGCGTGTTTCCTATGTCCGTAAGCTCACGGAGGGACTTCAGCAGCTTCTCATTGTCCTTCTGATGCAGACCGATGCTCGGCTCATCGAGAATGTATGTGACGCCAACGAGTCCTGAGCCTATCTGCGTTGCCAGCCTTATTCTCTGGGACTCGCCGCCCGAGAGAGTCATCGCCGCCCTGCTCAGAGTCAGATAGTCGAGGCCCACATCGGCCAGGAAGCTCAGTCTTCCGCGTATCTCCTTGCGTATTTCAGCCGAGATTTTGTCCTGTGTCGGCGAGAGTTCCAGTTTGTCCAGAAAATCCAGCGCCTCCACAACCGAAAGATCGCAGAACTCCATTATGTTCTTTCCACCTATGGTTACTGCCAGAAGTTCCTTTCTCAGACGCTTGCCGTGGCACTCTGTGCACTCCGTAGTGCTCATGTACTGCTCTATCTTGCCTTTGATCCAGTCTGAACTCGTCTCCTGGTAACGTCTCTCCATGTTCGGAACTATGCCCTCAAAGGAATGCTTCCTGTGCTGCACGAAGCCGCTCCTGTTGGTGTAATCGTACTCCAGTTTCTCGTCGCCGGTGCCGTAAAGCAGCACCTCCCTGAACATCTTCGGCAGTTTGTTGAAAGGCTTCGTCACATCCGCGTTGTACTTGTCAGCCAGGGCCTTTATGACCTGCCAGTAGTAACTGGTGTATTCCATTGTCGCAAAGGCATTAACAAGGGCTTTGTCTATTATGCTGATCGTTTGATCCGGTATGAGAAGATCCGGGTCTATGGTATTGATGTAGCCCAGTCCCTTGCACTCAGGGCACGCGCCGAGAGGGTTGTTGAAGGAGAACATCCTCGGCTCCAGTTCGTCTATGCTTACGCCGTGCTCCGGACATGCCAGCGATGTGCTGAAAGTCCTCTCGCTCTCCTCTCCGTCAGGCGTTCCCACGATTACCAGAACCAGGCCTTCGCCGTGGGTTATAGCCAGTTCGCAGGCCTCGGCCAGACGGCTCTGGACGCCGTCCTTGACCTTTATCCTGTCAACAACGATCTCTATGGTATGCTTGATGTTCTTCTCAAGGCTTATCTCGTCTTCCTCAATGTGGGTTATCTCGCCGTCTATGCGAACCCTGGTGAAGCCCTCGCGCCTGATGCGGTCTATGACCTTCTCGTGCATTCCCTTGCGCTGACGCACGACCGGAGCCAGAACGGTAAGCCTTGTCCCTTCTTCTTCAAGCATCAGTGTCTCAACGATCTGGTCCACCGACTGGCTGGATATCTCCCTGCCGCATACAGGACAGTGAGGAATACCTATGCGAGCGTACATGAGCCTGAGATAGTCGTATATCTCCGTTACAGTGCCCACAGTCGACCTCGGATTGTGGTTCGTGGACTTCTGATCGATACTAATGGCCGGGCTGAGGCCCTCAATGGACTCTACATCTGGCTTTTCCATCTGTCCCAGGAACTGTCTCGCGTAGGAAGACAGGGATTCCATGTACTTTCTCTGCCCCTCAGCGTAGATAGTATCAAAAGCAAGGGAAGACTTGCCGCTTCCCGACAGGCCCGTAAGCACTACAAGCTTGTTTCTCGGGATAGTGACGTCCATTCCCTTGAGATTGTTCTCTCTGGCGCCTTTTATTACTATGTCCTTGCTCAATTCTGTCATGTTTTCTCCTATTGCCCCTTGATTATCACATAATGGATCACATTCTGGCTCTGTATTCGAATACCAGGTCGCGGAGTTCGGCAGCTCTCTCGAACTGGAGATCCGCCGCAGCCTGTTTCATCTGCTTCTCAAGCCTTGAAACGTAGTCCTTAAGCTCTTTCTTGGTAAGTTCATCCGGCTTTCTGCCCGCCAGGAAGGAATCATAACCCTCGGCGTCTTCTGCCTTCGCGGTGGCTTCGATAACCTGGCGTATGCCTTTGCGCACACTTTCAGGCGTTATGCCGTTCGCCTTGTTGTATTCGTCCTGTTTTCTGCGTCTGCGGTCCGTTTCCCTGATCGCCGCGGCCATGGCTTTGCTTATTCCGTCGCAATACATAATGACTTTACTGTCAACATTCCTTGCAGCCCTTCCTATGGTCTGTATAAGTGATGTTTCGGTCCTCAGGAAGCCCTCTTTGTCCGCGTCGAGGATGGCCACGAGGGATACTTCAGGTATGTCAAGGCCTTCTCTGAGCAGGTTTATACCCACCAGAACGTCGAAAACGCCCATTCTCAGGTCTCTGATGATCTCCATGCGCTCCAGTGTGTCCACTTCTGAGTGCAGATATCTGACTTTTATGCCGTTTCCACGCAGATAGTCAGTCAGACTCTCAGCCATCTTCTTGGTGAGTGTCGTAACCAGGACTCTTTCCCCCTTGTCCGTCACTTTCTTTATTTCACCGATGAGATGGTCTATCTGCCCATCGCTCGGGTGTGTCTCAATTACAGGATCCAGCAGTCCCGTAGGTCTTATTATCTGCTCGGCGCTGATTCCGCCCGACTGTTCCCTCTCATATTCCGCCGGAGTGGCGCTTACGTACACGATTTGCTGCACAAGATCGTTGAATTCCTCGAATTTCAGCGGTCTGTTGTCCAGGGCGGACGGAAGTCTGAAGCCGTAATCTACCAGAGACTGCTTTCTGGACCTGTCTCCGTTGTACATGGCCCTCAGCTGAGGCAGCATGACGTGGGATTCGTCTATCATGATGAGAAAATCGTCCGGAATGTAGTCTATGAGCGTGTATGGCCTCGTTCCCGGCGGCAGACCGACGATGTGGCGGGAATAGTTCTCTATGCCTTTGCATGTACCTATCTCACGCAGCATTTCCACATCATATCTTGTTCTCTGCTCGATTCTCTGGGCCTCTATGAGTTTGCCCCTGTCCTTGAACCAGGTTATGCGCTCCTGAAGCTCCTCGTTTATGGTCTTGCAGGCTCTCTCGATGTTCTCAGGGCTTGTAACGTAATGGGAAGCCGGATATATGGCAACATGCTTCCTGAGCCCCAGAATCTCTCCTGTGACGGGATTTATCTCCTTGATGGATTCCACTTCATCGCCGAAAAGTTCGATTCTGACGGCGTTTTCGGCCCCTGCAGGGTAAATGTCTATGGTATCTCCGCGCACTCTGAAAGAGCCCCTGTCGAAGCCCATGTCGTTCCTGGTGTACTGAATATCCACCAGCTTGCGCAGAAGCTCGTTTCTGTCCTTTTCCATGCCCGGTCTTATGGAAATCACCTGATTCTCATAGTCGATCGGGCTGCCAAGGCCGTATATGCAGGATACCGAGGCAACTATGATTACATCACGCCTCTCGCTGAGAGCGGCCGTCGCCGAGTGCCTCAGCTTCTCTATTTCGGCGTTTATGTCCGAATCCTTCTCGATATATGTGTCAGTTGAGGCTACGTATGCCTCAGGCTGGTAGTAATCGTAGTAAGAAACGAAGTACTCGACGGCGTTCTCCGGGAAGAACTCCCTGAATTCGCCGTGTAGCTGTGCAGCCAGAGTCTTGTTGTGGGATATGACAAGAGTCGGCTTCTGTACCTTCTCGATGATCTTTGCCATCGTGAAAGTCTTGCCGCTTCCCGTTACTCCCATCAGGGTCTGTGCGCGTTTGCCGTCCATGATCCCCCTGGCGATGGTCTCTATTGCCTGGGGCTGATCCCCCATTGGTTCAAAATCCGAATAGACCTTGAATTCAGGCATGTTCCTAGTCCTCTCCTATGTTTATGACGCCTCTGTACTCCTTTTCAAAGGGTTCGTCGTCCTCAAAAGGCTCATAATGCACGTCACGATTGATTATACCATAATCGGCCTCTACTTCCTGTTCTTTTTGGCGAAGGGCCTCCTCGAGCCCCGTTACCGCCGCAAAAGGCATGAACTGCTTCGCCCTATCCTTTCTGTCCATTCCCGTTACCTCCTTTGTTTCCGCTGTTTCCGCTCTTGTGTCCGCCTATCTGCATGTTCCTCTCCCTGCCAGTCGACTCAGACTTCAGGTTGATTCCCTTCAGTATGGCGTTCTTTCCGAATTTATCCTTAATGGCCAGCTCCGCTTCCTGAAGCTTGTGATCCTTCTCCAGAACCTGCTCCTGCGGCCGGCTTTTGCCTTCCTCTTTCATGATGTCGAAGAGATTCAGCTGTCTTGCGCCTCTGTCCTCCTGCACATTGTTGCATGAGATGTTGACTCTCCTTATCATGCGGCTGTGATCCACTGTCCTGTCGTAGAGATCAGCCACTTCCGGCACGATGACCGAGGATTCGCTGCTTCCGCCCTCGAAGCGCACCGTTCCGCCATCCCTGTGGCCGTATCTGCCGAATCTGCCTCCCATGGCATCGGCTCCCCGGCCCGGTTCGGTCGACTTGGCGTAACCCACGGATATTGTGACTGATTCAGTAGTCATGCCCTTTCTGACCAGGTCCAGGCAGAGCTGATCCGTCATCTCCTTGATTATCGTCCTGCCTTCCTCGAAGGTGTAATCCCTCATGAGGACCTGTCCGCTTGTGACGCTGTGGTCCTTTGGCTGGTACGTCTTGATATCCGCCATGGTGACCGGTTCCCGTCCCCAGGCGTGGTCGATGAGCAGCTCGGCGTCGACGCCGAACATGCTATAGAGCAGTTTCTCATCTGTCAGGGAAAGCTCAGCCAGTTCTCCCATGGTGTGTACGCCTATCTTCTCGAGTTTTTTCGCCGTACCGGCTCCTATTCGCCAGAAATCCGTCAGAGGCCTGTGATCCCAGAGAGTTTCCCTGTATTTCTCCTCATCCAGTTCACCGATGAAGTCCTCGGCGTGCTTGGCGGTAATATCCAGAGCTATTTTGGTCAGATACAGGTTGGTCCCGATGCCGCATGCAGCCCTGACACCGATGCTTTTGCTTATCTCCTCCATGACCTTGACCGCAAGCTGCCTCGGCGTGCATCCGTAAACGTGGAGATAATGGGTCACGTCAATAAAAGCCTCGTCTATGGAATAGACGTGGATGTCGTCCTTGGAGAACCATCTGAGGTATATGCCGTATATCTCCGCGGCGTAGTCGATGTACTTCTGCATGCGCGGCTGGGCCATGATGTAGTCGATGCCGTCGGGTATCTCGAAGACCCGGCACCTGTTCTTCACGCCCAGCTTCTTCATTGCGGGAGAAACGGCAAGACAGATGGTCTTGTCGCTGCGTTCCGGATCTGCCACAACAAGGTTTGTGGTCATCGGGTCCAGACCCCTCTCCACGCACTCAACAGAAGCGTAAAAAGACTTCAGATCTATGCAGATGTATGTGAATTCACTGTCCATGATTACATTATACGAACATCTGTTCTCACAGTCAAGCACAATAAAACCCGCTGTTACGCGGGTTTTGTTGTTGCGGAATATCTGCCCTACAGTACGCCGATAATCGCCTCGTACAGGTCATCGAACTCGTCGAAGGCCGGATACTGCGGGAAGTCCTTCTTGATCTGTTCAGTGCTTCTGAACAGGAAGCCCGCCTTGCTGGCCTGGATCATTGCCAGGTCGTTGAAGCTGTCGCCGGCGGCGATTGTATTGTACCCAATGGTCTGCAGCGCTTTGACTGTGCTCAGTTTCGACTTCTCGACGCGCATGTGATGCTTCAGCACTTCTCCATCCTCGGCAACCTCGAGGGTGTTGCACATCAGCGTCGGATATCCGAGCTTCTTCATGAGCGGCATGGCGAACTGCTCAAAGGTGTCGCTCAGGATGAGAACCTGAGTCCTGGCGCGCAGCTTGTCCAGGAACTCTTTTGCTCCCGGAAGCGGATCTATCTTCGCAATAACTGCCTGGATCTCATTGAGTCCGAGGCCGTGCTCCTTGAGGATGGCAATTCTGTACTCCATCAGCTTGTCGTAGTTCGGCTCGTCGCGGGTGGTTCTCTTCAGCTCAGGAATCCCCGATTCTTCTGCAAAAGCAATCCATATCTCCGGTACGAGCACGCCTTCCATGTCAAGGCACACAATGTTCATTCTGTTTTCACTCATTGTTCTGTCTCCTTAGATAAATTATGTATGAGATTATAGCAAAAAAACACGGAGAGAACAATGTCTCTCCGCACTTTATTGCAATAATTCTTTAATTTGTAAATCCGTCCCTTAGAGCGGCTCTACCGGAGTGACCGTCGGACCGTCCCACCAAGGCTTGTACTCCTTTACAGGAGGCTGCTCTTTGTAGTACGGATCGTCCCATACGATCCTTCTCTCAACTGTGATTTCCAGCTCAGCGGCGTACTCAAGATACTTGTCGTTTGCTTCCTCGGTGAGCTCCGCGGATGAGATGAATCCCGTCTGATCAAGCTGATCGTTTACGAAGAGCTTGGTAAAGAGGAATCCGCCCTGTCCTGTCAGATACTGCTCGCCTGTTACGCCGAATTTCTCGAATGACTCAACGAATCCCGGCGCGAAAAGGTGTGACTCCACACGTACGTCCTTGCCATCCTTCTTGCCCATGGCTTCGCATACGAATGCGCCTGTATCGGATACGAGGCCTTCGTCGATGATCTCCTTGATCTCGTGCTCGAAACGAGGCGGATGAGGCAGAGCCTTGAGAATCGCGTTGTGGGTGTTGACCATGACTCCGTCTACCTCGACAGGCTCTCTCTTGAGCAGTCCAGCTCTGGCCAAAGGCTCAGCGAACTCTATGCCTACGCCGCCGTACTTGAAGTAGGCGTTTTTGCAGCCCTTGAAGAGCTCGTCAGCTCGGATACCGATGTAGAACGGCTCATCGTGGGCATGCTCAACGAATCTTACCGGATAACCGACATAGTCGATATTTCTCTCTATCGGCAGTGAGAATGGCTTAGTGTTCACCATCTGACCGTCGATCCACGCTACAGGCAGGTCGTCCATGTCGGCCAGGGCTGTAACAGGTGACCACCAGTAAGGCTGGAATCTCTTTGCTTCCACGCCTTCGTAAACCATCATATAGATCGTGTCGCACTCGTCTAAATCCTTCATGGTGTCTCTGGCCACTACGCACATGGTTCCCGGAGCTGAGCCCGTTCCCATGATTCCCAGGATGCCGGCCTCCTTGAACTTCTCGTTGTAATCACCGAGCAGTCTGTACATGCACTTCTCCCATGTGTCCTCAAAGCCTTCCGGTGCGGCAAAGTCCTGATAATTGCACTTTGCTTCCAGTGCGGCGTCGATGACATTCTTGCCGAAAGCCAGCGGAAGCGCGTTCACGACCAGATCGCATCCCTCGATCAGCTTAACTATCTGATCCTTATTTGACGCGTCGCAGAAGTATCCTTCCGCCTTGGTCAGCTCGCCTGCCAGTTCCTTCGCGGCCGCTTCGTCGTAGTCAGCGCAGATGATCTTGTCAACATTAGGCTCCAGGTCGAGTCTCTTTGCTACTGTCGTTCCCTGTGCGCCTGTTCCTAATACTAATACTTGCTTACCCATGAAAAACTCCTTCCGGTAAATATATTAACTATCCTCTGACAAAATTATCCCTCGCCTCCCGCGCAAAGGCTATAGCCGTTTTTTATCGGCAAGCCGTGTTTTTAACTAAAATTTGACTATATAACGGACATATGTTACATTATGCCCATGAAACTCAAGGAATATGATCTCAAGTACAAAGGCAGTCTGCCCTTTCAGGCGGAGCTGTCTAAAGTGACGAATCTTGTACCCCACCGGCACGAGAAAGAGCTCGAGCTGGTCTATTGTCTTGAGGGCACTGTGCACCTTGAGGCAGCCGACCAGACCGCGACCCTGCAGGCAGGTCAGCTCCACTCCATAGACTTCGGAGATATACACTGTCTCTGGTCTGACGATGACAATACTACCCTCATCTTCCATCTGGACCTGACCCAAATGCCTTACTGGGAGTATCTCAGGTACGTCTTTTTCACATGCGAGGATCAGCATCTCTACCCTTACCAGAAAGAAGCCATGACGAAGGTCAAAGACATTGTCCTTTCTCTCTCCTACGAGTACTTCACAGGCAATGTAGAAGACGCGGGACGTTTCGAGGCGCCTCTTAAAGAGCTCATGGACGTGCTTATAAAGTACTTCAACTGGTTCAACTACGACAACCAGGATGACTACATGAACGTGGAACTCTATGAGCGCTTCCACCGGGTTCTGGCCTACTGCATAGACAATTACAAGACAAAAATCACAGTATCCCAGCTCGCCGCCCGAGAGAACATAAACCGCAACTACTTCTCTCAGTTCATAGGAAAGACTGTGTTCTCCAGCTTCAGCAACATGGTGAACTATATAAGGTGCTGGCACGCCGAGGATCTGCTTCTGACAACGGACATGCCTAATGCGGAGATATCATATGAATGCGGATTCAGCGATCCCAAGTACTTCTACGCGGCCTTCAAAGACCTCTGGGGCTGCACCCCTTCGGAGCACCGTCGTCAGTACGAAGAGTACTACCAGGAGTGTCTGCGGGATCCCGTAAACAGAAAAAACGAAACGACGCTGCCTGACCGGCGCGCCGCTTTAATACTGAGAAAATTCATTATACGGTGGCATATTGCCAAAACATTCGAAGCCTAGAGTCCGGCTAATCGCCGGATTCTTTTTCTTTCGCTTCCCTTTTGACTTCCTTCCACTTCTTTTGGAATTTATCCGCCATGTCGCTGCTGTGAGTAAGCCTGTAGTGACCCAGCTTTCTGTGAACGACCCTCGCCTTGGCTATTCCACGGTTGTAGACCTTGTAGCCCACGACACCGGTCCAGTGTTCCTTGGCTTTGCCTGTGCTGGTTTCTTCTCTCTCGGTGCCCGACGTCCTGAATTCAACGCCGTTCTGGATGGCCTCGATGAAGTCGTTGTTGCACCTTATGTCGGCGTCAATCTCCGTGCAGGCCATGCCGATGTACTCTTCCCTGTGAGCGTCCGTGCCCGCGATCCCCGGAAGTTCAAACCTTTTGGCGAGTTCGCCTGCCAGATAGTTCGACAGTTCCGATTCGCATGTGTTGAACACCTCGATGAAATCAAGTTCATCAATAAGGTCGCGGTCCATGGCTGTGAATCCCATGGCGGAGGATGACGCCGCGCCGAAAGGATGAGCCAGACCAAGCACTCCGCCACATGAATGAACCACATAAATCAGTTTCTGCAGTCTCATTCCCCTTATGTGCAGCAGTCTAAGATAGACATCATCCGGCAGCACGACAAGGACATGTCCCGCGTCCTTGGTGTCGTATTCTATTCCGCGGATTACAGTAAAGTCCCTAAGCTCCGGCCATTCCCTGATCTCATCCCACGCTTTGCATCCGTTGAAGGTATTATGGTCGCAGATCATGAACCCGTCGTAGCCCAGTTTTTTGTATTCACTTATGTATTTGAGGATGGACACCTTGGAATCAAGTGATCCTTCCCTGGTGTGACAATGCAGATCGAATTTCATGTTCTTCAGTAGTTACTCCTTTTATTATCCGGCGTTCGTTAATGTACTAATCCTCGCCGTATTATTCGACTATCTCCCAGGTCTTCTTTATCTTCGTGTCAAGGGTTATTCCCAGCTCTTCGGCGTACCTGAAGTACTCGTCCACCTGATCATCGGTGAGCATGTCCGATGAGATGACTCCCGTCGTGTCTCCGAACTTGTCGTTTATGAAGAGTTTCGAGAACAGGTAGCCGCCCTGTCCCGTCAGGTACATTTCGCCCGTCATCTTCGCCCGCTCAAAGGACTCCACGAATCCAGGCGCCATTACGTGAACCTCGACGAGAACGCCTTCATCACCCTTGCGTCCGTAGGCCTCAATGACCATGCATCCCGAATCGAGAGCCATTCCCTCTTCAACGAAGGACTTTATCTCTTCTTCGTACTTCGGCGCGTGAGGCAGATGGCTGAGAATAAAGTCGAACGGCACTATCTTCTGCCCGTTGAAATCCTCTTCCTCGTGGCTGAGCAGCCCCGCCTCGTAGAGCGGCTGACAGAAATCCATCCCCGCTCCCGCGTACTTGAAATAGGCGTTTTTGCAGCCCTTGAAGTGGGTTTCGGCATTGAAGCTGTACTGCAGAGGCTCGTCGTGGCAGTGCTCGCGGAAGGTTATCCTCTCCTCCATGTACGGATACTGCCTCGTTATAGGTCTTCCAAAGGCAGGCGTATTTATCAGTTTTCCTCCCTCGAATGCAAGGGCCATCTCGCTCATGTCAGTAAGGGCAGTTATCGGCGACCACCAGAAAGGCTGGAATCTCTTGGCTATGGCGCCTTCCCAAACAAAGTTGTAGATGGTCTCGCACTTGTCCAGATATCTCATTGCGTACTTGGTTGCCGCGCAGATGAGTCCCGGCGCCGAACCAGTTCCGAATATGGCAAGTCTGCCGATTTCCTTGAACTTCGGTCCGTATATCTCGAACATCGAGCGGAGGCTGCGGTACCAGTTGAGAGTGTCCGGATCTTCGAAGACCGGCTCATCGCCCGCCGCTATGGCTGCTTTTCCGATTTCGCTCTCCTCCCACATCTTTCCGAGAGCTGTCGTTCCCGCGTAGTCCTGGTAATTGGCCTTCACGATGAGAGCCGCGTCCAGTACATTCTGTGTGCATTCCAAAGGCAGTCCGTTCAGGATAAGGTCCACTCCCTCGGCCGCTTTGACTATGCTGTCCAGATCGTGTGCGTCAACAAAAACTCCCCTTGCCTTTGCAAGCTGGGCTACCAGCGTATCTACCGCTTCCTGATCGTAATCGGCGCAGATTATCTCGCCAACTTCCGGTTCCGCGTCCAACTTTCTTGCCGCTGTGCTTCCCTGGGCGCCAACTCCCAGTACTAATATCTTTTTCATTGCTTCACCTCTATTATATGAATGACTGATCGAAGTTGATGACCACCTCGTACTGGTCACCCTCCTCCTTTACCGCCTCAACCAGGCGCTGTCTGATATCTTCCTTCTTCGTCTTCGTTCCCGGCGTGAGCACCAGATCAAAAATAATGTTGGTGTGGGTCTTCCCCGGAACCACACGCAGGTCATGGTAACTCTCTACTCCGTCGATGTCCATTATTGCCTTTGCGATAACGTCCTTCATCTTTATTCTGATCGGATCGTTGACCACGATCGGATCCATGTGGCAGGCCGCGTTGATACTCATCTTCTCCATCAGTTCCTGCTCGATCTGATCTATGACATCGTGTATCTCGAGAATATCACCCCTGGAGTCAACCTCGGCGTGGAAAGATGCGAAGGTCCTGCCCGGTCCGTAGTTGTAGATGACCAGGTCGTGGACTCCTATGACCTCAGGATGTGCCATGATGATCTCGTGCATCTCATCGACTGTCTCCCTGTCAGGCGGCTCGCCGAGAAGCGGGCTGATGGTCTCCTTTATGAGCATGATGCCCGAGTACAGTATGAACAGGGAAACTATACATCCCATGTAGCCGTCCAGATTCACTCCGGCGAATTTGTGGATGAGCATTCCGATGACTATGATTATACTCGAAATCACATCGTTTCTGTTGTCCGTTCCGGCGGCTATTACCGGAAGAGATTTGATATGCCTGCCCGTCGCGATGGTAAACAGTGCCTGAGATCCTTTCAGCAGTATCGCGAAAAGCATGAATGCGACCATGAGCCATGAGAACGCCGTAGGCTGCGGATGAATGCACTTGTCGATGGAATTCTTCAGCAGTTCGAATCCGACGATCAGGATAATTGCCGACACCACAAGACTGGCCAGATACTCCACCCTGGCGTGGCCGTATGGATGGTCCTTGTCCGCCGGCTTTCTGGCTATGCGCGCTCCGATGAGTGTGATAAGCGCGGCTACGGAGTCAGCCATGTCGTGGGCTCCGTCAGCAATCACCGCAATGGAATTGATTGCAATGCCGAGTATGATTTTTACAACGCACAGAAAGCTGTTGGTCAGAATGCCCAGCGTTCCCGTAAGCCTGGTGTATCTGTCCCTTACTTCAGGGTCTTTGTAGTTTTCGTAATCCTTTACGAATTTTCTCCAGAGAAATTCTTTCATGTCAATGATCCTTACAGCCTCTATTATATATCCAACAAGTGAAAAGGACAAAGCACGAATGCCTTGTCCCTTTCGAATCTAGTCCAATTTGCATGGATTATTTGCTGAGATAATCATCCATGGAGGCCGCGGCAACCTTGCCGGCTCCCATGGCCTTGATTACTGTGGCAGCTCCTGTTACGGCGTCGCCGCCTGCGAAGATGCCCTCGCGGTTGGTGGCTGCTCCATCGTCAGTGCCGATTCCGCCTCTGTTGTTGGCTTCCAGCTGATCCGTAGTATCGAGGATCAGAGTGTTCAGCTTCGTTCCGATGGACATGATGACCATATCTACAGGAATTTCGAAATTTGAGCCTTCGATTGGAATTGGCCTGCGGCGTCCTGAAGCGTCAGGCTCGCCCAGTTCCATCTGTACGCACTCAATCGCTCTGACATTACCCTCTTCGTCACCCAGGATCTCTACAGGGTTGTTCAGAAGCTTGAAGATAATGCCTTCCTCTACTGCGTGGTGGACTTCCTCAGCTCTCGCAGGGAGTTCCTCCATGCTTCTTCTGTAAATGACATACACTTCCTTGGCTCCCATTCTCTTGGCGCATCTGGCGGCGTCCATGGCAACGTTTCCGCCGCCGACAACCGCGATCCTGTCGCCGTGCATGATAGGAGTGTCGTACTCAGGCAGATAAGCCTTCATCAGGTTGATTCTGGTCAGGTACTCGTTTGCCGAGCATACCCCGATCAGATTCTCACCCGGGATGCTCATGAATGACGGCAGTCCCGCGCCTGTACCGATGAATACTGACTCAAAGCCTTCTTCCTTCATCAGTTCGTCGACTGTGATGGCTCTTCCGACAACAGCGTCAGTAACGAACTTGACGCCCTTTGCCTCCAGTTTGGAAACCTCGGCCGCAACGATCTCCTTAGGGAGTCTGAACTGAGGAATTCCGTATACCAGTACGCCGCCCGTCTTGTGGAGAGCTTCGAATACTGTTACTTCGTATCCCTTGTTCACCAGATCGCCCGCGCAGGCGAGTCCCGCTGGACCCGCGCCGATGATGGCGACCTTGTGGCCGTTGGTTTCTACAGGCGGGATCTCCTCGTCGCCGTAGTGGGCCGCGTGCCAGTCAGCCGCGAATCTTTCGAGTCTTCCGATCGCGACCGGTTCGCCTTTGGCGCAGCGTGTGCAGACGCCCTGGCACTGGTTTTCCTGAGGACATACTCTGCCGCAGATCGCAGGCAGTGATGAGTCCTCTGAGATTATCTGATACGCTTCCTCGAATTCACCGATCGCGATCTGCGCGATGAAGTCAGGAATCTTGATGTTTACAGGGCATCCGCCTACGCAAGGCTTCTTGCGGCACTTGAGGCATCTCATTGCCTCATTGATGGCCATTTCCTCTGTATATCCTTCTGCAACTTCCAGGAAGTTGTGGTTACGTACATCCGGCGCCTGTTCAGGCATCGGGTTCTGGTTCTGCTTGATATTAATCATGGTAACGAACACCTCCTGTCAATCTGCATACGTGGGCTCTGTCTTCAGCTTCCTGGTCTTTGTAGTAATTCGATCTCTTGATGAGGTCGTCCCAGTCCACCAGAGAACCGTCGAACTCAGGACCGTCTACGCATACGAACTTGTCCTCGCCGCCGATCTTGCATCTGCAGCCGCCGCACATTCCCGTGCCGTCGATCATGTACGCCGTCAGGGATGCTATGGAGTGGATGCCGTAGTCTGAAGCCATCTTGCATGTGAACTTCATCATCATCGGAGGGCCAACAGCTACGATCTCGTCGTATTCCTTGCCTGATTCTATGAGCTCCTTGAGCTTGTCTGTGGTGAATCCCTTCTCACCGTAAGTACCGTCGTCTGTCATCATATAGAGGTTGTCGACGCCTGCTCTGAACTCGTCCTCGAGTATTACGAGGTCCTTGCTCTTGTATCCGCAGATCATGTCGACCTCAACGCCGTGGTCATGCATTCCGCAGGCGAGAGGATATGCCAGAGCGTTTCCTGTACCTCCGCCGACTACGCAGACCTTCTTGAGTCCTTCCATGTTGGTCGGCTTGCCGAGAGGACCGACTACATCCTGAAGGTAGTCGCCTTCCTGCAGCTGTGACATCAGCATGGTGGTTCTTCCGACGGCCGCGAAGATCAGGTCGATGGTGCCTGCTTCTGAATCATGTCCCGCCATGGTGAGCGGAATTCTTTCACCGTATTCATCGGTGATCAGTATTACGAACTGTCCCGGTTTTGCCTTGCGAGCTACGAGAGGAGCTTCAATTACAAGCCAGAACATGTTATCGTTCAACTGTCTTCTTTTAACAACTTTAAACATTGAATTACTCCTTTCTTAGTTCTTCTCCAGGTCTTTCTTCTGTTCAACCAGCTTCTTGTATCTGTTCATGGCGAAGTCCTCGGATTCCTTGAAGAGCTGTTCCGCTCTCTCCGGATTCTTCAGCTTCAGCGAATTGTATCTTACCTCGCCCATGAGGAAGTCCTGATAATCCTCTGTCGGAGGAGCGCTGTCCACTGAAAGCGGATTCTGCTTCTCGGCGACTGCGTCAGGATTGTATCTGAACAGGTTCCAGTAACCGGCCCTTACGGCTTCCTTCATCTCGAGCATCGCCTTGTTCATGCCCTTCTTGACACCGTGGTTGATGCAAGGAGCGTAGCAGATGATCAGTGAAGGTCCGTCGTACGCTTCGGCTTCTCTTATGGCCTTGAGAGTCTGGGCAGGGTTGGCGCCCATGGCTACCTGAGCCACGTAGATGTATCCGTAAGCTATAGCGATCTGAGCCAGGTTCTTCTTGGTGACGCCCTTGCCGGCGGCAGCGAACTGCGCTACTGCTCCGATAGGCGTAGCCTTTGAGGACTGTCCGCCGGTATTGGAGTAAACCTCTGTGTCGAATACGAGGACGTTTACGTTCTCGCCTGAAGCCAGAACGTGGTCGAGTCCGCCGTAGCCGATATCGTAGGCCCATCCGTCACCGCCGAAGATCCACATTGACGGCTTAGGAAGCATGTCCTTGTTCTCCACTACGTATACAGCGTCAGGATCGTCCTTGCCTTCGCAGAGTTCTGCCAGCTTGTCGCCCATCTTTCCGGCGCACTCGGCGCATTCCATATTGTCCAACCATGCCTTTGCGGCCGCCTCGAACTCTGGCTTCTCTGCCAGTCTCTCGACTGCGTGCTGCATCTCGACTCTTCTCGCCTTCATGGCAACGGCCATGCCGTAACCGAACTCGGCGTTATCCTCAAAGAGTGAGTTGGCCCATGCAGGACCCTTGCCCTCTGCGTTGATTGTGTATGGAGCGGCAGGTGCCGAAAGTCCCCAGATGGATGAGCATCCTGTAGCGTTGGCGATGAACATTCTGTCGCCGAAGAGCTGTGTTACCAGCTTGGCGTAAGGCGTCTCGCCGCATCCAGGGCACGCTCCCGAGAACTCGAGCAGCGGCTGCATGAACTGTGATTTTCTGACGTTCTCGTCGCTTCCCAGTTCCTTCTTCGTTCCGATCTCATTGAAGAGGTAATCGAAGTCTTCCTGGAAGGCGTGTTCGTTGACTTCCGCGTCTACCATTGTCAGAGCCTTCTGTCTTGCCGGGCATACGTCCGCGCAGGAACCGCATCCCGTGCAGTCCAGAGCGCTGACGCCGATGGCGAAAAACTTGCTCTCATCTTCCTTGTAAGGGATCTTGATGCCTTTGTAACCCTCAGCCTCTTCAGCGTCCATTACGAACGGTCTGATAACGGCGTGAGGACATACATATGAGCACCAGTTGCACTGCATGCACTTCTTGGCGTCCCATGAAGGAATGTCGACGGCAATGCCTCTCTTTTCGTATGCGGCTGTTCCTGAAGGAACCATGCCGTTTGCCATATCCTTGAATACGGATACAGGCACATCATCACCGTACATGCCGTTTGTCGGCTTCAGTACGTTGTTGATGTAGTCAGTGAAGAACTGATCGCGTCCTTCGGCCTTGGTTCTCTCCAGATCTCCCTCGGCGTCAGCCCATGAGGCAGGAACTTCGACCTTGTGCACGCTGTTCACACCGGCGTCGATGGCTGCGCAGTTCATGTCAACGACGTTCTGTCCCTTGCGGCCGTACGTCTTCTTGATGGCGTCCTTCATGTATCCGACAGCTTCGTCTATAGGAAGGATTCCAGCCAGTTTGAAGAAGGCTGCCTGCAGAACCGAGTTTGTCCTGTTTCCAAGGCCCAGTTCCTTGGCGATGTCAACTGCGTCGCAGGTGTAGAACTGTACATCGTTCTGCGCAATGTATCTCTTGACGTTCGACGGCAGCTTCTCGTCCAGTTCGTCGTCCGACCAAGGACAGTTCAGAAGGAATGTGCCGCCCTTCTTAACGTCTTCTACCATGTAATATCTGTTGATATATGCCGTTTTGTGGCAGGCGACGAAGTCAGCCTGCTTTACATAATATGTCGAACGTATAGGCTCGTCACCGAATCTCAGGTGGGAGATAGTTACGCCGCCTGACTTCTTTGAGTCGTACTGGAAGTATGCCTGTACGAACTTCTCAGTGTTGTCGCCTATAATCTTGACGCTGTTCTTATTGGCTCCGACGGTACCGTCAGCTCCGATTCCCCAGAACTTGCACGCTACTGTGCTCTTAGGGGCAACTTCAGGGTTTTCTGAGCCCTTGATGGACAGATATGTCACGTCATCTTCGATTGAAAGCGTGAATTCTTCCTTTGGCTCGTCAGCCCACAGGTTCTCGTATACGGCCAGAACGTCGCCCGGCTGTACGTCCTTTGAACCCAGTCCGTATCTTCCTCTTGCTACGAAGGTTTCTGCAAAGGCAGTACCGTGCAGTGCCGTAACAACGTCCAGATACAGAGGCTCGCCGATTGAGCCAGGCTCCTTGGTTCTGTCGAGAACCGCGAGTCTCTTTACTGTCTCAGGAATCTCCGCTACGAAATGCTTGGCTGAGAACGGTCTGTACAGTCTTACTGAGAGGAGACCAACCTTCTTGCCCTTTGCGTTGAGGTAATCGACAACTTCCTCGGCGCAGTCGCAGATGGAACCCATGGCTATCATGACTTCCTCAGCGTCAGGAGCGCCGTAGTACTCGTATGGCTTGTACGGACGTTCTCTCTCGACTCTTTCGTTGACTCTGTCCATGCAGTCGATGAATACGTCGATCTGCTCTTCGTAGTTCTTGTTGCACGCTTCCCTGTGCTGGAAGAAGGTCTCCGGCTGCTCGGCTGAGCCCAGAGCGTGCGGATGGTTAGGGTTCAGAGCGTTCGCCTTGAATCTCTTGACCGCATCCATGTCCAGCATGTCCTTCAGGTCTTCGTAATCCCATGTGTAGATCTTCTGCTGCTCGTGGGATGTTCTGAAGCCGTCGAAGAAGTGGAGTACAGGAACCTTGCCTTCAATTGCAGCCATGTGAGCTACCGCTGCCAGGTCCATTACTTCCTGAGGGCTTCTTGACGCCAGCATCGCGAATCCTGTCTGTCTGCAGGCCATTACGTCTGAATGGTCGCCGAAGATGTTCAGCGCGTGGGTCGAAATTGTTCTCGCGGCTACGTGGATGACTGTAGGAGTCTCTTCAGCCGCCAGTTTATACATATTCGGGATCATGAGGAGCAGGCCCTGTGACGCCGTGAACGTACTCGTGAGCGCACCCGCGGTGACAGCTCCGTGTACGGCGCCGGCAGCGCCGCCTTCTGATTCCATTTCTACTACTTTGACTTCTTCGCCAAAGATGTTCTTCCTGTTCACTGATGCCCATGCATCTACGTTTTCGGCCATTACGGATGATGGAGTGATAGGATAGATCGCCGCTACTTCTGAGTAAGCATACGCAACATGTGCAGCAGCTGTATTGCCGTCCATTGTTTTTCTGGATCTCATGTTCTTCTCTCCTTTCATCCTTAATTGTATTTCTCTATGGCTTCACGCTGGAGATAGTTGTACTCAGGAACTTCTCTCTCGGCAAGCAGTCCTCTCGAGCATACGTATGTGCATACTCCGCAGTTGACGCACTTATCGTGATCGATTTCCGGATGTCCGTTTACCATCTCGATTGCTCCCTGAGGGCAGTTGTCCGCGCAGTCGCCGCATCCGATGCAGCCCTTGAAGCAGACTTCCATTCTTCTCTCAGGGTCGGCTTCCGACTGGCAGGCCGCCTGCTTGACTCCAATGTACGGTACCATCTGGATCTTGCCCTTAGGACAAGCTCTGAAGCAGTCTCCGCAGCCGACGCACTTGTCGGTGTCCACCTTGGCGATGCCGAATTCCACCTTGATGGCGTCGTATCTGCATACCTTGGTGCAGTCGCCGAATCCCAGGCATCCGTATTCGCATACGTCCATGCCGTCCAGATCGACCTTGCCGTCGACTATCTCGGAGCAGGTCTCAAATCCGGCCTTCTCAAGCTTGCTGTGGCCTACGCCGCCGCCCGTGCATCTGACGAGAGCGACCGTTTCCTTAGCTTCCGTGAGATCATGCAGTGTGTCAACGATGATTTTCTTTCTGCACTTGACCGCGCAGGTGATGCATCCGTCGCACTTGCTGTAGTCGATGCGGGCGAATCTTCCGTCGATTTTGTCTCCGCATACCATCTCGATAGCGTCCTTAGGACACGCCAGCGCGCAGTCTCCGCAGCCGATGCATCCGTATCCGCAGACAGCCAGTGTTTCCTTCTCATCCGCCTTCGATGAGCACGGAATGAAGTTTGTGGCGTCCGCAGGAACCATCTCGATGATCTCCTGAATACAGCCCGTAAGGCATGCTTCGCATCCGGAACACTTTTCCTTGTCGATGACGACTTCTCCGTCAACCAGAGTCATCGCTTCGAACTTACATCTGTCGATGCATGTTCCCAGACCTATGCAGCCGTACTGACATTCGTCCTTCGCGAATCCCGCCTTTTTGGCGGCGTCGCAGCTTTCACAGAAAGCCGCCGCGAAGCGTTCCTTTCCTGAAGAGCAGCCTGTGCATTTGACGTGGGCAATCTTTGGCTCCACCTCTACAGGTTCCACTCCCAGGATCTGTGCAATTCCTGCTACTGCCTCGCTATTGGCCGCCGGACACAGCGTGATAGGACCGCCCTCTGCGATGGCCTCTGCACAGGCCTGACAGGTCGGATATCCGCATCCGCCGAATCCGCCGCAATCCACGCCCGGCAGGAGCGCAAGAATCTGCTTAGCTGATTCCATAGTCATGATTTTTTCCTCCACAAATTGAACTAGTTACTGTTGATGTATTTTGTATACATTACCGAACAAATTATATGGCGCCGTGGGATTTTGTTAAACAATTAACGAGTAGCCACACATAACGCGCCTAGTACATTTTATCATTTCAAACGTTGCAGTCAAGCCATTTAAGGCTATTATTCTTGTTCTTTTTTCCGTCCACAAATGTTCATTTTTATGTGCATAAAAAACAGGTCAGGCGATAAAAAGTATTTATCAGCTGGACCTGTGATTGTTATTGTTTTAACAGCACCCTCCCCTACTTGTCCATGAGGCCGCTTCTGATGAGCCTGTTGACCATTTCCGAACCGCCGATCAGCCAGAGAATATCGTCCTTAGCCAGGACAGTATCGATGCCCGGGCTGACTATAGGAAGCGCTCCCCTCTCTATACCTATTATGGTCGCGCCGAACGCCTGCCGCAGTCCGCAGTTCTTTATGGACTTGCGCACGAATCTGGAGGTCGCGTCCAGTTTGATTGGCACACACACCAGCTCGCTCTCCTCAGGCAGACCTTCGAACCTCTGTCCGTATATGAAGTCCTTGAGCACCTTGTCGTCGGATTCCGTATACCTGATAGCGTCATTCCTTTCGAGGAGCATAGTGCAGGCGTCAACTTCGTGCTTTGTTCCAAGCATCTGAAGCACGTCGCCGGAACTTATGTATTCGTCGGCCGAAGGCATGTTTATATACTCGGTCTCACGTATGATCCTTATTATTGTGACTACGAAGTCCTTCCTCTTGGTGAAGTCAAAAATGGTCTGGTTGAAATCCGGATCCGTTATCTCGAATTCAGCCACATAGAGGGACTCGTCAAGCCACCTGTAGTTTTTGTCTCTCGATCTGTCCTTTTTCGCCTTATCCAGCGTCCTCTCAGAGAAGTTGGCGACGAAGCTTTTCTCCATGGCTATGGTTACGCCGTTGAGCCAGGCCGAACGTACGATGAAGAAAATCGGTATGGCCGCTATGAGCACCAGTATTACGAACGGTATGTGGAAGATCTTCCGCAGAACAAGAGCCAGGAAGCAGGCTCCCATCAGAACCCTCAGGGCCATCATCGTTATGAGCGGAAGATGGTTGGATCTGTGCTTTACCCAGATTTTATAGTACAGCGTCTTGTTCGAATCGAACATTACGTTTATGACAGGCAGCATGAAAGCGATAATTATCGCCGCCGACAGTATGTTCCCTGTCATCTGTGAGTCCACCATCTCCGTCAGTCTAGGCATCAGATGCCTGGTTCCCGCCCAGTAGAACAGGAACAGTATGGACGTACAGGCGCCCGTTCTGATGCATACTCTCTTGATGTACTCGTTCCAGTCGTTGTCCACGGAGTCCCTCGTCTGGTTCTCGGAGGTGTTCTTCCTGAGCGCTTTTCTCAATTTGTCAGGCAGCCTCTTGTTTATGAACTTGTACGCCTTCTCCGAGTTCTTTATGAACACAGGAGTGAGGAAGGCTGTTATGACCGACACGCACACGATAATCGGATAGAGATGGGTGCTGATCACGCCCATGTTCATTCCCAGTGTGGCGACTATGAAGGAAAACTCGCCGATCTGGACCATGCTGAAACCGCCTCTTATGGCTGTGTGCAGAGACTGTCCGGAAAGAAGTATTCCTATTACGGAGAATGTCATCTGTCCCACTATGACCACGACCGTTATGATGATGATCGGAACAATATAATCCAAAAGCATCTTCGGTACTATGAGCATCCCGACGGACACGAAGAATATGGCGCCGAAAAGGTCTTTTACAGGTTTAACGAGAAATCTGATTCTGTCGGACTGGACCGTACCCGCCAGTATTGAACCGGCGAGAAAAGCGCCCAATGCCGATGAGAATCCAATGAGATTGGCGATTACCACCATTACAAGGCAAAGAGCCGCCGAGAAGATGAGGGTGAGTTCATCGTTGAGCAGATGTGATATCTTCTTCTGGATAGTCGGCACAAGGAATATTCCTATGAGAATCCAGGCCACCAGATAGATGATCATGATGAGGATTTGCTGGGCCATGGCCGCGTCGGACACGTTCTTCCCCGCGGAAATAGTGGACAATATGACGAGCATGAAAATTCCGCCGATGTCCTCAATGACAAGGGCTCCCAGTATCATGTGGGCGAACCCCTCACGCAGAAGATCGTACTCCTCGTATGCTTTGAGGATTATCATAGTCGAGGACATGGAAATCATTCCGCCAAGGAATATGCAGTCCATCTTGCTCCAGCCAAGGAGTGTTCCGACGCCGGCGCCCACAAGGACCATCATGGCCATTACCGTCGCCGCGACGGTGAATGCGCTGCCTCCGACCTGACCGAGTTTCTTGAAACTGAAGTCCAGTCCGAGACCGAACATCAGGAAGATTATCCCGATGTCAGCCCAGGTGCCAATATCCGCCTGGTCTACGACTGTCGGCAGATAAACGAAGTTCGGGCTGATCAAAAATCCCGCGACAATATACCCGAGCACTACGGGCTGTTTAAGTTTGCGGAATATGATTGTCAGTACGGCGCTCGCGACCAGTATCAGGGCGAGGTCTTCCACCAGCGATTCAAGATGCAAGGTCTTTCCCCTTCCTTCGCTTACTGTTCCTTCCTGTATCTATTCTACCACATTGATAAGTCTTTCTGTCAGTTTACTTATGTCCCTGCCGAAATCCCCCTCAAAGGGTTCCCGTATGTCAATTGGCGGCCGGTTCTTCGGTATCAGGTTCACCGCTCTTATGATCCTGCTTCTTATACCTTCCCCGCAGCTTTCCGCCAGCTGGTTCGTATAACTCTGCTCTCTGACTCCCGGTTCGGCCGCCTTTGCGGCAATGCATATCCTCTGCGCCGCTTCCATCACGGTGACAGCCGCCTCAGTGAGACAGGTTGACAGATCCGCAGCTATCACGTCGAACATGCCGCTGTCCATCAGAGCCGCCAGAAGTACGCTCATGTCGTCAGCCGAGAGTTCGCCCAGAGGATTTCTTCCCTTCGGCGGCGCGAAAGAACAGACTCCGAAATCGTCCCTGACCATGTATGGCTCGAGAAAAGGTCTGACGCCTTTACCCAGAAGCCTGTACAGATACTCTCCTTCTGTTTTCACGCCTTCAGGTACGGTCAGGAACTCGCCCGCCGACTCCACATCCTCAAGACTTATGACGAGCACTTTCCTGCCGCGGAATCTGGACAGTTCCTGAGCGACGGATCTCGCCAGTATCGTGCATCCCGAGCCTCCGCAATATGATGCAAAGGCAACAAGCCTTACGTCGTCCCTCTTTACAAGGGGAAATCCCCTTCCGGTCAGGTGGGAGTAGATATCAAAAATCTCGGCGACCACAGTACCCGCCGGATTGTATTTGTAGATAGAAAACTTTCCGGCCGCATAGTCCATCTTTGCAAGAGATGACCTGTCGGTCAGATATACAATGTTATCTCCGTAGAATTCGCTGATTTCGTCGCCTGCCCATAAGATAATATCGAAACAGTCATAGAAAGCGCCGGGGCCTTTGTAGTCAGCCCAGTCCAGAACGAACTGCCTCGTCGTGAAGGCCGTCGTCTCTATCTGTCTGCAGGTGTGAAGCAGCGACATGCAAAAAGTCCTGTTGTATGCCTGGTCCTGCGATACAACGGCAATTCTGAGATTCTCCATCTCCATCCCTTTCTCATGCCCCTGCGTTATTGGAAAATACTGTATTAATTGTAACTTATTTACTGAACGCTGTCAAGGATTCGGAATAAGGGTATCTGAAGATACCCTTCTCAGTTATAATGCCCGTAATCATCTCAGCGTCAGTTACATCAAAAGATGGGTTGAAGCATCTGACCCCTTCCGGAGCCATAGGCTTCTCATAGTATTTGCTGCGTATTTCGTCGGGGTCCCTCTCCTCGATAGGAATGTCATCCCCGGTCGCGCACTCCATGTCGATGGATGAGGACGGCCCGAGAACGTAGAACGGGATTCCGTAGTGCTTCGCCAGAATCGCAGCGGCGGAAGTCCCTATCTTGTTGGCTGTATCGCCGTTCGCGGCAACTCTGTCGCAGCCCACGAAAACTGCCTGTACCAGACCCTTTTTCATGACTGTCGCAGCCATGTTGTCGCATATGAGAGTTACGTCTACACCGGCTTTTTGAAGCTCGTATGTTGTTAGTCTGGCACCCTGAAGAAGAGGCCTCGTTTCATCCGCGAAGACTCTGAATTCGACTCCCTGCTCATTTCCGAGGATCACAGGCCCGAGAGCTGTGCCGTACTCGGATGTGGCCAGAGGTCCAGCGTTGCAGTGGGTCAGGATACCGATAGGGCCTTCATGGCTCTGTTCCCTGCACACTCTCTGTATCTCCTCGAGACCGTATCCTGCGATAGCCCTGCACATCTCCCTGTCTTCCTCGTGGATCTTCTCCGCTTCTCTGGCAGCAGCTTCCGCCAGTCTTCTGGCTCCGGCGTTTGCGTTCAGGCGCAGAGGGTCTTCCTGGCGCGCTCTGAACATCTCGACACGTACCGCGTTAACGACGCGGTCTACAGCCCATGACAGATTGACAGCAGTCGGTCTGGCGCCCTTTAAGATGCTTCCCTGGTCCTTCAGAATCTGAATGAATCCCTCGTCCGACGTGCCGCTGGCGCCGCAGCAGCTGCTGATGGCTTTCGGCCTGCACTGCTGTTTCGAGAGCGCGGCAAGAGCGTACCCCGCGAAAATGCCAATGGCCGGGGCTCCCCTTACCTGAAGCCTTTTGATGGCTTCGACCATCTCCTCGAGGGTCGTGAGTTCTATGTACTTTTCTTCCAAAGGCAGCAGGCTCTGGTCGAGTATTACTACACTGTCGCCCGTTTTGCTCAGTCTCACGTGATCCATGTTGATCCTCCTGAATTACTAGTTTTATTATAACACAGTATCCCGCGGCAATATAAGACCGGGCTGAATTAACAGCCCGGTCAGTTCGCAAAACAGTTTATGCTGCTTTTGCACGATGATTACTTGAGACAGTCTGATACGTCCGTCGTGTAAGTCATCTCTGCTGCAAGAGCAGTTCCAAGATACTTGAGAAGCTCATCCCTCGCATCCTGGTAAGCCTTTGTGGCCGCTTCGACATCCACGTCTTCTATGGTCTCAGCTCTCTGGATCTGAGCGGAAATGTCTCCGACGTGTACTACAGGGTTCTGGTGACCGTAGCCCCACTGTCCCTGATTCTTGTTCGCGTAGTACGCGTCAGTGTACATGTCGATTCCTCTTTCAGCGATGTCTGCGCTGAAGTTGCAGTAGTTGTAGTCGTGGATGCAGTTGATCTGGTAAGCGAAATCAGCGATTCCGTCGCCGTTCTCGCCCCAGATGTCAGCGCCGTTTTCGAGTCCCTTCAGAACGCCGTCGATGTAGGACAGGTTGTTGAATGTCTGAAGCTGACCGTAATCAGCGGTGAAGTCGCTGTCATAGAAGAACTTGTCCTGAACTTCCTGGAAAGCTTCCAGAGCCTTCTTGTTCAGTTCGAAGCCCTGGGTTCTGGCCTCAGCGGCAGCGTCTTCATCTCCCGCGGCAACCGCGTCTTCATAAGCCTTGTTGCAGTCCAGCGCAGCGCCGTGTGCCTCTGCGCCTGCTATCTTCAGCTCTCCGACAGCCGCCAGATACTTCTCAGGATCGACGCCGGCTTCCTTTGAGTAATCTTCATTGAAATTGTTCTCAAGATCGTCGGCTACCTGAGCGATATTCAGTTCGAGAGCAGGTTCAGTGTCGATGTAGATCGCGTAAGCGCCGTACCAGTCGATGTTGGTCTCGAAAGTATCCTTGTCGTAAGTCTCGGCGTTGTCAGCTATGGTGTGGTATCTCTGGCACATGAACTGGGTTCCCTCGAATCCGTTCAGGAAGTAAGGGACTCCGTGGATTCTGTAAGTGATACCATCTTCCATGGTAGTGGCGTCAACAGGATCCGTTGAGAATGCCTGCTCGCCTCTCGTTACGATCAGACCTGATTCGAACATGGTTCCGACCAGATCCCTGAATTCAGGGACGCATACAATCTGCATGAGTGAGTCTACCTTGAACGCAGGCAGCTCGCAGTTGATCATGGCAAGAGCTCCGTCGGTAACATCCGAGTGCTCCTCGCAAACGCCCCACGCGCCTGTGGTCCAGTCGAACTGTGAATCAGTTACGCCCCACTCTTCAGCGCCGTGAGCGATGAAGTAGATATCGTTTTCAGGTTCATATCCGGAATCGATCATGCCCTTCGCAATGGCCGCTACCAGTGAGATCGCGCAGCAGTCATCCTGGAATCCATACCAGTACTTGTCATAGTGACCCGATATGATGATCTTCTGATCGTGGTTCTTGCCAGGAATCATTCCGTAAACGTTGTAGGTAGTGCCGCCGTTGTCGACCATCTCAGCGTCAACATTCAGAGTACACTCGTTGTGTCCTTCCTTGATGGCCTTCTTGACCAGCTTGGCCTGGTCAGCGCTGATGGCTACCGTTGGCAGAATATCGGCCGAGCATACGTCCTGTACATTGGTCGTATATGTGCCCGCTTCGCCGTATCCGCTGTTGGCCCATGTAACCAGAGCCGCAGCGCCTGCCTTCTTGGCCTGTTCCATGTAAACGTCGATCCACGCCTCATTGGACTGGTCTACCTGAACGAGGGCGATCTTGCCTTCCATATCCTTGCCTTCGTAATCTGCTTCAAAACCGGTCTCGCAGTCCACTATTTCCGCTGTCAGGTCTCCGTCAGTTCCGTTTACCTGATATGACGCAGGTCCGTTTGTTCCCGCTTCGACAGCTTCCTGATCGTTTCCGTGGAAATCCACATCCGAGTCAGCTATCTTCATGGATGAACTGTTGAACTGGAACTTGTCGCATGTCGAACTGAGCTTGTCGACATTCTGAAGTCCGATCTTCTCCCACTCCTTGACAAGGTAATCGGCAGTCGCGTGCTCAGCGTCCGATCCTGCGGATCTCCAGCCGTTTGCCTCGGCCAGGTCGTCCCAGTTGTACGCCAGGTCATATCCCAGATTATAGGCGTAGTCCATGTCTACAGCGTCGTAGTAAGCCTTGACTTCGTCCGCCATGGACAGTTCTGACGTTACTTCCGCATTGGTGTAGCCTTCTGCTGTTTCTTCAGCAGCTTCAGGTTCCGCAGCTTCTTCCGCCTCGCCGCTGCCGCCGCTGTCTCCGCAGGCTGACAGAGTCCAGACGCACATTGCCAGAACCATGAGCAAAGCCAGCAGAGTGCCCCATTTTCTATTTCTCATTTAGTCACCTCTCCTTCCTGTTGAAATAATGATAATAATCTCCGTGTGTTAATTATACATCATCGTGTATCAGAACATGAACATTTTTTTATCGTATTGTCGCAACGAAGTGTGTTTTTTTCTCCGTACAGCAGCGGACGGTCTGCTTTTGCTTTTGCTAAATGTGCCTGTTATGTTATAATCTCCACATGATTACATGGTTCACGACAACATACACCGGCAAATTACTGGCCACATTTCTGATTTCGATGGTGCCTGTCATCGAACTGAGAGGCGCCCTGCCTATAGGTGTAGGCATGGGACTGGATCCCGTGACTGCACTGATAGTCAGCATCATCGGAAACATGGTTCCGGTGCCGTTCATCATTATTTTCATCCGCAGGATCCTCAACTGGATGCACCGTTTCGAGAAGTTCGACAGAATCGCCACAAAGCTTGAAGCAAAAGCAGCCAAAGGCGGCGAAAAACTCGTCAAGTACGAAATGTTCGGACTGTTCCTTCTGGTCGCCATCCCTCTTCCGGGAACGGGCGCCTGGACGGGCTCACTGGTCGCGGCCTTCTTCGACCTGCGTCTGCGCAACGCGATCCCGGTCATCTTCGCCGGAGTCGTTACCGCCGGAATCGTCGTATTCCTCATCACCTACGGAGTCGTAACCGTCGCGTAGACACGCGTAAAAGGGAAACAAAAAAGCCACAGAAATCTGTGGCTTTTTCTTTATGCTTTTCTGGCTTTGCCTTACTTGTTTCTGATCGCTGCCTGTGCCGCTGAGAGTCTCGCGATAGGAACTCTGAACGGTGAGCAGGATACGTACTGCAGGCCAACTCTGTGGCAGAAGTCGATGGACTTAGGATCGCCGCCGTGCTCGCCGCAGATACCAAGGTGGATGTCAGGTCTGGTCTTCTTGCCCATCTCGACAGCCATCTTGACCAGCTTGCCGATGCCGACCTGGTCAAGGCTCTGGAACGGATCGTCCTCGAAGATGCCCTTTTCCTTGTACTCCTTGATGATTTTGCCTGTGTCGTCTCTTGAGAAACCGAATCCCATCTGAGTCAGGTCGTTTGTACCGAATGAGAAGAATTCAGCTTCCTCAGCGATTTCGTCGGCTGTCAGAGCAGCTCTCGGAATCTCGATCATTGTACCTACCAGATAAGGGAATGAAACTCCTTCTCTCTCGAATACTCTGTCGATGGTCGCTACTACAGTCTTCTTGACATCGGTAAGCTCAGTCTTGCTTCCTACGAGCGGAACCATGATTTCAGGGATGATGTCATAGCCCTTCTCTTTTCTTACCTCGATTGCGGCTGTGATGATAGCCTCAGCCTGCATCTCGGCGATTTCAGGATATGTGACAGCAAGTCTGCAGCCTCTGTGACCAAGCATAGGGTTGAACTCGTGGAGTTCTTCAGCCTTCTTGGCAACCTTCTCATATGGCTTGCCGATGAAGTCAGCCAGTTCATGCAGTTCTTCGTCAGTGTGCGGAATGAACTCGTGAAGAGGCGGGTCGAGAAGTCTGATAGTTACAGGTCTCTCTTCCATTACCTCATATATGCCCTTGAAGTCGCCCTTCTGGTAAGGGAGCAGGAAGCTCAGAGCTTCTCTTCTCTCTTCCTCGGAGTCGGCCAGGATCATTCTTCTGATCGCAGGAATTCTCTCCTCCTCGAAGAACATGTGCTCAGTTCTGCAAAGGCCGATGCCCTGTGCTCCGAACTCTACTGCCTGGGCAGCGTCTCTAGGGTTGTCGGCGTTTGTTCTTACCTTGAGTGTTCTGATGTCGTCGGCCCAGTTCATGATGGTTCCGAAGTCTCCTGAAAGCTCAGGAGGAACTGTTCTGACTTCGCCCTTGATGACGTCACCTGTAGTTCCGTTCAGTGAGATGAAGTCGCCTTCCTTGAAGGTGTACTGTCCGATTCCCAGGGTCTTGCCCTCCTCGTCGACCTTGATCTCCGAGCATCCGGATACGCAGCACTTGCCCATGCCTCTGGCAACTACGGCAGCGTGTGAAGTCATGCCGCCTCTTGCTGTCAGGATACCTTCAGCAGCGACCATTCCGGCCAGGTCTTCAGGTGAAGTCTCGAGTCTTACCAGGATTACCTTCTGTCCGCCGGCTACAGCAGCCTCGGCGTCAGCCGCGTTGAAGTAGATCTGTCCGCAGGCGGCGCCCGGTGAAGCAGGAAGTCCCTT
>DBYH01000026.1:58177-102523 GCA_002310095.1 Firmicutes bacterium UBA1191 | reverse complement strand
ATCGGGTGGAGCAGCTGGTCGATCTGGCCAGGCTCGATTCTCATGATTGCTTCTTCCTTGGTGATGAGACCCTCTCCTACCATGTCGACAGCGATCTTAACTGCTGACGGAGCGGTTCTCTTGCCATTTCTGGTCTGGAGCATGAAGAGCTTGCCTCTCTCAACTGTGAACTCCATGTCCTGCATGTCTTTGTAGTGGTTTTCCAGAACTTCTGAAATTCTCATGAAGTCGCTGTATACCTCAGGGAATGCCTGAGCCATCTCAGCTATAGGCTGAGGTGTTCTGATTCCGGCTACTACGTCTTCGCCCTGAGCGTTAACCAGGAACTCACCGAAAATCGCTTTCTCGCCGTTTACAGGTGATCTTGTGAATGCTACGCCTGTTCCGGAAGTGTCTCCCATGTTGCCGAATACCATCGACTGGACGTTTACAGCAGTTCCGATATCATCAGGAATCTCGTTGAGCTGTCTGTAGAGGATAGCTCTCTCTGTGTTCCATGATCTGAATACGGCCTTGATAGCTTCCATCAGCTGTTCTTTAGGGTCCTGAGGGAAATCGTTTCCGATTTCTTCCTTGTACATCGCTTTGTAACCAGCGATGACTTCCTTCAGGTCGTCGGTATCGAGTCCAAGGTCGAACTCTACGCCCTTCTTTGCTTTCTGTCCGTCGAAGATCTCATCGAACTTACTCTTGCTGATGCCCATTACGACATCACCGAACATCTGGATGAATCTTCTGTAGGAGTCATATGCGAAACGAGGATTTCCTGTAAGGTCAGCAAGTCCTTCGACTGTCTCGTCATTGAGTCCCAGATTCAGAATGGTGTCCATCATGCCCGGCATTGAAATCTTGGCGCCTGAACGTACAGATACGAGAAGAGGATTTGACGCGTCGCCGAACTTCTTCTCTGTTACGTCTTCCAGATCAGCCAGCTTGACATAGATGTCATCGACGATGTCCTGTCCGATCGTTTGGCCTTCCTGATAGTATCTTGTGCAGGCTTCAGTAGTTACTGTGAATCCAAAAGGCACCGGCAGTCCGATCTTGGTCATCTCCGCCAGGTTAGCGCCTTTTCCACCCAGAAGGTCTCTCATGTCCTTTGAGCCTTCATTGAATGAATAAACAAACTTTCCCATTTCTTTACTCTCCTCATTTATTATTTCAATAAAATTGAATGGCAATATTGAATGACAGTTTTAGAATTCGAGTCTCTCCTCGATGTAAGCTCTCACGTCTCCCACAGGGATCCTCACCTGTTCCATTGTGTCGCGGTCTCTTATGGTGACGCAGCCGTCCTCTGCGGTGTCGAAGTCGACGCAGATGCAGAACGGCGTGCCGATCTCATCCTCACGTCTGTATCTCTTGCCTATGGAACCGGCCGTGTCGTAGTCTACCATGAAGTGCTTCTTCAGCTCGTGGTAAACAGGTTCGGCAACCTCGCCCAGTTTTTTGCTCAAAGGCAGGACTGCCGCCTTGAAAGGCGCCAGGGCCGGATGCAGTCTCAGAACCTTCCTAACGTCTTCCTTGCCTTTGTCGTCCGTCAGAATCTCCTCGTCATAGGCGTCGAGGAGGAAGGCCAGAAGCATTCTCTCAACTCCTACCGACGGCTCTACGCAGTACGGCACGTACTTCTCATTTGTCTCAGGATCCAGATAATCCATGTCCTGGCCTGAGTGGTTCTGATGAGCCATGAGGTCGTAGTCAGTCCTCGAAGCGACTCCCCACAGTTCGCCCCATCCGAACGGGAACAGAAATTCTATGTCCGTAGTGGCGTTGCTGTAGTGGGAGAGCTCCTCAGGATCGTGATCCCTCAGTCTCATGTGCTCTTCCTTCAGTCCCAGATTCCTGAGGAAATCGGCGCAGTAGTTCTTCCAGTATTCAAACCACTCCAGCTCCGTTCCCGGCTTGCAGAAGAATTCAAGCTCCATCTGCTCGAATTCCCTTGTTCTGAAAATGAAGTTGCCCGGCGTGATTTCGTTTCTGAATGACTTGCCCACCTGGGCGATTCCGAACGGGATCTTCTTTCTGGCTGACCTCTGGACGTTCTTGAAGTTTACAAAAATGCCCTGAGCCGTCTCGGGCCTGAGATAGATTTCCGCGCTGGAGTCTTCTGTGACTCCCTGGAATGTCTTGAACATCAGATTGAACTGGCGTATACCGGTGAAATCGGATTTGCCGCATTCCGGGCACTTGATTCCGTTTTCGGCAATGAACTCTTCGAGTTTCTCATTAGGCCATCCGTCGACCTGGACATCCTCCTGTCCCTGGGCCTTGAGATAGTCTTCGATGAGATTGTCCGCACGAAAACGAGCCTTGCAGGATCTGCAGTCTATGAGCGGATCCGCAAAGCCGCCTACGTGTCCCGACGCGACCCATGTCTCAGGATTCATGAGGATGGCCGCGTCCAGTCCCACATTGTATTCGGATTCGCGCACGAACTTTCTCCGCCACGCGTCCTTGATATTGTTCTTCAGTTCAACTCCGAGAGGACCGTAGTCCCATGTGTTTGCCAGCCCGCCGTAAATCTCTGAACCAGGGAAAATGAACCCTCTGTTCTTGGCGAGAGCTGTGATTTTATCCATTGTGACTTCTGTTGTCATTCCTAGTCTTCGTCCTTTATTTCTTCAGCCACTTCTTTAGCAAATTCTTCTGCTTCCTCAGCTGCGTCTTCCGCTGCTTCAGCGGCTTCCTCAGCTTCCTTGCTTACTCTTTCCTTGAACTCATCTCTGAAGTCCTCAACCTTGTCCCTCAGTTCCTGAGCAGCGTCCTTGGCCTTGCCGGCGATGTCGCTGTCCTTGGTCTTGTCGTAGAAGTCTCCGGCCTTATCCTTCAGATCTGACGCGGCGTCCTTTGCCTTGTCATAGATGTCGCTGTCTTTGGCCTTGTCATAGATGTCCTTGCCTTTGACCTTCAGTTCCTCGAACTTGTCGCTGCCGAACTCCGCGGCCTGTGAAACCTTATCGGATACAGCGTCGCTTACGTCGATGATTGTTCCGTCAGTCTTGACGACCTCGATGGTGCACTTGAATCCGAAGGCGGCTACGATAGCAACTACTGAAGCCAGAGGAGCGATGCAGATTCCCAGGATTCCCGCGTTAACAGGAACGTTGAGTACTGTGTCGCTTTCCTTCTTGACCAGGATTCTCGCGACGTTGCCCTTCTTGATCAGGCTCTTGAGGCTTGCGAAAAGCGCCTCTCCTCTTTCTCCGAAGGCTCTCTTCTTGTCTCCGGAATTTACCGTCTCTTCGATGGCGATGATAGCGTCTACTACGCTGCCGTCAGCATCCTCGAGGGCCTTCTTCGCTTCGGCGTATGTTACGCCTGTTCTGTCTTTTACTAATTCGATTTTTTCCAGTGTGATTTCCATTGTGATCCTCCCTTTTATACCATGCTTTCGCTCTTTATGTTCGAGGCGTCCAGATGATATGCTGCGTACTCTCTAATTACCCTTTGCAGCCTTTTGCCTGTGTCCTCGTTCAATGCAATATTTTCAAGCTTTTTCAATGGATTCGCGTTAAAGTATTTTAATGCATTGATTATATCAAAACTTACAGGGTAAATCAATGCACTGCGTGCTGAATTATCCTCCCCTTCAGCTATGATTTTCGCGCGGCATTTGTCACATATGACTCCGCCGTCCTCAATGCTGAACCACTCGCCCGGCGGCTCTCCGCAGACGGCGCATCTGTCCAGCACGGGACTGACTCCCATGTACCCCAGAAGCCTCGTCTGGTAGGCCAGCACCAGAGTACCGAAGCCCTTCTCTCTCTTCTCCAGAGCGTCGAAGAAATCTATGAGCATGTCGAATACCCCCGGCATTGGCACCTCAGGATGAAGCACCTTGGCAGTGAACTCCAGCACATAGGCTCCGTTGAAGTACTTGTCCACATTCTCGCCGATGCCGTAGAAACTCCTTATGACCTCGGCGCCGTCGATGTTGTAGCTGTTCCTCCCCCTGTGCAGCGCGTACCTTCCGAAAGTAAAATGCTGGAGAGCCAGTGCGCTCTTGCTTTTGCCCCGCTCGCCCAGATTCGTGCCGGCGCTTATCTTGCCGTACTCCCGCGTGAAGAGCAGTATCATGCGTCTGTTGTATGAAGTTTTTGTCTCTCTGAGGACTATGCCCTCAGTGTCAGCCTTCATCATCTTTTAATCAGTCCCTGTACCCGAAATTGGTGAGCGCTATGTCGCTGTCGCGCCAGTTCTCTCTGACCTTGACCCAGGTCTCCAGATAAACCTTCGTGCCCAGCAGCGCTTCGATCTCCTGGCGGGCGCTCTTGCCGATGCCCTTGAGCTTGCGGCCGCCCTTGCCTATTATCATTCCCTTGTGGGATTTCCTTTCGCAGTAAATTACCGCGCCTATTCTCGTGATGTCCGCGTCTTCTTCATACTGTTCGATCTCCACAGCGACGCCGTGAGGCACCTCGTCCTGCAGGTAGAGCAGTATCTTCTCGCGGATGATTTCGCTCACGATGAACCTGGCCGGATTCTCAGTGACGATGTCGTCCGGGAAGAACATCGGTCCTTCCTCCATGAATCCGGCCGCGGCTTTTATGACGTCGTCCACGTGGGTGCCGTCGATTGCCGCTGTTCCAAGTATCTCAGCGAAGACTCCGGTCTCCTCGTACTCTCTGTATATTTCCGCAAAAGCATCCGGTCCCATTTTGTCTATCTTGTTTATGACAAGTATCTTCGGAGTATCCGTTTCCTTCAGCAGGTTGAGGATGTACTTGTCTCCGGGGCCTTTGCTAAGAGCGTCGTCGACTATGAATATAATGGCGTCAACCTCGCCGAAGGTCGCGATGGCCGAGTCCGTCATGTACTCGCCCAGCTTGTTGCGGGGCTTATGTATTCCCGGTGTGTCGATGAACACGATCTGAACGTCGTCCTCGCCCTCTTCCTCAGCGTAGTGAGTGTAGATGCCGCGGATTATGTTCCTCGTCGTCTGAGGCTTCTCAGTGGTGATCGCGATTTTCTCCCCCAGTATGGCGTTGAGAAGGGTCGACTTGCCCACGTTAGGTCTTCCGATTATACCGACGAATCCTGATCTCATTCCGTTTTTTCTCCTTCGACCTCTCTGCTGATTCCCATTGCGGTCATTATCTCTTCCTCTCTTGCCCGCATCACTCCCTTGTCTTCCTCGGTCTCATGGTCGTACCCGAGAAGATGCAGAACGCTGTGGGTGAAAAGATATACAGTTTCTCTTTCCTCGGAGTGGCCGAACTCCTCCGCCTGCTCCTTGATCTTATCCATGCAGATGACAACGTCGCCGAGAGGCACGGTCTGTCCGTCTTCGCCCTCCTCGTCCTCTTCGGCTGCCGCCGCGCAGGCTTCCTCAAGCTCGTCCATGCTCCCGAACATAGGAAACGACAGCACGTCCGTCGGGCTGTCCACTCCTCTGTACGTCCTGTTGAGTTCGTGTATCTCATCCAGAGAAACAAAAGAAAGGCTGATTTCCACATCCAGTTGCGTGCATGCGGAAGCCGCCTCCTTAAGTCTGTTCATCAGCTGCTCGCTCACAGCGCCTTCGTCGTTGACAATGATCTCCATTATTTCTCCTCTTCATCCTTAGGCGGGTGCGCTTTGTAGTATCTGTCGTACGCGCTGATCACCTTCTTGACCAGCTGATGTCTGACGACGTCCACTTCCCTGAGGAAGCAGAAGCCGATATCGTCCACGTCTCTGAGAACCTTCCGCGCTTCGATGAGACCCGACCTCTTGCCACGCGGCAGGTCGATCTGGGTGATGTCTCCCGTGACGACGACCTTGGATCCGAAGCCCATCCTCGTCAGGAACATCTTCATCTGTTCCGGTGTGGTGTTCTGCGCCTCGTCCAGAATTATGAACGAGTTATCCAGAGTCCTTCCTCTCATATATGCCAGAGGAACGACCTCGATGATTTCCTTCTCCTTGAGTCTGAGGGCGCTCTCCCTTCCCAGCACGTCGTAAAGGGCGTCGTAGAGCGGTCTCAGATACGGATCCACTTTTTCCTGAAGGTCGCCCGGCAGAAATCCCAGCCTCTCGCCCGCTTCCACTGCAGGCCTCGCCAGGATGATCTTCTGGACATCCTTGTTTTTGTACGCCTGTACAGCCATGGCGACGGCGATGTAAGTCTTGCCTGTTCCGGCCGGACCTATGCCGAAGACAATGTCCTTGTCCCTTATGGTTCTGACGTAATCCTTCTGGCCTATGGTCTTAGGTCTGAGGGGCTTGCCGTCGTGGGTGAAGCATATTATCTCCTTATCCAGTTCGGCGTTCTCCGTCTGCCTGCTGTATGAAATTCCGTTCTCTGTAAGGTCGGTAATGTATCCTACTTTCTGCTGATCCAACACCTCTCCCTTTCTGATCGTCGCGATCATCTCGTTAATTATTGCGGCCGCGTGCTCAACTCCGTCTTCCGTCCGGATGGCCCTGTCGCCGTCCTCCAGAATGAGCAGTCCGTCGCTCCGCTGTATTATCGTTACTCCGAACATGCCTTCGATGTTGCGGAGGTTCTGATCCATTCCGCCGAACAGCTCGCGCCTATCGACGCTGTCGTCCAGAGGAATAGTTTTTTTCTTAAGTTCTGTGCTTCTCTCCATGCTTCTATTATACGGACCATCGCCCGTTTTTTCCACTCATTATTATCTTTTCGGCGGCCCGGATTCCGTCCACCGCCGCGGACATTATGCCGCCCGCGTATCCCAGTCCTTCGCCCGCCGGAATCACGCCTCTAAAGCCAGCCGCTTCCATGTTCCCGTCTCTGAGCACCCTCACCGGCGATGAGCTCCTCGACTCGACCGCGGTCAGCCTCGCGTCGTCCCTGTCAAAACCCTTTATCTTACGCCCGAACACAGGCATGGCTTCAAGGATGGCTTCAGAAGCAAAGGCAGGTATGCTGTTTTTCACCGGATCTCCGTCAGCATCCCTGCCCGATGACGCCGCGGCCTTGAACTGCCCGTATGTGGACCGAGCCATTCCGGCATCATTCCTGTTCTCCCATGCAATCTGCTCGTACTTCTTCTGGAACTCCACTCCCGCCAGAGGATCGTCGCCTGGGAAATCGTCCGTTCTCACATCCACCAGCAGTCCGCTGTTGGCGTACTCCCCGCTTCTGCCGCTGTCGCTCATGCCGTTGGTGACCGATGTTCCTGCCTCAGTGGACGCATTTACAACCTGTCCCCCCGGGCACATGCAGAATGTGTAGACGCCCCGTCCCGCCGCCGGGCCTTCTTCGCCGCATCTGTGGCTCAGTTTGTAGTCGGCAGGTCCGAGAATCTCAGCCAGTTCAGGATCACCGTACTGGCTCTTGTTTATCATCTCCTGAGGATGCTCTATGCGCACTCCGATGGAGAAGGGTTTCTGTTCCATCCTGAATCCGCGGTCACGCAGCAGTTCAAATGTATCCCTTGCGCTGTGGCCTATGGCCAGTACAGCGATATCAGTCTCAATGGTCTCTTCTCCTGAAGGGCCGCTCACTTTGACCGCCCTTAAGTACCCGTCTTCAAAAACAAAATCATCCAGGCGGGTGCTGAATCTGACTTCGCCGTCCAGTCTTTCGATCTTTCGCCTTATCTCAGGAATTATCTCTCTAAGCTTATCCGTTCCGATGTGAGGTCTGTTTTTATACAGAATCGCGGGGTCCGCTCCGGCTGCCACGAACTCTTCAAGGACCTTCCTTATGCGAATGTCCTTTATCCCCGTGGTCAGCTTGCCGTCGGAGAATGTTCCGGCTCCGCCTTCGCCGAACTGCACGTTCGACTCTGGATCCGGCGCCGCGTCGCGGGTTGCTTTTGCCTCTGTCCAGAACCGCTCCACGTCAGCCACTCTCTCGTTCGCCGCCTTGCCTCTCTCTATGACGATCGGTCTGAGACCCGCTTCGGCCATTATGAGTGCCGCGAAGATTCCGCACGGTCCGAAGCCCACTACAACCGGTCTGCTCCAGGAGTCGTCAGGCTCTGAAGCCAGTGCCGGAACGATATATTCTTCTCTTTTCGCCACATCAAAAGGCAGCCTGCCGTCGCAGTCGAAGTCCACTGTGTAAACAAGCTTTACATCAGGCTTCTTCCTTGCGTCGACCGACTCCCTGATTATCTCCATGTTTCGGATCTCCATGCCGCTCTGCCCTGATTTGCGCCTTATCTCGGCGCGCACAGCTTTGTCCAGCAGATCTTCAATGGGCTGTCTGACCGTATCCCACGGGTCTATCTTCAGTTGACTGATCCTGTATCTCAATCCTCGCTTCTCCTGTTTATGACCGCGCGGGCGGCTTTGATACCCGTCTCCCACGCGTTCTGCAGATTGAACCCGCCGCACGGACCCTGGGCGTCGATTATCTCGCCCGCGAAATAGAGTCCCGGCACGAGGCGCGACTCCATTGTCTCCATGTCTATCTCGTCGAGGGCCACGCCGCCGCATGTCGCCTGAGCGTCGCGCCATCCCTTGATACCGGTGATTTCAAGTTGCCAGTTCTTTATGCTTTCAACGCCGTTCAGAGCATCGGCCAGTTTTTCCGTAAGAATGCCGAAAGCGCTGCCACGTCCGGCCAGCTGCTCCTCGGTAAAATCGGGCGCCAGGTCAACAGTAATGCTGTATCGTTTGAGGGCGTCCTCGAAGTTCTCCCACTTGTCCGCCCTGATGTGAGGCGTCAGATTGAACACGCAGATGCCTGAGATGCCGTCCTCCGTGAACTGTATCTCGCCCGTGTCTCTGACTATCGGCGCGCCGTCCTTGTTCAGGATGACAGTACCCTTGGCCCTTACTCCCTTGAGTGAAGCGAAATCCACGCCTTCGGCCCTGCACTCGATTCCTGTTAGTATAGGGAAAACCCGGTTTACAGTGTGTCCGAGGGTCCTGGCGATAGTGTATCCGTCTCCGGTGGTGCCGTACTGAGGACCGGCCTTGCCTCCCATGGCGAGAATGACTCTGTCGGCGAATATCATCTCCATTGAAGGTTCCTTCTCAGGATCCTCCCTATACATTCCCGTAATCATGAAGTTTCCCATGTCATTGGCTTCCGGAGCGCCTTCCGCGGATTCAGAGTCCCCGGCGCCGGCGGCGATCCGTGAGATGACTTTCACGTCGAATCCGCATCTGACCTCAGTGTCGCACAGAGCGTCAGTCAGCGCCTTCGTAACGTCAGACGCTTTGTTCGTGTACGGATAGTAGCGCCCTTCGCTGTCGTGCCACGTCTCGATCCCGATGGACCTGAAGAAATCCAGGGTCATGTCCTTTTCAGGACATGCCTCGTTTGTCAGGTTGCAGCGTCCGCCGCCTGTTGCGTTTATCTTTCGGCCCGGCGCGTCGTTCTTCTCAAGCACGCAAACACGCAGGCCGTCCTCATTCAGTTCTTTAATAAAAGAAGCAGCTGCAGCCAGTCCTGCCGCGCCGCCTCCCGCAATTACAAGGTCGTACTTCATCATTCTTTCTTGAGCTCCTGAACTGCTTTTTCGACTTCCTCCTTGGTCAGGCCGAAATTGCCCTCACCGAAAGCCATTGTGAACTCCTTCTTCTCCTCGAATTCCTTCTGGGCCTTTATTCTCTCAGCCACTTCCTCTTCCGTCTCGTTCTCATCATCGCCGATCTTGACAGGAACACGTGTTGAAACGTATTCCACCGCGTCCTCCTTGGCCTTGTGCGGCATGTTGATGCCCAGCTCGATTGAGTTGGCTCCCTGAACGATCATGAAGATACCCAGGATAAGTATTACCGAAACGTAAGTGATCAGCGGATTTATGAATCCGAGCAGACCTACGATTATAGTCACTACTCCCGTTATGAGGGCCGCCCTGAAGTTAGCAGGCTTCTTCTGTCTGTTGATTCTTGTTGAAGCCTCGAAACGCAGGAGTCCCGAAACCAGAACCCACATTCCGAATATCATAGGGATTGCCATATCGACAGTCAGCTGGTTGCACAGTATCATAATACCAAGGAGCAAAGTCAGTACGGCGTCGATCAGTATCCATCCGTTGTTGTCGCCTATACCGAAGCTGCTTCTCGCAAGCAAAAAACCCAGGGCGTGAATCAGCCCGTTTAACACCATTACACTTCCTATAACAAAGGCCATTGTCATGAAGGTCTGCCCCGGATTGATGAAGCAAAAAACACCGGCAGCGACCATCAGAATTCCTCCGGCCAAAGTAAGTATCCGCATTAGAAAACTCCCCTATTCTGTATTACCATATGTCATCGAACTCTTCGTTGTCGAAGCCTTCTCTGTCGCCTTCGTCGCGGACGACCGGTTCTTCCTTTTTCTCAGGAAGCATGCCCGCCAGCAGGAACAGCAGACCGAAGACCGCGAAGAGCCCTCTAAGAAAACCATTTACCTTCTTCATTTTCTCCATTTTCCCCTGTTATTACACAGGTCATTCTAACACAATTATCTGCCTTTGCCCAGCACATTGGTGAGTTCATAGAGATCCGAACGGAACACAGGCTCGACCTTGAGAGCATCCGCCAGATCCATCTCGATGAGTTCCCCCCTTGAAACGCCTATGGCCTTGCTGGACGAGTCATTATAGAGAAGCTCGACTGCCTTTGCAGCTGTAACCGTGGCGAGACGTCTGTCTTTCTCCGTCGGGCTGCCGCCGCGCTGGATGTATCCCGGAACAACCGCGCGGGCTTCCCTGCCCGTCATCTCCTCGAGGGTTCTTGCCATCTCATTGGAGTCCATCTTGAATCCCTCTGCCTTAACGATGAGGCTGTGGGCTTTGCCCGTGGCCTGTCCCTGGAGCACCTTGCGGCATATTTCGTTGATGTCGCACTCGACCTCCGGAACGAGAATCACGTCCGCGCCGCCTGAGAGTCCCGAATACAGGGCCAGGTCGCCGCAGTTTCTTCCCATGACCTCCATTATTGTAGACCTCTCATGTGAAGATGATGTGTCCCTTATGTTGGTAATCAGTCCGAGAATTGTGTTTACGGCCGTATCGAAGCCGATTGTGTAGTCAGTGTAGGCCAGGTCGTTGTCGATGGTGCCCGGAACGCCCATGACCGAGATTCCCTTTTCCGAGAGATCAAGACCTCCCCTGAAGGATCCGTCGCCGCCCACGACGATAATTCCCTCGATTCCAAAGGCGTTCAGCATTCTCGCGCCGTGCTCGACCCATCTGTCCTCCATGAATCTGGTGCTGCGGGCCGTTCTCAGGATGGTTCCGCCTCTCTGCAGAATGTCGCCGACGGAATGCCATTCCATATTGACGATCTCGCCGTCAAGGAGACCTTCATAGCCTCTCTTGATGCCGTAGACTTCCATGCCTTTTTCGATTCCGCACCTCACCGCTGCTCTGACCGCAGCGTTCATTCCCGGCGCGTCTCCGCCGCTCGTAAGTATTCCTATTTTCTTCATGATTTATAGTTCCCCTTTCCAACGATATTTTCTATTTCTTTCGCAAAGGCATCATCAGGCGTTACCCAAAGGTCCTCGCTTGTCCTTCTGCTTCCGCCCTGAGGGTAGTAGATTATGGCCTGATACCTTCCCGGATGTTTCTTCATTACCGCGCTTATAGCCTCGAGATTGCGGCTGTTCTGCGCGTCTATGCTGTGTATGCCGTCGCCCTCCGGCAGGCGGATCTTCACCAGGCCCTCCGGCTCCGCAGACCGCGGTTCTGGCTGTCTCTGCGGTTCTGGCTGCTGCGGCCGCTCCCTCCGCTCTTCATACTGCATCTGCGGTTCTGGCTGTCTCTGCGGTTCTGGCTGCTGCAGCTGCGGTCTGAGTGTGCGGATGTCCGCCACACTGTCCGCCAGCAGTTTCGGCACCTCGCCTTCCTTGAAGTTTATCTTTCCGCTGACCGCGACGATCCTGTCCTCGTCGATAAGTGAGCTGCACAGTTCATACACGTTCGGGAACACCACCACTTCGACGGCGCCGAACATGTCCTCCATCTCCACGAATGACATCATCTTGCCGTTCCTGGTTATGAGATTCTTCTTGCTCGTAATAATGCCTGCCATGACAGCCTTCATGCCGTCGGTGATGCTTCCTGTGTATCCTTCTTCTTCGCTGGCCAGCACCTCGGCCAGATCCTTCGCCGTAACGGTCACGCTCCTGTTTATCACATCGGCGTACTCGTCCAGCGGATGAGCCGTCAGGTAGACCCCCAGAACTTCCTTTTCCTGTGCCAGAAGTTCCTCCGGCGGGAAGTTCTTCACGTCAGGAAGCCTGTGCTTCACAGTCTCGTCCATGGCTCCGGCGTTTGTCTGGAACAGTGATATCTGTCCGTCCAGATTGTGCTTGGCCGAGTTCTGGGCCGAATCCATCAGCGACTCATAGATTCCGAAGTGGGCCGCCCTGTTTTTGTTCAGGCAGTCCATTGCTCCTGATTTGATCAGGCTCTCCACGGCCTTCTTGTTGATGCGGTGGATGTCGATGTTCTCGATGAACCTGAATATGTCTGCCGGCTTGCCCTTCTGCTCCCGCGCTTCTATTATGGCGTCGATCGGACCTTCGCCCAGATTCTTGACGCCCAGAAGCCCGAAGCGGATCCTGCCGTGCTTTTTCTCCGTATCATCCGGATCGTAGACCACAGTGAACTTCTTGCCGCTCTCATTAACGTCAGGCGGCAGTACCTCTATGCCCATGTCCTTGCAGTTCCTGATGTACATGGCTGTCGCCTTGGTGTCGCCCATGACCGAAGTCATGAGTGCAGCCATGAATTCCACAGGATAATGGGTCTTCAGGTAGCCCGTTTCATAGGCCAGTACCGCGTATGCCGCCGCGTGGGACTTGTTGAAGGCGTACTCGGCGAAGGATATCATCTGGTTGAATATCTCCTCGGCTGCCTGGCGCGGAACGCCGTTCCTGACGCATCCCGGTATCTCCACGTTTCCGTCTTCGTCCATCTTGCCGTTGATGAAGTACTCCTTCTCCTCCAGCATGACGTCCATCTTCTTCTTCGACATGGCTCGGCGCACCAGGTCCGAACGCCCGTAGGAGTAACCTCCCAGGTCGCGCACAATCTGCATTACCTGCTCCTGATAGACCATGCATCCGTAGGTGACGCCCAGTATCGGCTGCAGCGACTCGTGTATGTACGCCACATGTCCCGGATTCTTTTTGTTCTCTATGTAAGTCGGTATCGATGCCATCGGTCCCGGACGGTACAGGGCGATTCCCGCCACGATGTCCTCGAAGCAGTCTGGCTTCAGATTCATCATGAACGACGTCATGCCGCCGCTTTCAAGCTGGAATATACCCTGAGTGTTTCCTTTCGCGATGGTCTCGTAGACCGCGGGGTCGTCGTAGTCCATTGAAGCAAAATCAATCTCCACTCCGTGATTCTGCTTTATCATCTCAAGAGCGTCCCTGATTATTGTGAGGTTCCTCAGCCCCAGGAAGTCCATCTTGAGAAGGCCCAGTTCCTCGATCGTCGTCATGTTGAACTGGGTCGAAAGGCCTTTTTCAGTGAGATACAGAGGCACATATTCATCCAAAGGCAGTCTGGAGATTACAACTCCGGCGGCATGTGTGGAAGCGTGGCGCGGCATGCCTTCGATGGCCCTCGCCATATCCACGACTTTGCGTGTCGTCTCGTCCTCGTCGTACATCTTCTTGAAGTCGGGACTTGTCTGCAGGGCTCTGTCTATTGTCATGTTCAGACTGAACGGTATTGCCTTTGCGATGGCGTCCGTATCCTGATAGCTTACGTTGAGCACGCGGCCAACGTCCCTGACCGCCTGCTTGGCCTTCATTGTTCCGAAGGTTATGATCTGGGATACGTTGTCTTTGCCGTACTTCTCCGTGACGTAGTCGATGACCTCGCCGCGGCGCTCGTAGCAGAAGTCTATGTCGATATCCGGCATGCTGATTCTCTCAGGATTCAGGAAACGCTCGAATATCAGGCTGTACTTGATCGGATCTATGTCTGTGATACGCAGTGTGTAGGCCACGATGGAACCCGCTGCCGAGCCTCTGCCCGGACCGACCATGATGCCTTTGCTTCTGGCGTAATTTATGAAGTCCCAAACGATGAGGAAGTACTCCACGTAGCCCATGTTCTCTATAGTGCTGAGCTCGTAGTCAAGACGGGCCTGGTGTTTTTCGTAGTCCTGCGGATATCTCTCCTCCAGACCCTTCTGGCACAGCTGTCTCAGGTATTCCTCCTTGGTCAGGCCTTCCGGCGCGGTGAACTCCGGCAGATGCAGCTCGCCGAAGGTGAATTCCACGTTGCAGCGCTCGGCTATCTTCGCCGTGTTGTCCAGGGCCTCAGGCGTATTCGAGAATATCCTGCGCATCTCGTCCTCCGACTTCAGATAGAACTGGTCGTTGGAGAAGCGCATTCTGTTGTCCTCATCGATTGTCGTGGCCGTCTGGATGCACATGAGCACATCCTGAGCCTCGGCGTCCTCCTGATTCACGTAGTGGACGTCGTTTGTGGCCACGAAAGGAATCCCCGTCTCCTCGTGGAGTCTCTTCATGTCAGGCAGAATCCTGGCCTCCTCCTCGAGACCCTGATCCTGCAGTTCAAGGAAGTAGTTCCCTTCGCCGAAGATGTCCAGCATCTCCAGGGCTTCCTTCCTGGCGCTCTCGTAGTCGCCGTTGAGCAGATTTCTCTGCACGTTGCCCGCCAGGCACGCCGATGTGGCTATTATGCCCTCGCTGTAGCGGCGCAGAACTTCCTTGTCGATTCTCGGTTTATAGTAAAAGCCGTTTCTGAAACCTTCAGAAACTATCTTCATGAGATTCTTGTATCCGGTATTGTTTTCGGCGAGGAGAATAAGGTGGCCCATGACCTTGTCCTGACCCGCGTCCTTGTCGAATCTGGTCCTCGCCGCGGTATATACTTCACACCCTATGATCGGTTTGATTCCCGCTGATTTGCAGGCTCTGTAGAATTCGATAACGCCGAACATGACCCCGTGGTCGGTTATCGCCAGGGAGTCCATTCCGAGTTCCTTCGCGCGGGCGACGACGTCCTTAATTCTCGCCGCTCCGTCCAGAAGACTGTATTCAGTGTGTACGTGCAGATGTGTGAAAGACATACAGAAATTATACCACATTTCGCTTTATTTTTTCGATGTAATACAATATACTATACTTTATGAAAAAGGCAATGATGATTTTAGCCGCAGTGGTGGTTTTCGCGGCCGCCGCAGCCGGCGTGGCAACAATTATATACGCAGCTTCAGATGATTATCGGTCGGACAGCCTGCCTGACGGCATAAGCATAAACGGCGTTGACTGCTCCGGCATGACATATGTTGAGGCCGAGAAGGTCCTCACTGATACACAGAACGCCAGACACCTTCAGGTCGTCGGCAAACTGGGCGAAACCCTTACTGATTACTCCGATTTCGGATGCACATACAGCATCGGGGATGAACTGAAAAACGTAAAGAAAGATCACATTTTCGAGGCCGCTCTTGGCCACTATTTCCACATCCCGCTCAACGCGCAGATCGCCATGAATGTCGACAAGTGCAGCGATGATTTCGCAAACAGAGTCAAAAGCTCATCTTTCCTCAAAAGGGACAACACGATTGAGACTCAGGATGCCTATGTTGACATGGAGGATCCGGCATTCCCTATCATTCCTGAAGTCTTCGGAACCAAGACCGATGAGGAAGCCTATCTCAATGATATTCTCCACGCGATTTCAATGGGAAGCTCCAGATTCGTATACGATGAGGATGCATACAGAACTGCCCCTGAAGTAAGGAGCGATGACCCTGACCTTCTCAAATTCCAGGCATACTGCCAGAATTATCTCGGTCAGAAGATCTCATATGAACTGGGCAATGAGAGTTTCACACTTTCCCCTAAGGAACTGGACAACCTGATGAAGGACGATTATTCGGGCGAGGCGGATCCGGAGAAGGTCGCCGCCTTTGTAAGCGGCCTCAAGGCTGAATATGACATAGTCGGCGCCGACCGTGAATTCACGTCGTTCACCGGCAAGTCTTTCACAGTCAACTCCGGCGATTACGGGTGGGTAGTTGATGAAGAAGGCGAAACCGCTCAGCTTGAAAAAGACATAAACTCGCACAAAGACGTCGAGCGCGAACCTGTCTGGTCGCAGAAAGGCAACGGCGAATACTCCAAGATTCTGGAGCTCGGCGACACATACATCGACGTTGATATCACCAAGCAGCACGTATACTACTTCGAAAAAGGCAAGAAGAAGTTCGACTGCGACTGCGTAACAGGCTGCGTGGCAGCCGGTCACAGCACTCCTACGGGAGTCTTCGACATCAAAGACAAGGCACGCAACGTCACTCTCAAAGGAGGCGGCAAAAAGAAAGACAAGACCTACTATGAGAGCTTCGTCAAGTACTGGATGCCTTTCCTGGGCTACAGTTACGGACTCCACGACGCCAGCTGGAGATCGAAGTTCGGCGGGGACATCTACAAGTACAGCGGCAGCCACGGCTGTGTTAACCTTCCGCCGGCAAAGACCCCTGAACTCTACGACATGATCAGCGTCGGAACCATCGTAGTCATACACAAATAAAGAGAACACTAAAACCGGCGGTGAATGATCACCGCCGGTTTTTTCATGTCTCAATGTTCTCTTAACGGCGCTTTCCGCCTTTTTTCCTCGAGGCTATCCTCGCCTGCTGTTCTTCCCAGGCTTTCTCCTCGCGGCGCCTTGCCGCCTTCTCACGGCCGATAGTCCATATGATGTAAATCAGGGCAGCCGCGATCAGAACTATGATCGACGTCTTAGTGTCGTCCATGAATCCGAAGATTTTACCGAACACTATTACTCCGATTATGAAGGCCCAGAAATATATGAATTTGCCTATTATTCCTCCGCTCACTTCGAGTATGCCTCCTTCCCTACTTCAGTCTGGCGACAAGTTCGCCCGCCTTGACCTGCTGTCCTTCGTGCACAAAAATCTTATCCACTTCTCCGCCCGCCGAGGCGAGGATGTTGGTCTCCATCTTCATCGCTTCGATGACAGCTATCGGCTGCTTTTCTTCAACAGTTTCACCTTCGCTTACGAGCACCTTGATGATGTTTCCCGGAATATTCGCTCCGATCTCCATCGGATCATCCGGATCGGCGAACACGATCTGGGAGCCCGAAGCCGTATTCTCGGCGGCCGCCTTGTCTTTGATCCTGACGGCGCTCCTGTTCCCGTTTACTTCGAATATGACGTCTCTGAAGCCTTCGGCGTCAGGTTCGTGGGCGTTGGAAAGTCTGATAACAAGCTCTCTTCCCTCGCGGACCTTGACTTCGCAGACCTCTCCCTCGGAGAGTCCGTGGAAGAAGATGTCAGAACCCATGAATCTGAAGTAGCCTTCATCTCTCATGCTCTTTCTGAAGTCGTCATATACCTTCGGATAGAGAGCGTACGCAAGGCACTGCTGCTCATCCGCGTCCATGTCGTATGTTTCGTCGAGATACTTCTTGATTGCGTCAAAGTCCTCGTCAGGCAGGAGTTCGCCCGGTCTGCAGGTGATTGGTTCTCTGCCGTGGAGCACCAGTTTCTGGAGTTTCTCAGGGAAACCGCCTTCCGGCTGGCCCATCATTCCCTCGAAGAAGGAAACTATGGAATCCGGGAAGTCCATGTTTGCAGCCTTCTCGTAGATGTTCTCCGGCGTCAGGTCGTTCTGGACCATGAATATGGCCATATCGCCGACTGCCTTTGAGGAAGGCGTTACCTTGACGATGTCACCGAGCATCTCGTTGACAGTCTTGTACATATCCTTGACTTCCTTGAACTTGTGTCCCAGACCGAAGGATTCGACCTGTGACTTCAGGTTCGAGTACTGTCCGCCAGGCATCTCGTACTTGTATATCTCGGCCGAGCCCGTCATCATGTCGGATTCGAATTCCTTGTAGACAGGTCTTACTGCCGCCCAGTAGTCGGATATCTCCTGGATGCCGTCAATGTCGAGACCCGTGTCTCTCTGGGCGCCCTCCAGGGCCGCCGCGATGGAATTCAGCGCAGGCTGTGAAGTCAGGCCGGACATGCTATTGAATGCCGCGTCGACTATGTCGCATCCCGCGTTTGCCGCCATCATGAGAGTGGCCACTCCGTTTCCTGACGTATCGTGGGTGTGCAGATGGATAGGAATGTCTATCTCGTTCTTGAGGGCCTCGATGAGAACCTTGGCCGCCATTGGCTTCAGAAGTCCGGACATGTCCTTGATTCCCAGGATGTGAGTGCCTCTTCTCTCGAGTTCCTTCGCCATCTTCACGTAGTAGTCAAGATTGTATTTCGTTCTGGATTTGTCCAGAATATCTCCTGTGTAGCAGATGCACGCCTCGGCTATCTTGCCCTGGTTGAGGGTCTCGTCGAGAGCCACTTCCATACCCTGGATCCAGTTCAGTGAGTCGAATATTCTGAACACATCGATTCCCGAGCGTGCGCTCTCCTTGACGAAGCGTCTGATGACGTTGTCAGGGTAGTTCTTGTATCCTACGGCGTTAGCTCCTCTGATGAGCATCTGGAACATGATGTTCGGAATAAGCTCACGCAAAGTCGCCAGCCTCTCCCACGGTGATTCCTTGAGGAATCTGTAGGCCGTATCGAAGGTCGCTCCTCCCCACATCTCTATTGAGAACAGGTCTTTGCCGTACTTGGCCACGGCAGGAGCGATCCTCTCCATGTCAACGGTACGAACGCGGGTCGCCATCAGGGACTGCTGCGCGTCACGCATGGATGTATCCGTAAGCAGAAGCTTGTTCTGGTTCTTTACCCATTTCACGACGCCTTCAGGACCTTTGGCGTCAAGAAGCTGCTTCGTTCCCTTGAGCTTCGCGACATCCTTCGCCTTGATGTCAGGAATGACAGGCTTGTCGAAATTAGGCTTGATGCCTTTGTTCCCGTTGATGTACTTCTCGCCCAGGTATCTGAGGACCTTGGCCTCCGATTCAACACGAGGCTTCGAATGCAGAAGCTCCGGATTGTCGGCTATGAATCCAGTGTCGCACTCTCCCGCTATGAATGTCGGGTGGTTCAGCACGTTCATCAGGAAGTTTCTGTTGGTCTTGACGCCCTGCACCTTCAGCTCTCTGAGGGCTCTCCTCGCCTTGTTGGCGGCATCCTCCCAGCTTCTGGACCAGGAAGTGACCTTGACCAGCAGGCTGTCGTAGTATGGCGAGATGACCGCGCCCATCTGGGCGTTTCCGGCGTCCAGTCTTATGCCGTATCCGCCCGGGCTGATGTATCTTGTGATTTCGCCCGTGTCAGGCGCGAATCCGTTCAGCGGATCCTCCGTAGTTACACGGCACTGAATCGCGTAGCCTCTCGGCCTGATCTGATTCTGCTTTATGTTGACTTCCTTCGAAGACAGTCTGTATCCTTCAGCGATGAGTATCTGGGCCTGGACTATGTCTATGCCCGTAGTCATCTCAGTTACAGTATGCTCCACCTGGATCCTCGGATTCATCTCTATGAAGTAGTGGTTGCCCTCTTTATCGATGAGGAATTCCACCGTACCGGCGCTCTTGTAGTTCACAGCCTTGGCGATTTTGATGGCGTCGGCGCACAAAGTCTTCCTGAGCTCGTCGGATATGCTCAGGGCCGGCGTGAATTCTATGACCTTCTGGTGACGTCTCTGGATCGAGCAGTCACGCTCGCCGAGATGGACCACGTTTCCGTAATTGTCGCCGAGCACCTGGACTTCGATGTGCTTAGGTCTTTCTATGTACTTCTCGATGAAGATGTCATCAATACCAAAAGCCTTCGCCGCCTCTGATCTGGCGCTCTCAAACTGGGCCGGAAGCTCAGCCGCGCTTCGCACGATTCTCATGCCGCGTCCGCCGCCGCCCGCCGCTGCCTTGAGCATTACAGGGTAACCGCACTCCTCCGCGAACTTCAGGGCTGTCTCCTTGTCTGGAATCTTCTCGGCGATTCCCGGAATCGTAGGCACGCCGACTGACTGGGCTACGATCTTGGACTGCACCTTGTCACCCAGCTGGTCCATCATGTCCCCGCTCGGTCCTATGAACACGATACCGTTTGCCTCGCAGGCCCTTGCGAATTCTGAATTCTCGGCAAGGAATCCGTATCCCGGATGGATGGCGTCGATACCCTTGGTCTTTGCCAGTTCAATTATTTCATCCATGGCCAGATAGGCGTCTACCGGCGCCTTGCCTATGCCTATCTGATATGATCTGTCAGACTTCGTTCTGAAAAGAGTGTTCTTGTCCTCCTCCGAGTAGATCGCAATGCTTCTGATGTCCAGTTCCTTGCAGGCTCTGAATATTCTGATGGCGATCTCTCCGCGGTTGGCGACCAGCACTCTCTTGAATTTTCTTTGTTCTGCCATGTTTGCCATACCTCTTTCAAAAAAACTATGCATATCAAAAGAATATACATAGTTATTTTAACATAAATCTATTCAGTTTACTACTCTAAAGTTTTTGCTAAACGCCCATGATGAGCGGCACTCCGAGGGATGTGGCGACGCACATGATAAGCCCTGTCGCAAAGGCATATATCACTGTATTCGGTCCGCATGATCTCTCCACTATCGGCAGGCACACATCCATGGCCGCGATGCCCGGAATACCTGTCGATTCCAGATACCCTATCTTTTTTGCCGCCAAAGGAATGAATATGATTCCCGACACTTCTCTTATGACGTTATGCATGAACGAAACAGCGCTGGCGATCATGTACTGCTGCCCCGCGCTGGCAATGACTATCGGCGCGTAGGTGTACCAGCCGAAGCCTATGCATATGGCTGAGCTTTCCCTCATGGTGAAGCCAATGACCAGACACGCCGCCACGCCTGCTGTCATGGTGCCGATCATCGTGGCCATAGGTATTGCCAGTACCCTCAAGCCGGCCTTTCTTATGCTGTCTATCACCGTGCCCGAACCGCCGAGCTCCAGCCCCACGAAGAACATAAGCACGCAGAGCAGAACAACAAGGCAGTAGAACGAAACCGCGTCGAACTGTCCGAGTATCTGCGGAAGTCTCTTAAGAATCAGAAGCGCTCCTATGAGCATGCCGGCCGCGACTATGGCAAGGATAATGAACGTATTGCCCAGATCCATGCTCTCGGCCTCACCGTCGCCTTTGGCGGCGGGACCGCCTGCCTTTGCATCAGACCTGACATCCGCGATGAATTCGCCCCTCCTGTCCATGCCCAGCAGCCTGCGTGTCAGGAATATGGCGCCCATGCTGCCGAAAACAGTGAAAATGGTGATAATGAGGGCCATGCCGCCGATTTTCCCCAGATTCGAGATGACCTGCTCGTTGGCGCCCATCCTCAGGCCCATGATAAAGCAAAGGCCGTAAACCGTGCCCATCATCGCCTTCGCCAGCCAGGAAAAATGCCTGTCCCTTTTGGCCGCACGCCATCCCAGGATGTATCCAATTATCATGAAGCTCCAGTACAGAGCCAGAAGTTTCATTACTCAGATATCCTCCAGTTTATCGGTTCCAGACCGTTCTCCTCGAGAAACTCGTTGGTCCTTGAGAAATACTTTCCTCCCCAGAAGCCGTTGTGGGCGGAAAGCGGGCTCGGGTGGGCTCCTGTGATGATACAGTGCCTCGTGTTGGTGATGAGTGACGACTTTGCCTTTGCGTTGGCTCCCCAGAGAATGAATACAACGGGCTCCTCCCTGTCGTTCAGAAGGCTGATGACCCTGTCCGTGAACTGCTCCCAGCCCTTGCCTTTGTGGGAATTGGCCTCGTGCTCGCGGACTGTCAGCACGGCGTTGAGCAGCAGGACCCCTTCATGGGCCCAACTGATCAGATTTCCGTGTGACGGAGTGCTGATGCCGAGGTCGCTGCGCATCTCCTTGAAGATGTTAACAAGTGACGGCGGCTGCGGTACGCCCTCGGGCACAGAAAAACAGAGGCCCTGAGCCTGTCCCGGTTCATGATAGGGATCCTGGCCTATGATAACGGCCTTAACCCTGTCGTAAGGTGTCTCCTTAAGGGCCCGGAAGATGTTCTCCATGGCCGGATATACGCGCCTCGAGGAGTACTCCTCCTTCAGGAACTCTCTGAGCTTCAGATAGTATTCTTTTTCGAATTCTCCCGCCAGGACACCGTCCCAGCTGTTACCTATTACAACCATGGCTACAGTATAGCACAGATTTGCAAAGGCAGGTCTTTCATTCTATAATTACACTATGAGAAAAGCATATGTATCACGCCTCGCAGGCAAGTCCCTGGTGGAATTTCTCGTCTCTCAGGACTACGAAATAAATACTGTGACGGAGTACGGCATAATCAACGAGCACACGTCGAACATAGACGAAGCCCTGGGCCTGAAAAAAGACGCCGAGGGCCGTCTGAGGCCAACCAGACCTGTCCATGTGGACCCGCGCATAGCCACGCACCCCGACCTCTACATGTGCCAGCTTGGCCTTTGGAGCGAAGCGGGCGTGTTTTTCGGCGATCCGGAGAAGCTGGCCGTCGAATATCCAGACGATATCATCTACAACGCGGTCTGCACAAGGAATTACGTGCTCCATCTGGTGGACAAGACGGATCCTGAGCTGCGTGACGCCATCGTAACATGGCACAGGAGCCTCCAAAGGCAGCCCGGCGAAGGCGATCACAGGGAAATCAAGGTCCTGAACGTGCGTCAGGGCTACACCAGATGCATGTGTCTGCCGGTTGACGATAATTCTTTTATTGTCTCCGATGAAGCTATTGCCAAACCTCTTGAGAATCAGGGCGCCAGCGTGCTCAGAATAAGCAACGGAAGTATAAAACTCCGGGGTTTTGACGCAGGATTCATCGGCGGAACGGCCGGAAATGTCTACATGAGCAATAATGAGATGACTGATCAGCGCGCCATCGTCTTCAACGGCGACCTGAGCGTTCATCCCGACTTCAAAGCAATCACGGAATTCATCAAAAGCCGCAATATCCTCCCTGTATGGTTCGAGGACTACGCTCTCGAGGATATTGGCAGCATAATCGCTGTCGAATAGGCACCGGGGGAACTCTTTTATGAAGAAACACGCCATAATACCAGTATTCATACCCCACAGAGGCTGCCCTAACGACTGTGTATTCTGCAATCAGAAGGCCATAACGGCCCGTCAGCCGGACGTTACGCCTGATGATGTGCGGGGAATCATAGAAACCTACCTTCCCACCCTTTCGGGACGCGGTCTCGACACTATAGAAGTCGCTTTCTTCGGCGGAAGCTTTACTGGCCTTCCAATCGAAGAACAGTCGGCCTTTCTTTCTGTTGCCGCCGAATACAAGAGCAAAGGCCTCATAGACAAGATCCACATGTCCACGAGGCCTGACTATATTGATACTGAAATACTGGATAATCTGCGCTTCTGGGGCGCCGATACCATTGAACTGGGCGTCCAGAGTTTCGATGACGGGGTTCTCGCAGCCGCGGGACGCGGCCACACTGCTGAAGATGTCTACCGCGCCTGCGCTCTTATCCACGAATACGGGTTCGAACTGGGTATCCAGCTCATGATAGGCCTTCCGGGCGATTCTCTGGAGAAATGCCTGTATTCGTCCCGCGAAACCGTCAGAATGAAGCCTTCCATAGCCCGTCTGTACCCTACCATCGTCCTGGAGGACACGGCTCTCTTTGAGATGTACAGGGCCGGCACATATCACCCTCTGACCACTGAGGAAGCGGTAACCATAACCAAGGAAATGTACCGCATACTGGCAGGCGCCGGCATCAATATCATCCGCGTGGGACTCAAATCCACCGATCTCATCAGCGGCTCAGGCGAAGACTCTGACCAAACCTGGGGCCACACCTATCACCCTGCCTTCCGCCAGCTGGTCGAGGGCGAAATCGCCCGCGAGGACATAGAAGCCCAGCTCCGCGCCGTCGTTCAGCCATCCGCGGACAAAGAAAAACGCCGCCTGACTATATTCAGCAACGGCGTTTCCTTCTCAAATATGATCGGCAACAGCGCATGCAACCGCAGATACTTCGAGGAAAACTATCCTCAGCTTTCTCTGCGCTTTGCTGTCGACGACAGCCTCCCTGACATGACCTTTCGCGTGTCCTAGAGTTCACCGCAGGTTCCTACCGGCGTGGCTCCTCCAACAGCGTCTATAACCGACTGTGTTCTCTCTCTGTCAAACCAGCTGCAGAGTTCGATGTCATGCATTCCCTCGTCTGAAAGCTGCTTGGCGGCGGCGTTTGCCTGCTCCTGATCCTTGACGAATATGGCTTTCGTGTAGAGTTCAGGCGCGTCTACGACGACTTCAGTCGGCTCTTCCACGCCCCTCATTACGATTACGATGCCGAACTTTGAGAATTCCGGCAGCGCCTCGACCATCTCGCCCTGCTCAGGCAGATAGTCCGCGTGTCTGATCTTGACGTCAGGGCCCGCGATCTCGCACAGCTCAGCCGTGATGGCGTCATCGAAATCGCCGCACAGATTCAGCAGTGTGAATCCGTCAGCAGCCAGCTTTCCTACGAAGTCCTTGGCCATGTCCATGTTGTCCGTAGCAGTGATCACGTTGTAGCTCTCGCTGTTCTCGTAAACTCCCTTGTAAGTGTCCGGATTCTGTCCCGGAACATTGATGATAAAAGCATATTTAAGCATATCGTTCCTCCTTATTTTGAATACGATGCTGTTTCATGTTATTGCCGTATTGTTGAGGTAATACTACCACCTGTAACACTTTAAAGCAATAAGCAGAGCCCTACCGAACTTGCATTTGCTCACGAATGCGGTTAATATGTCCCCAGGAGGTGCTGTTATGCCTAAAACAGTTGATAAAAACATTCACACCTGGGTATTCTGCTTCCTTTTGGGCGGTCTGGGAATAGACAGATTCGTCAGAGGACAGATCGGACTCGGGGTCCTTAAGCTGCTCACAAGCGGAGGCGGCGGGTTCTGGGCCCTGGTGGACTGGATAATTGCCCTGACCAAGGCCTACGGAAGCGCCTACGGCGACGAGAAGGAATTCATGTTCGTCGATGGATACTATACGAAATAAGCAAGCCGTGAAAAATGGTTTGACGTATCGAAAATCGGTGTTATAATGCTATCGTGGCTTAAGCAAAAGCAGTCTGCAAAGGCAGCGCGCACAAGCCGCCCAACTTCATAAAGACAAAGGCTATGACCGGAAAGAAGTAGGTCTGCAGGTAGCTGCACAGAGAATTGCCGGGTGGTGCAAGGCAAGAGTGAAAGCGGATCGAATACATTTCGCGAGCTGCGTACTTCAAAGGTACGACGGGAGCGCCCGTGACAGCGCCAAGGTATAAGCATCATGCCGTACCTGATGAGGCTTCTGCCGCGAGGCAGCAGGCGAAATAGAGGTGGTACCGCGATAATTCGCCCTCTATCCTTAGGGACAGAGGGCTTTTGTTTTGAGAAAGGAAAAACACAATGCCAATTACTGAATTACTAGAAAGAAACGCCAGAGAATTTCCCTTTGACGTAAGTCTCGTGGAACTGAATCCAGAGAATCTGACAAGAGACAGGCGCACATGGAAGGATTACGAACTCATCGAGTCAAATCCACATGAAGTCGGCCGCAGGGAAATGACCTGGAAACAGTTTGACGACAGGGCCAACAAGACTGCCAACCTTCTCCTCACGAGAGGAGTCAAAAAAGGCGACAAGATAGCCATCCTCATGATGAACTGTCTGGAATGGCTGCCGGTCTACTTCGGCGTCCTGAAGACGGGCGCTCTGGCCGTACCTCTTAACTTCAGATACACGGCGGATGAGATCAAGTACTGCCTGAAGAAAGCTGACTGCTCAGGTCTTGTATTCGGCTCTGAGTTCGTAGGAAGAATGGAGAGCATCTGCGATTCGATTCCGCAGGTACGCACCCTCCTGTATGTTGGAGAAGACTGCCCTACTTTCGCGGACAGCTACGATCAGTACATCGAGTACTGCTCCGACAAAAAACCTGACATCAGCATTACTGACGCGGACTTTGGCGCCATATACTTCTCATCAGGCACAACAGGATTCCCGAAGGCGATCCTCCACAGGCACATGAGCCTCACCCACTCGGCCAGGTGCGAGCAGAACCACCACAGACAAACGAAGAGCGACGTTTTCCTCTGCATCCCTCCGTTCTACCACACGGGAGCCAAGATGCACTGGTTCGGAAGCCTCTTCTCGGGAAGCAAGGCGGTCGTTCTCAAAGGCACAAAGCCTGAATACATCCTCAAGGCCGTATCGGAGGAACGCTGCACGATAGTCTGGCTGCTGGTTCCGTGGGCTCAGGACATTCTCGACGCCATAGAGAGCGGAGAAGTCAGGCTCTCGGATTACGAACTGGATCAGTGGAGGCTCATGCACATAGGCGCGCAGCCTGTACCGCCAAGCCTGATCAAACGGTGGAAGGAATTCTTCCCTCATCACGACTATGACACCAACTACGGTCTTTCGGAGTCGATCGGTCCGGGATGTGTGCATCTGGGCGTGGAGAACATACACAAAGTCGGAGCTATCGGCAAGGCAGGATACGGATGGCATACGCGCATCGTCGACCCTGACAGAAACGATGTCCCTCAGGGAACTGTCGGCGAACTCGCGGTATCCGGTCCCGGAGTCATGGAATGTTACTACAACGACCCTGAATCTACTGCTGAAGTTCTTGACGATGAAGGCTGGCTCTATACAGGCGACATGGCCGAAATGGACGAGGACGGATTCATCTATCTGGTGGACAGAAAGAAGGACGTAATCATCTCTGGCGGAGAGAACATCTATCCTGTCCAGATCGAGGACTTCCTGCGCACCAACGAGGACATCAAGGATGTCGCCGTCATCGGACTCCCTGACCCGCGTCTAGGCGAGATCGCGGCGGCCATAATCGAGCTCAAGGAGGGTCACGATGTCTACGAGGAAGCAATCGAGGACTTCTGCATCGCCCTGCCGCGTTACAAGCGTCCGCGCAAAATCATATTCGCCGACGTTCCGCGAAACCCGACAGGCAAGATCGAAAAGCCTCTCCTCCGCAAGATGTACAACGCCGAAGGCATCGTAGCGAAGGAGAACGAAATCGAGAAATAATCTTTTGCAAAAGCAACATAAAAGCCCCGGCAGAGCCGGGGCTTTGTTATTGCCTTTGCGTTATGATGCTTACGCGAGAGCTGCCGTGATGATAGCCATCGTGTAAACTTCTTCTGCGTTGCAGCCTCTTGACAGGTCGTTGATCGGAGCGTTCAGGCCCTGGAGTACAGGTCCGTAAGCGTCGAATCCGCCCAGTCTCTGAGCGATCTTGTATCCGATGTTTCCTGCGTTGATGTCAGGGAAGATGAATACTTTGGCCTGACCCGCGACCTTTGAATCCTTGCACTTGGTCTGAGCGACTACTGGTGATACAGCGGCGTCGAACTGAAGCTCGCCGTCGATGTCCAGTTCAGGAGCAGCTTCCTGAGCCAGCTTGGTTGCCTCAACCATCTTGTCAACGTCTTCGCCTGCGCCTGATCCCTTGGTTGAGTATGAAAGCATCGCTACCTTAGGCTCAACTCCGAAGATCTTGGCTGTCTTCGCTGACTCGATAGCGCACTCAGCGATCTCCTCTACTGAAGGCTTGATATTGATCGCGCAGTCGCCCATTCCCAGAATCTCAGGAGCGCTTCCGTCTTCGTGCTCTCTTACCATGATAAATACTGAAGATACGCTCTTGTTGCCAGGCTTGGTCTTGATCAGCTGCAGCGCCGGTCTTACTGTGTCGGCAGTTGAGTAAGTAGCCCCGCCCAAAAGAGCGTCAGCCTCACCCATCTTTACCAGCATTGTGCCGAAGTAGTTGCCCTTTGAGAGAGCAGCTCTGCACTGTTCCTCGTCCATCTTGCCTTTTCTCAGCTCAACCATCTTCTCAACCATGGCGTCCATGTTCTCATAAGTGAGAGGATCGAGAATGTCGAGGCCTTCTATATCGAAACCGCCTGCCTTTGCGGCAGCCTGAACTTCTTCAACATTACCAACAAGGACAGGTGTCAGGAATCCGCCCTTCTTAAGTCTGTCGGCAGCTTCCAGAATTCTGGCATCAGGTCCTTCTGTAAAAACGATTTTTCTTGGATTTGCTTTTAAGATCTCAATTAAGTTTTCAAACATTTTCATCCGTTCCTTTCTTGATTATCATGATCATGAATCATACGCAACTATTATAATCCAGACAAATGTGATTGTCTATGACCAGTACCCTCCGAATCGTACGAGCAGGTAAATTGTCGCCAGCACGATCGAGAGCAGCATCATCGGTCCGCCTATCTTCAGGAAGTCGATGAAGGTGATCGGATAGCCTCTCCTTCCGGCGATACCTGTAAGTACTACGTTCGCGGAAGCTCCGATTATCGTTCCGTTGCCGCCGAAGCATGCGCCGATGGATACAGCCCACCAGAGCGGCCATACGTCGATGCCCTCCGTGGACATGGTCTGGATCAGCGGTATAAGTGTCGCTACGAACGGGATATTGTCCAGTACCGCTGAGCAAAGAGCAGATACCCAGAGTATTACTATCATCAGTATCACATAGTGGGTGCCGGTCGCGCTTATCATGGCCTCAGCCATCATGTGGATGATGCCGACCTTCTCAAGTCCGCCGACCACGATGAACAGGAAGGCGAAGAATACGATCGTCGGCCATTCGACATCGTGTACAGTCTCCTCAACATCCTGTCTGCCGATGAGTATCATCAGCGCCGCGCATGAGAGAGCGATGACGCTTGTTCTCAGACCCAGATTGTCATGAAGAATGAATGCCAGGGCGACCAGGCAGATCATTACGATGCTCTTGTAGAAGAGCACCTGGTCTCTTATCTCCTCTTTTTCATCCATCTCCATGATCAGCTCCATCTTTTCAGGCGTGACTGTAAGCCCTTTGTGATAGAGGAATCTGAAGCCAATGATAGTCGCGATCATTACGATTACAACTATCGGTCCGTCATACAGAATGAACTGGACGAAGGTGATGTCGGCCGCGCTTCCAAGCATGATGTTTGGAGGATCGCCGATGAGCGTCGCTGTTCCGCCGACATTGGACGAGATTATCTGTGTCATCAGATATGGTACGGGGTTGAGTTCCAGAGTCTTGCAGATGCTGAAGGTCATCGGGCCTATGAGCAAGACTGTGGTGACGTTATCCAGAAACGCTGAAAGAACAGCTGTGATGATCATGAAGTAGACCATGATCTTCCACGGGTCGCCTTTCGCGATTCTGGCAGCCTTTACGGCAAGATACTCGAATATTCCGGAATTCTTTACAACAGCAACAAACATCATCATTCCGATGAGTACGCCTATTGTGTTGAAATCGATGAAGTTCAGGGCTTCTCTTGGCTCCAGAATGCCTATAAGAATCAGAAGCATCGCGCCAATCAGCGCGCATGCCGCTCTGTGGAGTTTCTCAGATACGATTACTCCGATGACCGCTACAAAGATAGCCAGAGCGATGATTTGTTGTGGATCCATTTCCTTATGCCTCCTAAAATATGTCATAATGACGGGGCATATTGCATACAAGATACAATATACCCCACAAGAATTATACTACTGCAATAAAAAAGAGCAAGGCTTCCGCTTGCTCTTTTGATGTTTTTTTGATGCGCTCTTTTATGCCCTTCGAGGCTTAATTCCAGTATCCTCCGAACAGTACCAGCAGGTATCCTGTAGCCAGGATTATCGACATGATCATCATCGGACCGCCTATCTTCAGGAAGTCGATGAATGTGATCGGATATCCCCTTCTGTTCGCTATACCCGTAAGTACAACGTTTGCTGAAGCGCCGATGATAGTTCCGTTTCCGCCGAAGCACGCGCCGATGGATACGGCCCACCAGAGCGGCCATACGTCCAGTCCGGCTTCCTGCATCTGCTGGATGAGCGGTATCAGAGTGGCTACAAACGGAATGTTGTCCAGTACCGCCGAGCAGATCGCCGATACCCACAGAAGGACGATCATCAGTATTACGTAATGCGTTCCCGTAGCTTCCATGAGGGAAACTGCCAGCATGTGGATCAGACCTACCTTCTCAAGTCCGCCTACTACGATGAACAGGAATGCGAAGAATACGATAGTCGGCCATTCAACATCATGTACAGTCTCTTCAACGTCCTGCTTTCCGATGAGGATCATCAGCGCGGCGCATGAGAGAGCGATGACGCTGGTCTTCAGCTCAAGGGTATCGTGAAGGATGAATGCCAGAGCTACCAGGAAGATCATAACGATGCTCTTGTAGAAGAGAACCTGGTCTCTGATCTCAGCCTTCTCGTCCATCTGCATAATCAGATCCATCTTTTCAGGTGAAACTGAAAGCCCCTTCTTGTAGATGAACTTGAACGCGAATATCGTAGCAACCATTGTGATGACTACAATAGGTCCGTCATACATAATGAATGCAACGAATGGAATGTCGGCAGCGCTGCCTATCATGATGTTAGGCGGGTCGCCGATGAGAGTTCCTGTTCCGCCGACATTGGACGCGATAATCTGTGTCATCAGGAACGGAATCGGATTCAGTTCCAGTGTCTTGCAGATGCTGAAGGTCATCGGACCTATGAGCAGTACTGTCGTTACGTTGTCCAGGAACGCCGAGAGCACCGCCGTGATGATCATGAAGTAGACCATGATCTTCCACGGATTACCCTTGGCTATCTTCGCCGACTTGACGGCCAGATATTCGAATATTCCGGAATTCTTTACTACTGCGACGAACATCATCATGCCGATGAGTACGCCTATAGTGTTGAAGTCGATAAAGCCAAGTGCTTCGTGCGGTTCAAGTATTCCGATGAGAATCAGCAGAACGGCGCCGATGAGAGCGCATGCCGCTCTGTGCAGTTTCTCGGATACTATTACTCCGATAACAGCCACGAAGATGGCCAGTGCAATAATCTGCGATGCAGTCATAAAAAAATCCTCCCCAAAATCAGTCTGTATGCAAATTACACTTCGATTAGTATCGCATATTAAACACTTTTCGTCAACAAAAGCGGCCACTTTTGTGGCCGTCTTTCGCATTATTTAATTACCCCTTTTGCCTTCTCTCTTACGCGCGGCCCTCACCCTCTGTGAGCCCGCAGCAGTTTGAGAGTGTTAATGACGCAGAGCATGGCGACTCCCGTGTCGGCGAATATAGCCAGCCATATGTTTGCAAAACCAATAAGCCCCAGCAGTATTACTATTGCCTTCACTCCCAGAGCGAGAACTATGTTCTGCTTCGCGACTCTGCCGGTCCTGCCCGCGATTTTCATTATCTGCGAGATGGCTCCGACATTTGAATTCATGAAAACTATGTCCGCTGATTCTATGGCTGCGTCAGCTCCTGAACCCATTGCCGCTCCCACGTCAGCGCCGGCCAGAACAGGCGCGTCGTTTATTCCGTCGCCGACGAACATGATCTCGCCGTGTGCGTCTCTCAGCTCGTTCAGCGCAGTCAGTTTCTCGTCAGGCAGAAGCTCGTACTTGACTTCATCGATTCCCGCCTCGGCTGCTATTTCTTCCGCCCTGTCTTTTTTGTCTCCGGTCAGCATGGCCGTGACAAGACCCATTCTCTTTATTTCAGCCACTGACGGCGCAGCGTCGTCCTTGAGTTCATCAAAGGTCACGGTCTTCTCGTCCGTTGAGGCGTCTCCGTCCACATCCAGAAGTCCGGTGTTCTCGACTATGCCTTTGGTCAGGGTGCCCGTCTTGTCCATGGCGACGATCTTTATCTTTCTGAGGCCTTCGAGGGCTTTACCGCTCTTTACGAGTATTCCGGCTCTGGACGCCGCGCCGACTCCCAGGAAGTAAGCCAGCGGCACGCTGATGACCAGGGCGCACGGACAGCTTATTACCAGGAATGTGATCGCCGTTACGATCCAGTACTTCCATGAGGCCCCGGTAATCAGAGGCGGAAGTATCGCTACCGCAAGGGCCAGCGCGCACACTATTGGCGTGTATATTCTGGCGAATTTCGTTATGAACTTCTCTATTTCCGGCTTGTTCTCAGAAGCGTTTTCCACTGAGTTCAGGATCTTCGTGACCATTGACTCCGCCAGAGGCGCCGTCACTCTGAGATAGAACTGCCCTCTCTGGTTGATGCAGCCCGAAAGGATCTTCTCGCCAGGTTTGGCGTGTACCGGCGTCGGTTCGCCCGTGACCGGGGAGGTATCGATTATTCCCTCTCCCCTTTCGACGATTCCGTCGAGAGGTATCCTGTCGCCCGGATCTATCTGCAGAATGCTGCCGACTGCAACCTCTTCCGCAGGCGTCTCATGAATGTGAACATGGCTGTGGTCGTGGTCTTCATGGTCGCTGCAATCGTGATCCTCTTCGTGAACCAGTTTTACAGTTTCCGGTCTCATGTCCACCGCCTCGGCGATCTGATCCCTGCTCCTGTCGACCGAAATGTCCTCAAACATCTCGCCGATGTTGTAGAAGAGCATCACTCCAACCGCTTCCGGGAAGTCCCCGATGCAAAAGGCAGCCAGCGTGGCTATGGACATGAGGAAGTTCTCGTCAAAAACCTCTCCATGGGATATGTTCTTCGCCGATTTGAGCAGCACCTCGTGACCGAGGATTATGTACGCCGCTATGCACACCGGCAGAACATACGCCCCTACCGTGTGCTCAAGCACCAGAGCCGCCGCGAAGAGTACCGCGCCGGATATCAGGCATATGACGTCCTTTCTGTGCTCCTCCATGAAGCCGTGATGCTCGTGCTCCCTCAGATTGCTGTAATCTTTGCTGCAGCAGTCGCATCCGCCGTGCTCATGATCGTGGCAGTGGTCATGATCTTGTTCATGGTCGTGGCCGCATCCGCAGTCATGGTCGTGACAGTGATCATGCTCATGCTCATGTTCGTGATTGTGATTGTGCTCGTGTTCGCTCATAGTGTTCCCCTCTTACTCATTCACATGATCGAGCGCAATGTCGAGAATGTCCCTGACATGTTCATCTGCCAGGGAGTAATAGGAATGCTTGCCCACCTTCTCGAATCTGACCAGGTTGTTTTCCCTCAGAATCCTCAGCTGGTGACTCGTGGCCGATTTGGTCATGTTCATCAAAACGGCCAGGTCGCACACGCACATCTCGTGGCAGTTGAGTGCCGCCAGAATGTTGAGACGCGTGCTGTCGCCGAACACCTTGTAGAGTTTCGTCATCTTCGCCAGTTCCTCGGTGGACGCAATCTCCTTCCTGACGTGTTCGATCGACTCCTCGTGAACTACATTGCAGTCGCATGTGTTTTCATTTCTTCCCATACTCTTCTCCTTGCTTCTTCCCTCGTTTATCCTCGCTATTCTCCATCGGTTGAATATTCATTCAACTGTTCTGAACACATTATAGTTGAATATCCATTCAACTGTCAACCCCCTTTTAAACAAAAAAGACCGGCATAAAACCGGTCTTCATGTCCCGCATTAATCGGCTGTCCTACCCTATCACATCAAACATCGTGTATGAGCCAGGATCTCCCGCTTCCCTGCGCCCTGCCAGGTACAGGATCGCGTCGCAGGCGCCAATGGCGTAGCAGCGCCAGTCGTAGGCGTCGTGGCTGATCTGGAACATCTCTCCCTGACATCCAAACAGAATATGATGGCTGCTCGGCGTATTGCCCGCTCGGACCGAATGAAAAGTGATGTCGTCATAGCCTTTCAGTTTCATGCCCGACGCCATTTCCTCCGCCAGTTCCTTGGCCGTGCCGCTCGGAGCGTCAAGTTTCGTATCCGAGTGAAGTTCTATGATCTCCATGCCCGCCTTGTCTTCAAGAAGAGCCGCCGCTTCGCGTACCAGCTTCTTCATTACAGTCACCACATACGAGGTGTTCGCGGTCTGCATCAGAGCGATGTGTTCGGCTGCCTTTGCAAAAGCACCAAGCTGCTCATCTGTAAATCCTGTCGTACCGCAGAGGTACGCCTTGCCGTGGGCCACGCACTTTTCCAGAGCGTCCATGCTGACCTCGATCCTCGAGTAGTCGACGACAACGTCGCACTGGTCGATGAGCATGCCCGCGCCTGTCTCGGCCTCCAGATTATCGTATACGAGAGCGCCAATGTCGCGTCCCAGACCGCAGACCTGTCCCGCGTCCTTTCCGATGTAACTGCTTCCCGGCGTGCCCACGCAGCCGACAACCTCTATCTCCTTGTGCTTGAACGCTTCCTGGACAATCAGACTGTCCATGGCGCCCCTCGGCGCCGTTATTACGACCTTAACCATGCAAAAGCCTCCTTACTGTTTTTGTGCTTCTCTGTTTACCACCTCAAAGAATTTCTCCAGTTCCCTGAGTATCCCCTGTGTATAGTCTTCTGAAGCCGGACGGCCCGCCTCGCTGGTGCGGACATTGGCCGTCAGCCTTATGAACGGTTTCGCGCCGCCGTTGAAACGTATGCGGTCGCCGTATTCAGCCACCAGATTCGGAATCACGTCGGGGCCGAAGCGCACGTCAGGAATCAGAGAGAACGTGACCTTGAAACCTGTCTGTGATATCTCCGTTATGCCGAGCTGTCTTGCCTTTGCCCGGATCACAGCGATTCTCAGGAGATTGCGGGTCTGCACCGGCGGATCCCCGAATCTGTCCGTGAATTCCTCCGTAAGGTCCGCGGCGTCCGCGTCTGTCTCGATCATGGCGATCTTCTTGTACATCTGCAGCTTCAGGACCTCGTCGTCGATGTATCTGGCAGGAATTATGGCCTGTACCGGCAGATTGACTGCCGTGACCTCTGCCTCCGACGCCTTCTTTCTGTCCTGGGCTCCCGTCTCATCCATGGCCTCCTGCATGGCGTCGTCCAGGAGCTTGCAGTAGAGCTCATATCCTATGTCCAACATGTGTCCGGACTGCTCCCGGCCGAGGATGTTACCCGCTCCGCGGAGTTCCAGATCCCTCATGGCGATTTTGAACCCCGAACCGAACTCGGTAAAGTCGCGGATGGCCTTGAGGCGCTTCTCGGCGATTTCCGACAGGACCTTGTCCTTCCTGTACATCAGGTAGGTGTACGCTATCCTGCCCGCCCGGCCAACGCGGCCGCGCAGCTGATAGAGCTGGGCCAGCCCGAATCTGTCCGCGTCCAGTATTATCATGGTGTTCACGTTAGGAATGTCCGTGCCCGACTCTATTATAGTCGTCGAAACGAGGATATCGTACTCGCCCGCCGCGAAGTCCATAATGACGTTTTCGAGCTCCGTCTCCTTCATCCGCCCGTGCCCCACGGCTATGCTTGCGTTCGGCACCATCTCCTGGATGGTCGAAGCCACGCGGTTGATGGATTCTATTCTGTTGCTCAGTATGTAAACCTGGCCCCCTCTGGCCAGTTCTTTCTCTATTGCCTCGCGTATGAGGAAGGAATCCTCCTCCATTACGTAGGTCTGCACCGGATAGCGGCCCTCAGGCGGCTCCTCGATGGTGCTCATGTCCTTCATGCCCGACAGGGACATATGCAAAGTCCTCGGAATAGGCGTCGCTGACAGTGTCAGTACGTCCACATTCTCACGGAGCTGCTTTATTCTCTCCTTGTGGCGCACGCCGAAGCGCTGCTCCTCGTCTATTACGAGGAGACCCAGATCCGTGAACTTCACATCCGGCGAGAGCAGTCTATGGGTGCCTATGACCAGGTCAACGTCGCCCTTCGCTATGTCCTTGGCTATCTTCTTCTGCTGTGCGGGTGTCCTGAACCTGGAAAGCATCTCGACACGCACCGGGAACTTCTCAAAGCGCTCTTTCAGCGTGTAGTAGTGCTGATTGGCCAGAATAGTCGTCGGAACCAGAACAGCGGCCTGTTTTCCCTCTATTACGCACTTGAACATAGCTCTGGCCGCCACTTCCGTCTTCCCGAAGCCTACGTCGCCGCAAAGAAGCCTGTCCATAGGATAAGGTTTCTCCATGTCCGCCTTGATCTCACCTATGCAGCGCAGCTGGTCATCGGTCTCAGTGTACGGGAAGCTGTCCTCGAATTCCTTCTGCCAGACGGTATCTTCCGCAAAAGCATACCCGCTGCTTTTGCGCCTTATGTTCGCCACCCTCATTAGTTCGGCCGCCAGATCGGAAACAGCCGCCTGGGCCTTCGCCTTGGTGGTTTTCCACTCGCTTCCGGACAGTTTGTTCAGTCTTGGGGAGACTCCGTCCCCGCCGATATACTTCTGCAGACTGTCCAGCTGGTCCACAGGAATGTAAAGCATGTCCGTTCCGGCGTATTCTACCCGCAGAAAGTCCTGTTTGACGCCCTGTACGATGAGCTGTTCGAGCCCTGTGAACTTACCGATGCCGTGACTTTCGTGGACTACATAATCCCCTTTCTGTACATCAGCAAAACTCTTGATAGGACTGCCGCTTCGGGCTGATTTTGAGCGTTTTCTGGTCTTTCTGCTGCCTCCGAAGATGTCTCCTTCCCAGATGTAGCAGATTTTTCTGTCCGTCAGCTCCATTCCCGCCGACAGACTGCCGCTCATGACGCTCACATGCCCCGCTTCATACCTTCCCGGAAGCACTCTCTCGTTGAAATCCTCGTGCTGAATGAACTCCAGCATGTTTTTCCGGCGCTCGTCGGTGCTGCAGACGATGCGGATATCGAACCCCCTGGCCAGATAGCCCTCGATATCCGCCTTCAGCTGGTCCATGTGACCGTCGTACTGAGGCATCTGCCTCGTCTCCACCTGCAGGAGCTCAGTCAGGAACGGTCCTTCAGCTGTCTTCCTGCCGCCCTTGATGGTCATAACGAAAGGCGTGAATATGGTGCATTCAAGATCCCTCTCTGGGACTATTTCGTATATTCTGAAGAAATCATCAGGTCCTGAGAGCGCAGCGAAGTCCTCTTTGATGCCTCTTCCGCTCTCCAAAAGCTCCATGATTTCGTAATTCCGCTCTTTTTCGGCCGCTTCAAGGGTCTCCAGTATTCTTGACGGGTCATCTATGATGATCTGCGGATTCTCCATGTAATCCCATATATACGCCGTATCATCGTAGAAATACCCCAGGAACTGCTCAAGATACTGGAGGTTTATCATACCGTCCGTGTACTCCAGAAGCTGATCTCTCCGCTTCAGAAGGGCTTCCTCGAGGTTTTCCCCGCCCTCTGCCTTATTCCGCGCCTCATCGCGGGTTTTGTGGCGTTTAAGGGCCCTGTCATAGGCTCTCCTGATGCGCCCTGATGCCTTTGCAAAAAGCTCAGGATCCCTTGTTATCTGCTCGCACTGGTAAACTGTGAGACTGTCCAGATTCCCCACGGAACGCTGGGTGTCGATGTCGAAGGCCCTGATGGAGTCTATCTCCGTGTCAAAGAGCTCGATTCTGTACGGATCCTCCCCTTCAGGCGTGAATATGTCTATTATTCCGCCGCGCATACTGTACTCGCCTCTCGCTTCGACCATGGATACCCTCTCGTATCCCAGAAGAGACAGGCGGCCACGCAGTTCGGATATATCTATGTCCTGCCCTTTTTCAAGGGTAATGATGTTCTCTGTAAATGTTTCAGGCGGAGGCATCTTTCTGATGGCTCCAGTCACCGGAGCTATGACTGTGCACCTCTCGCCTGACGTTATGGCCCTGAGCACCCGCATGCGCTCAAGAAGATCGTCGTTGTTCTTGGCTTCGTAGGCCATGGCGCTGTCGTCCTCAGGCGGCAGTATGTAGATGGGTTCGCCGGCATTAAAAAAAGAAAGGTCGCTCTGAAGCCGCCGAGCCCTGTTTAGTGTGGGTACCACGATCAGACACTGACCATCTCTTTCCTGTCTTGATTCAGCTATGAAAGGCGCGATGCGTCCCTCGGACGCACCGGCTATGTTAATCATCTTCATGCTTTCTGCCTGTATTGAACCTGTTCATCGCTATGTCAATTCCCTCGGTTATTATGCATTCCAGCGCCTCAGCCGCTTTCTTTATGGTTTCCGTCAGGACCTCGGCCTCCTTCTCGGTGACCTGACCCGTTACGTAGTCCTTCCAGTCATCCTCAGGCGGCGTGCCGATGCCGATGCGAACGCGCGGGAATTCGTCCGACTGAAGCTGGTATATGACCGATTTCATGCCGTTGTGGCTTCCCGAGCTGCCCTTCTTCCTTATGCGCAGGGTCCCCGTATCCAGGTCCATGTCGTCGTAGACTACTATGAGGTTCTCCATTGGAACGTCGTAGTAGTTTACGACCTCGCGCAGGGACTCGCCGCTCAGGTTCATGTAGGTCTGGGGCTTGACGACGATTACCTTCTCGTCTCCGATCCTCCCCTCGCCCACGAGAGCCTTGTGTTTGATCCTGCGCACGTCAATGTCATGGGCGGCCGCGAATACATCCGCGACCATGAAGCCCATGTTGTGACGGGTTCTTTCGTATTGTCTGCCCGGATTGCCCAGGCCCGCGATCACATACATCTAGAATCTGTTTCCTTCAAACAACTTGCTGATCGACTCATTGTTGTGGATCCTGATCAGTGCTTCGGCGAAGCATGGTCCTACGGAAATCATTTTGATTTTATCGATCATCTTCTCTTCAGCAACCGGCATGGTGTTCAGAAGCACAAGTTCCTCTATTGCCGAATCCTGAATGCGCTCGATGGCCGGTCCTGAAAGAACCGGGTGGGTCGCGCAGGCTCTGACGCTCTTGGCGCCCATCTCCTTGAGGGCGTTCGCCGCGTTTGTTATCGTTCCGGCCGTATCGATCATGTCGTCCAGAAGGACGCAGTTCTTGTCTTCGATATCGCCGATTATGTTCATGATCTCGCTTACGTTCGGCTTAGGACGCCTCTTGTCCACGATGGCTATCGGGCAGTTGAGAGGCTCAGCCATGTTCCTGGCCCTCGGCACGCTGCCGTGGTCAGGCGATACGATCACGAGATCGTCTATTTTCTGTTTTCTGTAGTATTCGGTAAGCAAAGGCTGTCCGATCAGATGATCCACCGGAATCGTGAAGAATCCCTGTATCTGGGCCGCGTGCAGATCCATGGTGATTATTCTGTCCGCGCCCGCCTTCACGATCATGTCCGCCACAAGCTTGGCCGTGATCGGATCTCTTGCTTTTGCCTTACGATCCTGACGCGCGTAGCCGTAATACGGCACAACTGCGGTTATTCTTCCGGCTGAAGCCCGTTTCATGGCGTCGATCGTGATGAGCAGCTCCATCAGGTTGTCGTTCACAGGGAAGCATGTCGACTGGATAACGAAGCAGTCGACTCCTCTGACTGTTTCCCCCAGATTCACGCATATTTCACCGTCGCTGAACTGCTTGACTTCCAGACTGCCAAGGGGCTTTCCCATGATACCCGCGATTTCCTCCGCAAGCTCAGGATGTGAGTTGCAGGCAAAAACTTTGTAGCTTGAGAATAAGCTGTTCTTCATCATCTGATCTTCTCCTTCCTAGTCTTCGATCTTCTTGTATTCCCTTTCCTTCGTCTTTCTTATAGCTTCTATTCTGGCAGCGTCCATGTCCAGAATCATTTCGCCGACTTTATTGATGTCGCCCGCTCCCATAGTGAGGACCAGATCGCCCGGCTCCGCCCTCTCGTAGACGAAGCTCGCGATGTCCTCAAAGTCCTCGATATAGAAAACGTGCTTCGAAGGATCATGCTCCAGGATCTTCTCCATCATTGACTTTGAGCTGATCTTATATATATTTGTCTCCCTCGCCGCGTAGATCTCGGCAAGGATTATCTCGTCCGCATTGTCGAAGGCCGCGCCGAAGTCATCGAGCAGAGCCATCGTCCTGGTGTACGTATGAGGCTGGAACAGGCACCAAAGGGTCTTGTGTTTCATGTTCCTGACCGCCGAAAGCGTCGCCTTGATCTCCGTCGGATGATGGGCGTAGTCGTCGATGATCTTCACGTCCGTGCTGGTCCTTCCAAGGATGTCGAATCTCCGGTGGGTGCCGTGGTAGGTTTCCAGGGTACGCACGATGTCGTCAACGTCGACGCCGAGTATATGGCAGCATGCAAAGGCAGCCATGGCATTCAGTATGTTATGCTCGCCCGGAATGCGGAGCTTGATGTTGCAGAGGGTCTGTCCGCCGTGGTTGACATCAAAATGCGGCATACCGTCCGTATCGAATCTGATATTGCTGGCGTAGTAGTCGCAGCCCCTTGAGATACCGAATGTTACCACGTTCGGCAGATTTTCCGTCGCGCTGCTGACGTACGCGTTGGCGTCGTAGGCGATGACAACGCCGTCCTCCGGCACAAGACGGGCGAACTTCTGAAATGACCTGGCGATATGTCCAACATCCTTAAAGTAATCGAGATGATCTGAATCGATATTGAGAATGATCTCTATATTCGGCCTCAGTTCAAGGAAGCTGTCTTTGTATTCGCAGGCCTCTGTTACGAAGAAGTCGTCCTGCCCCACGTAGCAGTTGCCGCCTATCTCATCCAGATTGCCGCCCACAAGTATCGTTGGTTCTCTGTTCGCGTCCTTGAGTATGAGGGATACCATGGAGGTAGTGGTCGTCTTGCCGTGGGTTCCAGAAATGGCGATGGATTTGTTGTATTCTCCCATGAGCGCGCCAAGAGCCTGGGCTCTCGTTATCGTAGGGATGCCCAGTTCTCTCGCCCTGGCAAGTTCCGGATTATCGTCGCCGACCGCGACAGTATATACAACAAGGTCCACGTCCTCGACATTCTTGGCTCTGTGACCGAGGAATACTCTTGCCCCCTGGTCCATCAGCTTCTCGGTGATGTCGCTTTCTCTCATGTCCGAACCGGACACTTCGTAGCCCTGGGACAATAAAACCTCAGCGACACCGGATAAACCTATGCCTCCAATGCCGATGCAGTGTATTTTTCTATATTTAGATAAATCAAACATTTAAGTCCCCCTGTTATCGCACATTCAGTATACCATAAATAAACAGTTTAGATACAAAAAAGTGATGCCTGAAACGGGGTCTGACTGTCTGTTTTTTTGTCCATTTTCAAGTGAATAATGTTTTGACCGTAAATTGTCAGATTTTTTGCATAATTGCTTGTATTTTCATTTATGCGAGTTTATACTTATTACAAATGCAGGGGGGGGTATGAAAGGCGGTATATCGATGAATATTACAGACGTTCGAATCCGCAAGGTTAGTGATGAGGGAAAAATGAAAGCTGTGGTGTCGATCACCTTTGATGACGAGTTCGTAGTACATGACATCAAGATCATCGAGGGCCAGAATGGCCTGTTCATCGCAATGCCTAGCAGGAAAATGGGAGAAGGCGATTTCCGAGATATCGCTCACCCGCTGGTATCTGAGACCAGAAACAAAATCAGAGATGCCATCTTTGAGGAGTACGACAAAGTGCTGGCAGAAAAATCGGCTGAAGAAACAGCTGAGCCGGCGGAAGAGGAATAATATCAATAGTTCAAGTTTGGTAAAGCAAAAGGAGCCGTCAGGCTCCTTTTTCATGTCTTGTAATTGTCACTTTATCGTCACTGTCTGTCGAAGTACCGTTTCCCGCTGTCCGGGCAGAAGTAGGTCCTTATGTACCCGTCCGTCGAAAGCACCACGAACTCGTTGGTCCACTCAACGTAGAAAAGATAGTCTCCGTCTTCCTTTTCCCTCTTCGTCAGGGCTTCCGGATTGGCTATTACCGCGTTCGCGGCAGCCAGATACTCCTCCGGCGAGGAGAATCCCATCTCGATACCGTGCTTTCTGTAGTGCTCCTTCAGGCGGTCGCTGTACCTGAACGTGTACTCTGCCTGAGGGGCCTGGGTCGTAGTTTGCGCCTCGGTCTCAGTTGCCTGAGTCATGGTTTCAGCTGCCTGAGTCGTTGTCTCTGCCGCCTGTTCCGTTGTCTGAGTCGTCGCCTCGTCATTCTGAGCCGCGTCTTTATGACTGCACCCGAACACCAGAAGCAGAACAATCGCCGCTATTATCAGCAGTATTATAAGGGCCCTTGAGGCTGCTTTTGCATTACTCTGCTTCTTCATTGTACTTCATTATGGCGTCGTTAAGACTGAGGGCGTTGGCGCCCCCCGCGAAGTCCGGCTCACGCCTCTGGAGCGGATCGTCTTCCCATCCGCATACCGGGCATATCTCGTAGGCGTCCTTCTCCTCGAAGTAGTGGCGCCCGCAGCACGGACATAATCTGTCTTCCCTGTCGCCATTATTAACGAAATAATCCATTTACTTGAATTTTACAGCTGTGCCGTACGCCAGGATCTCGCTGGTTCCTTCCATGATCGATGCCGCGTCGAATCTCATGCTGATTACGGCGTCAGCGCCCAGGGATTCCGCCTCGGCTATCATTCTGTCTCTCGCGATCACTCTGGACTCGTTGAGCAGATCCGTATAGCTTACGATCTCGCCTCCCGCGATATTCTTCAGTCCTGCCATCAGGTCTCTGCCGATGTGCTTGGCCTGAACCACGTTTCCTGTTACAAGGCCAATGGCCTCGATTTCCTTACCCGGAACATAATTGATTGTGAATATCTGCATTTTCTACCTCCTTGCTTGTTGAATAATCTTATCTGGTTTTCCTGCGGCCTACAGCAGCGCCAGCAGGTTTTCTTTTGGCTGGAAGCCCATGGTCTGGTTGGCTATCTGCCCATCCTTGAACACGATGATCGTCGGAATGCTCGAGATGCCGTAATTGAAGGCCAGTTCTCTCTCCTCATCGACATTGACCTTGCCGACCTTGATCTTTCCTTCGTATTCTTCGGCGATTTCCTCGATGGTCGGCGCCAGCATCTGGCAAGGGCCGCACCAGGTCGCCCAGAAATCCACCATTACAGGGATATCTGATTCCAGCACTTCCTCCTGGAAGTTATCTTTTGTTATTGTGATTTCTGCCATTTCATTTCCCCTTTCCTGTATTTTTTATCCTACTTATACGCTACCACAGTGTGTCTGCGTGAGCAAGACACAATGAATTATCACACTGTGAGTACGTGCTTTCCGTTCTGCATCAGCAGGGACAGTTTCTCGCCCCACCGGATCACTTCGATGCCTTCAGCCTCCAATCCTTCCAGAGTTCCCAGATTGATGGCGCAACTTATGCAGGCGGTGAATTCCACTCCGGCCTGCTCGGCCATTTTCATCTTCATCCTTACCGCCTCATTTTCCAGAACCAGCTTCTGCGGCGCGCCCCATATTATGACCGTGACCTTGTCCCACCAGTCATTGAGTTTCGCGTTCCTGGCGTACATCATCACCATGTTCTCTGAAGTGTCCGGGTCCGCGTTCGTCCAGAGAATGTGCAGATGCCTGTCGCTCACTTCTTCTATGCTGTTAAAAGCCATAGTGTTCCTCCAAAAACTGTTCCTCTACTGATCTTCGTCTTTTTCTTTTTTGTCGGTCCTGTCGGGATCCACGTCCCTGAAGAGGAACGACAGAGTTTTTCCCAGCGCGTAGAGCGCCAGGCCGCAGAACGCGGTCGCCGCTCCCGCCGCAAGTACCGACTTGCCTTTGTTTTCTTCGTTGTTCATATTCTTAATACTCCCCTGCACGGATCTTTCCAAGATAATACTTTCCCTTAGGCGTCTTGAGATAATCTTTGATGTAGCCATTGGAATATTTCATCTTTACGGAATAGCCTTTTGCGGCTTTATTCCTGTTCTTTGATTTCATGATAGGTTTTACCTTGGTGGATTTCTTGGATTTGCCGTTCAGTTTCATCTTTTTTAACTTGGCGTGGAAGCCATCATCACCATAATCATAGTAAATCCATTTCCCCATGATTACATATCCCCAATAGACCTGATCGCCGACTGACTCCAGGTATTTTACTTTGCCGCCATTGATACTTACCCTGCAGATCGTATACATCGTCCCTTCTGATCCATGAAGGAAGTATAAGTACTTGCCCTTTTTCTTCATGCTGCTTATGTAAGTATATGTCGTTTCTTCATCAGCAAATATTGGTGAAGCCGCTTTGCACAGTCTCTTGACTTTTTTCACTTTTCCCTTTTTTACCGTAGCCTTATACACTCCTCCGGCACCGGCACAGTAAACGGTATTCCCATCTTTATACACCTGGTCGAACGTAGTCATGCTCACGCTTGAACCTGCAAACGCCAATGAGGGCATGAACGCAACAGCGACAGCCAGCACCAGTACAATTGATAGCATTTTTCTTTTCATGTCATTTGCCTCCTTAATGGAATAGTCATGTCTGCATTCCAATTCATTTCAAATTTATGCATCCCTTGAGTCTGACCATTCCTTGAATTTGTTCTTCAACAGATTTGAAACCACAATGACGCAGGATGCGTCACCGGTAATATTTACTGTGGTCCTTCCCATATCAAAGATTCTGTCTACTCCTGCAATCTATGCACATCCACACATCGACATGGACACTTCATTTTGATATCTGCTTATGCATTGATTATACTACATATTCCCCCTGAGTTGAAATATCAAAGGCTCCGGAGGATTGTCCTCGGAGCCCTTGATCTTTGGCTAGGGTAGCAGGATTTACGCGGCGGGGCCCCTGCCCCTCCGCCGGTCTGCGCAGGCCCCCTCGGCCTGCTTGACCCCGTCGCTACAGAACAGTCCACCGGACTGTTCTGCTTAACGCTCCGGCCTTTTCAGGTTCGAATCCTTACTGTATCTTTCTTAGCCAAAATGAAACAGCACCCAAATGGGTGCTGTTCATTTTGGCTAGGGTAGCAGGATTCGA
>DBYH01000026.1:57792-57991 GCA_002310095.1 Firmicutes bacterium UBA1191 | reverse complement strand
GCCTTACCACTTGGCTATGTCGCCGCAACTGTGATTGCCACTTATTCTGTTTTTATAGACCACAGAGCGCATTCCTGCGCTCTGCAGTCCTATGTTGGCGATCCGGATCAGGCTCGAACTGACGACCTCCAGCGTGACAGGCTGGCATTCTAACCAACTGAACTACCGGACCGTATTGGTGGGAGTTACAGGGCTCGAA
>DBYH01000026.1:0-57696 GCA_002310095.1 Firmicutes bacterium UBA1191 | reverse complement strand
CTCTAGCCAACTAAGCTACACCGCCATATCGGCAGGCTGTCCTAGCCGCCGCAACAAATATACTACCATTGGCATATATGGATGTCAAGGATATTTTCAGGCATTCTGAGGCTCCATTTTAGCCTTCATGAAGGCCTTGATATACTCGGCGGATTTATCCTCCATGTCGATGTCCGCAGGGTCCAGGCCGTGTCCCAGTTCGACCTCCGCCAGCACCGCCGCTCCTTCTATTATCCTGGCCGCGAGCCTCGGATTCTTGGTCATGAGCGGTCCCAGCACTCCCGTGTAGATCACGCTTCCATTGACGGCGCCTTCATCGCCGGAGCCGTTGTTACCTCTGCCGTAAACGACGAGACCGAAAGGACTCTGCCCTTTGCCCAGCGTCACATCGGCCACCTGAATCTGATTGCCTATTACGTCCAGATCATCCTCAGTCCTGACCCAGATGTCATCGCCCCAGACAGACTCCCTCTCCTTCCATGTCATGTCGAGAAGGCCTGTGCCTTCGACGACAGTTCCATCCAGGAATTCGGTTGCCTTTGCGAGTGCCGCTCCGCTGCTTCCGTTGGCGATCAGGAATCCGCCTCTGCTTATGAACTTCTCGATCTCCTCCTGCTGCCTGATGAGGGCCGCCGCGACCTTGTCGACACACTTGAGCTCGCCGGCGGTCATGTAGACAATGTGCGGCCAGTTCCAGTTCTCGTCCTCGTTCAGGTCGTCGCTTCTTCTTATCTCAACAGGTATGTTCAGGAGATCGCACACATGCAAAAGCCCCATGACGTCTCCTCTTCCGCCGTGTATGTTCAGCACGTCCGGGTAGAGCCACAGTATGTGCAGGCACCTGAATCCGCTCTCGCCCGTGACCTCCGAAGCGTTGGTCAGGGTCTCGGATTTTCTGTCGAATCTGTTTCTTATTCTGTCGAGTTTATCGAATTTATCCATTTGCTTTACTCCTCGTGTACTCTGCCAGGGCTTCGAACTTGTGGAGCCATGTGATCAGATACACGTTGTCGCAGTCGTATTTATCCAGTTCATCTATGATGGTCTTGTCATCATTGGTCGGCAGTATCGTAAGCCTGTCTCTGTCAAAACCGTCGTAAAGCATTCTCAGTCCCGCGTCGTAGGCGACGGTTCCCGAGAAGCATATGCACCTCTCTATGCCGGACTTTATGAGTCTGCGGAAATCGCAGTCGAAGGTATAGAAGGTGTTCGTGTAGTGAGGGTCGAAGTCGACCAGTTCGTCGAGGCCCAGCATGAAGATCTTAGGCGACTTGTCGTCAGCGATCACGTTCAGGGCCGACTGAACCGTTTCAGGATTTTCCTGCTTCATGCGCAGGTACTTTATCTCCTTGGTGCCCACCTTCATGGTCTCCATCCTTCCGCCCTGAAGAGCGAAATCCGCGAAGGCGCTGCTGATATCCTCGTCCTTCACGCCGAACTCCGACGCCACCGTAAGCACGGCGATGTAGCAGTACAGAAAGTACGGCGTGCTGTACTTGAAGTCGTAGGTCCTGCCCCGGGACTTGAAGGTCTTGCCCTCGAAGTCGATGTCCTGGGCCTGATATGTGTTTGCAGCCGTTCCGAATCCGCATGTCGGACATGAGAAGCTGCCGATGTTGTCTATGTTGTAGTAGTTGTAGACGACGGCCTCATGGCATATCGGACACGGCGCGGTGACCGAGAAGAAATCCCCCGTCTTGTCGAATGAGGATTCGTTCCTGTCGACGCCGTAGGTAACGCATCTTCCTGCCTTTGTGCCAAGGCTCAGAGCGTTAGGCTCGTCGCCGTTAACGTACACAGTCATGTCTTCGTTTATGACGGACAGTATCTTGCGGCGTATGATCTCAGGCTCCCCGTTTCTCTGAACCTGGTCCTTCTGCACGTTGGTGATGCAGAGGTGTCTCGCCGGAAGCTGCTTGTGGATTATAGGCAAAAATCTCTCGTCCGTTTCCATGAGGACAACGTCGGCCTTGAGCCTTCCCGAGAGATCGCAGTTTTTCAGCAGCGAAACGATGACGCCTCCGATCAGGTTGGCGCCTTCAAGATTGACGGCCACTTTAATACCGGCCCGCTTGAAAACGTGGGCCATGAGATTGGTCGTGGTGCTTTTGCCGTTGGTGCCCGTTACGAAAATTGTTTTGTCCGGATCGAGGCCTTTGATGTGGCTGATGAAGTCCGGATCTATTTTCAGGGCTATTCTGCCGGGCAGATTGGTACCCCTTCCCTTCGCTACAATGCTGATTCCGAATGCCGCCAGCTTCGCGGCCAAAAGTGCAAATCTGAATTTCATTTGCTTTATCTATTCTTCCTCCTGTATGTGGAGCCTCTTCCTTATGAACGCGGGCACTTCCTGGGGATCAGTCCCAAGCGCCCAGGCGAATTCCTCCTCGACCAGTTTCTCGGCTGATCTCAGAGTCGTCGTATCGGTAACGGAAAGCTTCTTGCCCTGTCTGGCAAGTTCCCGCTTCTTCTCATAGATGCATGTGATCATGCTCAGGAGACGTCCGCTGACGCCTTCGTTGAGGATGCTTTTGAAATAATCCCCTCTGGCGCGTCTGTCGCTCACCCACTTGACGTCTTCGGAAGAAAGGCCCATCAGAATATCTTCAATGTCTTCCCTGGTCATCGGCTCTCTCATCTTCGAGAGCAGTTCCTCGTTTTTGAAAGGAACGAAAAAACATGTCTCACTGTGCTTGTTCTGCCTGAGTATGTAAAACATCTCCTTAGGCGCCCCCGCAGTGAAACTCATGAGCTCTATGCTGTCGACTTTACAGATACCGTTGGTACCGTAAACGACGTATTGTCCAACATCAAACTGAGCTTCATTCATGTCGCTTTGTGTCCTTTCATCCAACCCTATTATATCACGCGGGACTAGTCTTTCGCAAAGGCAAGCAGTCCTTCTTTTTCCTCCTCGGTAAGATGCATCTTCTCACAGCAGAGGAGTATTTCCTCCCTCGGCATGACGTACTCCGGGTCTATGCAGAGTCTGGTGAAGTTGCTCTTGTTTATGCCCGACTGGCTGAATGTGATCTCGCCGCTCAGTATTTTTCTGTCATATATTTTCAGGAATTTCTGCGCAAAAGTTTCCATCGTATTCCGTCCTCTATGCTCTGTCCTCGACGAGAATCTCCACTGTTACACCGTACTTCTCCTTGAGCTGTCCCAGGCGCGCGAAGTGCGGCGTCTGGCAGTGAGTCTTCTGGTGTTCCCTGGATTCCCACTGCTCCCAGAGAAAAAGCGTGTTGTCCGATCCAACAGGGTAATAGTAGTCATACCTTATGCAGCCGTCCTCTCCTCTTGAGATTTCATCTATTCCCTCTTCCTGAATGTCTCTCAGATATCCGTCTCTGTCCTCCTTCGACGGCATGGTGTAGGAAACGTAAAAGTTAGTCATGTCCTTTCTCCTTTCAGAATACGGCGACTCAGAATGTTGCCACTTCAGGGTCCGCCGGCTCACACTTTCTTATCTTGCTGCAGATCAGCACAGGGCCCACCTCGCCGTAGAGTTCTTCTTCCATCACTTTTATCTTCGCGTCGACCGCCACCCAGTCGCCCGTTTTGAACTGGGCTGCCTTGGAATAAACGCAGGCCAGTCCCGCAAACTGGATATCCTCTACGCAGCATGTCATGACGTGACGGCCGAATACCATGTAGTTATCCGGCAGCGTACCGTCCCTGGCCACAAGGCCTTTGACCCTTATCTTCTTGCCTTCGTAGTCGTCCTGATTCTCCGACAGGTCTCTGTACCACTCGGCGAACCACTCGTCCTTTATGGTGATGATCGGCGCTTCCATGTCGTAAGGAAGCGGGTCCTGAATATCATCAAAAACAACGTTGTCGGGCGCGTACTCGTAGCAGATGTCCGACCTCCTGTTTGCCACTCTGACAAGCTTGTGGAAGTCCATTCTGTCCATGTCTTCAGTGAATCTGTTGAAGACCACCAGCTCCGCCGTCTGCATTTTGTTGAAGGTCAGCTGACGCATGTTGGTGTTATACATCATGAACGTCCCCGCGTCGGCGAACAGCATCTCCTGGTAGACGACCCAGCTCTCAGGGGCCGCAGTGAACAGGTCCTCCAGCATCCACATGCCGTTGTACTCGATGATTACCCTCTCAACCATGTGTTTTTCCGCGAGGTCCGCCAGTCTGCGCGGATTCAGGTCTTCTTTTTCGATCCTCTCGATGAAGATGTTAGGGCTCGCAAAAGCATCCGGCCTGAGTTCGACTTCCCCTTCTTCACAAAGGAGAAGAAGCGTCCTTTCGCCGGCGTTAAAGTCGTCGCCTTCCAGAAGGTCCTGTATGAATGTTGTCTTACCCGATCCCAGAAATCCTGTGAAGAGATATACCGGGATCTCCAGACCGCCCATCATTCTGATTCCTCCTATAGACCGAACAGTCCGCGGACTGTGTCTTCTTTGATATCTACGCCAATGACGCAGATCATGCCTGTCGTCTCGGCGCCGCCCGTCCTGACCTCAGGCTCGCCCGGAACGTAGTCGAAGTGTATCCACTGTCCGTCCGTTCCCTCTACGATGCCTTTGGCTCTCAGTATCTGACCGCACTTTTCCTCGTCCTGAAGAGTCTCGAGAGCCGTCTCGATCTGCTCCATGGTGTACTTGCCCGCGGTCTCCTCACCTATGTCGCTGAACACCTCATCGGCATGATGATGCCCATGTTCGTGATGGTGGTGGTGTTCATGCTCATGCTCGTGTTCATGGTCATGGTGATGATGGTGTTCGTGCTCATGGTGGTGCGCCTCTTCTTCCGCGTAAGCTTCCTCCCTGAGTCTGTCCAGTTCGGCGGACAGGGTCTTCTTCTGCTCCATGGTATCGAGGATCTGTTTGCCTGTCAGCTCGTCCCAGTCGGTCGTCACGATGGAAGCGTGATCGTTGTGCTCGCGGATAATATCGACGCACTCCTTTATCTTCGCCTCGCTTAGCCCTTTTGTGTGGCTGAGTATGACCGAGCTTGCGTGTTCCACCTGATTCTCGTAGAATTCGCCGAAATTGGCCATGTACATCTTACACAGTTTGGCGTCGACTACCGTAGTGAATCCATTCAGTTCTATGTCATCGATGCCGGCGTCCTGCACCGCGATGATGACGTCGCTGAGCTTGCCCACTCCGGAGGGTTCGATCAATATCCTCTCCGGCTCATACTGGTCTATGACCTGCCTGAGGGCCGTCTTGAAATCGCCGACCAGAGTGCAGCAGATGCACCCCGAGTTCATCTCGTTTATCTGTATTCCGGTGTCCCTGAGAAAGCCTCCGTCGATTCCGATCTCGCCGAATTCGTTCTCGATGAGGACGATTTTCCCGTCATAGGCTTCTTTTATCAGTTTTCTTATGAGCGTAGTCTTGCCCGCTCCGAGAAATCCGGAAAATATGTCTACTTTAACCTTTGCCATTGTCTTTACCTCCGGTGTCATTCTAACACAGATCCCCTATTATCTCCTTCTCCGCGAAGAATACCGTGGATCCGCCTGTGTGCAGGAAGAGAACATCGCTTCCCGCAGGTATGCGCCCGCTGCGCACATCGGAAATCAGGCCAGCGAAGGCCTTGCCCGAATAAACAGGGTCAACGAGGATGCCTTCCCTGCGGGCTAGAAGCTTTATTGCTTCCGTGGCCTCCTCGCTCGGGCACTCGTATCCAGGTCCGTAGTGGTTCTGATCTATGATAAGGTCCTCTTCGCTGACGCTTTCCGAAGCTCCGATGAGTTCAAGAGCTCCGTTGGCCAGTTTCACAGCCCTCTCAGCGTACCTTTCGTCGACTTCCATTGCCGTTATGGAGTGTATCTGCATGTCCAGACCGAGCAGAGCCTTGCCTGCCGCCAGACCTGCCATTGTCCCTCCCGATCCTGTAGAGTGATACATGTGATCGAATCGCAGATTTTGCTCTTCCATCTGGCCGGCCAGCTCGACCATGGCGTTTACATAGCCAAGACTTCCGTATACATTGGCCCCTCCCATTGGGATGTCATAGCTGTTCACGCCCTCTTTTTCAAGACTGGCTATGTGCTCTTTGCCCATTCTGAAGGATCTGCGCTCTGCGTCGGCGAATGATTCGCCTTCTTCCAGGTCGACTACGTGTATTTCAGCTCCGAATATGCCGTCCAAAAGCAGATTCGCCTTGAAGTCCTCAGGATCCGGCGGTACAACGGCCGCCAGATACAGTATCGGCTTCAGGCCGTTCTTAGCTGCCGCCCAGGCGGTCTGCATGGCGTGATTCGACTGTGTGGCGCCGTATGTGAACACGCACTCAGCGCCCTCGTCAACAGCCTTGCCTATTAGAAACTCCAGCTTCCGGGTCTTGTTGCCCCCGAAGAGGTTGCTGCCCGTAAAATCGTCCCTTTTGATCCACAGATTGACTCCCAGTTCCTCCGACAGAGCGTCCAGCCTGCACAAAGGCGTCGGGAAGAACCCCAGGGGCCTTCTGGGCATCTTTTCAAGCATTTTTACAGCTTCTTTGATGGATACGGTCATGTCTGATAACTCCTCTCGCTTTTGTATTATTTTAACACACTCTCAACAGAAAAGGGGCCGCCACCACCAGTTTTCACACTGATGTGACAGCCCCTGCTCTAATCATTCTGTTATCCTTCGATCATTATGCTCTTCTTTTCAGGAGGCTTCGGAGCTTCCTTCTTAGGCACGTTCAGCTTCAGGACTCCGTCCTCGAATCTTGCCTTCACGTCCTCCTCAGTGATGTACTCACCTACGAAGAAGTCTCTCTGCATTGCTCCCATGTAACGCTCCTGACGGATGACCTTGCCCTCTTCGGACTTCTCTTCCTCAGTAACATTTCTGGAAGCGCTTACGGTCAGATTGCCGTTTTCAAGTTCCAGGCTGATTTCTTCCTTCTTGAATCCAGGAAGGTCGATATCCACTTCATAGTGATCCTCGAGCTCGCGTACGTCAGTCTTCATGATCGCTGCCGGCTGCTTGCCGTAAAGCTTTCTTTCCGCATTGCCCATCGCCGGGAATCTTGGAAAGTCGAAATTCATAAAATCATCAAACAGATTGTCGTTAAAAATTTTCGGATAAAACATTTTTATTCCCCCTTTGTTTTATTCTGCTGGCTATAGGTTTTCCTGAGCAATAGAACGGTTTATTCTCTGTTCCCTTGTTCTGAACGTATGATAGCACCTTTTGTTAGCACTGTCAAGTGGTGAGTGCTAAAACAATCCCAAAAAAAACAGACCTCTTCCCTTTCGGCCTGTTTTCACGTCAAATATCCTTGTCAGATCCCTCTAGAAGAACACCGACGGTATGAGCGTTATTGCTACAGCAATGCACAGCAGAAAGACCACTATTCTCACGGCCCAAACTTTGACCGGAGAGTACATGCTGCTGAATTCCTTCTTCTGGGATTTGCCGCTTTTCGCGTATTTCTTGCTGCTCATGTTATCCCCTCTCATTCATTTTATTCTCATGCCGTATTATAACACATTTTTTCTTTTTGTTTTCTCTTCTTTGGAGTATTATATATACATACAAAGAATTCAGACAACTATTTCACACGATTATAAGGAGAACGAATATGAATTTACTTACTTTACTTTTAGGCTCACTTCTGAGCAGCGGTTCACTTGGAAGCCTTTCCAACAATACTGGAGTACAGAAGCCTGACCTTTCAAAACTGCTGATTCTTGCTCTGCCTTTGATTCTTAAGTACATGACGAGCAACACTCAGTCACAGTCAGGTCTGTCATCACTCTTCGGAGCTCTTGGCGCACATCAGAACAGAGGAACTGTTGAGGATCAGCTCGAAAACGCTGATACTGAAGACGGCATGAAGATTCTGGGACACATCCTCGGCGATGACCAGCCTCAGGTAGTAAACCAGCTGTCCAAGGAGACCGGAATTGACGCTGAAGACGTAATGAACGTACTCGGCACTGTCGCTCCATACATCATGAGCGGACTTTCAGCAGCAACTCAGGACGCCCACACTCAGCAGCAGCAGTCAGCAGGCAGCGGATTCGACCTCGGCAGCCTGATGTCACTCTTCGGAGGGGCTCCTGTACAGCAGCAGGCTCCTGCAGCGACTGCGTCAAATGACGGAACTCAGCTCATCAACGCTCTTCTGTCAATGATGAAGTAAGCAAAAGCAACATAGCGCAATTAAAAAGAGCCGGCGGAGCGCCGGCTCTTTTATTGCTCTTTATTGGATCACTCCTCTATTACAACCTCAGGACAGTCTGCCGTTGCGAGATGCTTCGTGACTGTACCTCCAAGCCCCCTCTTGATCATTGTCTTCAGCTCGTTTAGAGCATCGTCAATGTTGGCCGCGCTCTCAGCGTTGTGAGCTTCAATGATCATAAAGGCGTTCACTGTATCCTCTGTCAGCATGGTGCGCTCCGCCTCGCGCCAGTTCCAGCAGCGGCAAACGGCTCCGAAGTCGTCTCTGTATATGACCTCACCCTCCGACGGCGGCTCGCTTTTGCCTTCGCTTCCGTAGGTCACGAAATCCTCGCCGCCTTCCGCTATGGTCAGCCGCATGTCGCCTTCGAACTTGTCTATGTCCTCCCCGCCGATGGGAACGCCGTACTTTAGGGAAATACCATTGTAGATGTCTACAAGCGGGATTATTGTGCCGATCTGGTTGCCTTTGGCCACACGCTTGAGCAGCGCCTCGATCGAGCAGCGGGCACCCTTCTTTGTCTTGAACTTATAGAAAGCGTCTCTCCAGCCGCGTATTACCGGATTTGATGTGAACTCCGGATTCTCCGTGTACTGGGCCGATATCTGCTCGCATTCTCTGAGCCATCCCGCGTATTTGTCCTCATCCTTCACGTGATTATCTATGCCGCGGCATACCAGCACGCCTATCTGAGCCTCCGGAAAAATCTCCAGAAAGTCCTCTTTAATTATGAATTTCTTCATTTACCCTTCCTCCTTGCTTTTAACGAGACTCCTGACCGCGTAGAGGGTGCGGTCGATGTCGCTCTGAGTAACGTACGGGGCCAGACCCAGACGGACCATTCCGCCCTTGTCATAGACGCCCATGGCCTTCATTATCTGTACGGCGTAGTAGTCGCCGTGCCATGAATTGATTCCTCTGTCACCAAGCATCTGGGCCACTTCATCAGTCGTGAATCCGTCTACAGTGAATACGACGGTCGGCGTTCTCGCCTCCCCTTCAGCCGGTCCGAATACGTGCACGCCCGGTATGTCTCTCAGTCCGAAGCGCAGCTGCTTCGCCAGGCCGCTCTCATAGCGGTCGAATGCTGTCATTCCCGCGACGACGTTCCTTCTCCTTCCGGACAGACCCTCAAGTTCATCCTCAAAGCATTCCGCGTACTGTTCGCCGACTGACGCTATGAAATTGACAGCCTCGGTCATGCCCGTCAGCAGCTCATACTGCGGAGTCCCCATGTGGAAACGGCGAGGTCCCGTTGCGATGTCGTCTGCCATAACGTTGTAGAATCCCATCTCCTCGATAAGTTCCTTCTTCATATATATGACGCCGAGATGCGGTCCGAACCACTTGTATGCGGAGCAGACCAGAACGTCCGTATCGATGTCCTTGACATCTATCGGGAAATGGGCCGCGTAGTGTACGGCGTCGACGATGGTCAGCGCTCCGACTTCATGAGCCATCGCGATCAGCTTCTTTACATCTGTGACCGTGCCGAGTCCGTTGGACGCCCAGTTCAGTGAGACGAGCTTCGTGTCCGGCGTCAGCTTTGCTTTGAAGTCTTCCATGTCGATCTGCTGGGTCACTGTATCCATCTTCACCACCTCGGTGTTGAATCCGTCCATGCCCAGATGTATCCATGGCGCGAAGTTTGCCTGATGCTCCAGCTGGTTCGTCAGGATCTTCGATCCCGGCTCCAGGCCTCTCGCCAGGGCGTGTGCGAAGTTCACAGCGTTCTGGGATGATGAGCAGTTGAATCCTATCTCACCAGGCTCGCATCCGAGGAAATCCGCCGCGGCTGCCCGCGCTTCGTCCTCAAAAATCTCGGCGAACCTTCCGGCTCTGAAATTGCCGCCTTCGTTAGCGTTCTCCTCAACCAGATATTTAACTATGCGGTCCAGAACCCGCTGTGGAACCTGTGTCCCTCCCGGACCGTCCAGATACGCTATTGGCGCGCCTTCCACTTCAAGCTTGCACGCCGGAAACTGTTCTCTTATTGCCTCAACATCAAATTTGAATTCCTTTGCCATTTTTCACCCTCCGTTTTTGGTCCCCTTTTTCGGTTATTATAACATGAATTGTGTTAAAATATCTTTGTTATGGATCACGAAAAAATGCAGCACGAAATCGACAGACTGGCCCGCGAAGCGGGCAGAATGATACTCAATGCGGACAGCTCCGCTCTGAGCGGCGTTGAAGTTGTCACAAAGTCCAGCCGCAGGGATCTGGTCACATCCATGGACCTGGAGATCCAGCAGATGCTCATGAAGGAACTGCTGGCCATAATACCCCAGGCAAAATTCCTCTGCGAGGAGGATGTTCCGTCAATGCCGGACGCGGTTATCACTGACGCAGGTGAGCTTGACGAGGGCATCTGTTTTATCATCGACCCTATCGACGGTACGGCCAACTTCGTTCACGGAAACCGCCATTCATGCACGTCAATAGCTATGACAGTAAACGGCGAGACGCAGATCGGCGTAATCTACGACCCGTATCGGGACGAGCTCTTCAGCGCCCGCAAAGGCCACGGCTGCGCTCTGAACGGACAACTCCTTCCGGCATTCGACTCGTCCATGAAAAATGAAATAACAGTCTTCGGAACGGCGCCGTACAACGACTTCGTAAACGGACCGACCTTCGAGCTGGCTGAGAAGCTCTACGAAGCTTCGGCCGATGTGCGCCGCACCGGATCGGCGGCTCTCGACTGCTGCTGGACAGCCTGCGGCAGGTTCGCCCTGTACGCGGAGCTGAGCCTCTCGGCATGGGATTTCGCCGCCGGAAAGCTCATCGCCGAAGAGACAGGCTGCGTCGTAACCACCACCGACGGAAAGCCTATTTCATTCAAAGAAAAACCGTCCATCTTATGTGGACGGCCTACTGCTGTTTCTGAATTTCTGGAAATCGATTTCTAATATGCAGTTTTGCGAGGAAGCATGAGCCGCCGTACTTTGTTGCGACGGTTTTCTTTTGCGATGTATTCGTTGACTACATCCCTCATGGTTTCCTCTGAAAGAGCTCTCGTGAATACCCTCCCCTGGGTGCCTGGATAATACTCCACCACAATGAAAGCCCTGCGCTCCTCGTCTGAAAGCGGCATGTGATGAGGCGCGATTCTCATTTCGTTCGCGATTCTCTGCATGATCAGGCAGAACTTTTTTCCCCTCTCGGTCTTATGCAGGATCTCGTATGTGCCGCAGTACTGGGGAAGCGTGTCATGCCAGTCATACTTTCGCAGGACCTGCATGCGTCCGATCTCATCCATCATGTAAAAAATCTTCGGAGACGTATTATCCATGTCCATCAGCCGCAGGTACGGGTTGACGGACGGATCTTTGTTTCTCTTCTTCAGTGTTTCCAGCATCATTTCTGTTGCCTTTGCTTACGTGTTTCGAACTTGTTCTGTCCGAGGGATTTCCATCCGTATCTGTATATTGAAACGAGAATGGATACGATGAGTATCGTCTCGTTGAGTATTCCTCCTATGGAGCCGACGATGATGTCGAAAATCAGCCAGCACGGCGACGCGCATATGAGGTTGGACAGTCTTATCATCTGAGCGTTGTTCGTCCAGTACATTATGGTGCCGACCTGAACCGCCAGGTACGGCAAAATGCTGATAGGTCCGTCCCATGTGAAGACCAGAATGGCGACGCAGAAGGCCGAAAAAATCGCGATCCACCCTTTCCATCTGACCCAGGACCATTCCTGATACCGCATCAGCAGCATATTCCTGACTATGACCAGAATCAGGCTCAGGCATCCGCTCAGGGATCCGAGCAGCAGGAACTGCAGTCCGAACATCACGCTGCCAAGAGACTGGGACAGAAACAGAGCCCTGTTCGATCTCAGCTGAAAAGATATTACGAAGAGCGCCAGCCCCGCAAATCCTATTCCCTGTATTATTATCGTCTCAACTCCCGGCATTGACCACCTGCTTATCAGTTATCCAGATACTTTACAAAGAATTCCATGTCGGTCTTGAGGAAGCCTATTGCCTTGTAGAATTCAATGGCGTCCGGATTGGTAAACTCCGCCTGAAGCTGCAGTCTCTTGCAGCCCAGCTCCTTGGCGTAGTCCGCTATCATCTCTATGGCGCGACGGCCGAAGCCCTTGCCTCTGTGCCCTACCGCGAAATAGAAATCGTCAATTATCATGGCGGTTCCATGTGACCATACGCTGTAGATCAGCACCAGATTGGCGAAACCTACAGGCTCCTCATCCTCCTCAAATACTAGAAATCTGATGTGGTCCTTCTTCTTCAGACCCTGGAGGAAAATCTCACGGAATTCATTGTTGCTGATTCGGTTGGCGTCATTCCATACGTCGCCCTCTCTTATCTCCTCACGCATGAACGCCCTGTTCATCTCCACCCATACTGAACAGTCTCTCTCGTTGCATTCTCTGTAGTCAAACATTTCAGTTACCTTCTTCCATCTTTATTTTCAGATCGCTCTGGTGGCCTCGCGCAGCCACTCCCTCTCCTCTTCATCGAGAAGCGGACCGATTGTTTCAAAAACTTTCTGATGATATCTGTTCAGATACTCTATCTCCTTCGGCTGCATCTGCTCCGGAACAACGCCTTCAAGGTCGATCGGCACCATGGTCACGTTCTCGAACTCCATGAACTGACCGAACTCCGTCTCCTCACCGCAAAGGCAGAGCAGCAGGCTCTCATGCCTTATGCCGAAGGCTCCTTCCTCGTAGTAGCCCGGCTCGTCGGAAGTGAGCATGCCCTCTTCAAAGGCCGGCATGTCCGTATCCATGTAAGATCTGTCCCAGCTGAAGCCGTTCGGGCCCTCGTGGACATTCAGATAATGACCAACTCCGTGTCCCGTGCCGTGCCTGTAATCGAGGCCCATCTCCCAGAGAGGCTCATGAGCCAAGTAGTCCAGATTGTCGCCGCTGAGTCCCTTAGGAAACTTCGCCCTGGCCAGATTGATGTGGCCGCGCAGTACAGCCGTGAACATGGTCTTTTCTTTATCCGTCAGTGGCCCCAGCACTATGGTCCTTGTGATATCAGTGGTTCCGTCCAGATATTGTCCGCCGGAATCGACCAGGACCATGCTTTCAGGTTCAAATTTGATGTTCGTCTTCGGAGTCGCTCCGTAGTGAACGATGGCTCCGTGAGGGCCGTATCCGATTATAGCCTCGAAGCTGTCTCCCATGAAGAGATCCTGCTCCGCGCGGAAACCGTGGAGTTTCTCAGCCGCTGACAGCTCGTCTATTTCAAGTTTTCCGATATTCGTCTTGAGCCAGTACAGGAATCTGCACATGGCCGCGCCGTCTTTTATATGGGCTGAGCGTATGCCTTCCATCTCCACCGGATTCTTGACAGCCTTGCGCAGCATCACAGGGCTTGGACAGCTGACTATTCTGACTGACGCAGGAAGTGACTCCAGTATCAGCTCGCTGCTTGTCTCTCTGTCCAGCATTACCTCCCCGTCCAGTTTCTTTATATCATCATAGAAATCTTCATATTGTCTGAGTTCTATTCCGTCCTTTTCGAGAGCCTCCGTGATTTCAGCCCCAAAGGCAGCCTCATCGGCGTAAAGGCGCACCTCGTCTCCGGTCATTACCGCAAAAGCAAAAAACACCGGATTGCACTCCACGTCATTACCCCTCAGATTCATGAGCCAGGCGATATCGCTGAGTCCCGACAGTATCAGGGTCTCCGTCCCCGCCTTCACCATGTCCTCACGTATGGTCTTTATCTTATCCCCGCGTGGCACTCCCGCGTACTCGATTGGATACTCCATGACAGGGTTGAACACCAGGTCAGGACGGTCAGCCCAGATCTCTCCCACGAGATCCGTGTCCGTAACGAGTTCCATTCCGTGTCCCGCCATGTCTCTGCGGAATTTATCCGCCCATGTGCCGCTGACGAGACGTCCGTCTACGCATACCCTGCACCCTTCATGCAGCCTTTGCATGAGGAACTCGTGGATTTCCACTGTTCCGGGCAGGCGCATTTTGTACAGGGTCACTCCGCTTCCCTCAAGCTCATCCTCAGCCTGAAGAAAGTACCGGCTGTCCGCCCACAGTCCCGCGTCCTCCGCCGTGATCACAGCGGTCCCCGCGGAGCCAGTGAACCCCGTTATGAATTCCCTCGTCCTGTAATAGTCGCTTATGTACTCCGACATGTGGGGATCACCCGTCGGGACGATGCAGGCATCGATTGCCTTTGCATCCATCGCTTGTCTGAGCAGCGCGATCCTGTCTTTTACTGAACGGTCTTTCGTGATTCCGGTCATATCTATCTCCTATTTTTTCATCTCGTTCAGGGAGTAATCCTTGTCCGCGGCTCTCATCAGGCCCGTATCGTAGTCCACATGCAATGTGTTAGGCATGTCACACCTCCGTTTATGTATAGAAACATGCTGAACTATATAACTTTAATATTATACCATATTATATGCCGCCGTGATATTACTGACTGTCCTTCCTGGCCGCCACGAACCTGTCCAGACAGGCCAGAATCGCCGGCAGCAGGAACAGGTGACCAGAAAGTGTGAGAACCGCTGTTTCATAGTACATAGTATACCATTGTGTTACAATGTACTCAAAGATGAAAAAAGGAGGCAGAGACATGTCCATAAAAGCAGCATACATTGTCCCCCACCCGCCGATGATAGTGCCGGCCATAGGCAAAGGCAGCGAGGCGCAGGTTGAGGAAACCTCAAGGTCGTACAAACAGGTCGCCGATGAGATAGCGGAACTGCGTCCGGAGACCATCATAGTCACCACGCCCCATTCCATAATGTACGCGGACTACTTCCACATCTCACCTGGCAAAGGCGCCGGAGGTTCCTTCGCGGGTTTTGGGGCGCCTCAGGAACAGTTCGAAGTGACATACGACACTGAACTTGTCAAAGAGATCTGCGGTCATGCCGACGCATGGGAGTTTCCCGCCGGAACTCTGGGCGAGCGTGACAAGTCTCTGGACCACGCCGTCATGGTGCCTCTTTGGTTCATAGAGAAAGCCTATGAACGCCGTGGTATCGAAAAGGATTACAAACTCGTGCGCATTGGACTCTCCGCCCTGCCTCTTACCGATCACTACAGGCTCGGACAGATAATCAGAGCGTCAGTTGATATTCTTGGCCGCAGCGCCGTATTCGTCGCCAGCGGAGATCTTTCCCACAAGCTCCAGGAGTACGGGCCATACGGCTTCGCGAAGGAAGGTCCTGAGTATGACGCCCGCATCATGGATGTATGCGGACGGGCGGATTTTGGAGAACTCTTCGATTTCAGCGAGACCTTCTGTGAGAACGCAGCCGAGTGCGGTCACCGCTCCTTCGTAACCATGGCGGGAGCCTTCGACGGGGAAGCCGTAAGGGCAAAGGCACTCTCCCACCAGGACGTTACCGGCGTTGGCTACGGCATCTGCACCTTCTATCCTGAAGGTCCGGATGAGAGCCGCAGATTCCTGGACCAGTATATGGAGCGCATGGAATCCGAAGCCGCGGCCAGGCGCGAACAATCTGACCCTTACGTGAATCTGGCCAGGCAGTCCCTCGAAAGTTACATTCTGAGGAGAGAACGCATTCCTGTGCCCGGTGATCTCCCCGAGGAGATGCTGAACACACGGGCGGGAGCCTTTGTATCGATACATAAAAACGGAGCCCTCCGCGGGTGCATCGGCACCATCGGACCGACGACGGACTGCGTGGCTCAGGAAATCATAAACAACGCCATCAGCGCATCCACGAGAGACCCTCGTTTCCCTGCCATCGGTCCTGACGAGCTGCAGTGGCTGGAGATAAACGTGGACGTTCTGGGAGAGCCCGAGGACATAGAATCCGAGGATGAGCTGGACGTCAAAAGGTACGGGGTCATCGTAAGCAGTGTCGGCAAGCGCGGACTGCTTTTGCCTGACCTGGAGGGCGTCGACACCGTGGAGCAGCAGGTGGCCATCGCGAAGCAGAAAGCGGGAATCCACCGTTTCGAGTCGGTAAAGCTGCAGCGTTTCGAGGTGATAAGACATGTGTAAGGCTGTTTGCGACGTATGCTTCAGGCACTGTGTAATACCTGAGGGCGGCACGGGCTTCTGCGGCGGACGCGTGTGCAAAGGCGGCAAGGTCGCTGCCGGCAATTACGGTCTCGTCACGTCCCTCGCCCTGGACCCTATCGAAAAGAAACCCCTGGCGCAGTTCCATCCGGGCAGTCTTATCCTGTCCGTCGGCAGCTACGGCTGCAACCTGCGCTGCCCTTTCTGCCAGAACAATTCGATCTCCTGGTCCCGCGAAGCAATGACCATGGGCGAAAGGGCTGAATACATCAGTCCCGAAACCCTGACGGAGATCGCCGCGAGCTACAGGAATCGTGGAAACATCGGCGTGGCCTTTACCTACAATGAGCCCCTCATCGGATACGAATATGTGCTCGATACGGCGAAGCTAGTAACTGATATTGGAATGAAGAACGTAATGGTGACCAACGGCACGGCGGAACTGCCCGTTCTCAGGAAGCTTCTGCCTTACATCGATGCCATGAATATCGATCTGAAGGGGTTTACAGAACACTATTACCGTGATGTGCTCGGCGGTGATTTCAAACAGGTCCTGGATTTCATAACAGAGGCCGCCGCCAGCTGCCATGTGGAGCTCACTACCCTTATCATACCGGACGAAAACGACAGCGAGGATGAGATGCGCGAACTGACGGCCTGGGTCAAAGCCCTGCCCGGCGGTGAAGACATACCGCTGCACATATCCCGCTTCTTCCCTCAGTTCCACATGACCGACAGGGACGCGACCGACGTGTCTCACATCTACCATCTGGCTGAAATAGCGAGAGAGAATCTCAAAAACATATATACGGGCAATTGCTGATCAACTGCCCGTTTTTTTGGTTCCGTTATTAAATATCTTTTTCTTTGCTGCTATTCTTCGTCGCCCTTGTCTTCTTCTTTTTTGATGATTGCGCCGTCCTCTTTCTTGCCGTCCTCTTCTTCATCCGGAGCCTTGAACGACATGTATATCATCGCGGCGGCAAGCAGAACGAGTATTACCACTCTCCCCTTGTGCTCGACCTCGATCAGTCCGACGAGCATGAGCACCACAAAGAAGAACACGCCCAGCGCGACGACAAAACTGAAATAATGTAAAAAGCTCTTTTTCAGATTCTTCATCATAAGTATACCTCAACTATCATGGCCAGAACGAATACAACGCAGGCAATGCCCATGACCAGGGCCATTCTGCGGGCCCTCACTTTGTTCTGCTCTCTGCGGTCATCGTTGTTTATTCTGTTTTCTCTTCCGTAATTCGCCATGTTCTATTCGCCCCTGTAATTATACATCAAAGTTCGCCGTTCATTATCGCTTCTACTATTATTCTACCGACTTCGAAGTTGTTTTTCATCGATGTGGCGAAAATGTCGAAGGATTCTTCGCTGTCATCCGAAGCCAGTTCGTCATTTACCTTAGGACCCCAGAGCTTCTCAGGAGTCATGCCCGGCGCGAAGAGATCCAGGTTCACGCTGTCGCGGAGCACGATGAGTCTGTCGAGCATGCCGCAGCTATCGACCGCCTCGCACGCTGCGATATCCTCCATGTCCGTTATGGCGTATGGATCCGGACACCCGTATGTCTCTGTGATGAGAAGCGCGTTCTCATGATCATACTCGCCCTTCCAGAAGTTATCTCCCGTGACAGCCGTTCCCTTCAGCACCTGAGGCTGGCGGTTGGCCCATTCCTCGCCCTGGAACGCCTGCTCAAGATATTCAGAGGTGAGTTCCGTAGTCTCGAGAGGCACATCCTTCACCATGTCATACACTTTGTCGGCAAGCTCTTTGTTCAGCATGACCGACGCGGTTCTGTCGTAGTTCTCGTCGTGGAACCATGTCGTGTCGGATTCCTCTGTCATCTCCCTGGGGTCCGCCTTATGACCCAGGTCGTAATCCACCGCGGCGGTGATCACGTATACGTCACCCATAATGCCGTAGCCCGCCGCCGAGCCGGCGCATCCTGTCACAATGACATAGGCGTCCGAAAAGTCGAATCTTTCGTCGGTTAAGACTGCCTTTGCGTTAAGAGCCGCGCTCACCTTGCCCTCACTGATCAGGCAGAGCGCCACGCCGTCCTTGTAGTATATCTTCCTGTCGCCGGAGCCGCCTTCAAGATCGAATTCCTCCCCGCCCTGAAGGTACGCCTCGTAATAATACTGAGCCTCGCCCGGAAAGTCTCCGGCCATTTTCTCGACCTCAAAGGCCGGCAGGATCAGCACCTTAACGGGAAGCTTTTCGGTGTCGGACGTCTTCGTCGCGCAGCCGGCTACAAGGACCGCCGACATTATTATCAATGAAAAAGCAGCAATAAGTTTTTTCATTATTACTCCCCTCTCATTCTCAGGATGACTCTCGTATTCTCATCAACGTGCTGCATTACGTATTCCATGGCCTCAATCGGGATGGAGATGCATCCACCCGTGTAGGTCCGCTGGTTCCGGTAACAGTGCAGGAAAATCGCGGACCCTTTGCCCGGTATTCTTTCTTCATTATATGATACGTTCAGCACATACTGGTACGCGTCCGGATAATCCATGATGCGCTCGGACTGTTCCGGATCGAAAGCCGTGTAGTCATCAGTGTTCACAAGCGTGTTGTATCTGTCGGAGTTGCTGTCCTCGTCCCAGTAATGATTTTCATTGACCTTTGTGTATTCCATTATGCATCCCGGGTCGTCCAAGATGCCCAGGGCTTTGTTTATTCTGAATGAACCGAGAGGAGTCTTGAGATCCCCTTCCTTCGTCTTGTACGGACCATTCTTGCCGATGAACGCCGCCTCATCCACTGTCTGTTCCCAGACGCCGTCGGCGTTCTTTTCGTGCATGGTCAGTACAGCGTTCGTGCCTGCCGTGATATCTATTACTATTATGCAGTCTGTCTCGGCGGCCTCAGGAAGCTCAGGCACCCACTCAGGTGACTCCACCGTCCCGTGTTCAAGTTCCACCACTTCGCCGTCCGCCGTCTGGTAACGGGAAGCGTCCAGGCCAGCCGCCTTCACGAATTCCGAAACGTACCAGCGTCTTGATTCCATCGTGACCACAGGATCTGACAGACCTTTAATAGCGAGCTCGTGTCCCTCGCAGAGATTCTCTATGGCTTCTGTATCCCCTTCATCAACAAATACCGCGTCGTTGATCGTACAAGGCGCGCCGTCCTCTTCCTGGCTCATCCTGAACATGCCCATCAACCTCGTTCCGTTTTCCTCGGTCAGGGTTCCGTCCTCCAGGGAGTAGTTGTAGATGTCGAAGATGCCCCACATTTTTATGTCGGACAGATCGTCGTTATCGACCTCGATTGAAGTGAAGCACGGGATCATGCCGTCCTTCTGTTCGAGATTCTCCGCGTTGTATTCATTCAGGTAATCTGAGATCGCCTCAAGATACGCGTGCTCTACGCCGGCGTACTCGTACTGCCATAATGCTCCGCTCTCGGATGGCTGTTCGCTCTCTTCTCCGCAGCCCGCCAGCGCAAAGGCAAACAGAATGGCGCAGGCAGCCGCGGCTGTGAGTATTGCTGTTCTTTTCATGTTGCTGTCCCTTTCTCCAGGTAATTATGCTTTATTATACAACGATTGGGGGTTATTTGTTATCTGTTATGTCCGCGGAAATGGCTCAACCAAGCCTTTTTATCCTTCTTTGAAAAATTTTTATCGAAAAACATTAAAAAAGTGTTGACAAACGATTATACGAATGTTATAAATAATTTGTCGATAAACGATAAATCAAAAGGCCAAACTGATTTAACAACAAACGCAAACAATAAACAAACAAAACTTGGAGGAATAAAACAATGAACACAGCAGTAATAATTATCTCAAAGATTCTGGAAGTCACCCACTGGGTCGGATGCGCATTCATGGTGGCTCTCACAATCGTCTTCGCATCGGGCAACACGTCATTCGCCCACTACCTGAGTGATGTGACAACATCATCGAACGATGTTGAGCTCTACGGATTCGGTATCTCGACAGCTGACGGCGGGGCCATTCCGATTGGAGCCCTGGTGCTCTTCTTCATAACCGGCATCTTCGTCATGGCAATAATGGCAATGGTATTCAGATACATTTATCTGATCTTCAAGACAGCTGAGGGAAAGACGAAGTATTCAGAAGGAGCTACTCCTTTCCAGCAGCCGATTGTGAACATGACTCGTAAAATCGGAATCTTCTGCATCGCGGTACCGATTATTGAATTCATAACATTAATAATCACGCAGATAATGATCGTAACCGCCGGAGGCGCATACGAAACTCTGGAAACGAACGTACAGTTCGGAATGGTCCTCTTCGGTCTGGTCATTCTCTGTCTCTCAAGGTTCTTCGCCTACGGCATTGAACTTCAGAAAGATACGGAAGGGCTGGTGTAAAACATGGGAAAAATTTTTCTTGAACTTGACGTCATGATGGCGCGTCGCCACATGTCGCTGAACGATCTGGCAGACAGCGTCGGGATCACCAACGTAAATCTGTCGAAGATCAAAAACAACAAAGTAAACGCCATCCGCTTCTCCACCCTTTCCGGCATCTGCCAGGCGCTGGAGTGCGAACCGGGCGACATACTCAAATACGATCCTGAAGGGGTCGAACAGGAGTAACAATTAAATAGGGGTATTTAATATAAGGACTTGGCCGGGTACAAGCAGCGATCCATGCCAGCGGTACCCGGTCTTTTTACGCCCTGATACAGGGCAGAAAAGGCAAAAAACTGAATGTGTACCAGTGATGGAGGTAAAAAAACAATGAAAATGATCAACAGAGGTATTTCAATCTTAATAACAGTGATGTTCGTAGCCGCGCTGGCTTTTGTTCCGGCAAAGGCAATGGCAGCCGAACAGACAACACCGTCAGGCATCGCCTACAGCGATATAAGCAAAAGCATGAACGATTATGTAAAGGAACACGAAGACGAGCTGGCATCCGTCTCGGCCGCCACCTTCGACAGGAACGGTGTCATAACAGTATACAGATACGGATACGCGGACATCGATAAAGGCGTGAAAGCGGACGAGAACACCGTATACGAATGGGGAAGCACAAGCAAAACACTCATATGGGTATCTATCATGCAGTTGTATGAGAAAGGTCTGGTGGATTTCGATACGGACATCCGTGAGTACCTTCCGGAAGGATTCCTGAAAAAGCTTCAGTACCCGGATGAGAAGATCACCCTTGTGAATCTGATGAACCACAACGCCGGATTCCAGGAGAGCATTTACGAAAAACAGGAAACAGACGAAAACGGGCTTTACAGCAGCCTCGAGGAGGCGGTTATTAAGTGCCAGTGCTACCAGGCATTTCATGTAGGTGAAAACACTGCGTATACCAACTGGGGCTCCGCTCTGGCGGCGTACATCGTCGAGCGCGTGAGCGGTCAGGACTATGTGACATATGTAAACGAGAACATCTTCGAGCCTGTCGGCATGAAACACACCTCAGTAGACATGCATATGTCCGATAACGAATGGGTAAGAGAGCAGAGAGAAAAAATACACTGCTACGAAAGTATTTCCGATTCTGAACCAATGACGGACCTCGGGGTGTGTCATTCCTGGGTACAGCTCTACCCTGCAGGATGCGTGACTGGAACGATTGATGACATCGCCGCTTTTGCTCAGGGTTTTGTCTCACATGACTGCCCGTTCTTCGAGGATAACGCAACCAGAGATCTTATGCTCTCACCGACCTCCTATTTCGGTGGATCTGATATCGCCAAAGTGTGCCATGGCCTGTGGAGTGAACAGTTCAAGGTGTCCACCATCGGACATGGCGGCAACACCATGGGAATGACCGCTAACATTCAATTCGATCCTGAAAGCGGTTTCGGCATAGTCGTGCTTGCCAATAAGGAAGGAGAGAAGACGTTCTGTACGGGCCTCTGCAGGCTGATGTTCGGAGATTTCACTGACGGCGCTCTCGTCGCCTCGAATCCTGTAAAGGACCATACGGACATAAGCGGTGAATACACCATGGCCAGAGGCTTTTTCAGAGGCTTTGGAAGCGCGATCCGCTATGCGTCCGGATTCACAATGAAAGCCACCGATGATCCTGATGTCTTCAACATGCCTCTGACGGGAGGAGCTCAGATGGTGCATATCGGCGACAAAATGTGGCAGCTCAAGTCCAGCGACGGAAACAGCGTATTCTGCTATGAGTCCGTAGATGCTGCCGGCAACCCTAAACTTGAAATAATGTCGACCGATCTGGTAAAGGCAAATCCTCTCGGCACAATCTCATTCTACGCATTCCTTCTCCTGACTCTCGGCTGCATCCTGACACTTTTCATCAAGCTGGTGGTCATGGTTATCAGGAAAATCAGAGGCAAAGAAAGGGTCGTAACCTTAGCTGACCGTCAGATCACTCTGCAGCAGATCATACAGGGCGTTTCAGGAATCATCCTGTTCCTGATGTGCAACAACGGAGTTCACGGACACGCGTTAGCAGTATTCTCCTGCATAATGGCTTCCCTCCTCGGTCTGATCAGCCTGGCAAACGGCGGAATGCTTGTAAAGAATACTGTCGGTAACAGCGAGATCCTTAAGAGGACCGCAGTCAAGCGTTACATCTGGGCAGCTATCGCGATACTGTACATCGTATTCATTATCGGATTCCAGCTGTACGATTTCATACACATTTAAGGGCAACAGCCTCTACATAAAACACATCTTGAAGAAAGAGCCGGGCTATTCGAGCCCGGCTCCTTCTTCGTCTTCTCCGTCTTCTTCCCAAAGGGCGTCGTTGAGAAGTTTCCACATCTCGCCGTACCCTTCTGAGGCCGGCGTCACCGGCTTCGGTATGGTGTTGTCCATGTTTATTTTTATCTCGCCGTTTTTGGACATGAGTATAACGCGGTTTCCGAGGGCAAGGGCCTCCTGGATATTGTGCGTTATGAATATGACCGTGGCGTTTTCTTTCTCTTTGATCTTGATGAGCTCCGCCTGGAGTTTGTTTCTCGTCATGGCGTCCAGCGCCGCGAAAGGCTCGTCCATAAGAATGATCTTAGGATTGAGGGCGAGTCCTTTGGCTATTGCTACCCTCTGCTTCATGCCTCCCGAAAGCTGGTGCGGGTACAGGTCTCCTTTGCCTGACAGACCGACAAGCTCCAGATGCTCCTCAGCTATCCGCTCAAGTTCATCCTTATCGGTTATCCCGTTGATCTTCAGCGGATACTGGATGTTCTTCTTCACGGTCTTCCACGGGAAAAGCTGCTCGAAGGTCTGGAATATCATCATTCTGTCTATGCCCGGCTCGGATACCGGCTCGCCTTCGACGAGTATCTCCCCTTCGTAATCTTCGAAACCCGCGACGCATCTGATCAGCGTCGTCTTTCCGCAGCCTGAAGGTCCGAGTATGGTCAGAAAATCACCTTCGTTCACGACGAGGTCCAGGTGGCTCAGGATGTCCCTGGAATCCGGACCGTCGTGATAGTTCTTTACAAGGTCTTTTATCTCAAGAAGCGGGGCTTTTGCATTATCTGTCACTGTACCATCCCCCACTTTCTAACTGTTCGGTTCTCAACCGTTCTGAAAATACCGTACTCAACAATAACGCCTATGATGATTATTACAATCAGGGACGCGAATACCCCCGGTGAATCCGCGAAGTTTCTTCTGAGCATGATGTACCAGCCGATGCCGGCGCCTGCTCTGGTAGTGCCGAATATCATCTCGACGCTGATCAGGGCTCTCCAGGCTCTGGCCCAGCCGACTCTAATGCCCGACAGCACGCTGGAAAAGGCTGCCGGCAGATATACGCCTGTGACGAGCTTGATACCCCGCAGTCCTATGTTCATTCCGCTTTCCACGTACATCCTCGGTATGGATTTGAATCCGTCCATGATGCTTCTGGACATCGGCCATATGACCGAGTGCACCACGATGAAGATGATTGTCAGCTCACCGCCTTTGAACCAGAGTATTGCGAGGGGCAGCAGAGCCACGCCCGGCAGCAGGTCACAGATGGACACAACAAGGTTGTAGATTGCGTGGAAGTGTCTGTTCACGACCGCGAAGCTTGAGAAAATAAAAGCCAGGCCTATGCCGATGGCAAGGCCCTTGGCTATGAGCAGGAGCGAGTGTCCCGTATAGCTGAGCATATCATTTTCCGTAAATGCGGTAACAAAACTGTTCTCTATGTCGACTACGGAAGGAAATGCCGTCGGGCTGAACACCCGCATTCTATATACGAATTCCCATGCCGCGATAAAGCAGATGATGAAGATAATCTGATCGCGAATTTCACCGCGCGTTTCCTTTTTCATGGGATGCTAGTTCCCTTCTACTCCATCGTAAACGAGCTGGCTGATATCGGTGAATTCAGTATCCTCGAGGAATCCTTCTTCAGTCATGAACTCAGCCATCGTCGATATGCCCGTAAGATTTGTGGAGTATGAACACGCAGGGTCGCTCAGCCACTTGAGATATGTTTCAGCGTCAACATCCTCATCCACGCACAGAATCTCCGCTGCGGCTTCCGGTTCGTCATTCATGAACGCAATCGCGTCGTTGAACGCTGCGAGAACCGCTTCGTAGAGTTCAGGATTATTGTCGTGGAGATCGGTGGACGCTACAGCGACTATGAAAGAATTGCCCGCAGGCCATACAGACTCAATAGCATCTACCTCCGAGATGCCGTCCTCCTCAGCTTCCTTGAATACGAACGGCGACGTGGTAAGCTGACACTTCACTACGTCGTTCAGGAGAGCTGTCATCCCGTCCGGATGGGCCATGGCTACAATATTATTGTCCAGAGCGTGGGCGTCGCCAAGCTGTTCCTTGGCTGCCATCGCCAGCAGGATGTGCTGTATGCTTCCGATATTGACCAGAGCTATCTGATCTTCTTCGCCTATGTCCTTAAGCGTCTTGATGCTCGGATCGTTCGTCATGAGCCTGTGAGGCTGGGCTGACACATTGGTGCAGATTTTATACGGTATGCCCTCGTTGAGAGATCCGGTAATGGCCGGGGCTACGCCCATGAGACCCACGTCCACTGCGTTCGCTACGAAAGCGTCGTTAATGGACGCACCCGAATTGAGGATCTGGAAATCTACCTCGACATCCCCGCTGTAATTCTTCTCGATAAGACCCTTTTCCTGTATGATCTTCAGCGGCGCGTAGGCCATTCCGTACTGCTGAACGATTGTGAGCTTGGCAGCGTCGCCGCTGTCAGAACTGCCGCCGCAGCCGGTCATGGAAAAACAAATACCAAAAGCAGTTACCGCTGCGATAACCGCTATCAACAACCTTTTCATCTTCTTCCTCCGTCACAATAATAAACATTATCACTTTTGGCTTATGGAGCCATAACAGTATTATTATATAAAACGGTGAATCAGTAAAGTGTTTTTTGGCGTGGGGTTTACTCGTAATATACGCAGCGGTAAGTGAAATTATTAGGATTTTCCAGCACTACGGACAGCTCTTTCTCCCCTGTCGCAAAGTCATAAACGCACATGCATTCATTGTCGTTAATGGAGTGTCCGAACCCGAGCACGTACCTCTCTCCGTTCAGATGCTGGGCCGCTCCGCAGGCTTCTGAGAATTTGTCGCCGATGTAATAAGACTTGACCATGTCCGCTTTCATGTTCTCGCGGTCGATCTTGTATGAAAGAACGCGGGTCCTGCCCGTGCTGTTGCCGTTGTTGAATACGGTGATGTTGTCCCCGTCTACTGTTACATAGTGTTGGCAGCTGGTCTTCTGTTCGTCCGCCAGAGAGAACTCGTCGCCCTTTCCGGACAGTTTCCACATGATCTGGTCTTCCCTCTTCGTCCTGTCGAGGCACAGAATAGTGCTCAGATGGCGGAATGAACAGATCAGATTACCGTCATCGTCAAGACGCATTGCGTTGAAGTGAACAATGTCAGGAACATCCGTCTCCTTGTTGGCGAAATCGTTCGCGGTCTCATCGCCGTCGGTGATTGTCAGATCGTAGAGTTCCGGATAGTCAATTGTCTTCCAGTCCCAGACCACCTCGCCGTTTTCGACTTCCTGCAGGTATGAATAGACCACGCTTGAGCCGTCCGGGTAGTCAGGATGGTTGTAGATTGTGTCCTTGATGTATCCTGAGAGAATGTAGTGATCCAGATCGATCATCAGGAAATCGTGCCCGTCGAGAGGCGCGTCCTTCTCAACCACATCGGACTTCTCGAACTTAATGCGCTTGACCTCGTTGAAATCCTTGTCGAGAATCACCCGCTCGCCCGGCGCGTATCCCTGGAATCCGTAGTTGTCGTAGGTGCCGATCTGGTCGTGATAGCTGTAATATATCTCGCCGTTGATGTCGTGCTTTTTGAAATCCCACCAGCCGGTGTGCATGCCGTCCCACGGCTCATCCTCGTGCTTGGACCACACTATGTTGCCTTTGCCGTCCATCATTATGATGTTTCTGCTGTAAACAAAGGACAGAAAAAAGTTGCCCTCAAGGTCTGTCTCACCCGAAACAGTCATTTCAGGCAGTCCCTCCGCAACGACAGCGTCACTTGCGGCGCCATCATCAGTCGATGACGTTTCACCGCAGGCTGCAAAAGCAACCGTGAGCGCCGCAAAAATCGCTATTAACAGTATCTTTTTCATGATCATTCTCCTGTCAGGAATTATCCGTTCCATGAGATATTAACTTACTCTGATTATTTACAAAGCCTACGCTCAATATGTGCTCGGGACACGCCGCCGCGCACTTGCCGCAGCGTATGCATTCCGCGGAGTCAGGCCGGGCGACCGGATTGATGTCCATCGGACATGCGTCGCGGCATTTTCCGCATGATACGCAGCCTGTTTCCGCCACGTGCATACGATAGAAACTGACCTTGTTCAGCAGGCCGTAAATCGCGCCCAGCGGGCACATGACCTTGCAGAAAAACCGGCATATGACTATGCAGCCGACGATGGTCAGCACGAGTATTGCCGCCTTTAGAATAAAAAGTCCGCCGAGCTGCATTCTGAGTTCCGGATGAGTCAGGAGTAATGGAATCCCACCTTCCAGAGTCCCCGCCGGACAGATGTACTCGCAGAACGCCGGCGAGCCATAACCGAAACTGTCGGCCACGAAGACCGGAAACATCAGTACCAGACCCGCCAGCAGCACGTATTTAATGTATGTCAGCGGCTTCGGTATGCGCTTCTTTGGCGACGGGACCTTGTGAAGCAGCTCCTGTATGAGTCCGAATGGACACAGATAGCCGCAAACCGCCCTTCCGAAGATCACGCCAAGGGCGAGGACGAAGCCTACTGCGTAGAAGCTTATTCCGAACTTCGGTGAGCCGCCTACCGCTTGCATGGCTCCAATCGGGCACGCGAATCCCGCAGCCGGGCACGAATAGCAGTTCAGTCCCGGACTGCAGAAGTTCTTCCAGCTTCCCTTGTATATGCTCCCTGCGGCGAAGTTACCTAAATGACTGTTGGTAAAACCAAAGGCCGCCACCTGGATTATTTTGCGTCGTACGTTCCGGGTAAATTTCATGGCCTTACCCCAGACCTATACACTCAAGGCAGACATGTACTGCCCTGAATAATACGACGATCAGTTCTCCGCGCATGACGCCTGCGGTTATCAGACCCGCCGCGACAGCGAGGAGCGCTATTCCCTTGAAGGTTCTTCTGCCCATCTTCAATTCATTTCCTCTCTGAGCTTACTTGAGCTGCTCCAGGTAATCGGAGACCGCCTTCTTGTAGCCTTCCACGTCAGCCCCTAACATCGGCGCGCATACGGTCTTGCCTTCGCTGTCCAAAAAGAAAGTGGTCGGGACAGCTTCCACGTCCGCAAGCATCTTATCCACCGTGTCGCTGCAGACTATGTTGGTATAGGTAACACCGGTTTTCTCGCAGATTTTCTTCGCTGTTTTGATCATTCCGGCGTCGCCTTCAGGAACATCTGTGAGCACTCCTATTATCTGGACGTTGTCAGGAAGCTCAGCTGCCCACTCGCCGAGTTCCGGCATCTCTTCCTTGCACGGTCCGCAGTAAGTGGCCCATACGTTGAGCACAGTGATATCCTTATCCGCGAATATCGCGTCCGTCACCGCGTTTCCATCGAGATCCGTCGACTCAAAAGTGCCGATATCAGTACCAGTCTCAATGTCTTCGATGTCGTAATGATACCCATCTTCCTCAATACCTCCGCTGTCGGAGTCCGCGCACGCCGCAAAAGCAAAACACATTGCGGCAATAACAGTCGCCATCAAAAGCTTTTTCATTTTCTTTACCCCCTTTTTCTCTGTTTTTTCTCGTATTTATCAACTATTCTGTGTACGGCTTCTTCAGAAACCCCCTTCAGATAGATTCTCGCGTGTGTGCCCGGCGAATACTCGCATACGATCAGCGCACCCAGTTCCTCACTTAAAGGCGTCAGATCACTTGCAACAGGCTTCTCGTTAGCTATCCTTGACATGATCAGACATAAACGGTTCAGATCCTCGGTTTTGAAAAGCACCTCGTAAGTTCCCGCGTATCTGACCTCTCCGGTTGACTTGTCATATTTCCTGAGAACCTGCATGTCGTCGATCTCATCCATCTTATAGAACACGTCAGGCGAATCGATATTCGGATCGAATATTTTCATTATCACATTTTTCAATGGATCTTCCTTGTCGCGATTAAAAAACACTTTTCTGTTCCCTTCTTTCTTACAAAATTGTGTGAAACAGCAATGCTCCTGCCACCATGACTGCCACGCCTGCGACTTCCCTTATGCCTACCGGACGCTGTTTGCTTCTGAAAAGCCCGAACTGATCTACAATCAACCCGCCTATCATTAAACCGGTAAGAAGAATCACGACCGCCATGCCCGTTCCCAGCGTCTGAGCTGTTATTATATTGCCCACAACAAACAGTACACCGAACAGACCACCGGTAAGTATCCACGCAGGCGCCTTGCCATCCTTAACCCCGGGACCCTTTTTCTTCAAAAGCAGAAAGTGCAGTATGATAAGCAGAGTCAGACCCACGGTAAAGTTTACAACGGCAGCAAAGAATCTGGATTCCACAACAACACCCAAATGGCTGTTTACCGCCGTCTGAGATGCCATGCACATGCCAATGACAACACCGAAGAGTCTCCAGAGCCATATATGTTTTACCTGACCTCCGCCGGTTGCCGTAACAGCTTTTATCCCGCCAGACTTTGAAAGAATTACTATCAGAACTCCGCTGAAAACGAGCACTATGCCAATGGTTCTGATCCATGTCATATCCTTCTGTGCTGAATCGAACCAACCGAACGTGTCAATAAGCGTGCCCATTATTATCTGTCCCAACGCCGGCAGGATCGCGGTCTGAACGCTGCCTATCCTCGGCATGAGCAGAATATTCCCTGTAACAAAAACTACCGCGAACACTCCGCCCGTCATGACCCAAGGCGGCGCTTCCATTAAATCATCCACTGGTATCATGAGGCTTCGTTCCACAGCAAAAGTGACAATCAGCAGCGCGGCAAGTCCAACCATGAAGTTGATCATGGCTGCTGTAAAAGGTGAGCCGACGCGTTTCCCCAGCTGAGCGTTTATGCTGGTCTGCATCGGCATGCCGATTCCTCCGGCTAGTCCGAAAATAGATAAAAACATTCTGCCTCCCAGATTAGATGAAACTGGTTCCTATGATTGTACTCTACCACAAAACCAGCAATATCAAAAGAGTCGGACACTGTATGTCCGACTCTTTTATTGCTGTTTTCAGTTTTGTCTTACAGTTGAACCGGATCCCATCCGTAGTCCTGATACTGCGAAATGTCCATGCCGGTGGCCTGTACGTAATTCTGGATAGCTTCTGTCCTGAGTTTGTTCAGATTTTCATCATCTGAATAGGCCTTCATGAAAGCATCGTAGCTGTCGCCGAATATTGCCTTTGCGGATTCTTCAAACTCACTGCCGTCAGCAACGGCATCGAAGCTTTCAGCCTTGTAGTAATCACCATCCGGAACCAAATGGATTTTTCCCGGATAACTTCCGCCCGACTCTGTCATGAGAGTCTCACCGTCCACCTTGTAGTTGTAGATTTCGAATACTCCCGCTACGTCGACAGTTCCGTCATCATTCTTGACAGTATCCACAATGTCTACTACCGGAATGCTGATCATACCGTCCTCAATTTCATAGTCTTTAGGAAGTTCGGTCGCGGCGTACTCATAGGCCGCGCCTACAATCGGGTCATCTCCCATGTAGCCGAAGCCGCCGTAGAACATGGTCGGAGCCGCAGTTTCCTCCTCAATCGCTTCCTGATCCTGTGTCGCGTCCTGGTCGGAGTCGCTGCTGTCACCGCAGGCGGTCAGTCCAACGCACGCAATCGCGAAGATCGCGCATAGCATAAAAATCAAAATCTTTTTCATATATTTCCTCCCTCGTTTCGCTCGATGTCTTCTTCAATACCTGTGCGTATACTTTACCACATAATCAACCAAACAAAAAGAGCCGGGCATTTACCACGTTACGGCTATGTCCAGCTGTCTGGGATTTCGTGACGCGAAACCACCGGTATCCACAACGATGGCAAGACCGTTGCTTGATTCCACGATGCTGCCCTTGGGCCTGATGCTCAAACCGGCCGCGCACATGACATAGTAGCCGTACATTTTGACGCCGTCAGATCTTACCCAGTAAGGTTCATGGAAGCCGCGGCTGTTCATGATGCTGATACAGCCGGACATGTTAAGATTATAATATGTTTCTTTGCCGGATGGCCCGGTAATCGCCCCTCTTGACCTGGAAAGTACGGGCCCGTTATATGCAAAAGCCCCCTGAACTGCTTTGTACTCCTCTGAGTTTTCAATATCTTCTTCTACGGTGCAGTGCACAAAATGGTATGAACCATCCTCGTTAAGCCCGTTATCCAGCTTAGTGCCAATCATAACGACCTTGTCTATGTCCTCCTTGGTGACTTTTTTATCGATGGTCTTTTTGGAGGTCACCTTACCGTTTTCTATGACAACCTCTGACGATACGCTGCGCTCGCCATCCTCGCCTTCCTCCCGGACTTCTGTCTCCCCTTTTATGAGTTCATCGGTCTCCTTCATTACAGTATCTTTTTCAATGACTTCCGTCTCCACAGCGGTACCGATAATGATGATCTCAGGCGAAGGCTTTTTTAATACCTGCTCCGCGATATCCCGGCCGTCCTGAGTCTGAAGATGTTTGCCGTATTTCAGTCTCTCGTACTGAATGTCAAGATTGGTCTTACCTTCTGTCAGCACAATATCACCAACGTATTCGTCGATAATATCTTTAACCGCTTCCTCCGCTTCATCTCTGGAAGGCGTATAGCCCAGAAGATGCCCGTCTGCCTTGACGGCATAGGCAATATTGATGTGCTTCCCGTCGGGCGATAATGCGTACGTGTCCATTTTGATGAATACCGCGACCCCGATAACCACAACGTTAAGCGCAAGCAAAACGAGAAGCAGGTTTTTCATTTGTCTGTTGTGTAATAGTTCTCTCATGCTTTCGTATTATCGTCTTCGGCTCCTGATAAAACCATCTCGGGAATGATATTCTCAGGACAGCCTAGCAGGATTGCCTTCACGGCATACGGGATCAGCTCCCCTGTTTCTACGCTTCTACTCTATCACAAAACCCGCAATATCAAAAGATACGCCTTTGACTCGCATCTTTTTTACGTATGATTGGTTTTGAAGTATACGTAAAATAAAACACAGGGCGGTTTGTTATGGATTGGTTAAAAGATCTGTTCGCACGCTTCATGGATACACGATTCATGAAGAGGAGAAGAAAGAAGGCAGCGGACTCAAAGAAAAAGCAAAAGGCCTCGCAAAGGTTATTGCGAAGCGTTTGCTTCAGTTTCTTCCACTGTGTCCTCAGCCGTCTCTGCCTTAAGGGTCAGTCCCTGCACGACTTTATTCGCAACCTTCTTGTTTTCACCGTACTTCAGGAACGCGAATCCGAAGCTGCAGAAAACAACGGCTCCGATGAAGTTGACAAGAAGGTCCTTCATCGTGTCCAGTATGCCGATGTCCAGATATCCTCCGCCTATGACGAAATCCTCCCCTGAGGCCGTATTTATTATCGTTCCGGTAATATCTTCAACGTGAATAACCTGCTGGCTGTGGGACGGATCCAGGGAAACCGACTGGAAGTGATCGACAATGAAATCCTTCTGCATGTCCTGTCCCAGGAACAGGTCGGCGCCGCACTCGAAGAACTCCCACAAAACGCCGATCGTCATGGAGAAGCAGAACGCGACCATGGTCAAATACAGCGGCGACAGGCTGATGTTCTTACTGGTTCGGTTGAGCAGTTCAACCGTCGAGAAGCCGACCGCCGCGAACAGGAATCCGTTCAGCGTGTGCAGCATAGTATCCCAGAGCGGGAACTGCGTATAGAAATGACCGAGTTCTCCAAGCACCTCAGCCGCGAAGATGAAGCAGTATATGATTCCTTCGAACAACGCCGGGATCCGGATCTTCAGTGTTTCCTCCAGCAGACTTGGAATGAAGAACAATGCCAGTACAAGCAGACAAGTTACCGTAACGTCGTAATTGTGAAGTATGACGCTTCGGATGCCGATCAGGACCACGAACAGACGCAGTATCGAGTACAGGATAAATACTCCCCGCTGCTCTTTAACTCTGTTCCCCAGCCTCTTGATGTATTGGTTTGGTGATATCATTACTGTTTTTCTCCTTTCCTCTGCTAACTGATCAGTGTCATGATGGCGTCGACCATTCTCGCCAGATCCGACCCTACGAGATTCAGAAGACCGGCGGCCGGCAGCGCGGCAATGAAAACGATCATCGCGCAAAGCCAGGGAGTTATTGTGTGAAAGTGCCGAAGCTGTCAATAGCCTCATCTATGGTCATTTCACCTGTTCCAACAGCGTAGACAGCCTGTCTTAACTGTATGACCGCATCATCCGTCAATCCGAATACTTCCGGTGACAGGATACGTGATTCCGGAACGTCTCCGAACGCAGCATACATACTGTTAAATGACAGGTCTTTCGTCGGGGACATGAGACCCTTGTTCTGCGCCATCTCGTTCAGTTCCTTTGGCGTGACCAGGAAACGCATGAACTCGTTTGCCATGTCCAGATTTGCACTGTCTTTGTTGACAGAAAACTGCAGATTCGGCATGTCAAGGAAGCTGACTCCATCGTCCGACATAGGGACAGGTGCGAATGCGTATTCAAATGGATTGTTGATAAACGCCTCAGAAAGGCTCTCACGTTTCTTCGTTCCGGACACAGTATCTCCGGAGCAGACCATCATTGGTACATCGCCCTCAAAAAAGCGCAGGATTACGGCTTCATAGTTATCCTCAATCTCAGCGCAGGAGTCAAGATCCACACAGCCATCATCCAGGAACTGCACCATCTTTTCAAGTGTCGGCCGCATATACTCGCCGGCAGAAGGCTCAAGGGCATTGAGCTTTTTGACAGCCTCTGCATCATCTGCCACAGTTTCACAGAAGAATGGGTACGCCGTCAGAGTAAAGAGCGATGTCGTCTCTTCTTTGGAAAATCCCATCATCGGGTTTTCATAACCCTTTTCACGAAACGCATTACATACTTCCACCAGTTCCTTATAGGTCGTTGGAACGGTCAGACCTTCTTTTTCAAAAAGACTGTTGTTAACAAGCATGCCGTAGGTGTTAGCAAATACCGGCACCATCGGAAGCGTGCCGTCGCTCGTATTCAGAATAATATTGCTGCGTATGCAGTCCAAATCGAGGCCCAGTGCAGGATCGGCCAGATCCTCGGCATGATCGATAGAAGATTGATATTGCTCGCGGCCATACATCCAGGAGTAATTGACGTAAATGTCAGGGGCATCGTTTCCATCCAGGACAATACCGATCATGTTATTGTAGTCATCCACCTTCGTAAACATCAATTCCACATTGGGATAGTAGCTGTTAAAACTGTCAAATTCAGCTTCCAGCGCCTCAAAGTTGTCGTAACCGCCGGCAACGGTAATATGGCACTCGGTGGAAGTGTCCAGTGATGGGCTGAATCCTTCCTCAGTCGTGGCTTCCTGCTTTTCTGAACCGCACGCAGACAGACCCAGAATCATCACCAAAGCCAAAAGCACATACATCATTTTTTTCATAATTGTTCTCCCCCGTCCTTAATTCTTCGGATTTCTTTGATAACTAGTTTAATATCGACAGGCTTTGCGATATGCCCATTCATTCCTGCATCCAGACATTTCGCGACATTTTCTGAGAATGCGTCTGCCGTCATCGCAATAATTGGGATAGAAGCTGCCCAAGGATCATCCAGTTCACGGATCGCTCTGGTCGCGTCAAGACCATTCATCTCCGGCATCTGTACGTCCATGAAGATCAGTTCATAACTGCCCTCTGCAGCCGTTCGCATCATATCCACACAGACCCGTCCGTTTTCTGCGCGGTCGGTAGTGATTCCATACATCGAAAGTATTGTGGATATGATTTCCCAGTTGATATCATTATCCTCAGCTACAAGAATGTGCAGCCCATGCAGGTCGGAATAATCATCTTCCAGCCCGGAGGATACAGTCTCTTTCCCGATAAGACCATTGATCTTATCATAGAGCGTAGAACGGAAAAGCGGTTTGCTTACAAAACCGTTCGCGCCTGCTTCTTTTGCCTTATCTTCAATATCCGACCAGTCATAGGCGGACATCAGCAAAATCGGAACATCTGCGTCTATCTCGGCCCGGATTCGCCTGATCGTCTCAAGACCGTCTATCTCAGGCATTTTCCAGTCAATAAGAATTGCATTGTAGCCCTTGCCGGCAAGATGCCTGTGCTCGATCATGCCGAGCGCTTCCAATCCGTTTCGTGCCTGCTCCACGGATGCACCAAGGGACTCAAGGTTATCAACAGTAGTCTCAAGCATAGTCTCATCGTCATCAACGATCAGAATGTCGATGGCATCAAGCTGCATATCTTCCCGCTGCCTGTCGGCTTCAGGGATATCCAGTACGACTGTGAATGTCGTCCCCTTGCCTTGTTCGCTCTGGCATTCGATTGTTCCATCAAGCAAATCGACCATTTGCTTTGTAATGGCCAGACCAAGGCCGGTTCCCTGAATGCTGTTGACACGGCTGTCGATCTGCCGTGAGAAAGGCTGATACATGTTTTCCATATATTCAGGGCTCATGCCGATGCCAGTATCTGTAACGACATAAGTTAGCCGTATACATCCCGGTTTGTCGCTCTTTTCCTGACGCAGATTTACACTGACACTTCCACCGGGTTCTGTGTATTTGATCGCGTTAGAGAGGATGTTGATATAGATCTGATTCAGCCTGAGCTGGTCTGTATATAGATATTCCTTTTCAATCTGATTGATGTGGAAACTGAATTCAATGTTCTTTTCCTTGATCATCGGCTGTGAAACAGTCACAAGGTTTTCGACCGTTTCTACAATGGAGAATGTCAGAGGACTCAATTTCAGTTTTCCGCTTTCAACCTTTGATATATCCAGAATGTCATTAATCAGTGTCAGCAGATGATTGCTGGCNNCTGGCAAGACTGATTTTCCGCAGGCTTTCCCCTGTCGATTCCACATCTCCGAGATTCTTCTCAGCGATCGTCGTAAGACCTATAATGGCATTCATAGGCGTGCGGATGTCATGAGACATGGTGGAGAGGAAATCTGTCTTTGCCTGGTTTGCAGCCGCAGCTTCTTTAGCCGCAATCTGAAGCCGCCTGTTAAAGTAGAGTATGCTGAGCAGGTCAAAGAGGAACAAAATCAGCAAACCAAGAGAAACTACTCCAATCAGCAGCCAGTTTTGAGTCTCCACATCGAGATCCTTCGCCGGCACGAGACCCAGCATTGTCCAGCCGGCAGAAGCCGAGACTGGTGTATAAGCAAGTATGCACTCCTGTTTATGCGAGTTGATCATCGAAACAGAACCTGTCGATGAAGTGATCTTATTGAACAATTCGTGCGATGATTCAGGATTCGTTGAATTATATGATTTGTAAAACTCAAAGAAGCTGGAATTCTTAAAACTGTCTCCCTTAAGGATATAGTCACCGTTGGCATCGATCATGGAGATTTCCGCATTCGCCAGTTCTGTCTGCGGAAAGACCCATTTCTGTTCCAGTATCGATATAGGGATGACGCGCAGCAGAACCGCAGTCCTGCCCTTTGCGCTTCCCGGATCACGCAGCTTAACAATGTTACAGAAAGCCAGCGATTGCTCACCATTCACCGGGTTGGTATAAGCACGTGTTATGTTGACCGACTTTCCGATTTCGTTGATCCAGTTTGTGTCCTCCAGGAGATCTACTTTTTTATAGGAAACAGCATAATTATCGTCCGTACCCTGTTTCGGACGCGTAGATAGTCCTGTCAGTGTGTCAGACGAAATCAGATGAGCAGAGGTGTTATTATGCACATGCGAATCACGGATATATTCGGCAGCCTCTTCCATTGTCATGTTCTTGTTGTTGATATAGTGCGCCCATATATCGCAGATTCTCTGCTCGCTTTCCAGATAATTCTCTGTCATGTGCTCCATGGAAACCGTTGTATCTACAAAGTGTTCTATCTGCCTCTGATGTGAATCTTTACTTTCAGATCCTGAGTAGAGAACAACAAAGATCATTATGGCAGCCATGATGACTACGTTGACTATGATAATTACAGTCTTTTTCATGCTCTAATCTTCCTCAAAAACTATGCAATAATTGCAAAAGCATCCTCATGAGCCTTTTCTTTTCTGCCTTTCACCTATCAGTTCTTCCAGAGTCAGATACAGGTGCTCCGGATCCACCGGCTTGGACAGATGCGCGTTCATTCCCGCCTGCAATGAGCGCTGAACATCTTCGTCAAAGGCATTTGCAGTAAGCGCTATAATAGGTATAGTCTGCGCATCAGGTCTGTCAAGCACGCGAATTGCTCTTGTGGCTTCCAGACCATCCATCTCCGGCATGCGTACGTCCATAAGGATAGCGTCATAATAACCAACAGGGCTCTTCTCAAACAGCTCCAGCACGAATCTGCCATTTAGAGCATGATCGATTTCCGCCTCACGCATTGTAATAATCTGCTTCATGATTTCTGCATTGATCATCACATCTTCTGCCATGAGGATATGTCTGCCTTTGAGATCTGCTCTGGCTCTATCCTTATATATGCTCATGCTGTTTTTACGTGCAATCCGTTCGAGCTCACCAATAATATTCGACGCGAACAGCGGTTTTGCAAGAAAACCGTCGACCCCTACGTGGATTGCGTTATCCATGATGTCATCCCAGTTGAACGCAGTCAGAATAATAACTGTGGTCTCATTATCATACCGTTCCCTTATCTCTTTCGCGACCTGAACGCCGTCCATTCCCGGCATCTTCCAGTCAAGGAGAACAAGATTATACGGTTCGTGTTTCATATGATGAATCTCAAGCATTTGCAGTGCGGTCTGACCATCAGAACATGTGTCTGCTGTAATCCCGACCTCATCTAATACTATCCTTGCATGTTCAGCTGCGATTTTCTCATCATCAACAACCAGGATACGCATATCCTTCGGATCGATATAATTTGTAACCGATCCCTGATGCTCCGCGTTCTTCAGCGTTACCTTTACTGTGAACTCTGTTCCGACCCCCTTCTCCGATTTAACGGAAATTGTACCGTTCATCAGTTCGACGATATTCTTGGTTATCGCCATGCCAAGACCTGTGCTGCCGTATTTGTTACTCCGGCCGCCATCCTCCTGTGAAAAGGCATCGAAAATCTTTGGAATAAATGCCTCATCTATTCCTATTCCAGTATCTTTTATTACAAATTCCAGTGTGGAGTGATCTCCATAGACTGCAGTTCTCTCCACCGTCATATTGACACTGCCCGGTGCATCTGTGAACTTGATAGCATTACTGAGGATGTTGATCAGTACCTGCTTCAGCTTCATATCGTCTCCGATATAGTAATCGCTGACGCCTCCGAACAGATTACATTCATATTTCAGACCTTTTTCTTCACACTGGGTCATGACCATCGTATTGATCTGCTCCAGCATGCCGCTGAACGAAAACTCTTCGTTGCGCAGCACGAGACGGCCTGACTCTATGCGACTCATATCGAGTATGTCATTAATAAGCCCAAGAAGATGCTTTGCACTCCCATCGATTTTCTCCAGATACTCCCGCGTTTCATCCGGAATCGACTCATTCCGCATCGCCAGGCTGTCAAGGCCGATGATGGCATTCATAGGAGTACGTATCTCGTGACTCATATTTGACAGAAAGACGGTTTTCGCCTTGTTCGCCTCCTCGGCGACCATAAGTGCTTCTTTCAGATTGTTCCTGTATTCATCCTTTTCGTCTTCCTCAACAAAAACATGCAGCACACAGGTGCCGAGCATGTATCCCATGGCATAAAACGGCAGCAGTGGGTAACCGATCTGCAGAGCGATCAGTATAACCATGGCCAGACCAAAAAGGCTGATCGTCTGATGCCGGCGTTTTATCTGACCCTTTAGTTTTGAAGAAACTATAAGTGTATACCCGGATGTGAGCAGGAACAGAAGGATCTGTATAGCGAGAGTAGCGTATCTGACGCCTCCTGCATGATATCCGCCGTTTTCGTCAAACCAGAACATGATTGGATAGAAGCAGTTCACTACAACAGCGATCACTTCAAGGAAGAAAAACGTTCTGCCTGCGTGATAAAGTATCTTGCCAATAATATTCTCGTTTTTCAGATATTCAACGACATACCTTGTCCACATCCATACAGCAGCTGCCATTGCGACAAAATATAAAGCTGTGTCTGCAAACTGCAAAGTGGTCAGCCCGTTTGCGTCCAGTATTCCCCAAAAGGCATCAGTAATATAGTAAGACAGAACGCATAACAAAAAACTGCGGTAGTATCTCTGCGTCTTTGTGAACTCCCTGCCTGCATGACGCCATAGTACGTCTCTATTAATGATGAAAAGGATTATTGTCGCCAATATCCCGATGACTGAGTACATCATAATTCTTGTTCAATTCTCGTATATTCCAGTAGCTATAATCAGTATATATTGTCATGATTGGCATATGGCAATAACAAATACAACACATGAGCCGATGCCGGTATCACACTATCGTAAAAGCCCTTCTAACGTTTCAAACAATACGTCTGGTTCCACCGGTTTGCTCAGGTGTGCATTGAGACCTGCCTGCATACTATGCTGAACATCCTCATCAAAGGCATTTGCCGTTAATGCAATGACAGGAATAGTCTTTGCGTCAGATCTATCCATAGCCCGAATTCTCCGGGTCGCCTCCAGTCCATCCATTTCAGGCATTCGCATATCCATCAGAATGGCATCGTAATAGCCTTCTTCATGTCCTTCAAACATTTCTACAGCAATGCGCCCGTTTGTCGCGTGATCCACACGTATCTCCCGCATAGAGAGCACCATGATCATGATCTCGGCATTTACTGTGACATCCTCTGCCAACAATACTCTGCGGTCTTTGAGATCTACCGTCTCGCGAGCAAGTTTCCTGTTCTTTTTCTTGAAAATCTCCCTGAACTCATCAAGCGCTGCCCCAGCAAAAAGTGGCTTTGATACAAACGTATCAACGCCTGCTTCCTTGGCTTCATCCTCAATATCATCCCAATTATATGAGGTAATCATAATCACCGGCGTTTCGTCGCCCAGAGCCTCCCGGATCTGGCGGGTCGTTTCCACACCGTCCATATCAGGCATTCGCAAATCCACCAGAATCAGGTTGTAAGGTTCTCTCCTGGTATGGCGGAGTTTTGCCATCTGCAGACCTTCTGCTCCGGACATTGCCTTTTCACAACTCACGCCTACCTGTCCCAGCACAAGCTGAGCATGTTCGCAGGCAATCGGATCATCATCGATCACCAATACGCACATCTCATGAGGCTGCAGATAATACTCTTCATCCTCATTGCTCTTTTGGACGGAGTCAATCAGCGTAACCGTAACGGTAAATGTCGTTCCCTTATTCTGTTCACTCTCTACTGAGATCGTTCCGTTCATCAGTTCAACGAGGTTCTTGGTTATGGCCATGCCTAAGCCGCTGCTTCCATAACGATTTGTGCTGGATGCATCTTCCTGACTGAATGCATCGAACAGCTTCGGAAGATAATCCTGGTTCATCCCAATACCAGTATCACTGATGATAAAGCAAAGCGTTGATCGTCCGTCGAATCGAGCAACTTCTTCCACAGTAAATGTTATGCTGCCGCCTGACGGTGTAAACTTGACAGCATTCCCGAGGATATTGATCATAACCTGCCGCAGTTTCATTTCATCGCCGATATAATAATCATCGACCGTGCCTTTTACATGGCATTCGTATTCAATGCCCTTGTTACTGCATTGGTCACTTATGATAGTATTGACTTGAGCCAACGCCTTTGCGAAAGAAAACTCTTCATTCTTCAAGTTCATACGACCGGATTCGATGCGACTCATGTCGAGAATATCGTTGATTATGTTGAGCAGATGCTGGGCTGATAGTCCGATTTTCTGGAGGTACTCCCGTGTCGTTTCAGATATGTCATCGTCATTTAACGCAATCCGGTTCAGACCGATGATTGCATTCATTGGAGTACGGATCTCATGACTCATATTAGACAGGAATGCCGTCTTTGCCTTATTGGCCTGATTCGCCTCTTCCAGCGCATCACTCAGCGATTCCCGCTGCTGTGCCAGTTCCTGAATCATTTCTTTCTGTTCAGTGATATCTATGAACACACCTGTATAAGTTTTAGGCGAACCATCCGAGCGACGTGTGGGTTTGCCGACAGCGCGGTACCAGCGGTACCCTCTGTTTTTCGTCAGCAGACGATACTCTACGTCATATGTCTTTTGACCTGTATAGTCGGATATCGTTTCATTATACTCTTTCAGTACGCGTTCCTTATCATCAGGATGAAGCAAATCGGACCATGATTCCAGTACATCCGGAAAGTCATCCGTGTCATTATATCCGATCATCCTACGGAATTCGTCGCTCCAGTTGACACGCTCCATCACGCCTGCTTCATCAAAATCCATTGTCCATTTGCCGGACCCTAGCATTTCATGTATTGTATCGAGTAACGCAGCTTCATTTTGCAGCTCAGCATACAAAGCATCGTGCTCTTTGATCTGGGTTATGTCAATAGTCACGCCTCTATACTGCACCGGTTTGCCATCGGAATCCCGGACCAGTATGCCCTTGCTGCGATACCACCGTACCGAACCATCCTTTCTGCAAAAGCGGAAATCGTAGCCCTTTGAGCTCATGGTTTCTTCATCAAAAACACTGGAAGTCAAATCTCCAATAAAAGTATCCCTGTCTTCCGGGTAAACGCCCTCCACAAATGATTCTATATCATTCGGAAAATCATTTTGATCACTATACCCCATCAGCCTGCGAAAGCCATCGCCCCATTGTACAGATGCAAAAGAGCCGTCAGCCGCATAGTTGATAACCCAGCTTCCTGCCTCTGTCAAATCGGTAAGCAGACGGTTCGTTATGGCCTGTTCTTCTATTATTGGCCTATTCTTTTCATCGTTGATCATGTTCATAGAGAGCGCCCTCTTCTCCTTATTATTAAATTATTTTATCACAAAACTAAGAAACACTAAAGAGCCGGACCCGATATCATCATGATACCTGCCCGGCTCTTTGCCTCTCTCGTATTCTCTTTTTTTCCTGCTTGGGTGGGGCTACAGGAACGCTCCCCTTCTTCTTTCTGCTCATTGTTGATATCCCCTTTCTCTATATCGCTCTTTTGAGCCTTAGAAAAGCCGCCCACATGGACGGCTTCATATTCTTGGTTGCGGGGAGAGGACTCGTTTTTTTCCGGATCCCAGTCCTATCAACGGTTCCAGCGTCTCACGTCCCTTTCATCCCCACTTTTTTCTCCACTTTTTTGATTGTGTGTATAGTGTGTTTGTTTGTCTGTACATCATTTTACGATGAGCTTGAATGTCACCGTCTTCACCTTGGATGCCTTGTAATTGGCGTTGCCTGCCGCCTTGACATTGACCCTGACCTTGTAGGTGCCCTTCTTCAAGCCCTTCTTGACTGTGACCTTGCCGGTCTTCTTAGCGATGGTGATCTTCTTATCTCCACTCTTCTTGATATAGGTCTTCGCGCCCTGGCCTTTGTTAGTGAACCCGATCACGTTGTCTGCCTTCAGTGTCTTCGTCTTCTTCAGCTTTCCGTTCTTGCCTTTTGTACAACCTTTCACTGTGGCCGTCTTGGCTTTAACGGACAGAGGATTGGCTGCCTTGTTGATTGTCCATTCGATCGTCTTTGCCGCTGTCGTTTCATCGGACCACTTATATGTGTAGTTGGCATTTGACTTCAGCGTTGCCTTTGCGGTGTAGGTTCCGGCATTGGTTGCCTTTGCAGTGCCGGAAAGAGTGTAGTTGTTTCCAGCGGCGACACCGGTCTGTGCCTTACCGTTGTATGTGAAGGTCTTGCCGGCCGGCACATCTACCTTCGCTGTGGCTTTGTTGATCTTCCATAAAATAGTCTTCGGCTCGGTCGTTCCGTCCGTCCAGACATACCTGTCGGCCAGTGTGGCCGTTGCTTCATAGGAACCGGCACCCGTGGCAGATATCGTACCGGTTAATGTATAGCCTTCCCCGGCTTCCACGCCGGTCTGTTCCGTTCCATCATAGGTGAGATTCTTTCCTGTAGGTATAACAGCCTCGTAACAGATCCTCCATACAATGGTTTTATCTCCGGTCGTTCCGTCTGTCCAGACATACCCGTCGGCCAGTGTGGCCGTTGCTTCATAGGAACCGGCATCCGCGGCAGATGTCGTACCGGTTAATGTATATCCTTCCCCGGTTTCCACGCCGGTCTGTTCCGCACCGTTGTAAATAAGGGTCTTGCCTACAGGCACATCCGCAGCCCCATTTACGAAGAATACATCGACGTACCAGCCTGCTGCCCAGTCGCTGTCTCTATCGGGCATCCCATTCCACTGTTCTTGAGTTCCGACGTAGTACACGGTATCAAGTGTGTTACAATCGAATGCATATTTCCCAATGCTTGTCACTTCGGCAGGGATGGTGATGCTTGTAATCGCTGTCCCTTGGAATGCAGCTTTCCCGATGCTTTCGAGATTGCTTCCCGCTGCAAATGTCACTGTTCCAAGGCTTTCGCAATAATTGAATGCATATTCTTTGATATCTGTCACACTGGCAGGGATGGTGATGCTTGTAATCGCTGTCCCTCGGAATGCAGCTCCTCCGATGCTTTCGAGATTGCTTCCCGCTGCAAATTTCACTGTTCCAAGGCTTTGGCAATTCATGAATGCATATCCTCCGATGCCTGTCACACTAGCAGGAATTGTAATGCTTGTAATTGCTGTCCCTTCGAATGCATGTCCTCCGATGCTTGTCACTCCGGCAGGAATTGTGATGCTTGTAATGGACTTCCCATTAAAAGCATTAACTCCTATGCTCGTTACAGGATACTCTACCTCGTCGAATGTTACCGCTTCAAGTATCTCGACAGCGCCAGTAAGGTCCTCATCGCACCCGGTGACACTGACCATTTTATTGCCATTATCATCAACTGTCAGGGTGTATTTGACACCGTTGATCGTCTGCTCTGTATCGCTGTCGGCATAGACCGCCCCTCCCATGATCGGCGTCATGGCAAATACCATTATCACCGCCACGAGGATCGCAAACGTGCCTGATTTTCTCTTTGTGTTCATCGCAAGACCTCCATTTCTTTTCCGGTCGTGTAAACCGCAGAAACCATGCGGCAGAATGTCTGTCACATAATTTCTCCGGCTCGTCATTTTCATCTGCACGCTATAGATATGGATATTATACCACATCGGAACGTAATAGTTTTGATTCTGTCCGACGATTTGCTTTCGAAAAAAAAGATCCGGACCCGATATCATCATGATACCTGCCCGGCTCTTTGCCTCTCTCGTATTCTCTTTTCCAGTCCTTCTTTCGAGGCCTGTCTTTTTCGGTCATATGTTTGCCTGTCCTGAACCCCGGAACGGCATGCTCCTTTTTCAGATTCATGGTGTTCATGTCGATGACCATTTTCTTTTCCTGCGACGCGGAGCTAGTCCCTTGGGGCTTGGGAGGAGCTACAGGAACGCTCCCCTTCTTCTTTCTGCTCATGTTGATATCCCCTTTCTCTATATCGCTCTTTTGAGCCTTAGAAAAGCCGCCCACATGGACGGCTTCAAATTCTTGGTTGCGGGGGAAGGACGTGTTATTTCTGGATCCCTGTTGTACCAACGCTTCCGGCGTTTCACATCCCATTCGTCCCCACTTTTTTCTCCACTTCTTTGATTTTGTGTAGTGTTTCGTCATTCCGTAAAAGTCGAATCGTGCTATGCCATATTATCGATGCGATGACTTCTTCCCCGAAAAACCGTCAATATCCATTCGAAGCATATTCACATTTGTCAGCGGCATTTCATCAAGTTTCCGCATCTGCATGGCCGCTTCCGCTTCCGATGGGGAATCTTCCAGGCAATAATACATCGTCTTCAGCGCTGCCAGCTTATCCTCCCTGCCTTCAATCTCCGTGATCTTACCATAGCAGATCACGCTGTGATACTCGTGATGACACCTGCCCTTCACATACCCCTCATCATCCAGTACAAATGCACATACCCTGGGATTTGCTTTTAGAGCATCGATCTTCTTTCCACTGAATCCGGTATGAAAATACAGGCAGTTCTTTTCTCTGTCATAGCCATGGGAGATCGGAACGCAGTACGGTTCTCCCTCCGGAGTAACCATAGCAAGTGTCACATACTTTGCCTTCCCAATGATTTCCCATATCCGGTCTGCATCATCCACAGCTCTCTCTGCTCCCCGCCGGGAGTGGTATCTTGGTATTTCATGATCTTTCAGCATTCTATCTGATCCTCCTTGTTACTCCAGAATTCTCCCGTCTCTTGAGATCGTTACGACCTGCCACGGTATGAACTTCCCGCTTTGCTGCAACGCTTTCCTCACTGCCATCTCCAGTCCGCCGCAGCAATGATCCCGGCGTTCAGACTGACATTCAGCGCTCCTTCAGATACGCCGAATTCACGCACCAGCACAGGAAGCGCCGGAAGATACATATCCAGCATCATCCACTGGATCGTCGTAATGATCATGATCCACACCGCGAGGAATCCCATCGGCAGATGCTTTTGCAATACGATTCTGTTGTGATGATTATCTGTCATGCTTTACCTGCAGCGCTTACAGTTCCTCGATTTCGATTGGCTGCGCACCCTCCGTTTTTACATTCAGTTCATAAACAAGCTTGTCATATGTTTTACCGTCGATCTCCAAAGCATCTTTTTCGGTTCTGATGCATTTCATCCCTGCTTTTTCCATGACTCTTCCGGAACCGATATTATCCGCGCACACCACGCTGTTACACACTGAATCCCCTCGTGTTCGGTCAGATATGCCAGCACAGCTTCGATCGCCTCGCTTGCAAAGCCTTTGCCCCAGCTCGCGCGTTCTATGCTGCATCCGATTTCTATGGTATTCGATGCCGGATCATAGTCGTAAGCCCCTATCGTGCCAACCAGTATGCCATCATACTCAACGGCCCAGCCATAGAAGTGTTCATCCGTATAACTGTCGATAAAATGACGGACTGCTTCCTCTGCCGCCGCCTGCGTTACATAAGGATTCCAGCCGGAATACCGGAACATCTCCGAATCAAGGCCAAAGTTCTGATGCAAAAGCACAGCATCCTCGATAACATGCTGCCGTAATAGCAACCGGTCTGTTTCTATTTGTATCGTCCCTTTGCTCATTAGTATGAACCCTCTTCTCCTCCAATGCTGTGTCCTTACTCTACCACAAAACATGCGATACCAAAAGAGCCGGACCCGATATCATCACGATACCTGCCCGGCTCTTTGCCTCTCTCGTATTCTCTTTTTTCCTGCTTGGGTGGGGCTACAGGAACGCTCCCCTTCTTCTTTCTGCTCATGTTGATATCCCCTTTCTCTATATCGCTCTTTTGAGCCTTAGAAAAGCCGCCCACATGGACGGCTTCAAATTCTTGGTTGCGGGGACGGGACTTGTTATTTCCGGAGTTCAGTTGTACCAAAGGCTCCAGCGATTTCCAGTCTGTTCGTCCCCACTTTTTTCTCCACTATTTTGATTTTGTGCAGCGATTATACTGCTCTGTATGAGTCAAATATTAGATTTTAATAAAGTGGAAATCGCATTGCTGTGCATGATTTCCTTGTAGATGCATCGTGTCATTTGAAGATCTGTCCCGGAAGAACCTGTTTCTCCTTAAATGGGAATGACCTGTCGAATGCTTCCACTTCAGCATCGTCTACGTAATAGCCTTGCGGCGTCTGGTACACGCCTGTAATTCCGTCCAAATACCCTTTCACAAGCTCTTTGCACAGAAAGAATGAGTCATCCGCATCTTCCGGCAGGTCATGGTACCGGATCCCGAACCTGCGGGCATAATCAAAGCCACTCTTGCCGTAGAAGTCGATGTTGCCTTCAAACAGCACCGCGCCAAAACCAAGCTCGGTTGCTTTTGCAAGAGAATAGTCGAGCAACCGTTTGCCGTACCCTTTTCGTTTCAGCTCCGGCGTGATGCAGATCGGCCCCATCGTAAGCACATCAATATCACGGCCATCATCTGCATTGATGACAGTTCTCATGAACATGTTCTGCCCGATCAGTTTGCCATTTTGCCGCACGACAAAATCAAGTTCTTTCACGAAAGCAGGATCATCGCGGAGCACATGGATCACATAGTGCTCACTGCATCCCGGTCTGTAAACGTTCCAGAACGACTCTCTGATCAGGTTTTCAATTTCTCTGTATTCTTCGCTTTTCTCTAAGCGTATCGTAATGTCATTTGTATTCATTGTTTTACCTCCTGAAAATTGTTGACTTCAATTGCTTTCCAGCGGGAGGTTTGTTTGATTATCAGCAAACCTCCCGGTCAGCCGACAATCTCCATTGTGTAATGCAGTCTTCTCAAACAGCACACTCCTTATATTAATATTAGAAATAGATATGTAATAGTATATCCAGTCCTTATTGCGGGGTCTGTCTTTCTTAGCGGACTTTGACAGTAAAGGTCACTGTCTTCCATGCGGATGCCTTGTAGTTGGCACTGCCTTTCGCTTTGACTTTGACTTTCACTTTGTAGGTGCCTTTCTTCAGGCCTTTCTTGACTGTAACCTTGCCAGTCTTCTTGGCGATGGTAATCTTCTTGTTGCCGCTGACCTTGGCGTATGATTTCGCGCCCTGGCCTTTATTGGTGAACTTGATCACCTTGGAAACTTTCAGGGTTTGCGCCTTTTTCTTGACTTTGCTGTATTTGACTGTCGCTGTCTTTGCCTTGATTTTCAGGGTGTTCGCGGCTTTTTTAATCTTATAGGTCGCCTTGGCGGTTCCCGTATAGATGCCTTTTCCTGTGACGGTCACGGTATAGGTGCCTGCTTTTTTGGAAGACGCATTGGACCATTTGGCTGTGTAGTCAGTTCCCTCTTTCAGTTTCATTCCCTTGATCGTCTTGATGGTGGGCTTTTGGACTTTGCCGTTGTAGGTGAAGGATGTCTTGGAGAGAGCGACCTTCGCGCCGTTGATGCTGACCGGCGCCACCTCTGTCAGTTTGCTGGCATAATCCGTTTTTTTGTCGCCATTGTATTGTTCGTTAAAGATATACAGATGATCGTTTTCTCCGAGTTTGCCCGCTGTGTTGATGGTGACGGACGAATTGGCCGCTGCCGCCTGCGCGATCCTGCCGTAGTATTTGATCGCCGCGTCTGCTTCCGTGACCGGCTTGTCAGTGATGATAGCTGAGATATATTCGTCTGTTCCTGCCTTTGCTTTTTTATATTCGACAGATACGCCGTTTTCCTCTGCTGTAACTTTTGAAACAGCGAAATCTGCATGGTTACTGTCTTTTATGGTCACTTTCCATTCGCCGCTGCTGTTGGTCAGATCGGACTGTGCTTCCAGCGCCTCGGCACCTGCGTTGCCCGAGGATTTGCCGCCGACCGCGGCAGATGTGAAGAGAACAGATTCAAGATTCAGATAAAAAGCGGGACGCGCGCAGTAATCGGTGTTAGAGACATTTACACCCTCGCAGTCGATGTCGCCATCACCACAAACATAGGCAGCGCGGTAATCTTTATTGCCTGGTGAACGCAGCCACCAATAACTGATTTTCCAGCTTGGATGGTCAGGATCAACGATACGGAGGCTTTTGTTGACTGCATTCGCTTCTTTTGTGGAAAGAGGCCATAAAGCAACATCCTCAAGATCCGCATCTCCTGCTATGCAGTCTATATTCTTCGGTTCTTCGTTATTATAACTGCCGTGCACGAGTGTTCTCCTCTTGATCGCCCCCTGTTCTGCATCCGAAAGGCTGTCAAGGATGCCATCAACGTGCGCTCCGCCGTTTTCATATCCTTCTTCGATTTTTTTTCGCAACGTGCTGTTTGCGTAAGCATTGCTGCTATTGCCGCTCTCATCAAAAAACGTCTGAACCATAGTTCCCGCAGACAGCAAGGTTGCCGCACCGCTCGCGCTTGCCGCACCGCTGCCATTGTATCCGATCACGCGCCAGGCAATCGGATTTGCATTTTGATTTTCATCTATGTCTACCCCGTAATAGACTGTCTGGGCATTTTTCGTGTTGGCTCCTGTTCCCAGCACGCCTGTAAATCCCACGACGGGATTTTCACTTGTTGACGCAAACACTGTCCCCGCCGCAAATGGCATGATCGCAAAAGCAATCAGCACGGATGCGAGGATTGGGAATAATATCTTCTTCATAGCGATACCTCCTTACAGGCTATTATCTCACTGTGACCTTGATCTTCTTGGACACGCCGCTGACGGCGTACACATAGACGGTACACTTGCCTTTGCCGACGGCTGTGATCTTGCCTTTTTTGCTGACTTTCGCTACTTTCTTATTGCTCGAAGCATAGCGGAACTTCGCGCAGTGCTTCAGCGGTTTCTTGCTCTTCTTCTGGAGCACGAGCTTCGCCTTGATCTTGGCTGTCTTTCCCTTCTTCAGGGTGTATTTGCTCTTCTTCACTTTGACGCCTGTGACGTTCGTGCGCTTGGAGTTCTTGCTGCCCGGCGCATGGGCCACGATGCTCTTGGCCAGTTTGACCTTCTTTCCCTTCACGGTCTTGTAGGCCACGACGTAGAACTTCAGGTTCTTCTTCGGGTTGAACTTCTTGCCGTTCAGCTTCGTGATGTCGAACGAGGTCGTCTTGCCGCTGACGGTCTTGATCTTCTTGCACTTCTTCTGGCCGCAGTAATTCGCGTAGATCACGTAGCTGCTCGCGCCCTTGACAGCACCCCAGGATGCGGTGACTTTGCTCCCGGAGGAATAGGCTTTCATGCCTGCGTCAAGGGCGATCTTGGCCGCTGCTTTATTGATCTTTGGCTGCGGCGGTGCTGGTTCCGGTTTTGGTTTAGTGATCGTCAGCTTGCCCGGAACGTAGCTGATGGCGTAATTAAAGGTCACATCATTGCCATTGCTCTTGACTACGGCATTGGAAGGTGTGAGCGGATATGTGCCGACTTTCTGTCCCTGTCCATCGATGACCAGGCTGGCCAGCTCGTCGCCTGACTTCAGGCCGCTGACTTTGACTACCTCTGCGATTTTCGCAGCAACATCGTAGGCCGCATCGCCCGGGCCCTGCGTCTTGCCGTTGTAAGTGTATGTCTGATCTATGGCTGTGATGGTCAGTGGCATCGCCAGCTTCGCTTCTCTGTCGTCTGTTTCCCCAACAGCATAAGTCGGGTCGTCACTGAAGAAGAAATCAGAAGCCGTTTTCCCTGAGGGAAGTTTGTTCTTCAATCCTCTGGTGAACACGTACGGTTTCGGACTATCCGCAGTCACACCGATCTGCGGTCCGGACGTGCCTTTTGGCGTACTTAACGCACCAGTGATTGAGAAGTACGATGAGTCATCAAGATGGATATTGTCGATTTCATTATTCACCGTATTGCCGATGATTTGCGGAGAACCGGATAACTGGGTTTCAATACTGAAGATTCCCCCACCTGCGTCAGATGCGGAATTGCCCGTGATTTTTCCACCGGACATATTGAACGTTCCACCCATAACGCAAACACCGCCGCCGTCATCTGCGCTGTTACCGCTGATTGTTCCGCCATACATGTTGAACGTTCCGCCACTCACCCAAACGCCCCCGCCTTCAGCTGCGCTGTTATTGCTGATCGTTCCGCCATGCATGTTGAATGTACCACGCATCATGTTAATGCCGCTATTGTCGAAACCGCTGATTACTCCGCCATACATATTGAACGTTCCGTCGTTAATCTCTACGCCTCTACCTGAACCATTACTTGTTATCATTCCATTCGTTCCGCAGTCGTACAGGTTCAAAGTACCATTATTCAACTCGATAGACGATGAGGCATAACCCGTAATGCTATGTCCGTTCAAGCAGATGTCGTATGTGCTTCCATTTGTGATTATCCAGGTTCCTTGTTCCTCCATCATTACATTTCCGGGCAGGAAGTAACTACCCGGATCTTCCGGCGGATTTTGATTATCGAGCCATGGTGAGAAAGCGGTACCATCTTCATGTATATGTAAATAACTGATCTCACAGATATAGGAACCGCCATCATTCCTTTTGGTTATCGTCCAGCAATCGGCGCCTTCCGGTAAACTCAGTATAACGGTACTGGCTCCGCTTGCATTATATATTCTAAGATTACCGTCCGAGTCCACACTAACGGGTCCATTGCCACCCCACTGTACTGTTTCCCAGATAGGATTGCCGCCCCCTATAATGTGAGGTGCGTACATCACAACATGACCGATACCCGTTAATCGAACTTCATCACCCTGCTGCAATATAACCGCTTTTCCCAGAGTGAAGTTTTCTGTGGAATAATCTTCAGCATGCACTGCAATCGTCATACCTAGCAGCAGCATGATTGAAAACGCCAGTGTCAGTAAACAGTTTCTTGTTTTTGCCTTTGTCATGATATTCACCCTTTTCCCTTGAAAGTACCTTTATTCATATAGATACATAGGATTCCGAAATCCCCACCCTTTTTCCCAAAAAAGCTGAAATGTGCCGAAAAATGTGCCGAAATCGAGAGGCCTGCATCTCCTGCAGACCCCTGTGATCATCTGGTTGTTCTATTTCACTGTGATTTTGAACGTCACGGTCTTCCAGGCAGATGCCTTGTAGTTGGCATTACCTTTCGCTTTGACATTGACCTTCACTTTGTATGTGCCTTTCTTGAGGCCCTTCTTCACGGTGACTTTTCCGGTCGTCTTTGCGATGGTTATTTTCTTGTTGCCGCTCTTCTTGACATAGGTCTTGGTGCCCTGGCCTTTGTTGGTGAAGGTGATGACTTTAGTGACGCCCAGCTTCTGTGCCTTTTTCTTCACGACGCTGTACTTGACCGTCGCTGTCTTTGCCTTGATCTTCATGGTGTTGGCGGCTTTGTTGATCGTCCATTTGATGGTCTTTACCGCTGTTGTGCCGTCCGTCCATTGATAGGTATAGTTGGCATCTGTATTAAGTGTTGCCTTTGCGGTATAGCTTCCGGCCTTCGTTGCCTTCACGGTACCAGACAGGGTGTAATTTAATCCTGCTGCAACGCCGGTCTTTGCCTTGCCGTCATATGTGAAGGTCTTGCCTGCCGGTGCTGTCACTTTCACGGTGGCTTTGCTGATCTTCCAGTTGATCGTTTTAGGCTCTCTTGTCCCGTCGCTCCATAGGTATCCATCCTGCAGGGTCGCCGTAGCCGAATAGTCTCCCGCATTTGTCGCGGCCGTTGTTCCGGACAGTGTATAGCCCTGCCCTCCCTCGACACCGGTCTGCTCGGCGCCATTATAGATCAGCCCTGTCTTTGCGGCGGGAATTTCTGCGGCAGCATCAAAGACCGCCGTCACATTCGTATTCGCCGTGATAGTTATCTTATCACCGGCCGCTTTATTTACAGCCGCAGCAGAGCCGATCACTACCGACCATTCTGTAAAAGCCTTTCCCGCCGGCGCCGTAAAACCGTTTGCCGGAAGCTCAAATTCCTGATTCACGTTTTTCATGACTGTCTGAGCTGCCATGGCGCCTTCACCTTCACCGGCGAAAAAGCTTATCGTGTAAGGCTCCGTAATAAACGGGCTGCCGGTCATGTCGCCTTGCTGTACCACGCCGCCGATGGTAATGGTTCCGCAGGTATTTCGTCCATCCCCTTTTCCGATGGCGCTGTCGCAGCCATCGCCGCTGTAGGCTGTGACTCTAGTCACCTTGTCGGTAATCGTAATGTTCCCGCATTTGGTATTTGAATGAGAATACTCACCGCAGCCTATGCCGGTTGCGCCATCGCCGCCTCTCGCTTCGACGTCGCCGCCGGTGATTGTGATATCTCCGCAGTTTTGGAGATAGGCCATGCCGATACCTGCAGCACCATCATCTCCTGTGGCATTGATGGTCCCGCCTTCAATTACGATATTTCCCGATGGTTCCCACTTTCCGGGTGTATAATTTCCGCCAATTCCGGCGCCGCCATTGTTGCCCTGCGCGGTCAGGCTGCCGGTGCCTTTGATCGTAAGCGTACAGTCTTTCGGTACACATATTCCCGCCTTTTTATCCGCCCCATTTGCAGTATTATTACTACCGCCCGCAAGAATGATCGTCGCATTCCCCTTGCAGACAATGCCGCCGCCAATGGTTACGCCCGAAAGCGTGACGCTTGCACCAGCGGGAATGGTTATGGTACCAGAAGTATTGTCATTGACCGTCAACTCATCACCGTCATTTACTGTATAAGACGCAGGGGTGATGACAGGCATATCGATTCCTGGCGTGATCGCCGCCCACTGGGATAGAGTGCCGCCGTAATGGATGGTGGTCAGTGCATCGCAGCCGGAGAAAGCAAAATCACCAATATCTGTCACTGTTAATGGGATGGTCACTTCTGTCAGGCTGCCGCATTTGTAAAACAACTGTACATCGATCAATTCCAGACCCTCAGGGAGCACGATGCTCGTCAGCCCGGTTTGCAAAAAGGCCTGCTGTCCTATCGTGTTCACAGAAGATGGTATATCAATGGAGGTCAGACTGCTGCAAGACGAAAAAGCTGCTACATCTATTGTTGTAAGCTTATTATCGTCTGCAAACAACACAGTTTCTAAATACGGACAACCAAAAAACGCGTTTGATCCTATCATTGTCAGACTCGCAGGGAATGAAACCGATGACAGATCATAATTACCCTTAAATGCATCGTCTTCTATCTTCGTAACAGAAAAGTTATCACCAGAGTATGTTTCATCAGTATTTGTTTCATCAAAATATGTTATGGTTTCCGGAATTACGAGGCTACCATCTTCTTCTATAGGGAAACCACCCCCCGGGCCGCAGATCGCAGCTGTATTATGCTCCCAGTCAAGTCTGCATCGGAATCCATCACAATCAACGGGACCTTCATCAGCAAACACCGTCCCCGCCGCCAAAGGCATGATCGCAAAAGCTATCAGCACGGTCGCGAGGATCGGGAATAATATCTTCTTCATGGAAAAATCTCCTAACAAAGTCATATATGATAAACCCGCAGAAACCCATGCGGCAGACTGCTGCATGAGACTTCTCCGGCTGGTACGTTTCTGACCGCTATTGATGTAGATATTTTACCATAGATGATTAGGTAGTAAAAGATACCGTATTGTTCGCGCAGAAATATAAAACAGGCCTGCAGGATCACACTCCCACAGGCCATGCGCTACTCTATTGGTTTTTTCAAACACCTTCTGTATAACTCCTCCCCGGTCCCGTTCAGTCCCAAAGATGTATAGGCATCATGCAGGTAATTCAGGTTCTCTAGTTCATCCCCTCATTTTGCCCCACTTTTTTGACTTTGTGCAACATTTATGCCCCTTTGTATGAACCGAATTGATTAATTACATTCTACTGCCATTCGCCTTTATTTGCTTTTGCATTATAAATCAGCAACAATATCTGATATCGCCACAAGTGTTGCGGCGCCGCTTATGGCTATTCTTCCGTTTCCAAGCAGCTCACAATGCAGGTAACCGCCGCGTTTTGACGCCTGATATGCCTCGATCACGTTCTTTCCAAGTTCACTTGCCCAATAGTCTGCAATCTGGCAATGAGCAGCTCCGCAGACCGGGTCCTCAGGGATAGATATTTTAGGGCAGAAGCTTCGGGAAACACAATCTGTTTCTTTTCCTTTTGCTGTCGCATTCTGTATCCGTCCTTCGATTTTTAACAGCCCGTTCTGATCCGGGTCCATCTCGCGCACCTGTTTTTCATCATCGAATACGCAAACAAGGTCAAGTCCAAGGACCGCTTTGATCGGACGCACTCCGAAAGCCTTCTCCATATCATCTGTCACGGGTATTTCCCGAAGCTCAAAGGTCGGAAAGTCCATTTCATAAAGATTGCCTTTGCGGGTGACAGTCAACTGCCCGCTTAGCGTATTGAATTGAACTCTGTCACTGTCCGGTTCATAATAATTCAAAATCACAAAGGACGACGCCAGTGTGGCGTGACCGCAAAGTTCCACCTCTGTTCCCGGCGTAAACCATCTCAGATGATACCCTGCATCTTCCTTCACGATGAAGGCTGTTTCGGACAGGTTGTTTTCCATGGCAAGCTTCATCATTGCTTCATCCGACGGCCATTTTTCCATGACACAGACCGCAGCCGGATTCCCCGCAAACGGCTCGCTCGTAAAAGCATCTACAATATATTGTTTCATTTTTCCTACTCCAAACTGATCAAATCGCAGCTATGACTTCCACTTCGCAGATGGCGCCCTTCGGCAATGCCTGAATCCCGACGCATGATCTGGCAGGTTTCTCTGTGAAGTATTTGGCGTACACTTCGTTAAATGCTGCAAAATCATTAATATCAGTAAGGAAACAAAGCGTCTTCACCACATTTTCCGGCTTTGTCCCAGCGGCCTCCAGTATAGCCATCAGATTCTTCATGACCTGCTCAGTCTGCTCCTCTATCGTTTCCCCGACAAGCTCTCCTGTTGCCGGATCCAGGGCAATCTGCCCTGATGTGTAAACCATTCCGTTGATTACGACAGCCTGAGAATACGGCCCTACTGCTGCAGGTGCTTTTTCTGTATAAATCTTATCCATTTTTCTTTTCTCCTCTCGATTATCTGTTCTATGCTGTATATTTAAACTGTACCACAATTCCTGAATATACAAAAGAGCCGCTGCTGGTATTACTGTCGTACCTGCCCGGCTCTTTGCCTCTCTCGTATTCTCTTTTACTCATGAATACTCCCCTTTTTCTTTCACTTTCATTATCAGTGTCATCTGATGATACCACGCCTTCATCACTCTATGTACGGTACCGCTGTTCTGCGGAACGCATTGGCCATGCGCATAATACCAGTGTAAGCAATACCGAGAGCATATATGTATATTACCATGAACACATCTTCTCCGGTAAAACCGAAGTATATGGCCAGTATGCCAAGGCTTAGATTTCCCAGTCCCGTAAGCAGCTTTATTCTCCACGATTTACTTCTCAGTTTCCTGGCCCTCAGCGCCACCATAATATCAACGATACCGTAAAAAGAATGGATTGCCAGCAAATAAAACATAACGTATACAGGAGAAATACTTTTCATCATATATACGCATATCCCAAGTTCTGTCAGTATAATTCCGGCAAACAGCGAATACTTTCCTCCCACCATGTGCCTGGACATGGCAGCATAGAATAACAGGTTTTTTAATCCAAGAACCAGAAGTGAAACAGTCACGACCAACGAAATCAAGTCAACGCCCATAAACGGAACCCAATAAAGGATACCTCCAAACAGAACTGTAACCAGGCCACCAAGGAAGGATTTAACTCTCTGAATCTTAGTCATCGTTCATCCTCCTTTTCCTGCAGGAGTCTGGCATAATCCTTAATACCTCTGAAGCCCTTCTCATTGACATCAATGGAATAACCTGCCGCTCTGTTGCCCGATTTATAGATCCTGTTGGTCACCATACTCTTTTGAGACATGGCCGCCAGAATAAATCTGCCGAGGACTGTGTTGTTCTTACAGTCTTTATCTGCATTCAGATATTCATCCTTGTATTTGTTGACATCAAAGTCCTCAATTTCGCATCCGGAAAGATTCTCCCCGAAAGCCTTCCAGTCAGTGCAGGCATCTGCCTGCCTTTTGCAAAGGATCCCCATGATTTCATCTCTGTACGGATCCATGGCATCCATATCATATTTTTCGACTTCAAATTCTTTGATATCCCCTTTAAGATACTTAAGGGCATATATCATTTGCGTGAAAGCCAGACTGTAATCCACAGGATTATCTTTCACAACTTCATTGAAGTCCGCCCAGGCCGGCATATATCTGTATCTTGCGAAACTGTAGTCGGGAAAATGCCCTGCCCTGCCGTGGCCGAGATTCATGACCGAATTCTCGTTGATTTGAAACATCGTATTTGTATAGTCCAGTTTTTCAAGATTATCCGGTGTCGCAGGATTGTGATTGAACCTGATTTTATGTTCCTCAATCATGCCATCCGTGCAAATAATCTCATAAAAATTTGGGCTTACATTGTTTATAACAATAGAAGGTGTTCCCGCGAAGTACTGGTGAGCCCATGTGTCAGCAATGACGTGCATGGCTATCCCGGCAGCCTCGAGGCTCTTTCCTTTGGCCAACTTAACCGTATCGGCTGCGAGCTTACCGTTAGGACCGCATATAAGGCGGTATTTTCTCCTGTACGCGCGTGAGCAGCGCAGCTTAGGATTTCTGTGCAGATCACGCGGGAGGAAGTGGAATGAGGCCCATATTCTCGTTATATCCTGAAGGCCGAGCAGGTCAGCCCTGGCATCTGCAAGTTCCTCCTGAAGCTGTGTCGTTGCCGCCGAACGAGGTGCCTTTATTCCCTTAAGATATGTCTTGCTGCACTCATCCACAAACTGCGCACTATAACAGATTGCCATACTTTCTTCATGGCTGTATCCTGCAAGGAAGGCTGCTGCATATGTTGCATAATAGTGAAAATCCATTTGCATCAGAGCACCTCCTGTATATCCGCACCCGAACTGAGTTTTTCTCCGGACTCTGCGTTTGCTATCATATTCCTGACTTTTCTTATTTTAAAAGCGGAAAACAGCAACTGACACAAGATAAGAAAAGAAGTTGCATCAAAAATAAAACTTAGAAAAGCATAACCATCGACAGTTTTATTGATAACCAGGTAAGCGAAAGAAACGATAGCATAAGCATCGTAGACTGTGAGAAGAATCGCGACCGCAAGATACCCGTTTCTCTTCTGCCCATTCTCTGCCTCTTTTCGCCCACCTCTCCAGACTATATACCTGAATAAAACTGCAATAGCAAAGATAACTGCGAACACAAATACAGTTCCAACAGCTGAAATGATTTTTGTCATGAAATCTGCCATGAACTCATCTTCCCATTTGTCAAGAATGTTCATGAGAAACAACAAAAGGCTCCATATGCTCATTAAAAGAGTTCCGTTTGCAGTCAGAATGAGCAAATTGGCATAGCGTCTTTCATCCACATGATTCTTATCGTTTTGTGCTCCTACGAGAGAACCATGATTCTTAATCAGATAATCGTGTGTTTTGTACTTTTTTCT
>DBYH01000020.1:104270-181910 GCA_002310095.1 Firmicutes bacterium UBA1191 | reverse complement strand
ATAATTCGCTCGATGTCGCGCGTTGCTACTCCTACGGATAATTGTGTGATCGAAGCGATAAACGGGTGGATAAAAGCAGAGATGTATGCTGAAGGATGGCACAGACAGTTTGATACGCCCGAAGAAATGATAGACAGCTTTGTATATTACTATAACAATTACAGACCTGCATACTCATTACAATACAAAACCCCAGTTCAGTATAGAACTGATCTGGGGTATTTGTGATTGAGGTTTGACCTTTTTGAACTGTCTACTTTTAGTTGACAAGTTCAGCAAATGCCGATCCTTTTTTCTTACCTTTTTATTATTGCCTTTGCGTTATTTGTGGTAGGTCTCGTTTCTTATTATCTTAAAGCTTCTGTATATCTGCTCCAGAAGCACGACGCGCATCATCTGGTGCGGAAACGTCATGGCCGAAAAACTGAGTTTGAAATCTGCGCGACTGCTCACCTCAGGAGACAGTCCCAGTGATCCCCCTATTACAAAAGCAAGATTGCTTTTGCCCTCCAGCGCCAGTCGGTCTATCTTTTCAGCCAGCTGTTCAGACGAAAGGCCCTTGCCTTTGATTTCGAGAGTGATCACATAGTCTTCCCTGCCAATACGACGCAGTATGTCGTCGCCCTCGGCTGCCTTAACGGCTTCCTCGTCTGCGGCTGATGGATTGGCCTGCAGCCTGCTCTCTCTGATTTCAATGATCTCCGTGCTGCAGTACGCGCCAAGGCGTTTGACATATTCCTCTGCCGCGTCGCGCCAGTACTTTTCTTTCAGTTTTCCTACAGCTATTATCTTTATGTTCATGCTTGGTATCTACGTATATTCCTACAGCTCGTATATCCTGCTCATGCGGTCCCTGAGAACCACATCGACCTTCAGGTCATCGCCGGTAAATATGCTCTCTTCCTCAAGGGTGTTTATTATGGCCTGCAGGGCCACATCCGGAGTATTGTTTTCATTGCTGAGGTGTCCCAGCAGTACCTGGCGTTTTTTCGGATTCTCATTCACGATCCTGCAAAGACCTTCTCCGCAGGACAGATTAGAAAGGTGCCCCTCGTCCCCCAGAATGCGCTGCTTGAGGTGATACGGATATCTGCCGAAGAGCAGCATCTCCTTCTCGTGGTTCGCTTCAAGAAGAAGCAGATCCGCTTCAAGTATCTCTGCGAACATTTCCTCGCTGATGTACCCCGCGTCTGTGCAAACGCTGATCTGCCGTCCGTCTGCGAAGACGGAGAAGCCTACCGGCTCCGCGGCGTCGTGAGGAACGGGAAACGGTCTGATGGTCAGGTCGCCTATCTGGAAATCTTCGCCCGTCGCGAAGGTCCTCCTGCGCTCTTCAGGCACCGGTCTTTCGATTCTTTCCCATGTTGCCTCATTGGCATAAACACAAAGACCGGGAATCCGTTTCGAGAGCACTGGCAGCGACCTTACATGGTCTACGTGCTCATGGGTTACGAGCACTGCGCTTATGTCTTCGCGCAGAGTCTCTGTGTCCTCGAGCCCCGCCAGTATTCTCGTTCCCGATATTCCCGCGTCTATGAGTATAGCCGTATTATTGCTTTTTACCAGGTAGCAGTTTCCGCTGCTGCCGCTGGCAAAGGAACAGAATTTTAACGTCATGCTTCTTCTTGTTTTATTCTATTACTCCTGGTCGTAATTTCTGATCAGATTCATCAGAAATGCCGCAGCCGCTTCTGCTGCCAGGATGAGCGCCATAAGCAGCGTCCACTTGTCAACGATGTGCATCGGCTGAGTGAATGGCTCCGTCAGGATCAGCACGATCACTGACAGCACCGCCAGAGCGATACAGATGATCTTTCTGCCGCGGATTCCTTCGGCTGCGCCTCTGTCCATGAACAGCGCGAACAGCGCAAGGAGGACAGTGAGCAGTGTGAAAATCAGATTAAGCAGCGCCCAGGATGAATCTGTCGGCTTGTCCTGCTTAGGGACAGGGTCATCGTCGATGTCCTCACCGTCATCCATCGGAGTTTCACCGTCATCGATGTCTGCTGTCGGCAGTCCGTCTCCGGGAACGTTTCCTCCGTCCGGATTGACAGGAGCAGGGTTGTTGGCGCTGGTGACTGTCAGCGTACCCAGTTCATCTGTTAATTTATAGTTTGACTCTCTGGTCGATCCCCAATCGATCGTATAAGTATTGTCGCTTGATCCCACGGCCGTTCTGGCGCCGGTAGTCTCGACTGTGATGCTGTCGCCTGAAGCAAGCCCTTTAACGTCATAGTCGCTGTTTGTCAGCGCAGAACCGTCATACCGCTTTGTAGCGCTTCCGGTTGTGATCTTCAGTCCCCTCTTCGTGACCTCTATGCTTCCGTCCGTCACGTTGAACGTAACGTTTCCGAAGTTGCTGTTTTTATTCACGAACTGATTCGCTGACAGACCCATGTCAGTCGTTCCGACATTGGTTCTCGCAGCTTTTGCGGTACCGCTGAAGGAGAAGTCGCTCTTCTTATACAGACTGTTGTCCGCGGAGAAATCATAGCCGCTTGCGGAACGTTCTCTGCTGTTGTACTGCTTCGTGTCTTTGTGGCCGGTGATAGTCACGTTGACATCGACAGGATTGATTGTCAGCTTACCTGCATTGTAAGTAATGCTGTAATTGTCCGTAGCGTTTCCGACCTCGGCGCGGCTTGCGGCGATTTTGCCCGGATATTCTCCGGCATTCGTAGCGCGGCCATTCAGTTTGATGCTTGTAAGCACATCGCTGCCCTGAAGACCGTCTGCCGTGACCTTGTTGCCGATCTGGCCTGCGTCGGTATATGTCGCGTTGTCTTCGCCCTGAGGCTCACCATTGTAGGTGTATGTCTGGCTGTTTACGGCAATTATGAGCTTGGCTTTTTCGATCGTCAGCTTACCGGCTACATATGAAATATTATAATTGTCCGTAGCGTTTCCGACTTCTGCGTCGCTGGCGGCAATTTTGTCCGCATACTCTCCGGCATTTGTCTCCTGTCCGTTCAGGGTTATGCTCGAAAGCGCGTCGTCGCCTTGCAGGCCTTCTGCCGTGACCTTGTTGCCGATCTGGCCTGCGTCGGTATATGTCGCGTTGTCTTCGCCCTGAAGCTCTCCGTTATACGTGTGTGTCTGGTCATTTGCAGTAATCTTGAGATCGGCCTTTTCAATCGTCAGCTTGCCGGCAGTCGCGCTCTCCACTTTGTAGTTATTTGTGACATCGGTTGTGCCATCCTTTACAGACAGAGTGCTCGTATCATAACTTCCGTTATTATAAGCGGACGTGGCGGCGTTTTTCCCGCTTGACGGGCTGTAATCTATCGTTACCGTATGGCTGTTTTTCTTCAGGCCGGTTATTGTTTCCTTGCCTTCGTCATCGCGGCTCCAGCCGTACTGGGTGCTTCCGTTGTACGTAAGCGTGCGGTCTGCCATCGCGATTGTAAGCGGCGCCTTTTTGATCTCCAGCTTGCCCGGGCTCGTAGTATATTTATAGTTGATTGCGTAGTTGTAGCCATCGTACATTATCTCGTACTTGTTGTGCTTGTCCGAAGGTCCTGTCGGAGCTGTGAAGCTTCCGTTATTGTACTCACCGGCGTTTGTTCCCGAAGAAGGTTCGTAGCCCTGCTCCGTTACGCTTAGAACGTGATTCTCCTGCAGTCCGGAAACGGTGCAGGTTTCGTTTTCGCCTTCCGTCACATTGCTGACTTCATATCCCTTCTGCTCGCTGCCGTTGTAATCTGTTTTCTTGCCCTTGACAGTTATGTCGAGAGGCCAGTAATTGTCCGTACCGAGCTTTGTAAAGTCAAAAGCGCTATCCGGGAAATTCGTAACGCCGGAAAAAAGGTCTCTCGCAGCGACTTTGAGCACTGCTTTCTGCCCGGTCTTTTCATCGGCGATATATTCAACCTGTGGGTCATTGTCGCCGATGCCCTTAAACGCTTCTTTATAGACGTTTTTCACGTTTGAAATATCCACGAACGTAACGTATTTCAGGTGTCTGCTGTGGTAGAAAGCATTGGAGCCGATGGTTTCCAGGCTTGCCGGGAGTATAACGCTTTCATATGTCTGCATCGAAGCCGCGTTGCCATCAAAGTTGAATGCCCCGTGGCCAATTGTCTTGAGCTTTGTGCATGCGGAGAGATTCACCGTCTTAAGCGCGCTCGGGCTGAATGCCTGGTTCATGATCTCTTCAAGGTTGACCATGGTGTTGAAGTCAATGCTGGTGAGGTTTTTGCATTTACGGAAAGCACTCCATCCAATTCTCTTGATCGTGCTGCAGGTCTTGACAGTTTCCAGGTTGGTGAAATCCTGAAAGACTCTGGTGTAATTGCCATTATTTCCTACGACCGAATAGTCCGACGGCCACTGTGGCTGATACGAATTTCTGTGTTCTATATCCGTCCAGCCGATTCCGGTTATGCCTTCCTTGATTCTTATCTCGTTGATTGATTTTTTGAATGTGCTATCGACATCCCCGCCGCCGCTATTAAAAAGATGTATGATGGCTTTTTCCTTATCGGTGGATGCTGAATCGAGAACTTCAAATGTGAGGATTTTCTTCCCGTTTTCCTCGGTCATTTCCCACACAACCGTATGGTCATAGTTTCCGAAACCCGTGGCAAGAACCTCGGCTTTGGCATTGTACAAAAAACCGTACACCGAAAAACTGTCCGCATCAAAACTGACGGCGGTATCATCAGTGTCGCTTTTGACGGTTTCGACCTTGTCGCTGTTTTCATCCTTGAAGTGCACAACGGCCATCTCTCCTTCATCATCAGACAGGATGTCTTCCATTATGACTTCGACCTTTACATCGGCGGACGGCTGAATCTCCTCCCCATCTTTAACGATAGAGATATCCAGAAATACAGCCTGCGAAACATCATCGGCATCCAATGCCTCTTTCGCGTTGTCCAGATAATCCGCTTCATCCTTTTCGCTGACAGTCAGCTCGGCGCCTTCAGGGATTTTCGCATCCTCCTCAATAGTCACTTTCACACAGTATGGTGTGTCCGTGTTGATCAATGTTCCCTCGAAAACATCCTCTTCAGCATCATCTGCCGTCTCATCTGCATCGGTGACCGCTTCATCTCCGGCAGTTTCCGCATCGGCATCGGCGTCTGTGACATCAGCTTCTGTATCTGAGTCTTCCGGCTGTGCATCTGTGCTGTCTGCATCTGCCTCTTCGATGCTATCTGCATCGACATCTCCGTTACTGTCTGCATCTGCCTCTACGCTGATGTCTGCATCGACATCTTCGTCGCTGCCTCCATCTGCCTCTTCACTGCCGTTGTCGCTGTCGCTTTGCTGAACGATTTCGGATACCGCTGCCGTTTCCGCGCCCTGTTCCTGCACGTCAACATCAGCATACGCCGCGAGCGGCATATACATGGTAAGCGCAATTATGAGTGCGGTCAGCACCGCTATTGACTTTTGTATTGTTCTCTGTTTTCTTTTCACTTGTCTTTCCTCTTTATCGGTTTATTATAACGTATATAAACCTTAACATGCATTATATCACAGAAACCGTCATTATTATGCGGGGTTTGCGCGTTATCACTAAAAAAGACCGCCGAGGCGGTCTTCTGTGTTTCGTTGAATTATTCGAGTCCGTACTTGGTCTTGAACTTCTCAACTCTTCCACCTCTTGTGGTGAACTTCTGAGTTCCTGTAAAGTACGGATGGCACGCTGAGCAGATGTCTGTTCTGATCTCTGATTCAGTTGACCTGGTCATAAATGTGTTGCCGCATGCGCAAGTTACTTTACATTCCTTATACTCAGGATGGATTCCTTTTTTCATGCTTCTCACTTCCTTTCTGCTCTCGCGAGCCTTCATAGAATATCACACTTTCCACCTGCGGTCAACAATTTTCGCAATCAGTGATTTCTTCACTGAAATGGCCCTCTCCGGGCACATTTCTTGGCAGCAATAACACTTAATGCAACGCGAATAATCATACTGGGCAACGGGTCTTCCGGAGTTGTCCTGTCTGACGATGACCGCCTTTTCATCGAGGGGACAGGTCTGCTCGCATACGCCGCATCCAACACATTTATCCGCAATTATCGCCGGCTTCTTGCTGACGAAATTTTCAATATAGTGCATCAGCCTCATGTTTCCGCGGAAGTCCCTGCCTCTCTGCACGCTGAAATCCTTGTCCGCGTACTTGACTTCAAGTTCATCCAGGGTGATGACAGCGCCTTCCTTCTGCATCGGAACTCCTCCAAGCAGAATCTCAATATGCTCATCGTCCCATGTGCCTATGCCCTCGTCGGCGCAGGCCGTATTGGTAGGAACCACCTGTGGGTCCAGGCAGATGAGCGTACAGAACACCGCGTCAAGGGCAACCGGGTCCGTCGAGACCAGAATAGCGTTCATCGGAAACGGGTCTCCCGATGCCGGTCCGTTGCCTTCCATCGCGACAATGCCGTCCATTATGTGCAGTGTCGGGCGAACAAGTCTGTTCAGATCCGCCAGCATTCTGGCGAAGTGCTCGGGACTCTGGTACCTGGCGTGTGTCATGGCCTTGTTAACGCCGCAGACGCAGCCGAAGGTGTTCTTCACGGCGCCGGTTATCCTCTCCAGCTGGTGAGTTTTCATCTTGCATATGTCTATTACCAGCCCCTGAGGCTCGCCGCCTCCCGCTCCCGTGACTTTGGCAATCTCGCTGCATATGACGAAGCGCTTGGCGACCTTGCCTTCCGGATACTCAACGTCCGTTCCGTGTTCGAAGTCGCCGGCCTCGATTCCAAGCTCTTCGGCGACCGCCTTGAGACCGCAGCCTTCCGCCGTCTTCTCCATGCTGTGCACCGGGTTTCCCGGCGAGTCACCGTATACAAGGTTTCCGTAACCCTCTTCACGCAAAAGCTCCCCGACGGCGCGGAAAACCTCCGGGTGTGTAGTCACGGCCTTCTCAGGCGCGGCGCGGCCCAGCATGTTCGGCTTGAGGACGATCTCAGCGTCCTTTCCAAGAGACTTTACCGCCTCTTCCTCACCGAAAATACTGTCCAGCCCGCCCAGGAGCTCAATGGCCTCCCTAACCGCGCTCCTGACCTTGTCTCTTTCATATGAGTCGCATCTTACTACTGCGACTTGTGACACTTTATTCTCCATCTTTCTGATCTATGCCGTAGAATCTCATGGCATTGTTTCTTGTTATGTCAGCCGTTTCCTCAAAGGTCATCCCTTTGATCTCAGCCACCTTCCTGGCTGTGTGCTCCACGAACAGAGGCGTGTTCCTTTTGCCTCTGAAAGGTACCGGCGTCAGATACGGAGCGTCTGTCTCGACGAGCAGCCGGTCAGCCGGGACCGCCGCCACCATGGCCACAGTCTTCTTATTATTCTTGTATGTGACCGGGCCTGCCACGCTGATGTATGCGCCAAGTCTGACGTACTGCATGCCGAGTTCGGCTGAACCCGAAAAACAGTGGAGCAGAACTCCCGCGTGTCCGAAGTGTCCTCTGCGCTCTTCTGAAAAGGCGCCCTCTTCGACCAGTATATCCATCACTTCCTGGTCCGCCTCTCTGGCGTGAATAGTGATCGGCATCATAAGATCGTTGGCCAGCCTTATCTGTTTCCTGAACCACAGTCTCTGGGTGTCCCTGTCGCTCAGGTCATAGTGGAAGTCCAGGCCTATCTCTCCAATGGCGACCACCTTTTCCTCCGCCGCAAGCCGCGCGATTCTAGCCAGCTTGTCGTCGTCCATGGTCTTCGCGTCGTGGGGATGACAGCCGACAGCGGCATAGCACCAGGGCCATGTCCGGGCGTGCTCCGCGGCCATCTCGGAGCTGGGCAGATCGAAGCCTATGTCAACGGCTCCGGCCATTCTGCCGTCCTTTACCGCTTTGTCCACTGTATTGAAGAGAGCCTGGCGTTCCAGGCTCGTTAAGTCTTCATTATTAAAATGTGTGTGTGAATCAAATAACATTATTCTGTTTCGTCTTCCGGCGCTGCCGTCATTCCTTCCACGTCAGTGGATTCAGGCACGAATTCGGTTATCTGGTCAGTATCCTTGGACGCGTCTACCGTGTACCATTCGTCGTCAAGGGAGACCTCTACCCACGCGTTGGTGGTTCCTTCTTCATCCTCGACCGTCATGATGGACGCGTCAATGCCTTCTTCCTCGCAGAGTTCATAGATGAACGCCGCGTAGTACTGGGACTCGGAGCAGTCGATGTCCTCCGTGTCGGCGCTCGATCTTACCTTGGAGATCATGTAGACCATCTTGTCATAATCCGACACATCCTCGGCTTCACCGATGTTGTCCTCTACGCTCTGTTCAACAAAATCATACTCGCTTCCAAGGTCTTCAACACCTTCTGGCTCCGGACCGATGCCCATGGCCGACAGCTCACCGCAGCCGACGGAGGCCCTGCTTTTGCCTGTGAATACGATTCCATTGGCTTCGTCATAATTCGGAAGGCCATATCCCTGAACGTACCTGTATCCAACAGAGAATGTTCTGTATCCTACCGCGTCGCTGTAGTTTCCTTCTATGGTCTTGACGGTGTCGCCGCTTACGCTGGCCACAAGACCCGTATGGTCTGGCACGCCGTTTCTGTTCCAGTCGAAGAAGATGACGTCTCCTGCCTTTGGTTCGTATTTGCTTCCGCCGCCGTAGGAGTAGTTGCTCGTATTGCTCTTCTTATATGCGTTGATGACCGACGGGCAGTAACTTCCTCTGACTATGATGGAAGTGGTTCCCGATTTAATAGCCACCGCCGATACGAATATTGCGCACCATGGGGTCCTGTAGTTGAAATTGGTTCCCATGTTGTCGTTATACAGATCTATGATCGGTTTGTTGGACTTGTTGGACTCCTTGCACCCGAGCCATGCCACAGCTGTGCTGACTACAGCGGATCTGCTGTAACCCACCTTGCTGAACTTGCCGTAAACATATACTCCGCTGATGCTTCTGTAGGCGCGGACTTTGTAGTGATACGTTACGCCGTTCGCTACATTGTAGTCGTTAAAGGATGTAGATGTGGTGGATCCCACTCTGGAGTACTTGCCGTCCGTACCTGTCTTTCTGTATACCTGATAGCCCGTCGCTCTCTTTACCGATTTCCATCCCAGGGATACGCAGCTGTCTTTCGACACCGCGGTCACTTCCTTTACTCTGGCGAGGCGGGCCTTTATACCGAGCTGCGGCTTGCTGAACTTGCTGTACTTCTTGCTTCCGTTAATAGTTCTGTAAGCGCGGACCTTGAAGTAGTAACTCTTGTTCTTTTCCAGAGACGCGTCTTTCACGGACAGCGAGCTGGTTGTCTTGATCCGGCTGTACTTGCCATTAAGGCTCTGCGCCCTGTAAACTTCATAGCCATTGGCTCCTTTGACCTTGCCCCACTTCACTGTTACTCCCGTCTTTGAGGAGATGACTGAAACGGAAGGCTTCGAAAGTTTCGGAGTTCCCTTCACCGGATCCGTAAACTTGGTGTATATGGTCTTGCCTTTTGACGTCTTGTACGCCCTGACCTTGTAATAACATGTCAGGTTGGTGGTCAGGTTGGTTCTCTTGTAGCTCGTTGCCTTGGTTGTCGCCAGCTTGACATATCCGCTGTTCTTGCTGGTGGACTTGTAGATTTCGTATCCCACCGCTTCAGGATAACTGTTCCATACGAAGGATACGGATTTATATGTCCTCTTGGTTCTCTTGAATCCGCCTATCTTGCCTTCCGTGAACTTTATCGGCGTTGCCGCGATAACTGAACTGAATCTGCTGTAGGAACATGTGCCGTTGGTATTCTTGTAGTAGGCTCTGACCTTGTAGTAGCAGGTCTTGTTCGTGGTAAGGCCTGTTCTCTTGTAGCTCGCTCCCTTGGTTGTCATCAGCTTGACATACTTGCCGTTCCTGCTGGTCGCCTTGAAGATCTCATATCCCGCCGCAAATTCGTACGGGCTCCACTGCAGAGTGACAGAGGATTTGTTGTAACTTGCGACCTTCAGGCCGGTCACCGAACCGCTCGTGTTGAACGCCCTGGTGGACACGGTTACAACAGAGCTGAATTTGCTGCGTTTGATCTTTCCCTTAGAATTCTTGTGATAGGCGCGGACTTTGTAGCAGTACTCGGTTCCGGCGCGCAGGCCCACTCTCTTGCAACTGGTCGACGTAACGGTCGTGCTGTGCAGGAACTTGTCTGCGCCCTTCAGCTTGCCGTATACCTCATATCCGTCCGCTCCCGCGTAGGAATTCCATCTCAGCGATAAAGTGCTCGGATTCGGACTGGTGATCGTCAGTCCCGTCACAGCGTTTTTAGTCGAGAAGCTCGAAGCGTATGATGTGGCGGCAAAGGTCGGCATGAAAGATACGCCGATAGCCAGTGATACCGCGATTGCGAGCGCTGCTTTTAAGTTTTTCAGTAAAGTTCTTTTCATTGTTTCACCTGTCATGGATTTAATAGGCGTTACCGTGTTCCTCAAGGCGCTCCTTCGGCGCCGTTTCTGTTCATCAGGTTACAGGATTTCCATCCTCCGCTATGGTCGATACGAACTCGACCCGTTCCTCGCCGCCGACGAGGTTGTCCGCAAAGAGCAGCATGCCCTTCGACTCGATTCCGCGCAGCTTCCTCGGCTTGAGGTTAGCGACTACGACGACCTTCTGTCCAACGCAGTCTTCAGGCTTGAAGTACTCTGCCACGCCGGAGACAATCTGTCTCTTCTCCGTGCCCATCTTTACCTGGAACACCAGTAGCTTGTCAGCCTGTGGGTGCTTCTCCGCCGAGAGGATAGTTCCCACGCGCAGGTCCAGCTTGTCGAAGTCTTCGTATACTATCTCGTCCTTGAGCTCGAGAGGGATGTTGGCGTCGCATGGCTCCACTTCATCCTTAGCACCCAGTGCGTAGAGCTCTTCGAGTTCTTTGTCTATGTCCAGTCTAGGGAATATGGCGTCGCCCTTCTTGACCTGCTCGCCGCACATCATCTCAAATGTGAAGGCGTCCTCCCAGGCCACGTCCGCGTACCACAGACCCAGCTGCTTTCTGATGGCGTCCGACGTAGTGTGCATGAACGGATGGATCAGGACCGAAATGATTCTGATGGCCTCCGCCAGATTGTGGAGCACATTGTCCAGACGCGGCTTGTCCGCTTCATTCTTGGCGAGAACCCAAGGCATGGTCTCGTCGATGTATTTGTTGGCGCGTCTCACGACCACCCAGATTTCCTCAAGAGCAAGGTTGAACTTGAAGTCGTCCATCATCTGTCCCACCTTGTCGGCGGCGCCGATGGCAATCTCCCTGAGCTGGGCGTCGTAGTCGATTCCGTCTTCTCCCGGAACGCACTTGCCCGCGTCCGTAAGGTCAGGAACGATTCCGCCGTTGTACTTTTCTATCATGCTGACCGTTCTCGAAACCAGGTTGCCCAGGTCGTTGGCCAGATCGTAGTTCAGTCTCTTCAGCATTACTTCGTTGGTGAAGATGCCGTCCTGTCCGAAGGTGTACTCTCTGAGCAGGAAGTACTTGAGTGCGTCGATGCCGTATCTGTCGATGAGAACGACAGGATCAATGACGTCGCTTCCCTTCGCCGCCTTGGACTTGGAGACCTTCTCTCCGCCGAGGAGCAGCCATCCGTGTCCTCTTACCTGTTTAGGCAAAGGCAGTCCGGCGCTCATGAGCATGGCCGGCCAGATAATGGAGTGGAATCTGACGATTTCCTTGCCCACCAGATGAACGTCCGCAGGCCAGTACTTGTCGTACTTTTCAGGATCGTCAGGCCATCCCAGGGCCGTGATGTAGTTCGAAAGAGCGTCCAGCCATACGTAGATGACGTGCTTATCATCGATAGGAACAGGAATGCCCCAGTCGAACGATGATCTTGAAATGCACAGATCCTCCATGCCCTGCTCGATGAAGGAAACCATCTCGTTCCTTCTCGCGTCTGGCACAAGGAAATCCGGATTCTCTCTGAAAAGCTTCAGAAGCGCGTCAGAGTACTTGCTGATCTGGAAGAAGTACGCTTCCTCCTGAGCCTTAGTTACTTCTCTTCCGCAGTCCGGGCAGTATTTGCCGTCAACCAGCTGTCCCTCTGTCCAGAAGGATTCGCAAGGGGTGCAGTACCAGCCCTCATAGTTGCCTTTGTATATGTCGCCTTTTTCGTACATCCTCATGAAGAGTTCCTGTACGCGCTTGATGTGTCTCGGTTCCGTGGTCCTGATGAAGTCGTCGTAGGATATCTCCATCGTCTTCCACAGCTCCTTGATGCCGGCGACTATCTCGTCGACGTATTCCTGAGGCGTAACGCCCTTGGCGTCGGCGTAAGTCTGGATCTTCTGTCCATGTTCGTCAGTACCTGTCAGGAACATGACATCGTAACCCTGAAGCCTCTTGAAGCGCGCCATGGCGTCGGCCATGACCGTGCAGTAGGTGTGACCTATATGAAGGTTCGAGCTCGGGTAGTAAATTGGTGTGCTGATGTAATAAGTTCCTTTGTCTGCCATTTTGTTTTCCTTTCTCCGGTGCGAATGGGCACCGGTCAGCGGTGTTATCAGTTGATCTCTTCAGGTGTGAACTTCTCCAGTGTGCCGCCGTCTGTGGCATCCAGTATGTAGAGTTCCCCGTCGAGCATCACTTCGTTATATGAACGCTTTGTGCCGTCGCTGTCAGTGATTGTGACGACGCAGGCGTCGATATCCATCTCATCGCATATTTCGTACACCAGGAATGCGTTGTACTCGCTCTCCTCGGCGTTTTCTCCCGCCGCCGGCTCTTCCTCCTGGATGTACTCTACGATTTCATTCGCGGCACAGGCCTCTGTGTCAGGTTCCGCCGCTTCGATCTCTTCGCAGGCTTTCATGACATCCTTGCCGGTTACAATGCCGCTGTCACCCGATCCGGACCTGGTGTACGACACGAGGGCGTCTGTAGAATAGTCCGGCAGTCCGTAGGCCAGGAGACAGCTGTAGCCCTTCTTGAATGTCCTTCTCTTGACCCTGTCTGAATAGTTGCCCTCTATGGCTGTCACGTTCTTGCCGCTGACCGACTCGATCATGCCCACGTGATCGGGAACCTTGTTCCTGTTCCAGTCGTAGAAGACCACATCTCCGCCCTGAGGCTTGTATTTCTTCTTGAATGACTTGTCCTTGAACCTGGCCAGCATGGTCGGGCAGTAGCTGTGCACCGGGATGATGTCCGTGGTATTCGTCTTGATGGCGACCGCCGAAACGAAAGCCGCGCACCACGGCGTACTGTAACCGATCTTGCCGCAGGAAGGATTGTAATCATTGAATACGTCTATTATTTTTTTGTGAGAGCCGTTGCTCTCTTTAGCTCCGACCCAGCTGCGCGCCTGAGTGACGGCGTCATACCTTCCGCCTGCAGAGTAATCTCCCTTCTGCTTCTTGCCGTTCACTTTTGAATAGGCTCTGACTCTGTAGCTGTATTCGCCCTTCTCTGTGATCACGTCCGTGAAGCTCAGGTCCTTCGTTTTGCCGATGGACTTGTACTTCCCGTCGTCCAGCAGTGCTCTCTGCAGCTGATACCCGTCTGCCCCTTTGACCTTTGACCAGGTGACCGTTACGGTTCCGTCCTCCGCGATCACCGCCTTGACATTCTTCGGCCTCTTGACCTTTGTCATCCCTTCGACCGGTTCAGAGTACTCTCCGTAGATCTTCTTGCCTTTGCTCTTCTTATATGCTCTGACCTTGTAGAAGTATTTCTTTCCCTTCTTCACGGCCTTGTTGACGCCGCTGTTGCTTTTGGTCGTGATGACTTTTTTGTACTTGCCGTCGGCGCTGGACGCCCTGTAGACCTTGTATCCTGCCGCGCCCTTGACCTCGCTCCATTCGATGGTGATCTTGCTTTTTTTTCCTTTGGTCGTCACGTTCTCCGGAGTGCCGATCTTCGCCTTAGCCGTCAGCGTCCCGCCAAAAGCAGCCTGTCCCGTCATAGGTACGAACGTCAGGGTCACTAAAAGAGATATTAATATGCTTAGTACTTTCTTCTTTGCCGTCATTTCGTCAGCGGGGGTTTCCCGTCTCAGTCAAGATCGTCGTCTATGGTCGAGGTTCTCCAGATCTGCTTCTCCGTGTAGGCGATTATGAGATCCACCGCGTCCTCGAGCTCCAGGTATCCGCTGTCCAGGGAAAGGTTGAAATTGACATGCTCTCCCCACTTGCGGCCTGTATGGTAGGCGTAGTAGTTGGCCCTGGCCTTGTCCGCGTTTTTCATGATCTTTCTGACCTGGTCCTCCGGATCGCCGTACTCCTCGACGGCTCTCCTGATCTTGTCCGCCTCCTCGGCGTAGATGAAGATGTTCGTCGCGTAAGGAAGTCCGCGCAGGATGTAATCCGCGCATCTTCCGACGATAACGCAGGAGCCCTCCTCCGCGATCTTGCGGATGGTGTCGAACTGAGCCAGGAAGAGTCTCTCGTTGAGGCTGAGGGATTCAGGACCTGCTTCTCCCGTTCCCATAGCTGAAGCCAGGCTGTAGAGGAAGCTGTTCTTGGCCTTCTTTTCCTGGCCAGCGAACATGTCCTTGTCATAGCCCGATTCCCTTGAGATCCTCTCGTTGATCTTGTCTCTGTCGTAATATGGAATGCCCAGCTTCTCCGCGAGGCGCTTGCCGATAAGTCTTCCGCCGCTTCCGTATTCACGGCTGATGGTAATAACTCTTTTCTTTGTTTCGTTGTCCGCCATAGTATTCTCCTATCTTACTTCCATATCTTGTAAACATTCTAACATATATATATTGGATATTATCTTAAAATATGCTAAGGTTGGGCCGCCTTAGCATATTAGAATCGCCTGTATCCAGTTAGTTTTCCGTCCTCTTCATACAGGACGTATCCGTGTCCCGGGTCCGGGATCCATTCGAAGAAGTTCTTGTACTCTCCCGGCCAGATGTAGTCCATGATTCCGGATATCACTCCTCCGTGACAGATGCAGATGGTCATGGCCTCCTTCCCCCGGTTCCGCAGTTTCAGCATGTACAGCTCGTTCTGCGCCTTGAGCTCGTCGAAGCCCCGCCTTATCCTCACGGTGAAGTGGTCTATGCTCTCCCCACCGGGAGGCGCCTTGCCCGTGTCCTCGGCTGTTATCCACCGCTGATACTCCGGTATGCTGTTGAGCTGCTCGTAGGTCCTCATCTCGAACTCCCCGAAGTCCAGCTCCCGCAGGTCCTCGATGATCCCATGCTCCTGCTCCCCGTACAACACTTTCAGAGTCTGCTCCGTCCTGAGCATGCCCGTAGTGAAGTACTGAGCGTCCTCGGATTCCGGGTAGAGGCCGTCTGCCTTTTGCTCCTCAAGAAGCCGCACGCCTCTCTTCGACAGCGAAACGTCCGTGCTGCCGTAGTACATGCGCTGCTCGTTTCCTTCAGTTATGCCGTGTCTTATCAGTACTATCTGTGATTTCATTTTATCCTCTTGCCTATGCCGCAGAAAACTCTGTGCACCTGCTCCGCTTCACCCGCCAGATACATCATAAGTCTGCCGCTGGCCTCCCTGGCCGCTCTAACTTCCCTGTCGACCGGCACGACGCCCTGGGTGGTGTCAGTGATCACGAGCACCTTGCCCTCCCAGAGTCCGCGGCGGGACCTGAAGTACTCCGCCGGGTCCTCCCCCGCGGCTGAAAGTCTTGATGCAAAAGCATCCAGTCCCGTTATGATCTCCTTCGTAAAGTCCGGCTCGCCGCCCTCCGACAGGTCGCAGACCGCACTGAGTCCGAACTCCTTCACGGCGTATTCGGTCTTTCCCTGATACGCTCCTCCAAAGACTAATATCATTTCCACTCCTCTGTAATTCCGCAGGTTACTTCTGTCACTTTGTCGCAGACCGCCGCCAGAGCTCTGTCCGCTTCAGCGAGGGCCCGCCTGTACTTCTCCGTGGACGGGCTGTATCCGCAGCTGTCGCCGTATATGCAGTCTGAGACGAACACGACGGAACCTCCCGCCTCTTTCACCGCCGACCCAAAGGCAACAAGCTCCTTCTTCACTCTCTCCGGCGCCTCTTCATCCTCGCCCAGAAACTCCGGTTTTCCCTCTTTCAGGGCCACGGGGAACATCTCGTTTTCCAGAACCGCCGTCACGCTGTCCAGGAGGAAGCTCCCTTTCAGGTCCACGTCCTCTCTTCCGATCAGGGACGCGATGCTTTTGCCCTGCTCGATGGTCGTGAACCCCCAGCCTTCGCGCTCCTTGACATGTCTCTCTATTCTGGCGCGGTCTTCCCCGTCGTGGGGAATCATCGTGGCGATATAATAAAGGGGCCCGCAGTCCGCAAGTTCCGACGCGGTCTGCTGGGCGTAGAGGGATTTTCCGTTTTTAGCTCCGCCGCTGATGAGTACGTTCATCTCTTCTCCTAAAGTATTATGGCCATGACCAGGACTCCGAAGAGCTCGGAAATGGTTATCATGTGTCCGGAGATGTCTCCGTTCATTCCGCCCAGTTTTCTGCAGTCGACGCTGCAGGTGATGAAGGCGGCCACCATGACCGTCAGGACGATAATGTTGCTGTAGAGCTCCGCGATAAGCGCCCACCAGCTGAAATTCGCCATGATGAGTTCGCAGATACCCAGGACCACCGCCAGAATGACAATGGCAGGAATCGTATCCCTGGCTCTGCCCGGCTCCTTAAGCTGGCTGTACTGGCTTCCCTCCATCGGCTCTCTCATGATGACCTCGAGGGCGCTCACGGTCCTCGACGCCGTGAAGATGACCACCAGCAGGCTGCAGGCCTTGATGCTGAACTGATCGGCGATGTCCGCCATGGATCCGGTGAAGACCAGCAGCATGATGACGAGACAGATCACCGCGAAGGCTCCCGCGTGGGGGTCCTTCAGTATGCGGCGCCGCTCCTCCATCTCCGGATGTCTCGGCATGATGGCGTCGCTGCAGTCCATGAATCCGTCGACGTGGATGAATCCCGTCAGCAGGAAGTAGACGCCCGTAAGAAGGGCGCCCGCGAGCAGACCGCCGCAGCCTATCAGGCTCAGCAGCCACCAGCAAAGGCAGACTACCACGCCGATGAGGGCGCCGACCAGGGGCAGCATCGCTACCTGCGCCTTCCGGTCCTCCATCCGCCATTCTTTATATGGGCACGGTATCCAGCAGAACATTCCCCATGCCATTAAAAATCCTCTGACGTACTTCATCTCTGATACTTCTCTTCGCTTCTTATCTCCTCGAGGTAATCGTCATTTATCTCCGCTTCATCGAAGGTGGCCATGTCAGCCATTACGTCGCATGCTCCCTTGACTATGCTGAAGGTGACGGGGCATCCGCTGCCTTCTCCCAGCCTCATGTCCAGGGACAGGAAAGGCTTCAGCCCCAGGGTGTCCATAGCCAGTGTGTAGCCCTTCTCGAAGGACTTGTGTGAGGCGATCATGTAATCCGCCGACGCCGGCGCGATCACGTAGGCCGCCAGAGCCGCCACGGCGGAGATGTATCCGTCTATAACTATCGGCATCCTGCAGGCCGCGGTTCCAAGGTAGGCGCCCGTCATGGCGCAGATGTCGAAGCCTCCCATGCGGATGAGGGCGTCGATCATCCGGTCCGCTCTGCTCTCTTCGGAACCTGACAGAATTCCGCCTTCGGCGCGGAATTCAGCCGACGCGCTGTCGACTATCTCCTTCTTTCTGGCGAGGCCTTCGTCGTTGACGCCGCCGCCTCTTCCCGCCGTCTCATCGGCAGGTCTTCCTGTAATGGCCGAGAGCAGCGCCGCGCTGGTGGTGGTGTTTCCGATGCCCATCTCGCCCGCGCCCATGATGCTGAAGCCGGCTCCGCTCACCGCCTCCGCCATTTCGATTCCGGTCGCGATGGCCGCCAGGGCTTCTTCCTCGGTCATGGCGGGTCCTTCGGCGATATTGTCCGTCTGGCCCGTCTCTCTCAGCCTTCTGTTTACTATCTTGTGTGTATCTTCAAGAGGAACATCCGTGTAGAGTTCCTCAGGTATTTCGTCTTTTACTCCCACGTCGACTATAAGGAGTTCGCTGCCGTAGCTTTTGGCCAGGGCTCCGACCCCCGTAAGTCGTCTCGTGAAGTTGATTGTCTGGGCCCTCGTCACCGACTGGGGCGCCGAGGTCACTCCCTCGCGGGCGACGCCGTTGTCGGCGCAGAAAACAGCGACGCAGCCTCTGCCGATCCTGTTGATCTCACTGCCCGTCATGCCCGCGATCCTCACGGACATGTCCTCCAGACCCCCGAGGGATCCGGGCGGCTTGGCCAGCGACGCCTGTCTTGCTTTTGCCCTTAAAACAGCCTGCTTGTCGGCAGGCCTGATTGCATCTGTCTTGTCGAATAACTCTCTTCTGTCCATTTTTTATCTTTTGAATCTGAAGCACTTGCCGCAGACTTCCGGCACGGGCGTTGTCTCGTTGAATTTTCTGCAGTAATCCCTGCAGAGCGCCCTGTCTATGCCGCTTTCCGTGATCGCGCCTCCCGGGCAGGCAGCTATCATGTCGTCGCCGCACGGCCCTTCATAGAGGCACGGATCCAGAAGCTCCGCAAGGGCCTTCTGCCGGGCCTCCCCGTCGAGTTCCTCCGGTCTGTCCGCATACATGCCGTCGGTGATCATGCCGCCGACGCGTCCTCCGTATCCGCCTTCGGAGTGGAAGGATCCCGCGGGACCCATTTCCCCGAGACCGGCTATCGCCGCGGCAAACTTGAAGGACCAGTCCTCCCGCAGTTCCCCGTCGTCCCAGGTGACCATGTTGCTCAGGCCCGAGATGAGCCTGCCCTGACCGGTCAGGACTTCCCTGATCGTCTGGTTCACTGCCATAGCCAGCCACAGGGATTCGTAGTAGGCTCTGACCCATTCCTCCGTAGGTTCCGCGGCCTCTTCGTTGGCCCTCACCGTCTCTTCCGCCAGCGGCAGATAGTACAGGATTATGGTTCTGCCGGGACGGTAAATTTCCCGTGGGTGTCCGTTAAATCCCCGCGCGAAGAGCATGTCGAAGCGCACGTCATCGACACTGACATAGCCCACCGCGGGCTCTCCGAAACGGCAGGTGATATCGTCCCTCTCCCGGAACTTCTCCACCGCCCCGCGTATTTCTCTCTCGAGTTTTCTCTTTAAGTGCTCCGCATCCATCCGCTGTGTCCGGTCCCGTTATCTTCTCTGTTCCTTCTCCAACTTCTTCAGGTGCTTGAGCTGCTTCTTCTCGATCTTTCTCAGCTTTCTCTCGAGTCTGGCAGCCTTCCGCTCCAGCTTGATGGCCTTTCTGCGGGCCTTTCTGCTCAAAGCGACGATGTCATCTTCGGAAGGCTTCTTTACGATCGACGAGATTCCGCTGCTCTTGATGTCCTTGGCCTGATCCGTCAGAAGCTTCAGTTCGGATTCGGCTTCCTTGGCCAGATATCCCGCTTCGTCGGTAAGCTCTTTGATGGCCGGGGCGAATCTGTCCTTGATCTCGGCAGCCTTGTCCTTTACGACAGCTGCTTTGTCCATGGCCTCTGCCGCCTTGTCCTTGACGTCCGCGGCCTTGTCCTTCGCGGCGGCTGTCACTTCATCGACAGACGGAGCCTTCTCCTTGACTTCAGCGGCCCTGTCCTTGACGTCGGCGGCCTTGTCCTTTGCCTGTTCCGCTTTCTCTTTGATTAAATCAATTGCGCTCATCACTTTTTCCTCTTTTCACAGAATGATTCTAACCGATAAGCTCACGCAGCATGCTCAGCATCTGCATGTCGTCCTCCGTGATCCTTATTCCTGTCTTGTACTCCGTACCGTCCGGATATCTGACGGCTATGGCGACTTCCTGACCCGGTTCAGGATCGCGGCTGTTGATGTCGTCAAGAAAAGGCTGTACGGACGGATGGTTGTCCATGAACCTCTTCTTGGTCTGATTGAAATTCATCAGTGCTTGAAAGTTCAGCATATTATACTCTCCCATACGAAAAATGCGGTGCGCCGCAAGGCGTACCGCATCTTATGTCAGCCAATTATTTTACAGCGTCTTTCAGAGCTTTTCCTGCCTTGAATGCCGGAACCTTAGTGGCCTTGATCTTGATCTCAGCGCCAGTCTGTGGATTTCTAGCCTTTCTGGCTGCTCTCTTTCTTACTTCGAAAGTTCCGAATCCGATCATCTGAACCTTGTCGCCCTTCTTAAGAGCCTTTGTCATTTCTCCGAATACTGCGGCTACTGCAGCGCCTGCATCTTTCTTTGACAGATTAGCTTCCTTTGCTACTGCTTCGATTAATTCAGTTTTGTTCATTCTCTTTTCCTCCACTTATTAATTAAATTGGTTTGTCGACTTAGTAGGTGCAGTCCTTACTGCGAAATAATTATAACATAGTGAAAACCTATATGCAACAAGGCTTTAGGCGATTTTAGCCCGGGAGATTGTTCATTTTCCCCTTTTCGTAACCGCCCAGATCGAGGGTCACGAAACTGAATCCCAGGCTCCGGATTTTCCTGTCAATCTCCGCTGCTCCAGCCGGCGACAGTTCGCTCATTTCGTTCGGTTCCACCTCGATCCTGGCCAGGCTCCCTCCGGAAACCTCGTGGCACCTGACTCTCACCTGAGTGAATCCTCGCTCCTTCAGGTATTCCTCCGCCGCGTAAATCATCCGCAGCTTCTCCTCAGTGATCTCCTCGCCGAAAGGTATCCTGGTCATCAGACAGGCAAAGGCAGGCGTGCGCGCTTTGTCCGAAGCCTCTCTCACATCCATCGCCGCGAGAGCCTCTCTGATGTCTTCCTTTGTCATGCCCGCTTCCTTGAGAGGACTGGCGATTCCCAGTTCCTGAATGGCTCTGTAGCCTGGACGGTAGTCGTCCAGATCGTCCAGGTTTGTGCCGTCAGCAAGGACGCTCCCGACCATGTCAGCCCTGGTCTTCATAAGGGAGAAGAGGGCCTTCTTGCAGTGATAACACCTGTCGGGCGGATTGTCCCTTATGCTGTCAAGCACGAAGGAAGCGTCGAGTTTCTTGTGACTTATAGACAGTTTGTCGCAGAGGTTCTCCGCGTACTCAGATTCGTCCGCGGCGAACTGAGGCCCCGTCGCCGTTATGGCCGCCACATTGTCCGGGCAGCCCGCTTCAGCGAAGACCTTCGCCGCGAATGTCAGGAGGAAGGTGCTGTCCACCCCTCCCGAAAAAGCCACGATCATCTGTCCGTAGCCCGTGATTATTTCTTCAAGTTTCTTCAGTTTCTCATCAAGATTCATCTCTTCTGATCCTCTGTTTCTTTACAGCTCAAGCTGATCGTAGCGGGACAGGAAGTCCATGATAATCTTCTTTATCTTCTCGCAGCCGCCCTTTTCATCCGAAGCAATGTTCAGAGGAAGGAGCGGGTCGTGAAGTGATTTTCTGAGCAGGCACCAGCCCTCGGCTCCGCAGCCTTCTCTGTCGAAGTTTATCCTGACGCCCTCGTAGTTAGGCTCCTCCAGCGAAAGGCCCTCGGCTGCCTTTGCGTATTCTTCAAGGCCCGCGAGCACTTTGTCTCCGTACCCTGCGAAGTCCTCGCAGCGTATCGGTATCCGTATCTCTTTTTCGTCAGCGGGATCCTCCAGATCCGCGATGACGCTGTCTATCTTTTCGCCCTGCCTGAAGAGCTTCGCCGCCTTGATGACGATCTTCGTCGCCAGGTAGGCGCCGTCGTCCAGGAAGTAGTTTTCCTTCAGAGCCGCGTGGCCCGATGTTTCGATGGCCAGCTGGCAGTCGGTCCCATTCTCGTTGAGTTCGACCGCCTTATTGATGACGTTCCTGTAGCCTCTCCTGTATCTGAAGTGCTTCAGTCCCAGCTTTCCTTCGATAAACTCGGTCAGCTGGCGGCTGGTGATGCTGTCGGTAACGACAGTTGTCCCCGGATGGTCCTCGGCCACCAGGGCCGCCGCCATTGCCACGATTCCGTTGCGGGCTATCTCTCTGCCCCGGCTGTCCACCGCGGCAGATCTGTCCACGTCCGTATCGAATATAAGCCCCAGATTGGCTCCGCTGGACACGGTCTGCAGGGATATGGCGTTTATGGCCTCTTTGTCTTCAGGGTTCGGAGCGTGATTCATGAACATGCCGTCCGGCTCCAGGAACTGGCTGGCGCTGATGTCCGCGCCGAGAGGCTTCAGCACCCTCGTCGCGTAGAATCCGCCGCCGCCGTTGCCCGCGTCGACAACTATCTTCATGCCCTCGAGAGGCCTGTCTCCTTCACCGACTCCGTCGACGATCAGCTTCTTCAGGAATTCGCAGTAAGGCGTCATGATGTCGCTCTTCTCCGCTTCAAAGACAAGCTTGCCCAGTCTGTGAACCTGCTGTCCGGCGAAAGGCGGCTCGCCTATCTTCTCTATCTGCGATTCCTTATCTGAAGCGTATTCGAGTATTGTGGTAATGTCCTTCTTGTTGAGACCGCCCTCCCGCGTGAAGAACTTAAAGCCGTTCCTGTTGTACGGGAGATGGCTTGCCGTTATCATGACTGTTCCGTCGCAGGCGAAGTCCTCGAAGACCGTGGCCATGAACATGGCGGGCGTTGACGCGTATCCGAAGTCGTATACTCTGCATCCGTACTCGCCGAACCCGTCCATGAGACCGTCAAGAAGTCTAGGCCCCGATGTGCGCGGGTCCCTGCCTATGGCCAGGGTCATGTCCTCCGGTTTCTTTCCGATTTTGTCCGAAAGCCAGGCGATGAATCCGATGGCTATTTCTCTTGCCTCGTCCTCTCTGAGGCTGAGGGGCTCCCCTGGTTCTCCCGTCAGGGATACTCCCCTTATGTCGCTTCCGTTCTGAAGTTTAAGGAATTTCTCTTTCATGTCTTCTCCTCGCCGCTTATGCCGCGGCACTGCTCCTTAACTGCTCCTTATATGATAAAAGGTGTCATTTCTGACACCTTCAGTCTGCTTTTGCGTATGCGTATCATTACACGTGTCTCTGCTGTACGCCCTCTTTCATTACGAGCTCCTTGAGCCTGTCGACGTGGATGTCCGCGGCGGCTCTGGCCTTGTCCGCATTGCCCTCCGCTATGGCCGCCATGATCGCAGCGTGTTCTTCAGGCATGTTCTCCGCGCGCCTGAAATTATCATAATAGATGTACCTGAATCTGAGGACCAGTTCCTGCAGCTGCTCGATCATCTGAACGAGGATCTTGTTGCGGCAGGACTCCACTATGATGTGGTGGAATCTCGTGTCGTGCCTGATCATGTCCTCCATGTTTCCGCACTTGACCGCTTCGTCGTAGCTGGCTGAAACCTGTCTGAGCTGCTCCATCTGCGCGTCAGTCATTCTGTCCGCAGCAAAGTAAGCCGCCAGGCCCTCAAGATCCTGTCTGACTTCGAGGATCTCGACCATGTCCTCCGTCGAGATCATTGACGCATAAGCCCCCCTTCTCGGCTCGATGGTAACGAGACCTTCCTTCTCAAGCTTTCTTATGGCCTCCCTGATAGGCGTTCTGCTGACGCCCATCTCCTCGGCGAGTTCGACTTCCATCATCCTCGTTCCAGGAATGATGGAGCCCTTGAGAATCTGCATTTTCAGTTCTTCATAAACCATCTCGCGGAGCGGCTTGTGGTTCTGAATATCGAAATTCAACATTTCACATCACCTCAGAATGTTGTCCTTGTCCAGAAGCTCTCTCTGTTGATCTTCGCCATCTCGGCGCAGATTTCTCTGGACTGCTTTATGCTCTCTGCAAGTCCGTACACGGACGGTCCGCTTCCGCTCATGAGAACAGCCCGTCCCGCGCATAATTCCTGCATCTTGTTCTTTGTATACACAACTGTAGGATACTCCTTTAATGTGTAATTTTCAAGTACGTTGACCATGTTTTTTTCGATGCGGGCGGAATCTCTTGTTTTTAAACCTTCTATGAGTTCGGCATTGTCAGGACGCTCAGGAATCTCAATATTGTCGATGCCCTGATAGACCTTCGCCGTGGATACGCTGACCGGAGGTTTGGACAGAACCAGATGGCTCTCCAGACCCTTCAGGGGCTCAAGATCGGTGCCCGTTCCCGTGGCCAGCGCGCAATGGCTGGCCAGAGGATCTCCAGCGAATCTGTCCTTCAGGGCGGCGCTCTCGGCAGCCTGTCCCATCACGCAGAAAGGCACGTCGGAACCAAGCCTCGCCCCTGCCTCGCAGAGCTCCTTCAGGCTCAGGTCGAGTCCCCAGAGCACGTTTAGTCCATGGACCACGGCGGCGCCGTTGCCGCTTCCTCCCGCCAGGCCCGCCGCAACGGGTATCCTCTTTCTGATGTTTATCTCGAGCTTTCCGGCAAGGTCCCCGCCATAAATCTCCCTCATGACCAGGGCCGCCTTGTAGGCCAGGTTCCTCTCATCCGTCGGCAGGAATCTCCTGTTCGTCTTGAGGCTGACCTCTAAGTCCCCCGTCTCCGCTTCAGCGCCCGGCGTCCACTTCATGGCTACCTCGTCGCACAGCAGGATCTGCTGCATGACCATCTCCACGATGTGCATGCCCTCCTCCGTCACGCCCTTCACGTCCAGGGAAAGATTGATTTTCGCATATGATTTCAAATTGATGTTCATGTCGTTCACTCTCAAACCGATTATACCACAAACGCCATTACTCTCACTTCTCTCTACTCTCTTTCGGAGGTGTTTTGAGGAAAAACACTTAGAAAACATCTTGGCAAATCGGGATTTGCATGCCTGGCGCGCAGCGACTTTAATCAATAAAAAACAGGGAACCCGGTCGGTTTCGAATTCCCTGTTTGCTGATTATTTGCTGCGGCCGTTTTATTTCTTCTTCTTGCCCTTGTTCTTCTTGTTCTTGTTCTTGCCGCTCTGGTTCTTAGGATTGGTCGTGCCCTTGTTGCTCTTCTTAGGCTCGTTTGACTTCGCGGCTTTTGCTTCCGTCTTCTCGCCGGAGTCCTTGACGACCTTGAGCTTGAGGGTGCTTCCCGCTGAGGAAATGGCGTGAGGCGAGGAAACTCTCTTGTTGGATTCCTTTCTGATCTTCTCGATGATCTCGGCTTCGATGGCCGCCTCGGCTTCCTTCTGTCTGCGGATGGCCTCTTCCTTCTTGGCCTTCTTCTTGCTCTGCTTCGCGACTACTTCTTCTACTGACTTGCCGGACTTCTTGGCTTCCTTATAAGGGTTCACGCCTTCCTTGTATTCGCGCTCTTCCTTCTTTTTCTGCTCATCCTTCTTGGTGCTTCTTACGGTGAAGAATACCATTCCGGCCATCATCAGAACCATGAGAATCATGTAGATGGCGGTGGATCTTCCCTGGTTGAGGGTCGTCATGCTGATTGTTTTCTGCTGACCCATTGTGGATCCATCGGCCGCCTGGAAATCCTTGCCCACAGCCAGGGTGTACGTCACGTCGCCCTTGATGACGTTCTTGGTCTTGCCGGAGTAAACGTCGGCCGCGACGAGGATGAGCCCTTCGTCTTTGTCGCTGTAGTAGACCTGGAGAGGGATGTTCTTTCCGTCGGCGTCAGCCAGCTTGAACTGCTTGGCGTTGGCCTTCTTGATATCGGCGGACGCAGGGTATACGTCCTTGTTGAAACGGATCTTCACACTGAGGTTGTCGACCGCGACGCCAGTCGCGCCGTCTTCAGGAGATGACGACATGATCTCCAGATCCGTCTTCGCTGCTGTGGCTGTACTGCTTCCGTTATCCGCAAAAGCAGCCGGCGCCATCAGCAGAACCGACATTATTATTACGCATATCAATGCGCCTGCTCTTCTCATTACTGTATGTCCTCCGATCTCAGTTTCCTGAAAAAATCTTTCATCAGGCTGGAGCACTCTTCGCCCATCAGTCCTGTTTCTATCTCCACGTAGTGGTTCAGCCTCTTGTCCTGGGGGATGTTGAACACGGATCCGCAGGCCCCCGCCTTGGGGTCCATGGTCCCGATGTAAAGTTTCTCTATCCTCGACCAGACTATCGCTCCCGCGCACATGCTGCAGGGTTCGGCCGTTACGAACATGGTGCATCCCGTCAGTCTCCAGCCTCCGAGAAACGCCGCCGCTTCCCTGATGGCGAGCATCTCGGCGTGGGCTGTCGGGTCCTTCGCCTGTTCGGTTCTGTTGTGCGCTCTGGCTATGATTTCGCCTTCGCGAACGATTACCGCCCCGACGGGAACCTCCCCTTCGGCGGCGGCTGCCTGGGCCTCTTTATAGGCCGCTTCCATGTATTTTCTCATACGCCTTGTAATGTTACCACACTTTATGTGGTCATTCAAGATAAAGCTTTTCGTATTCTTCCCTCAGCATGGAGTAGCATCTGACCTCCCGCATGTTCTTGTCGTAGGTCCTGTATGCTCTGCGCAGAGTGCCCTCGTAGGTGAATCCGCACTTCTCGATGATCCTCTGGCTTCTCACGTTTGTGTCGCTCGTGCGTATCATGAGGACGACCAGTTTCAGCTCGTCAAAGCCGTATCTTATAAGTCTCTTCGCCGCCTCGGTCATGTAGCCTCTGCCCCAGCGGCTCTTGGCCAGGGAATAGCCCATCTCCTTGCTGTTTATGTTCGGCCTGTACTTGTCCTCTTCGAACCCGATGCTGCCGATGATCTCCCCTGTCTCTTTCTCGACGATGGCCCAGGTCATATTGCATCTGAAGAGCTGCTCAATAATCATCCGGGATTCTCCCGGATTTTCGTGAGGCTTCCAGCCGGCGTTCGGTCCGACGTCAGGGTCCTTCGCGTACTCAAACAGCGCCTGGGCGTCTTTTTTCGTCCACATTCTGAGTATGAGTCTGTCTGTTTCCAGCTGCGGAACTCTGATGATCTTCTTCATTGGCTGCGCCTTCCAACCGGGCCTTCCCCGCTACTCTGTAGTGCTGAGAATCTCCTTGTTTTTCTCTACCTGGCTGACCTTCATGTCCGAAACTCTCGCCGGATCCACTTCCTCATTGAGGGCCAGAATCGTCGGCCCCAGGTATACCGTCTTAAGCACTTCCCCGTCCAGCGAGATCTTGCTGTACTCGGTGAAGTTCTGTCCCTTTATGTAATATTTGTCGCCGATCTTGACGATACTCTCTATCTTGATGTCCCTGATTCCCATCTTCAGGTCCGTAGGCTCGTAAGGGTTCTTTCCGCCGTAAATGTATTCTTTGCCGTAAAGCATGTCGTAGGACAGTGCCTCGAGACCGTTCAGGTATCCTCTCGTTCCCTCGTAGTTCTGATGGAACTTTGTGAGAAGTCCGGCGGAGATTCCAAACCTCTTCAGAACGTGGGATGTTATCTCATAGGCGGTCACATCCTCGTTCTTCTTCTTCATTTCGAAGTTGCTCCAGACGACGTACTGTGTCTTGTATAGATCTCCTGTCGTCAGATTCTCCTCGCTCATGTCGAGAGCCGGCAGATGGTCGCCGTACATGACGAGGACCACGTCCTCATCGTATTCCTCGAGGGCCTCCGTAAGGTCCTTCACGAAGAGGTCCATCTCGTAGACCTGATTGGCGTAGTACTCATAGGCCCACTTCGTCTCCTCGTCCGGCGCTTCCGTGACTTCGATGACAGGATCTTCTATCACCTGCTCCTTAGGATACTTGCCGTGACCCTGAACGGATATGGTGTAGATATAGTCCGGACCCTTGGTGCTGTTCAGGGCGTCGATAATGTTCTCTGTCAGAATCGTGTCCTTGGCCCAGTTCTTAGGCGTCTTGACAACGTTGTTCATGTACTCCAGACATGTGAAGGTGTCGAAGCCCAGGTTGCTGAAGACAGTGTTCCTGTTGTAGAAGGCTCCCCTGTGGTTGTGGATCGCGTGGGATGTGTAGCCGATCTGTCTCAGGTCGTAAGGAACGCTCTCGCAGGTCTTCTCCGTCAATATGCTTTTGTACGGATACTCGCCCGGTCCGAAGAACCTGGCGCTGATTCCGGTAATCGCCTCGAATTCCACATTGGCCGTGCCCGCTCCGACAGCAGGGACCGTCAGGTATCCCGACGAGTACTTCTTCAGAAGCTCCCTGTAATACGGTATCGGGTCCTTCGAATACTCGACGTTCGTCGCTATGGTCGGGTCTATGAAGGATTCCAGCTGAAGGAATATGATGTTCGGCTTCTTTGACGGCTTTTCGTTGTCGTCTTTTCCCGGAGTGTATATACCGTCTTCGCCAAGCTCACCGTACTCGAATATCCCCTTGATCATCTCTTCGGAATAACCCTTCGGCTTGTCGATGCCCGTCTTGACCCAGGTGATCATGAAGGAGTACGGCACGCCGTTATCCCTGTAAGCGTAAGGCAAACTCGGGAAGAATGTGTCGAGCACTCCGAATCTCATGCCGCCGGTTATGGCGCCAAAGGCAACCAGTATTATGATGAGCATTGACGCGATGGATTTTCTGTAGTCCATCTTTCCGCTGCGTTTAGGCGTCTTACGGAAGAGGATTATGACGAGCAGCACAAAAAGAGCCGCCCCCGCCCCGATGAATATGAGGCTCTTGACCGAAAAATAGTTGGTGATTATGGACTGGGCTTCACTCAATGTGGACAGATCCTTGACGTTGAACGGCGTCATTCTGTTAGTCAGGATAATACCATTGATTATTCCTATGGCGAGCCACAGAAGCGAGAGCATGCTTGCCGCGAACACCCGTCTCCTGAAGAGGAGGGACAGGGACAGCACGGCCAGGATAAGCATGACGTTACAGAATGTGATGAGCGGGTGCTCAAGGAAAAACTGCAGCGCCTCCAGAGGCGAAAGTCTGCCGAGGGCTTCTATTATATAGTCGATCACAACCGACATAATGAACAGCGTCAGTATGTGATTGTGCGTTATCTTTTTAATAGTCTCTCCTGTCCTGCTCATCTGATAATCTGTCTGCTATCCTTATGAATTCTTCTACTGTAAGTGTCTCCGCTCTCCTGCCCGGATCCACGTCCGCCGCTTCAAGCGTCTTCTTTACTGTCTCTTTATCCATTCCTCCCGCCGAGGACAGGGAGTTCAGCAGAGTCTTTCTTCTCTGGGCGAACCCCGCCTTCACGCAGCGGAGGAACATCTCGTCGTCCCTTGCCTTTGCCTGATCCTCTCCGAGAGGTTCGAGGCGCAGCACTGTCGATTCCACCTTCGGCCGCGGGACGAAGGCTTCCTTCGGGACGTCTGTTATCTTAGATACGCGGCAGTAGTACTGGACCGCCGCCGATATCGCTCCGTATGTCCTGCTTCCCGGAGCAGATCTTATCCGGTCCGCGACTTCCTTCTGCATCATGACCGTGATGCTGTCCGCCGGAACTTTCTCCTCGAGAAGCTTCATTATTATTGGTGTTGTTATGTAGTACGGAAGGTTGCCGACTATGTGCACCCTCCCGGAGAACATGCCTTCCTTCCTGCACTCATCTATTATCTGACCGATGTCCGTCTTCAGGATGTCCCCGTTGATCACGCGGACGTTGCCGCAGCCTGACAGGGTCTCCCCGAGCACCGGTATGAGTCTTTCGTCTATCTCCACGGCTGTTACAAAAGCAGCCTTCGCCGCCAGTTCCGCCGTAAGTATGCCCAGCCCCGGACCGATCTCTATGACAAGATCGTCGCCGCCGATTCCGGCGCCCTCGACGATGCGGCTGAGCACATTTCTGTCGTTGATGAAGTTCTGCCCCAGACTTTTAGTGGGGCGCACGCCGAATCTGGACGGATCCATCAGCCTTCATCCTCCTGAGCCTGGTCGTCATCCTTCTCATTATCAGGAATGTAAATGGTCTCCCCTGGTTTGGTGAGCTTCAGTTTTTCCCTGGCCAGATCTTCGATGTTCTCCTCGCTGTCGATATCCTTGAGTTCCTCTTCCATCTGCTCCTGCTTGGCCTTTAGCTGCTCCTGCTTTTTCAGGGCCTCTCTCTCCTCGGCCTTGAGCTGAAAGATGTTCACCACCGACATGCAAAGAATGACCACGAGAAACACGACCGCCGCAACAACCAGCAGTCTGCGTCTGCTCTGTTTCTTTCTGACAGCGCGCTTGCGTTTGAGCTTGCGCTCGTCGCTTGCCGTCTGTTCGCGCATGTCCTCGGCCTGGGCCGCCTCCCTCTTTTCGAGACGCTCCTGGCGCGCTTCATCCATGTCGATGACTCGCGCGCTCCTCTTGAATTGTCTGCTTCTGCTTTTTCTCTTCGCCATTTTCCCTTTCTCTCTTTTTGTTTACGGGGTGTTGCTGTTCTCGGCCGGCAGATAGTTTCTCGGATTCTGGAAGGATCCGTTTTCCTTCACGCCGAAGTGTATGTGGCTTCCGTAACTGTGCCCTGTGTTGCCCGCTTCAGCTATGTGCTGTCCCTGGAATACCTTGTCTCCAACGCTCACGAGCAGGGAGCTGTTGTGGGCGTAGTAGGTCTGTATTCCGTTCTCATGGTCTATGATGACCAGATTGCCGTATCCGTAATAAGGACCTGCCTGTATTACCGTGCCTCCGTCGGCAGCCAGAACGTCATTGCCTGTCCTGCAGCCCATGTCTATTCCGTCATGGTGTCTGCCCCAGCGCCACTTGAACTCGGAGGTTACTGTATACGTTCCAGCGTAGGCCGGCCAGATGAAGGTTCCCGTTCCTGTCGTAGGCGGTCTCTCCTTCGTACCGACGAGGATGACCTTGTTCACAGGCTTCTTCGTGACCTCGTTCTTCAGGTGCTCTGTTTCTACGACTTCACCGTTTACCGACACCGTCCTGTCGATCACCTTGCTCTTTCCCTTTTCACCTTCGCGGGTGACTTCCGTGTCGCCCTCGTACATGTCTTTATCCGCCTTCTTTATAGTCTTGTAGGCGGTTTTCTTGTTGTAGGATCTCGTTTCTGTGATTCTGACAGTCAGCAGCGGCGCGGTCTCTTTGATGATGATGGTGCTTCCGACCGTGAGCTGTTCGTCTGTCAGATTGTCGTTGTCTTCTATTATCTGCTCCTTCGTGATGTTGTGGTTCTCGGCGATGCTGTCGAGCGTCTCACCCGATTCAACAGTGTGCACTGTGGACTTCTCCGTGCTGGTGCAGAGCTTGTCAACGAGCTGCTCCTCCGTCATGATCTCGTTCATAGGAGTGTTGCTCTGTTTGAACTCGACGTTTTCGACTATAACGGCTTCGTCAAGCTTCGTGCCCTTCTTGTGGCTCGAGTATCTGTCCATAAGGCTCTTCAGAACCTCCGCCGCGGTATCCTCGTCCCTGACGGCTCCGACCTTCCTGCCGTCGATGTACATGCCCATGGCCTTGACATTGATGTCGCCCAGGTAAGACAGCCTTTGCAGTACTCCGTCCTGGGAGTCTATGACTATGTCCTTGTTGCCCGTAAAGACGCGCTTGAAACTGATATCGTCACGGGCGTCCAGGGCGACAGTCATGTCTTTGTCCTCGGTCAGGGCGTTCTGCACCATGTCCGTGATCTGCAGCACGTCGTCCTTGTTCTTGACGTAGCCCAGCATCTTGTCGCCGTAGGAATACTCGTAGGCCGTAAAGTAATTTACGAGGCCTGCCGTTCCGACGATGAACACGAGAACCAGCGAAGAAACAATGAGTATTGGTTTCCTGTTTTTCTCACAGGCTTCTATGGCGCCCCTGTACTTCTTGTACAGAGGGCTGTTCATTCTCCGCGTCCTCTTGATGTCTCTGAGCTGGGCGGCGGTTGCCCTGGCTTCTGTCTTTATCCTCTCGTTCTCTTCGATGAGTTTCTGCTTCTCCTCCTCGGAGGTGGCGGCGTTGATTTCGCGCCGTTTAGAAAAGCCCAGAAATTCCTTCAGCGAGAATGACGCCACCGGTTCGATCTTTGTCTGAACTGTAGTGCCGTGTACGTTTACTATTCCGCCTCCAAGCTCAGCCGATTTGCGGGCCAGCCTACGCTGTCGCCTCACTTCGCGCTGCTCTGCCTGGAGTCTCTCCATTTCTTTTCTGGCCTTTATCTCCTCGTCCCGGAGTCTTAAAGCCTCTTTTCTTCTCCTCGCGGCGGCCTCGGCCTTGACCAGCTTCTCCTGTTCTCTGGCCAGCCTTGCTTCCTCTCTCCGCTGGAGCTCGATCCTCTCTCTTTCGCGGGCGGCTTCGCGCTTCCTCTGCCGCTCCTCTTCCTTCTTCTTTCTCTGCTCAGCCCTCTTCTGCTCCTGGGCGATCATGGATCTGTTCAGCTCGTTCTGAACTTCCGCCTTGTGGAGGATCGTCTTCATGCGGGCGGCTTTTTTCTCCGCCTCGAGAAGGGCCTTCTGCTTTTCAGCCGCTTCAGCCCTCTTCTGCTCGAGTCTGGCCTTGGCCTCCTGTTCCTTCCTCAGCGCCTCTTCGATAGTGACCCTGCTCTCCTCTCTGGAGCGCGCGAGAATATCCGAGATCTCCGGTACAGGCTTCTCGGCTTCTTTTCTGACCACTTCCTCGGCGGCGCGGGTGGCTTCCGTATCTACAGGAGTTTCCGCACGGGAAACAGCCCTGTCATCTTCTGTCTCTCTGACAGGGGCAGCAGGGGTTCCGTAGATCTTCTGCGCCTGAGCCTTGAGCTGTTCGATCTGCTCCTTCAGTTTCTGCACGTCGTCATATGCTTTTCTGACGGCGTCGTTCTGGTCTGACGACCCTGCGCTTCCGCCGTTTATTCTGTTGTCTGCAGAAGTTTTATCTTCTGAGGGGTTATTTCCTTGTGGCATGGGCACCTTTCTCCCGATTCAAGCATTCCTGTATCCTTGCAGTCCGGACATTCGTACCTGACGTCCATGTAGTCCAGTTCGAACCCGTTGTCCGTGAGGAGGAACGCTCTCCGGGCGTTTATGTCCTCTATCTTCTCTTTAATTATTTCTATTGCTTCCTTCTTGTCTATTCTGTCTGAAACCACCAGCCTGGAAAGGTCTGCCCCGAGGCTGTTCTCTTCCTCTTCCAGTTCCTTTATCTGCGGAAGTCTGTCGTAGACTTCCTCTCTCCTGGTCGCGGCTTCTGCTTCGTCTTTGGCCCTGAGCTGCTTGTAATACGCGGCTATGTCGGAGCCACTCAGACCGTCCTTCCTGGCGGACTGGTGCGAACCTTCAGCCGCCCAGCTTTCAAGGACTCTGTTCACGTAGTTGATGTTCGGGCTTGATATTCCCGCCGTCTTGCTGCACGCCTCCAGGATCGTGTCAGTGCTGAAACCGAACTCGTCGAACCAGCGGTCCATAATGCGCTTCTCTTCTTCGGTCCAGTTCCTGCTCCATCCGAGAGCTCTGAATATCCTCCTGAATTCGGCGGCTCTTCCCTCCATCTGGCCGATGTGTTCCTGCAGGTCCTCTACGGTCCTGTGTCCCTCGCTGACCCAGTTGCGGATGACTGCCTCCACGTACTTGACCGTCTTCCTCTTCTTGGCGGCGCAGTATTCCACCGCAAAGGCAACATAGTCCGGTTCGATTCCGAAGTCGTTTATCCAGGACATGACCTCTCCCATCTCTGTTCCGCTAATGACGCGGCCGAGGGCTTTCTCGACCCTGTCGAACATGTCCTTGTATTCCCTGTTGGACATCTGTGAATTTATGCCCTGGTCGGATACGGTCACGGACGCGTCCTCGTGGCTGCCGTAGAGTTTGTCCTTGAGCAGCACGAATTCCACGTCGTATTCGAGAGGATTGTCCGGGGATATCCGGATCTTCCTGATGACGCCCATCTTCTCCCAGTAGTTCCACGCCTTGAGCACGTCCTCGATGTCGAGGGACAGCTGCTTGGCGATGTCCTCGTTGCTGAAATCGACTCCCAGATCGGAGTACATCTGCGCGAAGAGGAACACCTTCACATAGTCTCCGGGAGCGGACACCATATACTCATTTATGAACATGTTTTCCACCTGAGTATCAAGCAGAAAATAGTCTTTTGTCTTCTCTTTGTAAAAACCCATACTTAAAATCCGCTGAAGCTTCCGCTTCCGGCCTTGTCCACGAACTTGGTGATCTTGTCAAGCCACGCAACCTTGACGGTTCCTGTCGGACCGCTTCTCTGCTTGGCTATGATGACCTCGCACTCGCCCGGAACATCGGTATCTTCGTTGTAGTACTCATCCCTGTAGAGGAAGATTACGATATCCGCGTCCTGCTCGATGGATCCGGAATCCCTCAGGTCCGAAAGCATCGGCCTGTGGTCCGTCCTCTGCTCAGGATTTCTCGAAAGCTGCGACAGAACGATTACAGGACAGTCGAGCTCCCTTGCCAGCAGCTTCAGGTTTCTGGAGATTACGGAGATCTCCTGTGTCCTCGAATCCAGGGACCTTCCCTCAGGATTCATGAGCTGCAGGTAGTCTATGATAATAAGGTCGAGTCTCTTCTCGGCCTTGAGTCTTCTGCATTTGCTCTTCATCTCCATGATGCTGATGCCGGCTGTGTCGTCGATGAAGATCTCCGCGCCCGAAAGCACTTCGAGAGCGCTGTTAACATCGTCCCAGTCGAGCCTCTCGAGCTTTCCTGTCTTGAGCTTCTGCATCTCGACCTTCGACTCCATGGACAGAAGTCTCTGTCCCAGCTGCTCCCTGGCCATCTCCATACTGAACAGCATGACAGATGCGCCGCCTTTTACCGCGGCGTTCAGGGCCAGTGACAATGCAAAGGCAGTCTTGCCCATCGCGGGTCTCGCTGCCAGGATTATGAGGTCGGACTTCTGAAGTCCGGAAGTCATGTCGTCCAGCTCCTTGAAGCCCGTCGTGACGCCCGTGAGTCCGCCTTCCAGCTTCGACGCTCTGTCGATGGCGTCGATGTTGCCGAGGAGGACGTCCTTGAGTGGGACGTAGGCTCCCTTCTGGCGCGCCTGGGAGATCTCGAAAATCCCGTTCTCCGCGTAGTCCAGAAGCTGGGTCGCGCTCAGACTTTTGTCATAACCCTTTGTTACTATTTCATCGGCCTTCTCGATGAGCCTTCTGATGGAAGCCTTCTCAGCGACTATGTCGGCGTACTCAGCCGCGTTGGCTGTAGTCGGAGTAGTCGACGAAAGGCCGGCGACGTATGATCTGCCGCCTACCATCTCCAGGCTTCCGCGCTTGTCCAGTTCCTCTGAAACCGTCAGCGCGTCGACCGGCGCGTTCCTTTTGCTCAGTTCGTATATGACACTGAAGATCTCCCTGTGGTTAGGATCGTAGAAATCTTCAGGCCTTACTGCTTCCACAACGTCGAACAGCGCGTCCTTCGAAAGAAGGGCTGCGCCGAGTACGGATCTCTCCGCGTCGGGGTTGTGGGGAGGTATTCTCTCTTCCATTTGTATTTTCCTATACTGTTACCTTTACTCTAACTTTCGCCGATACATCCTGATAAAGCTTGATCACTACCTGGCTTGTTCCCGCTTCTTTGATAGGGCCCGGCATTTCGATCTTTTTCTTGTCTATAGTGATTCCCTCCTGTTCCTGAAGGGCCTTGGCTATGTCCATGGATGTTACCGATCCGAAGAGCTTGCCGTTTTCACCGCCTTTTGACGGCACGACAAGTATGATCTTTTCAAGCTCATCGGCTCTCTTCTGGGCGGCGGCTTTCTCCGCAGCCCTCTTCTCTTCGGCGAGAGCCTTCTGCTTTTCCAGGTTTCTCACGTTGCCCTGGGTAGCCTCCTTGGCCAGTCCCATAGGTATGAGCCTGTTGCGCGCGTAACCGTCGCTCACCTTGACGACGTCTCCCGCCTTGCCTGTTCCTTTGACATCTTTCAAAAGGATGACAACCATCTGTTACCTCCTGCTGATCCGACCCTGCGGTCATCATATAATTATATTCCGCTATTGTGTTGTTTCTGTGGTTTTGATGTATTCTTCGATCTGTGCCAGTATCTCTTCCGGCGACAGGTACGTCTTTGTTCCCGCGGTGTTCATGTGTCCGCCGCCGCCGAAGTGTTCCATAATCGTCTGCACATTCATGTCGCCCAGGGATCTGGCGCTGACGACCGTAACGCCGTCCTCGTTCCTTCCGGCTACGAAGCTTGCCACGGTTCCCTTGATCGTGAGCAGCTCGTCAGCCACCTGGGAGTTGACTATCTGTGTGTTGATCGTCTGTCCGCCGCAGATGGACATGGCGATTCCGCCGTCCAGTATCTTGGCGTTAACTATTCCGTTTGCCCTGTTTATGAAGCTCTCCGGAGATTCCTGGAAGTAGCTTCTGACTCTGGAAAGGTCCGCTCCGGATCTGCGCAGCCAGGAAGCCGCTTCAAATGTTCTCACGCCGGCCTTGACCGCGAATCTGTTCGTGTCGAGCATTATGCCCGCCATGAGCGCGTCCGCCTCAAACTTGGACAGAGCCTTCTTGTCGAGCCTGTACTGAAGGATCTCGGCAACCAGCTCGGACGCCGACGACGCGTAGGACTCAAGATACGAAAGGCTAGGATTCGTGAACGCGTCCTCCGCTTTTCTGTGATGGTCTATGATCGCCAGTCTCTCGATCTTCTCAATCAGCTCCGCCGACTCGACCAGCATGCGCCTGTGGGTGTCCACAACTATAACGAGAGAATTATCTTCAACGAGCTCCAGTGCTCTTTCGCCTGTGACGAACTGGTACTCTCCTGTCTTCTTCGCGTCCGCGACCATGTCGATCATCGTCTCGTTGTATTCGCCGAGGACTATGTAGGCGTCCTTGCCGACTGACTTCGCCAGTCTGGAAACTCCGATGGCCGCTCCGAAGCTGTCCATATCCGGATTCTTGTGCCCCATGATGAATATCCTGGATGACTGGTCCATGAGAGTGGCCAGGGCGTGTCCGATGATACGGGACTTGCCTTTGTTGCTCTTTTCGACACTCTGGGTGCGTCCGCCGTAGTACTCGAAGCTGCGTCCTTCCTTGATGACCGCCTGGTCGCCGCCGCGGCCGAGGGCCATGTCAAGAGCTTCCTGGGCGTAGTCGTCCAGCTTGATCAGACTGTCTTTGCCTACTCCAAGCCCTATACTGAGAGTTACAGGAAAGTCTGTCGGGCTCTCGATCTGCCTGGCGCTGTCAAGAATGGAAAACTTGTCTTCCACCAGGGCTTCGTAGTTTCTGTGGGTGATTGCCAGCTCGTACATGTTGTCCCTGTATCTGACGATCATGGCCTCCATGGAAGCCGCCCATCCTCTTATGAGTTTATCGATGCTGACTCTGACGCTGCTGTCCTGGTCGTCGCTGCTGCCCGCGATGAGTTCGTCGAAGTTGTCCACGTTGACCAGCATCATGTAGACGCGGTCGTCCTTGTAGCGTTCCTTCAGCTCCTCATAGTCGGTCACGTCCGTGAAGTGAAGTATGATCGACACGTCCTCGCGGGATCCTTCCTCTTCGCCGTCCCTTCCGCCGAGGAATCCGCATCCGATGCGGAAGGTTCTGTCGTTCCTCTGTATGTACAGGGAATCCTCGTTCTCGGCAGCCTTAACAAATTCAGGCATTTTAATTCCGGTAAGCGCGAAAATATCGTAGTCGACGATTCCGTCGTACTTGAACACTTCCGCTATCTTTTTGCTGGCTCTTGTGACCTTGCCCTGGGCATTCACGATGCACATCGGCAGTGGTGAATAGTAGGCCAGCAGCCTCTCAATTCGTCCTACGTACATTTCTCTCTCCTAAAAATACGCACAGTAAGGCATATTATCGTAACGTATATTATAGCAAAAACACCGGCTCAATGCAAAAGCCCCTAAATGCGTCCCCGGACCCCCTTAAAACAACGAAAAAAGGAGCGGTTTTCCGCTCCTCTGTCACTATCGATTGCCTCCGAAACTATTCGGCGATGTAAGGCATCAGGGCAACGACTCTTGCCTTCTTGATGGCCTTGGTGACTTCTCTCTGATGGATCGAGCAGGTGCCTGTGATTCTTCTAGGAAGGATCTTGCCTCTCTCGGTAACATACTTCTTCAGAGTGTCAACGTCTTTGTAATCTATAGTCTTGTTCTTGTCGGCGCAGAACTGGCAAACCTTTTTTCTTCTCATGCCGCCGCGTCTCTTGTTATCAAATGCCATGATATTGTTCTCCTCTCTTTTAGGTTATGGGTTTAGAACGGGATGTCATCATCCTGAAGGGATGTGAATCCGCCCCCCGGTACATCGATTTCCTGGGGTTCTGGCGCAGGTGCCTGCGGCGCCGGCTGGCTCTCGAATGGTGCCTGCTGGCCGAAGCCTCCTGTGCTCTGTCCCTGACCCTGCTGTCCGCTGCTGAGGAACTCAACGTTGCTGGCGATGACGTCCGTAGTGTATACCGTCCTGCCGTCCTTTTCATAGCTGCCCGTCTGGATTCTGCCTGTGATGGCGACCCTGCGGCCCTTAGCAAGATATCTGTCGCAGTTTTCGGCCTGCTTGTTGAACACTACGATCGGAATGAAGCTCGTTCTCTGCTTTTCGCCGTAGCCGTCGTTAACGGCAATGGTGAATCTGCAGATCGCTGTCTGGTTCGCGCCTGTCGAATATCTGAGTTCCGGATCTCTGGTCAGGTTTCCAATCAAATTAACATTATTCATTGTTCTCCCCCTCTTACTTCTGATCCTTGTTATCGATAAGGTGTCTCATTACGTTGTCTGAAATCTTGAGTCTTCTGTCGAGCTCCTTCGGCAGTGTAGGCTCAGCCTTGAATTCGATGACAACATAATATCCTTCAGACTTCTTGTTGATAGGATACGCGAGCTTTCTCATTCCCCATACGTCTACATTTCCGACTTCGCCTTCTGAAGCGATGATCTCCTTGACCGCTTCGATTGTGGCTTCTTTTTTCTCGTCTTCCAGTGCAGGATCGATGATGAACAGTACCTCATAGTTAGTCATATTTTTCACCTCCTTGTGGACTAAATGGCGATGCGTCCGGCGCATCGCAAGGACATGCGCGTGAAATTACGCGCTCGTTTATTATACATCAAACTCCTGTGAAATCAAGAGTTTATTTTATCTGTTTGCGCCCTTATCTAAGCTTCTCCAGCTGGGCGTTGTGGTTCTCGCTGATGACCTGGTAGAAATAGGCCACCTTGCGGGCCACCTTCACGTTCCAGGACCCGTCGGCGGCGTATGTCCTGTTGACCGCGGCGATGGTGCTGCCTTTGTAATAGGCGCCGCCCGGAGCGAGATAACTGTTGGCAAGAGCCCTTCCCACTGTCTCCAGACATTCGTTTACGGACGAGAAGCCCTTGCCCCCGTAGCCGCACACGTTGTTCGGGCGGAACTGGGCCGTTCCGTATGCGCTCTCATGAGACGCGATGGCCAGCAGGAACAGGCAGTTCAGATTGTACTCCTGCTCAAGGTTGTAGAGGGTCTGCTCCGTTCCGACCAGCTTGTATCTCGTGACCAGCTTCAGGTCGTCGACAGTGACTCCGCTTGGAACGCTCATATCCATTGACTGGACCTGGTCGTAGGTGTATGCGGGAATCTCCTCTTCTTCGAGAACATAGTCTACCGTGGTCTTTCGCAGGTTGTTGGCCAGATCGATCTCCTGTGCTGACGCGTTCTTCTCCTCGGCTATGGCCGCCATGGCTTCCTTTGAATCCGACGACAGTCTGTAGGCTCCCAGCCACAGGGCGATAAGCAAAAGCACTATGCTCAGTATGGTCCCGGCCGCGATGAGGATCAGGGTCGTTCTGCTGAAGCCCGGATTATTCACTTCTGCTGCGCTGTACTTGTTAGTATCACTCATCCGTCGGAATCTCCAGTTCTCCAAGCATTTCCTTCATGATGTCATCGCTGAGGATGACGCGCCATCCGCCGTAACCGTCCTCTTCAAGAGGAAGGAAGACGTCCGTCTCGAAGGACGGTTCTCTTTCGGCCGTCTTCTCTATCTGATCCAGATAAATGTCGATGCACTTCTTGTTCAGCTTCTCTTTGTCGATAACATCGTCGCTGTACAGGTTGTTCGTGACATACTCGTAGGATTCTTTCCTGTACTTGTCCATGACTCCGCTGAAATCGCTGTTTCTGACAGTTGCCCTGACTACAGCCACCCCATCTTTGACGGCGGAATCGGTTATCTCAAATGAAAAATTCCTGAAGACCGCGTCTTCAAGTCTATCCATTTCCTCGTCGGTGCCCTTGACATTCTCCAGGAAATTGACGTACTTGTTGTCCATGTAGAGCATGGCTGTCTGGTCGTCTCCTCCCGAGATATTGTCGAAGAAGTCAGCGGCCGCCTCCTGCGGAGTGTCTTCCGCCATTGCAGAAGAACCGCTAGAGATGGCGGCTGCCAGCATCACCGATATAATTGTGTTGATGATTCCGCTCATGTTACTAAGTCAGGCTGCCTTTGCATGCCTATTTCCAGAGTTTTTCAGGGTATTCGCCCTTGTCTTTCTTTGACTGCAGCTCGTCGCGGACTGTCTGCCAGTCTTCCTTGTATGTGACGCCGCACCACTTGTCCTGACACTGCAGCACCTTGACGCGGGCCTTGCCTTCCTTGATCAGCCTGTCGACTGTGCGCGGCAGCTGATATTCGCTTTTGAGAGGGTTTTTCGGGACTTCCTCGGCGAAGAACTGTCCGATTCCCGCCTTAAGCTCGCCCATCAGGCTCTCGGTGAAGCCCCAGAAGTTCATGGACACCAGGGAGTCGTCCGCCAGCAGGTGCCAGGTCTCCCCGTCATCCTCCGAGTAGCAGATCCCCTCAGGCTGCCTTTGGATCTTCGTCCTCTCCGTTATCTCCTTCAGGTTGCCCTCTTCGTCCATCTCGCAGACGCCGCGGGCAACGTGTCCGTTCTCGGTAATTGTGTTCTTCAGAATGTATCCGGCCATGCAGTACTGAAGCACGTCCGTGTCCTCATGTTCGGTGAGATATTCATAGACGCTGACGAAGCCGCCCGGCCCGTAGTAGTCGTCTGCGTTGATGACCGCGAAAGGTCCGTCGATGAGATCTCTGCAGGCAAGGATGGCGTGGGATGTGCCCCATGGCTTCTCTCTTCCTTCCGGCACCTCATACCCCTCGGGGATGTCGTTCAGATCCTGGTAGGCGTACTCGATCTCCATAAAACGACCCGCTCTCTCGTCGACCAGCTCTCTGAAAATGTCCCGGTGCTCCTCGCGGATTACGAAGATCGCTTTGTCGAAGCCGGCCATCATGGCGTCATAAAGCGAAAAGTCGAGGATAATCTCCCCGGCGTCGGTGATTTTATCCACCTGCTTAAGGCCTCCGTATCTGGATCCCATTCCTGCCGCCATTATTACCAGCGTCGGTTTTTTAGCCATTTCCCTGTCTCCTTCCGTGTCTTTGCTTACATTCGGTATAATTCTACTAGCCAACCCCTTTGATGTCAAAATATCTCTGTTTCTTCACTTTTTCTGCAGTAAATAGAAATAATTCCACTTTCTGCTGTTTTCTTGCAATGGTTTGATTTATGTTATAATGCTGTTGGAGGCAGGAATGAGGGGACACATTACCATTGTTACAGGTTATTTCGGCGCGCCGATAACAGACGAAGCGCGCAGAGTTGCAGAGGATACTGGCGCAGCGCTGATTAATCTTGATCGTGAAATCGAGAAGCGCGATGGCCGCTCCATCCGCCGTCTCGTCATGATGAACGGCGAGCACGGATACAGGAATCTGGAGTACGAGATTCTGAAGGAGCTGTCCGAGGCCGTGGAGTCCTGCGTCGTCGCCTGCGGCGACGGCGTCCTTTACGATGATGATTCCCGTGATCTTGCCCTCGCAAATGAATTGATAATAGTCGGCGATGAAATGACGATCGATGAGCTCTGGGATAACGCAAAGGCAGACGAAGAGACGTACCACGCCTTTATGTGTTTCGGGAGCGACGAGGAAAAGCGCCGCGCTTTTGAAATGTTCATCGAACGGCAGCGCACGCTGTTTTCATCACTTTGACTTTTCGAAAATGAAAGGACTGAATAAATGATAATCAACAGAGACAAGGCTTCAGAGGAAGCCGCCATCAGAGTCGGACAGGCCATGCTCGCCGCCGCAATCACCGCCCCTAAGGGCAACGGCGTCGACGATGTGAACGGAGTCCTCCTCACAGGAGAGGACAAGGACGTTCTGGCCGCCCACATGCGCGACATCGCCGAGGAGACGGGCGAGGATTTCTACGCCAGAGACGCGGGAAACGTTGACAACAGCTATTGCGTGGTCCTGCTCTGGGCGGAAAACGCGCCGCTCTGGCTTACCAACTGCGGCCTCTGCGGTTTCAGGGAGTGCGGCGAGAACATGGAAGCCGGCGCAGTATGCGCATTCAACGTCACGGATCTTGGAATCGCTGTCGGTTCCGCTGTTTCGCTGGCCGCCGACAACCGCATGGACAACAGGGTCCTCTTCTCCGCCGGCAAGGGAGCCGCCCGCATGGGTCTCTTTGACGACAATATCAAAGTCTGCTACGGCATACCTCTTTCGGTGTCCTCGAAGAGCGTCTTCTTCGACAGGGGCCCGGGAGACGTGAAATTCTAGGAGTGAGGCTATGAAGATAATGAGAAACATCCCCGCGGCCGCCAAGGTCTTCGGAGATGTGGTCCGCTACGGAAAATACAGATCGCTTATAGACAATGCAAAGGCAGCCGGAGACGCGGAAGAGGAGCGCCGCCTCATTCTCGAGGCCACATCCACCTTCGGTCCGAAAATCATGGAGCAGTTCGGCTGCGACCTGCACGTCCACGGCGAAGAGAACATTCCGGACGAAGGCCCGGTGGTTATAATACTGAACCATCAGAGCTACGCCGACATTCCGGTCATGTTTGCCGTGTTCAGAAAGTTCCAGTTCGGCTTCGTGGCCAAGCAGTACCTGGCCAAGGCGCCGGTCCTGGGCAAGTGGATGCCGCGCATACGCAGTGTCTTCATCGAAAACGACGATCCCCGCGAGGCTCTCAAGGCCATCAATCAGGGAATCGAATACATCAATGAGGGATATTCCCTCGCCATCTGCCCTGAGGGCACGCGGAGCAAAGGTCCGACAGTCGGTCCTTTCATGAGGGGAGCCATCAAGCTCGCCACCAAGCCGGGTGTTCCGATCGTTCCGGTGGCCCTCAACGGCACGTACAAGATGCTTGAGGAGACAGGCGTCGTAAGTCCCGCGCGCGTGGACGTGCGCGTGTACCCGGCGATTCCGACGGCGGGAATTTCCCGACAGGAGGAAAAGGCCCTCCCGGACCTCCTGGAGAACATGATCCGGAACGGCGTCACCGAACTGAATGAGCTTCAACAAAACGAAAAAGAACCCGGCTAAGCTTTCGCCCAGCCGGGTTTTCTGTATTTGTTCTTTTTCAGCCGAGGCCGAGACCGAATCTGTCTCTGACTCTCTGCATTACAGGCTCAGCTATCGCTGAAGCTCTTTCCGCTCCGTCGTTCAGAACTCTGATGAGTTCATCCGAATGGCGGATTTCTTCATAATTCTGCTTTATTGGAGCGAGGGCCTCCTGAGTGACGGCCACCAGCTCCTTTTTCAGATCTCCGTAACCTCTCCAGTTCTGGTTGGCCAGAATCTCATCAACGGAAACGCCGCTGAAGGCGCTGTATATGTTGAGCAGGTTGCTGACTCCCGGCTTGTTCACAGGGTCGAATCTCAGCTCGCCGTCCGAATCTGTGGTCGCTCTCATGATGGACTTCTTGATTTTGCTGTCCTCGTCCAGGAGTGAGATGCGGGAGTGGATGTTCTCCGCGCTCTTGCTCATCTTTGATTCAGGATCGTCAAGAGCCATGACGCGGGCGCCCTCTTTCATGAACCTTCCGTCAGGAACAACGAAAGTGTCCCCGTACTTGTTGTTGACTCTGATGGCGATGTTCCTGGCCAGCTCGATGTGCTGCTTCTGGTCGTTTCCTACAGGAACGACGTCAGTGTCGTAAAGGAGAATGTCCGCCGCCATGAGTACCGGATAAACCAGAAGCCCCGTGCCTACGGATTCATTGCCTCCGCTCTTGGCCTTGAACTGGGTCATCCTGGAGAGTTCTCCCGTGTAGCAGTTGCAGCAGAGCACCCAGCCCAGCTCGGCGTGTTCGCTTACCTGCGACTGTACGAATATGATGGACTTCTTAGGGTCGACGCCGATGGCCATGTACAGGGCCGCCACGTCCAGGATATGCTCCCTGAGTTCCTTCGGGTCCTGCGGCAGGGTGATCGCGTGCTCGTCGACTATGCAGTAGATGCACTCGTGGTCCTCCTGCAGTTCAACGAACTGCTTCAGCGCTCCGAGGTAGTTGCCGATATGAATGTTTCCTGTCGGCTGTACGCCTGAAAATACTCTCTTCATGAAATGCTGTTCTCCTTATATATCGAATTCTGTCTGTTCTGTTCCGTCGTCTTTGGCTGCCTTTGCTTTTTCTTTTTCAGCCTTGGCCTCCGCGGCTCTCTTTTCGGCCTTTTTCTTGTCCCGCTGCTTCTGGGCCTGTTCGGCCAGCTGGGCTCTCTCCTCTTCGTTGATGACCTTTGACATGGAGATGATCTCGATGTCGTCGCCGACTCTCATGATCTTGACTCCCTGGGTCGCTCTGCCGAGACGGGAGATGTCCTTAGCCGCGATCCTGATGACAGTGCCCTTGGAGTTGATGAGCATGATCTCGTCCTTGTCCTCCACGACTATGGCGCCGATCAGGTGGCCGGTCTTCTTGAACTTGCTCTTGTCGTAGGTCAGAAGTCCTTTGCCTCCCCTCGCCTGGATCTTGTACTCCTCGACCGGAGTGCGCTTGCCGTAGCCTTTGCTTGTGACTACGAGAAGCTCTTCGCCCGGCTGCACGAGCTGCATGGCGACGACCTCGTCGTCGTCCTCCAGGTTGATGGCTCTGACTCCGCCGGCGTTTCTGCCCATCGGTCTGACATCCTGCTCGCTGAAGCAGATGCACTTGCCGTTCTTCGTGATAATTATTACATTGTCATTTCCGGAAGTCTGCTTGATCTCGACCAGCTCGTCGCCGTCCTTGAGGGAAATGGCGATGAGGCCCGTCTTCCTGTTGGTGTCGAATTCCGAAATGGCGGTCTTCTTTATAGTTCCCTTTTTGGTGACTCCGATGAGGAACTTGTCGTCGCCGAAATCTCTGAACGGAATGATCGCCGAGATGCGTTCGCGCTGCATCAGATTCAGGAAGTTGGCGGCGTTGGCGCCCTTGGCCGTCCTGTTGGCCTCAGGAATCTCGTAGGCTCTTATCTTGTGAACCTTGCCCATGTTCGTGAAGAACATGAGGTGGTCGTGGGATGATGTCATTATGAGATCGCGCACGAAGTCGTCCTCTCTCGTTGACAGGCCCGCGATGCCTTTGCCTCCCCTTCTCTGTGTCTTGTATGTGTCCGCGGCGACTCTCTTCAGGTAGCCCCTGTGGGTCAGGGTGATGACGACCTGTTTCTCCTCGATCAGATCTTCTTCATCCATTTCGTCGACGGCGGCGATGATCTTCGTCCTTCTCTTGTCGCCCCACTTCTTCTTTATCTCAAGGAGCTCGTCTCTGATAACTCCCATAAGGAGCTTCTCGTCGGCCAGGAGGCTCTTGAAGTAAGCGATCTTCTTGCAAAGCTCTTCGTATTCCGCTTCCAGTTTCTCTCTTTCAAGTCCCTGCAGTCTGGCAAGTCTCATGTCCAGTATTGCCTGGGCCTGCACTTCGGTCAGGCCGAAGCGGTCCATGAGTTTTTCCTTGGCGTCGTTGTAGCTCTCGCGGATGGTCTTGATGACCGCGTCGATATTGTCCAGGGCGATGCGCAGACCTTCCACGATATGGGCTCTGGCCTCCGCCTTCTCCAGATCGTACCGGGTCCTTCTCGTCACAACGTCCTTCTGGTGCTTCAGATATTCTTCGATTATCTGCTTCAGGTTGAGGACTTTAGGTCTTCCGTCGACGATGGCCAGCATGATCATGCTGTAGTTTTCCTGCAGGGACGTGTGCTTGTACAGTTTGTTCAGCATGACCTGCGGATGGGCTGTCGACTTCAGCTCGATAACGATGCGGATTCCGTTTCTGTTGGATTCATCGCGTATCGCCGATATACCATCAAGCTTCTTGTCCCTGACAAGTTCGCCGATCCTCTCCAGCATTCTGGCCTTGTTGACCTGATAAGGAATCTCGGTAACTATGATCTGGGACTTGCCGCGGCTTGTCTCTTCGATTTCACATACGGATCTGACTACGCATTTGCCCTGCCCTGTCCTGTACGCGTCCTGGAATCCTTTCTTGCCGAGGATCTGGGCTCCCGTCGGGAAGTCCGGTCCCTTGACTATTTTTATAAGTTTCTCAACGGTGCACTCTTCATCGTTGATTCCACTCTCGATCATTGCCACGCACGCGTCGATGGTCTCGCTGAGATTGTGCGGCGGAATCGACGTGGCCATGCCTACGGCGATACCGTTGCTTCCGTTGATGAGAAGGTTCGGCACTCTCGACGGAAGAACTACAGGTTCCAGCTCTTCCTCATCGAAGTTCGGAATCATGTCGACAGTGTTCTTGTCGATGTCGCGGATCATCTGCAGAGCGAACGGCGTCATGCGGGCTTCTGTGTAACGCATGGCCGCGGCGCCGTCTCCGTCGATGGATCCGAAGTTTCCGTGGCCGTCTATGAGCGGATATCTGGTCGCAAAAGGCTGTGCCAGCTTGACCATGGCTTCATAGATGGAACTGTCGCCGTGCGGATGGTATTTACCCATTACGTCGCCGACGATACGGGCCGACTTTCTGTGCGGCTTGTCCGGGGTGATTCCCAGACCGTTCATTCCGAAGAGTATTCTTCTGTGTACAGGCTTGAGTCCGTCTCTGACATCAGGAAGGGCTCTTCCCACGATGACGCTCATGGCGTAATCGATGTAGGAGTTCTTCATCTCATCGTGGATCTCGTGCTGTATCATTCTCTGATCTTCAAGTAAGCTGTTCTGTGTCACTTAAGATGCCCTCCTTTCCTATACATCGATCGTCGCGTACACGGCGTGATCTTCAATGAACTTCTTGCGCGGCGGAACTTTGTCGCCCATGAGCGTGGTGAACATCTCGTCCGCTGCGTTCGCGTCTTCAACCGTGATCTGGATCAGCGTACGTTTGCTGTAATCCATGGTCGTTTCCCAGAGCTGCTCAGGGTCCATCTCGCCGAGGCCCTTGTAGCGCTGGATGTCGTACTTGCTTCCTTTGAGAGTAGCGAGGAGCTCCTCCTGCTCTCTGTCGGAATAAGTGTAATATACTTCTTTACCCCTTTTAACCTGGAAGAGCGGCGGCTGGGCCGCGTACACGTAACCGTTCTCAATGAGCGGCGTCATGTATCTGTAGAAGAATGTCAGGAGCAGCGTCCTGATGTGCGCGCCGTCAACGTCGGCATCGGTCATGATTATTATCTTGTGATAACGGAGCTTCGAGATGTCGAACTCCTGACCGATTCCGCATCCGAAGGCGGTGATCATGTTCTTGATTTCTTCCGATCCGAGAACCTTGTCGATTCTCGCCTTTTCAACATTGAGTATCTTTCCGCGCAAAGGCAGGATAGCCTGGCGCTTTCTGTCCCTGCCGTCCTTGGCGCTGCCGCCCGCGGAGTCTCCCTCTACGAGGAAGATTTCCGATATCTCCGGATTCTTCTCTGAGCAGTCCGCCAGCTTGCCCGGCATTGAGTTGCCCTCGAGGAAAGATTTTCTTACTGACTTCTTGGCCTTCTGCGCGGCGAGTCTCGCTCTGGCCGCGTCCAGGCATTTCTCCATGATGAGCTTGGCCTGCTTCGGATTCTCTTCGAGGAACGCGCCGAGATAATCCGCCGTTGCCTTCTCGACAAATCCTCTCATGTCCGAGTTTCCGAGCTTGGCCTTTGTCTGTCCCTCGAACTGAGGCTCCGTCAGCTTGACCGATACGATGGCGGTGATGCCTTCTCTGACGTCATCGCTTTCGAACGGTTCATCCTTTTCCTTGAGGATGTTGTTCTTTCTGGCATAGGCGTTGATGGTTCTTGTAAGAGCCGCCCTGAAACCCTGCAGGTGGAAGCCGCCTTCAGTCGTCTTGATGTTGTTTGCGTAGGACGCGACGTTTTCCTTGTAGCTGTCCGTGTACTGGATGGCTATTTCCGCTTCCCTGTTGTTCTCGGTCACTTCGAAGTAGATGATGTCCTTGTGGATCGGGTTCTTCGATTTGTTGAGGTACTCAACGTACTGCTTGATACCGCCTTCATAATAGAAGACGTCCTCGTTCTTGTATCTGTCGTCCTTGATGCTGATCTTGACGCCCTTGTTCAGGAAGGCCATCTCGCGGAACCTTCTCGACAGAGTGTCGTAATCGTAAACGATGTCATCAAAAATCGCCGGATCCGGCCAGAATGTGGTCTTCGATCCTTTCTTCCTGGTGTTTCCCTGTTCGATGAGAGGGGTCACAGTCTTACCGCGTTCGTAAGCCTGCGTGTAGACTTTGCCGTTTCTTCTTACTTCGACCTCCATGCGCGTCGACAGCGCGTTTACTACAGACGCGCCTACGCCGTGGAGTCCTCCGGAGACCTTGTATCCGCCTCCGCCGAATTTTCCTCCCGCGTGGAGTACCGTGTGTATTACTTCCACGGCCGGCAGCTTCATCTTAGGATGCTCGTCTACCGGCATTCCTCTTCCGTCGTCCTCGACGGTTATGGAATTGTCCTTGTTGATTGTTACCTTGATCTCTGTACAGAACCCGGCCAGAGCTTCGTCCACGCTGTTGTCCACGATCTCATAAACGAGGTGGTGGAGTCCCGGCGCGCCCGTGCTTCCGATGTACATTCCGGGTCTTTTTCTTACAGCCTCTAATCCTTCCAATACCTGTATTTGTTCGGCATCATACTGCTGTATTTTATCGTTTTTTGCCATTCAAATTCTCCTTTTTTTATGCTTTTTCTTCCTTTATATATGTCCTGTCACAAAAACACACTATATTGTAGCATAAAATCGGCCCTTTTACAACATTTTGTGTAATTTTAATAAAAAACGCGGCCCGGGCATAAAAATCTTCCCAGACCGTGCATTTTTCGCTTTTTATTTATATTTCTGAGGCGACCTGCCCCTCCACAATTTTGAAATATTTTCCTTTTGGAAGACGGCCGGCCACACTCTCCATTATCTCGGTGGTCGTAATGAACATCTGATTCTCGCCGAGAGACTGTATGAGCATCAGCTGCCGGTCGTTGTCGAGCTCTGACAGAACATCGTCCAGAAGGAGTATAGGTTTCTCCCCTTTCTCCTCTTCGATGATCCTTATCTCGGAGAGTTTCAGTGAGAGAGCCGCCGTCCTCTGCTGACCCTGTGATCCGAATCTTCTCAAATCTATTCCGTCGGCGGAGATTCTGATGTCGTCTCTGTGAGGTCCTTTACCCGTGGTGCCGTTTCTGATGTCGTCTTCTCGCGACGCGGCCAGTATTCCGTAGAAATTATCCTCGAGATTATCCACAGGTTCTATGCTGGCTTCGTATTTCAGCTCAAGCCTCTCTTCCCCGTTGGTTATTCCGTAGTGAATGTCCCTGCTTATCTCATCTATTTTCTCGATGAACTGCTTTCTTTTTCTTATTATCCTCGTTCCGCAGGCTGCCAGCTGTCTGTCCCATATATCCAGAAGATCACCGTCGATTTCCTTCTCCTTCAGATAGGTGTTTCTCTGCTTCAGAACTCTGTTGTATTCGTTAAGGTCGAAGAGATAGCCGGCTCTTATCTGGCACAGCTCCCTGTTTATGAACTTTCTTCTTTTCTCCGGTTCATCCTTTACTATTCTGAGATCCTCCGGAGAGAAAATAATAATGTATATTCTGTCCAGAAGCTCCGACGCCTTTTTTACTTTTATTCCATCCTTCTTGATGCCTTTGCGTCCGTCGCTCCTTATTGCTATTTCTGTTGTGTTTTCCCCTTCTTCATTTTCAGAAAGGGTTTTTATTCTGCAGTAATCCTCGCCGAATTTTATCAACTCTTTGTCTTTTATATTTTTGAAGGATTTTCCGAAGGCATTTAAATAAATACCCTCCAGCAGATTAGTTTTTCCCTGGGCGTTTTTGCCAATGAAAATATTTACTCCCCTGCTGAAGGATACTTTCTGTTCCTTGTAATTTCTGAAGTTGGTTAATTCAATTTCTTTAATGTACATGTATCAGTTTTTACATGGCAGGAATTCTTACAGGAAGAATGAGATACTCGTAGTTGTCCCCTTCCACCGGCCTTACCACGCATGGTGAAACGCTGCTCTTGAAGTTGAGTGATACCTGATCATCATCGATTACTTTAAGAACATCCAGAACGAATTTTGAATTGAATCCTATTTCAATATCGTCTCCGGTCTTCTCTACTATTATCTCTTCCTTTACGTTTCCTTCTTCTGATCTTGATGTGATTGTCATCAGATCATTTTTTACACTCATCTTTATGAGATTGTTTTTACCTTCTCTTGAAAGAAGTGAAGCTCTTTCTATACTTTCGAGAAGCATGTCCTTGCCGGCAATCAGGCTGGTAGTATTTTCTTTCGGAAGAATGTCGTTATATTTAATGAATTCACCTTCCATTCTTCTTACTACTATCTCGTTGCTTCCGATAGTTATTACTTCTCTCTTCTCGCCGAGTGAAATGTTGATATCTGAATCTTCTTCTTCCTCTGAAATTATTTTGCTTATTTCATTCATCACTTTGGCGGCGATGATGAATTTGTTCGGAGAAGCGCTCTTCATATATTCTTTTACAAGAGCAAGTCTGAATCCGTCCAGAGATACCATTTTAATATTATCTTCTTCTATCTCTGTAAGAATTCCGGTAAGGATACCTTTTGATTCATCTATGCTCGCTGCAAAGGCAGTCTTTCTTATCATCTCCTTAAGGATATTTCTATCCAGTGTTATTTCTTCACTGCCTTCTTCTTTTTTTCCTATCTCAGGAAACTCATCTGTAGGAAAACTTACAACATTGAATTCAGAATAGCTTGTTTTGATCACAACTGATCCTGCTTCTTCATCACTTATCACTATTTCTTCATTAGGAAGTTTTCTTACTATGTCTGAAAAGAGTTTGGCCATTACAACGAAAGAACCAGGTTCTTCAACATTGGCATCTATTTCTTTTTTGATGCTTATTTCAAGATCAGAAGCAGTAAGAATGAGTTTTCCTTCTTCTGTAACTGTTATCATGATTCCTTTTAAAATTGGAATTGTCGTTCTGTTTGAGACTGCTTTTGAAACAGTGTTTAATGCTTTTGCAAGAATCTGCTGATTACATGTGAATTTCATAATATCCTCCGGAAAAATAACTCTTTATTATTATATTATAGTTTTAGTAGTAATAGTAGTAGAGGCTGTGGATTTGTTGATAAGTTTTCCTTTCATTGAAATCAAGCCAAAAGATATTGTTTAAAATCTGTGGATAACTTGTATATTTTAATAACAGCCATTGTTTATATATTTACTGAATGTCTTCTTTAAGGTTTCTGATGTCTTCCGCCAGGGAAGGATCTATCTTCATTTCTTTCTTTATTTTATTGCAGGCATGGAGAACTGTTGTATGATCCTTTCCTCCAAAAGAATCACCTATTTTAGGAAGTGAAAAATCAGTAAGCTCCCGGCAGAGATACATTGCTATCTGTCTTGGATATGCATATTCTTTGTTTCTCTTTGAAGATTCGATATCAGATATTTTGATATTGTATTTCTTACAGACTGCTTTTTTGACAGTTTCACAGGAAATATCCATGTCTCTTTCAGAAAAAATATCTGTAAGGTTTTCCCTGGCGAACTTTGCGGTAATAGGATGATTTTTAAAATGAGCGAAAGTTATTACTCTCAAAAGAGCGCTTTCAAGTTCTCTTACATTGAATTTGATTTTTCCCGCTATAAGATCTATTACTTCAAGAAAATCATCATCCATTACAAGGCCTTCGTCTTCAGCCTTTTTTCTCAGTATTGCGACCCTGGTTTCATATTCAGGAGGCTTGATATCCGCCAGCATCTGTGACTGGAATCTTGAAGTGAGTCTTTCATCCAGATCGCGCAGCTTATTAGGATGTCTGTCGCTGGATATTACTATCTGCTTATTGAGAGAATGCAGAGTATTGAAAGTATGGAAAAACTCCTGCTGAGTCTGTTCCTTGCCTTCAATAAACTGAATATCGTCAATAAGAAGAACATCAACACTTCTGTATTTAGCTTTGAAAGCGTTGAGTCTGCTGTTTTTATTAACAGTATCCTGAAGAGCCTGGACAAGTTCAGAGGTGAACATTTCAGATGAAACGTAGAGAACTTTAAGCGAAGGGTTTGTTCTCATAATGTGCTGTCCTATGGCGTGCATCAGATGAGTTTTTCCGAGGCCGGATCCTCCATATATGTAAAGAGGATTAAAAGCAGTGGAAGGATTATCAGCTACGGCAAGAGAAACCGCGTGGGCATACTCATTGTTAGGACCGACGATGAAATTATCAAAAGTAAACTTAGGGTTGAGATAATACTCTTCCCTGTACGGATTGTCGGGATCAATTGAAGGCTCGGCTGCCTTTGTTTTGCCGCCTTCAAGTATCTCGTTTACTTCTTCTATTGTCTTATGAGAAATGATGATTCGGTAGTTTTTCCTGAAAACATCTTCTACCGCCTTTTCAAGAATGCTTGTGTAACGCGGATTCTTTGTAAAAGAACTGGCCTTGAAACTTTCAGTAAGCGCGAGAGACATGGTCCCCTTCTCCTCGTCTATTTCCAAAGGGATGATAGGAAGAAACCAGGTTCTGTAGCTCACCTCGGTCAGCTCCTTGCTTGCCTGCGCAAGCACGTCTTTCCATTTTAGATTGTTGACCTTCTCCATTTACTGATAATAACCTTTCGAAATCTTGGGTATTAATAATACCACAGGGGAACATCATAATAACAAAAAAGTTATCCACAGGCAATAGTTAAATATTTAATAAGGAATTTCAACGAAAAAGGGACTTATCCACAAAGAGTGGATAAAATTGTGCATAGTTTCAACAGCAACAACAATATATAGTATACGGAGGAGAAAAATGTATAAAAATGGAAACCGACAGGTGTGGAAATCCCCAAATGGCCGGCGCGGGGGTTCAAATAAATTGACACGGTTTTTTTGGAGTTGTATAATACTTGAGCGTATGTGCATAAGTTGGAATTCAGACTTGTGCGGGCAAATAATAAAGAAGGAGGAACCAGCTCATGAAAATGACATATCAGCCAAAGAAGAGGCAGCGCAAAAAGGAGCACGGCTTCAGAAAAAGAATGAAGACAAAGAATGGTAGAAATGTACTGAAGAGAAGAAGAAAAAGAGGAAGAAAAGTTTTATCAGCATAGAGACCGCACCGCAGTGGTCTTTTTGTTGTTGATATGACCGAAAGACGATGCTTAAAAAGGAAATTCTGAGAAAAAAGAGTGATTTCGACGCCATTTACAGAGCGGGCGAGTCAGTTCCGGACAGATACGTAGTTCTTTTTTACAGAAAGAACGATCTTCCCTACACCAGGACAGCCTTTTTAGCAAGCAAGAAAGTAGGAAACAGCGTTCAGAGAAACAGAGCCAAGCGTCTTATGAGGGAGAGCTACAGACTGAATGAAGACAGGTTCTCCGCCGGATACGATCTCATATTCATCGCGAGGAACACAATAGAAGGAAAAAAGCTCAAAGACGTCGAAAAATCACTAATGAACGCGGCCGCAAGAGGAAAAGTAACAGGAAAGTAAGACGATGAAATACGTATTTATCGCAATGATAAGATTCTACCAGAAGTTCATATCGCCGCTTTTCCCGCCTAAGTGCAGGTTCTACCCTACTTGCTCAACTTATTGTATTCAGGCTCTGGAGAAGTACGGATTTTTTAAAGGAAGTTACCTCGGAATAAGGAGACTGCTCAAGTGTCATCCTTTCCACGAGGGCGGATACGATCCTTTAAAATAGGAGGAAATTATTAAATGTACACTATACTAGGCGTAATAGCAAAACCAATGGGGCTTTTGCTTGACCTTCTGTATGGATTCATAGGTAATTACGGCATCTCCATTATCATATTTACGGTGTTCGTCAAGCTGTGTCTGTATCCGCTGTACATCAAGCAGACCAAGTCGACGGCCATGATGTCTGAAATGCAGCCGAAGATCAAGGCGCTTCAGAACAAGTACGGCAACGACCAGGAGACTCTGAACATCAAGATGCAGGAGCTCTACAAGGAAGAGAAGTTCAACCCGATGGGCGGCTGTCTTCCGATGCTCATTCAGATGCCTATCATCATGGGACTCTTCGCCCTGCTCAGAAACCCTCTGAGATACATAACGAAGGATTCCATGATCTTTGCGTTCCATGAACCATTCCTGTGGATCAAGGACCTGAGCCAGCCTGACCCGTGGATCCTGCCTATCATCGCCGGCGTCGCCACATTCGTCGCCTTCTCGATGAACAGAATTCTGATGGATACCGGTGACGGCGCGGCAAACCAGTCGGCAGCCATGATGAAGATGATGCAGTACATCTTCCCTCTCATGATTCTGTGGATGGCCAGATCCTTCCCGTCAGGACTCGCGCTTTACTGGGCCGTAAGCCAGATCATTCAGATCGGATTCAACATCCACCTGACGACCCTCAGAAAGAAGATCAAGAGAGAACAGAAGGAAAGACAGATCAGAGAAAAACTCGAGAAGAAAAACAGAGGATATTAAGACCCGATACACGGAGGAAATATAATGGATTACACAGAAAAATGGGGCAAGGACGTCGACGAAGCCGTATCCCTTGCTCTGATTGATCTGAAGGTTTCCAGAGACGACGTGGAAGTGACGGTTCTTGAAGAGCCGACCAAAGGCTTCCTCGGACTCGGCGCCAAGCTGGCGAAAGTAAGAGTAGAAAAGAAAAAGCCGGCAGAGCCGGAAAAGGTCTCGAAACCTAAAGATGTAAAAACCAAGGAGAGAAAACCGGATAAAAAACCAAACATAAAAAAAGCTCAGGAAAACAAGCCTGAGGAAAAGAGAAGAAACATCGTTCTGGACGATGTGGACGTAAACGAGCTGAAGGAAGTCGAAGAACACGAAGCCCTGACCTTCCTCAAGGACATCACTGAGAAGATGGGGCTGGATCTGTCCTTCAGAGCCAGAGTCGGCGGCGACCTGGTTTACGTCGAGATGAACGGCAAAGATTCAAGAACCGTCATTGGCAAGAGAGGACAGACTCTCGACGCCATCCAGTACCTGGCGAGCCTTGTGGTCAACAAGGACAGGGAGAAGTACACCAAGGTCGTAGTCGACGCCGAGAACTACAGAGCCAAGAGAGAGAAGACTCTGGAGCAGCTGGCCAACAGACTGGCGGGCAAGGTGGTCAAGACGAGGAAGCATGTCCGTCTGGAACCGATGAATCCTTACGAGAGAAAGGTCATTCATGCAACCTTGCAGAAGAACCCTAACATAACGACGAGAAGCGAAGGCGAAGAGCCTTACAGAAGAGTTGTTATCGAACTTAAGAAATAGCATGATCGGGCCCGCTTTCGGCGGGCCTTTGCATTAGAGGCGCGGAAGCCATGTGTGAAACAATAGCGGCAATTTCAACAGCCTACGGTGAAGGCGGAATAGGAATCATAAGAATCAGCGGTCCCGAAGCCCTCGGAATACTCCGCGGAGTTTTTGTGTGCAAAGGCAGTATAGCCAGCCGCCGGATGGCTTTTGGGAAAATAGTCGATCCGGAAAACGGCGCGGTCATCGACGAGGTCCTGGCTGTCTACATGAAAGGCCCGTCCACGTACACGGGCGAAGACGTGGCGGAGATAAACTGCCACGGAAGCATCGTTGCCCTGAGGAAGACCCTCGCTCTGGTGCTGCGTCAGGGCGCGCGGATGGCGGAGCCGGGAGAGTTTACGAAGAGAGCGTTCCTGAACGGACGCATGGACCTGTCCCAGGCGGAGGCCGTCATCGACGTAATAAAAGCCAAAGCGGACGCAGGGTATGAAGCGGCTCTGTCCCAGATGGAGGGAAGTCTCTCCCGCAGAGTGCGCGAAATCAGAGCGAAGATCCTGGACATTCTCGTGGACCTGACGGTGAACATCGATTATCCAGATGAGGATATCGAGCAGCTGACCTATGAAAAACTCATGGCGGATCTGGAGGACGCGGGCGACGACATCGACAGTCTTCTGGCAACGGCGGGCACAGGACGCATGGTCAAAGAAGGCATCAGAGTCGCCATCGTCGGCAGGCCAAACGTGGGAAAATCTTCTCTCATGAACTGCCTGCTCAGACAGTCCAGGGCCATCGTAACTGAGATTCCGGGAACCACCCGCGACACCATAGAAGAGGCTGTGAACATCAGAGATATACCTGTATATCTCATCGACACGGCGGGCATCAGAGAGACTCACGACCTTGTGGAAATGATCGGGATCGAGAGGACAAAAGAGGCATTCAACCGCGCCGATCTGGTGGTGTTCATCGCCGACGCGAGCGAGCCTCTGACGGAGGAAGACGAGGACATTCTTAAGCGGCTCGAGGGCCGGAGACACCTGGTTCTCCTCAACAAGACGGATCTCGGAAACGCAGTAACGCCAAGGGATCTGGGCGACAGATCGCCTAATGGCGATATAATTGAGACGTGCCTGATCACAGGAGAGGGCATTGAAAAAATCGAAGATAAAATAGAGGAACTCGTGTACGGCGGGAAGCTGGTCCAGAAGGACAGCGTCATGGTCACAAATGTGCGTCACGAGGAGCTTCTCCGCAAGGCCGGGCGCTCAATTGAGGACGCCGCGGTCATCACAGAAACGGGGGAAGCTTTGGACATTATTGAGATAGACATCAGAGAAGCCTACGACTATCTTGGGGAGATAATCGGCGAGACAGTTTCAGACGAAGTGCTCGACGAAGTCTTTTCGAGATTCTGTCTGGGCAAGTAGAGGAAGGCATCAGGAGAACGCAATGGAAAAATTCCTCATGGGAGAATACGACATAATTGTTATAGGCGCCGGCCACGCGGGATGCGAGGCCGGTCTTGCCGCGGCCAGAATGGGAAAGAAAACGCTCATGCTCTCCATCAATCTGGAAGCCGTCGCCATGATGCCTTGCAACCCTTCCATAGGAGGAACAGGCAAAGGCCACCTGGTGCGCGAGATCGACGCTCTTGGCGGAGAGATGGGTCTGAACATAGACAAGACTTTCATCCAGAGCAGGATGCTCAACACGGCGAAGGGCCCGGCTGTCCATTCACTCAGAGCACAGGCCGACAAGACCCGCTATCATCTCGAGATGAAGAAGACCATCGAGAAGGAACATCTTCTCGACATGAAGCAGGGCGAGGTCATCGACCTGATCATAGAAGAAGGAAAGGCCTGCGGAGTGGTTCTCAGAACGGGCGCGGTTTACAGAAGCCGCGCTGTCATTCTGGCTACGGGAACATTTCTCGCGGGAAAGATATTCATAGGCGAAAGCGTCTACGACAGCGGTCCGAACGGACTGGCCCCTTCCACTGAACTCGCGGAGAGGCTCAGGGAATACGGGTTGCCGATGCGGAGATTCAAGACGGGAACGCCGGCGAGAGCTCTTGCCGACAGTCTCGATTACAGTAAGATGATTCCACAGGATGGAGATGAGGAAATCGTTCCTTTCTCCTTCATGAATGATGAACTTGAAAAAGACCAGATAAGATGCTGGCTTACATACACCAACGAAAAGACACACGAGGTCATCCGGGCGAATTTCCATAGATCCGCCCTCTTCGGCGGAAAAATCGAGGGCGTCGGTCCACGCTACTGCCCGTCCATTGAGGACAAGGTCAACAGATTCGCCGACAGAAAACGCCACCAACTCTTTATAGAACCGGAGGGACTGGACACTGATGAAATGTACATTCAGGGAATGTCGTCATCACTGCCGGAGGACGTGCAGCAGGCTTTTTATGAGACTATCGAAGGCCTGGAAAACCTGAAGATAGTCAGGCCGGCCTACGCCATCGAGTACGACTGCATCGACCCTCTGGATCTTAAGATGAATCTGGAGAACAGGACTATTGAGAATCTTTTCTGCAGCGGCCAGTTCAACGGCAGCTCGGGATATGAGGAGGCGGCTGCTCAGGGACTCATGGCGGGAATAAACGCGGTACTGAAGCTTGACGGCAAAGAGCCTTTCGTTCTTGACAGAAGTCAGGCCTACATCGGCGTGCTGCTCGACGACCTTGTGACAAAGGGAACCAACGAACCCTACAGGATCATGACGAGCCGGGCGGAATACAGACTGATGCTCAGACAGGATAACGCCGACCTGAGGCTTACGGAGCTGGGCCACAGAGTCGGACTTGTGAAGGAAGATCGCTACGCCAGATTCCTGGAAAAGAAAGAGGCTGTTGAAAAAGAAACGGAAAGACTGAAGCGCACCATCTTGAGCCCGGAAAAAATCAATCCTCTTCTGGAGGAGCTGGGAACAGCGCCGATCAAAACGGCCACGTCGCTCCACGAGCTTCTGCGCAGACCGGAAGTCACTTATGACGGTCTGGCGCCTGCGGATCCGGAGAGACCGGATCTTTCACGCCACCAGAAAACATCCATGGAAGTTGAGATCAAGTACGGCGGATACATTCAGAAACAGCTGGCCCAGATCGAGAAGTTCAAGAGACTCGAAGGAAAGAAACTTAGCGGCGACATAGACTATTCACAGATAGACGGTCTCAGAATCGAAGCCCAGCAGAAGCTGAACGCTCTGAAGCCGGTGTCCGTCGGACAGGCTTCAAGAATATCGGGAGTGTCCCCGGCGGACATAAACGTGCTCCTGATCCACCTGGAAAAGTTGAGCCGGAGAAGAAAATGAATGACCTGATACTGCTGATGGAAAAACTGAACATAGACGGCGCGGAAGAGAAGACTGAGACTCTCGAAAGGTACATGGAAGATGTCCTCAGGTGGAACGAAAAGGTCAACCTGACAGCCATTACAGACAGGGAGGAGTTCGTTCAGAAGCACCTGATCGACTCCCTTTTGTGCGCTGAAACCCTTGAGTTTACTGCTTCATCGTCTATTTGCGATGTTGGAACGGGCGGCGGATTCCCGGGGGTTCCCCTGGCTGTCTGCTATCCGGACAAGGACTTCGTCCTCATGGATTCTCTGGCTAAGAGGATCCGCATCGTGCAGCAGATCTGCGATGGGCTGGGCATAGAAAACGCGCGCGCCGTGCACGGCCGGGCGGAAGATCTGGCAAGGCTGGATGAGTACAGGGACGGTTTCGATCTCTGCGTCTCCAGAGCCGTCGCGAGCATGAGCGTGCTCTGCGAGTACTGCCTGCCTTTCGTAAAACCCGGCGGACATTTCATCGCCTACAAGGGCGCGGATTGTGAATCGGAAATAGGCGATGCGCGGGAGGCGATCCGGATTCTGGGAGGAGAAGTACCTGAAATACGGAAGCTTGCCCATCTGGGACACAGCCTCGTGGTGATTAAAAAGATCTGTCCGACGCCGGATGCTTATCCGAGGAAAGCGGGAACGCCGGCGAGGAAACCGCTGTGAGAATGATGCGGGGCCAGTCGATAAATGGAAATATATGGAAACAACCCGAAGACAGAGAAATGTTTCACGTGAAACATTGAAAAAAGTTTTCGGGTTTTCTCATTTTTTGACGCTTTTGCTATAGAAAGAAAAAGGGCGATGGTATATAATCAAACTGACCTATTATGAAAATGAAAAGGAGGTAAAAGTGGGTAAGGCGATAGCGATCTTTAATCAGAAAGGCGGCGTCGGCAAAACGACCACCAACATCAATCTGGCGGCGTGCCTGGCGCTCAAGGGAAAGAAGGTTCTGATCCTGGATATTGACCCTCAGGGGAACACAACGAGTGGTGTGGGAATAACCAAGAAGGATCTGGAACTGACTACACATGAGATTTTAATAGAAGACGATCACCATCCGGCGGAAGCGGTAATTCCGACGGGTGTTCCGAACCTCGACATAATGCCGGCCAGCGTGCAGCTTGCGGGCGCGGAGGTCGAGCTCATCAACATGACGGGCAGGGAAAAGAGGCTGAAAGTCGCCATAGACGTGCTGAAGCCGGACTACGATTATATCTTCATAGACTGCCCACCGTCACTTGGCATACTTACCATAAACTCTCTTACTGCGGTAGACTCCGTCCTGATTCCGATCCAGTGCGAATTCTATGCTCTTGAAGGCGTAAGCCAGCTCATGAGCACGATTGACATTGTCAGAACGCACATGAATCCGGGACTTGAGATAGAAGGCGTAATACTGAGCATGTTCGACGGAAGAACGAACCTGTCGGCTCAGGTCGTAGAGGAAGTCAAGAAGTACTTCAAGGAAAAGGTATATACGACGGTGATTCCGAGGAACGTAAGGCTTGCGGAAGCGCCGAGCCACGGAATGCCGGTAATTCAGTACGATCCGAGATCCACAGGCGCTCAGGCGTACATGGAGTTCGCGGAAGAATTCCTCGAGAACCAGAAGGAGAGATAAATGGCAGCAAAGACCAAGGCCAAAGGGCTGGGGAAAGGACTTGAAGCTCTCTTCGGGGACGCTGAAGTCGCTCCGATAGAAAAGAAGCCGGCCGTAAAGAAAAAGCAGACAGAGGGCAAGACAGAGGAATCCCCTTCGGAAGAAAGCGGGGTTCTTTACGTTAGCATCGACGACATCAGACCGAATTCAGCCCAGCCGAGAAAGAACTTTGACGATGAGAAGCTTGAAGAGCTGGCTTCCTCAATAGAGAGGCACGGCGTAATTCAGCCTGTCGTTCTGCGCAAGCTGGGCAAGGGATACGAGCTGGTTGCGGGCGAGAGAAGGTGGAGAGCCGCCAGAATGGCGGGACTCAAGGAGATTCCGGGCATCGTCAAGGAACTCACCGACGAGGAAAATATGCTTCTCGCCATAATAGAGAACATGCAGAGAGAAGACCTGAACCCTATAGAGGAGGCGGAAGGACTCAAGCAGATGATAGACGCCTACGGGTTGACCCAGGAGCAGGTGTCGTACAGCGTCGGCAAGAGCAGACCGTACATCACCAACAGCCTCAGGCTGCTCAAGCTTCCGGGAAAAGTGCAGGAACTCACGGCGGAAGGCAAGATCACAACGGGACATGCCCGCGCGCTGGCAGCTGTCAAGAGCCAGCAGAAGCAGGTAGACCTGGCCGTAAGAGCGGCAAAGGAAGGCCTTTCCGTAAGACAGATAGAGGCACTGGCCAAGGAGACGAAGGAGCCGCAGGCCAAGCCGGCAAAGAAAAAGACCAAGTCCGCGGATGAAAAGCGCGTTGAGGAGGAACTCCGCAGCGTCCTCGGAACTAAGGTCAAGCTGAACAGCAAGGGCAAGAAGGGAAAAATCGAGATAGAATACTATAGCTCCGAGGAGCTCAACAGACTGATCGATCTCCTCAGGAGTCTCGGCTGAAGCAGTCCGTTCTGATTGTTTCACGTGAAACAATTCGGAGACGGGCAGGGTTGCTTTTGCGCAATACCGCGGTAATGCGAGAAAGCAACGATGATTAACTTCGTAAATATTGTTAGTTAATATAGAAAAGAGGTAACTATGGAAAGAAACGTAGGAACAGTTTCGAGGGGCATCCGAGGCCCGATCATCCGCGAGGGTGACGATATCGGAAAAATCGTTGTAGACAGCCTGCTCAGAGCGGCCGAAACAGACGGTTTCGAAGTCAGGGACAGGGACATCCTGTGCGTGACGGAGTCAGTTGTAGCAAGGGCTCAGGGCAATTACGCCGGCGTTGACGCAATCGCGGCGGACGTAAAGGCAAAGCTGGGCGGAGAAACGGTGGGAGTCATCTTCCCTATCCTCTCCAGGAACAGATTCGCCATCTGCCTCAGGGGCATAGCAATGGGCGCGAAGAAGATCGTCCTCATGCTGAGCTATCCGAGCGACGAAGTTGGCAACGCCCTCATCACCATGGATCAGGTTGACGGAGCTGGCATCAACCCGTACAGCGACGTGCTTGATCTGGCGAAGTACAGAGAGCTTTTCGGCGAGAACGTGCACCAGTTCACAGGCGTCGACTATGTTCAGTACTACAGCGACCTGATTACGGGCTGCGGCGCTGAGGTTGAGATCGTATTCGCCAACCACGCGGAGGAGATCCTGAACTACACGAAGAACGTCATCACCTGCGACATTCACACGAGAGAGAGAAGCAAGAGACTGCTGAAGGCGGCCGGCGCCGAGAAGGTCTTCGGGCTGGACGACATTCTGAACGCGCCTGTCGACGGCAGCGGATACAATGAGACCTTCGGACTTCTGGGCTCAAACAAGGCGACGGAAGACACTGTCAAGCTCTTCCCGAGATCAGCTGAGAGCCAGGAACTGGTCGAAGCGATGCAGGCCGACATGAAGGCCAGGACCGGCAAGAACGTTGAAGTCATGATTTACGGCGACGGAGCTTTCAAGGACCCTGTCGGCAAGATCTGGGAGCTGGCGGACCCGAGAGTAGGCGTCGCTTACACCAAGGGCCTTGAAGGAACCCCGAACGAGCTCAAGCTCAAGTATCTGGCGGACAACGACTTCGCCCACCTTTCAGGCGACGATCTTAAGGACGCCATCAAGGGAAGGATCACGGAGAAGGACGGAAGCCTCGTGGGCAAGATGGAATCGGAGGGCACGACGCCTCGTCAGCTCACCGACCTTATCGGTTCACTTTGCGACCTGACATCAGGTTCGGGCGACAAGGGAACGCCTATCGTCTACATCCAGGGATACTTCGACAACTACACGACAGACTAAGACACGGCAACAACCGGAGCCGCTGCACGCCAGGCGCTGCAGCGGCTTTTTCATGCCTTTGCATATGTTCCAACGGTCACTTTAGTGCGACAAAGCGTTAACCCTTTAGCGAAGTGGCAATTTTTGCCAAAAGTATAGTATTTCCATTGTGTATTGGGTATAATTTAGCCATAAAGATCTAATCTTCAAATCTAATCATACAAGGCAAAGGAGAAAAGCCATGACAGTCAGAATCGATGGAAAGAGTCTTACTATTGAAAACGTAATCAATGTCTGCCGACATTACGAAAAAGTCGAAATCACCGAAGACGCGAAAATCACAGTGAACAGGTCCAGAGACTACGTAAGAGAAAAGCTCGAAAACGACGCGGTCATCTACGGACTGACAACAGGCTTCGGAAGATTTGCCAACGTCAAGATCTCATTCGAAGACACCGCGCAGCTGCAGAAGAATCTCATCATGAGCCACACCTGCGCAATGGGAAATCCGTATCCTAAGCACTATGTCAGAGCGGCCATGCTGCTGAGATGCAACGCTTTGGCAAGAGGCTTCTCGGGCATTCGTCTTTCGACGATACAGACAATGGTCGACATGCTCAACGCTGATATTATTCCTGTCGTTCCGGAGAAAGGTTCGGTCGGATCCTCAGGAGATCTGGCGCCGCTTTCATGCATCGCCCTCGGTCTTATCGGAATGGGAATGGTCGAGTACAAAGGCAAGGTCGTCGAAGCTAAGGAAGCCTTTGCCGCCGAAGGCCTGACGCCTGTAGAGCTCCACGCCAAAGAAGGACTGGCTCTCAACAACGGAACCCAGATGATGACAGCCGTTGGCGTAAACGTACTTTACGACGCGATGCAGCTGCTGATAACAGCGGACATCGCCGGCGCCCTGACAGGCGAAGCGATGCACGCGATCCGCAAGGCCTACGATCCTAAGGTTCATGCCATCAGGGGCCACGAAGGCCAGATGATCGAGGCGGAAAACATGAGAAGACTTCTCGACGGATCATACAACGCCAGATGGCTGCACGAGACAAAGGTGCAGGATCCGTATTCCCAGAGATGTCTGCCACAGATCCACGGCGCTTCGAGGGATGCCATTAAGTATGTATACGATAAAGTAACAATAGAAATCAACGCGGTAACAGACAACCCTCTGGTATTCGCGGAAGAGGACGAAGTAATATCCGGAGGAAACTTCCACGGACAGCCGATGGCTCTTGCCTTTGACTTCCTGAAGATCGCCATTTCAGAACTGGCGAATGTCTCCGAGAGAAGAACAGAGCGCCTCGTGAACTCACAGCTTTCAGAAGGACTGCCTGCGTTCCTGGTCAAGAAGGGCGGCCTGAACTCAGGTTACATGATCGCTCAGTACGCTGCGGCGTCCATGGTTTCCGAGAACAAGGTTTACGACCATCCTGCGTGCGTCGACTCGATCCCGACGTCGGCCAATCAGGAAGACCACGTATCCATGGGAACGACTTCGGCCAGAACCGCTGCCCTCGTTCTCGACAACGCCCAGAAGGTTCTGGGAATCGAGCTTTCAGCAGCGGCACAGGCAATCTGGCTCAGACAGGAGCAGGGCGAAAAGGGAATCGACAATCTGGCTCCTGCCACAAAAGCAGCATACGATTTCATCAGAACTAAGTCCGAGCCGATCGAGGAAGACATCATCATGCTCGACGAGCTGAAGAAGTTCGACGAGATGGTCAAGGACTTCTCGCTGAACGAAGCAGTAGCTAAAGTAATCAACCTGAAATAGATTTCGAAGGGAGGACCCCCGATGTTAGAAAACAAAGCGATTGCAAACGCAATGACTATCAAGCTGGATCTGGGTTATCCGGAGATGCCGAAGTTCCAGGAAGGAATCAGAAGAGCTCCGGACAGAGGCTTCAGACTCTCGAAGGCCCAGACGAAAATCGCGCTCAGAAACGCGCTCCGATATGTTCCGGAAGAACTTCATGAAAAACTCGCTCCGGAATTTATGGAAGAACTGAAGACATACGGCAGAGTATACGCCTACAGATACAGACCTGAAGGCAGGATCTACGGCAAGCCGATCGACGAGTACAAAGGCAACTGCCTGGCGGGCAAGGCCTTCCAGGTAATGATCGACAACAATCTGGACTTTGAGGTTGCTCTCTATCCGTATGAACTGGTAACCTACGGCGAAACAGGTTCCGTATGCCAGAACTGGCTCCAGTACAATCTCATCAAGAGATATCTCGAGGAGATGACTGACGAGCAGACTCTGGTAGTCGAGTCGGGACATCCGCTGGGACTGTTCCCGTCAAAGCCTGAGGCGCCGAGAGTAATAATCACCAACTCCATCATGATCGGCATGTACGACAATCTGGAGGACTGGGAAGTTGCCGAAGAGATGGGTGTAGCCAATTACGGACAGATGACCGCGGGCGGCTGGATGTACATCGGACCGCAGGGAATCGTTCACGGAACATTCAACACGATCCTCAACGCTGGACGTAAGGAACTGGGCGTTCCTGAAGACGGCGATCTGACAGGCCACACCTTCGTATCCTCAGGACTCGGCGGCATGAGCGGCGCTCAGCCAAAGGCTGCGAATATCGCGAACGCTGTCGGCATCTTCGCGGAAGTCGACAAGTCCAGAATCGAAACGAGACACGATCAGGGCTGGGTAGATATGGTCCTGGACGATCTCGATGAGGTCTTCAAGGTAGCAAACGAGAAACTGGCCGCCAAGGAGAGCGTTTCCATCGCTTACCACGGCAACATCGTGGATCTGCTTGAAGCGGCGGTTGAAAGAGACTTCCACATCGACCTGCTTTCAGACCAGACTTCCTGCCACAACGTATATGACGGCGGATACTGTCCGGTTGGATACACCTTCGAGGAGAGAACCGCAATGCTCCACGAGGACAGAGACAAGTTCTGCAAGGAAGTCGACAAGACTCTGCATAGACATTACGCGGCAATCAAGACGCTGACCGAAAGAGGAACCTACTTCTTCGACTACGGCAATTCTTTCATGAAGGCCATGTATGACGCAGGCGTCAAGGAACTGTCAAAGAACGGCGTGGATGATAAAGACGGATTCATCTGGCCTTCATACGTAGAGGACATCATGGGACCGGTACTCTTCGACTACGGATACGGACCATTCAGATGGGTATGCCTCTCCGGAAAGCCTGAGGACCTCAGAGCTACCGACCAGGCGGCAATGGATGTAATCGACCCTAACAGACGCGGTCAGGACAGAGACAACTGGATCTGGATCAGAGACGCTGAGAAGAACAAGCTGGTCGTAGGAACACAGGCCAGAATCCTCTATCAGGATGCTGAAGGCAGAAGAGACATCGGTCTCGCATTCAACAAGCTGGTAAGAGAAGGCAAGATCGGCCCTGTCATGATGGGAAGAGACCACCACGACGTATCAGGAACAGACTCTCCGTTCAGAGAGACATCAAACATCAAAGATGGCTCCAACGTAATGGCCGACATGGCTGTACAGTGCTACGCAGGAAACGCGGCGAGAGGCATGAGCCTTTGCGCTCTGCATAACGGCGGCGGCGTAGGAATCGGCAAGGCCATCAACGGCGGTTTCGGACTGCTCCTCGACGGAAGCGAAAGAGTCGACAAGATACTCCACTCAGCGATGATGTGGGATGTAATGGGCGGCGTCGCCAGAAGAAACTGGGCGAGAAACGAACACGCCATCGAGACGTCTGTAGAGTACAACAAGAACTACGCCGGCAAGGGCCACATCACGATCCCTTACCTGGTTGACGACAGCATCATCGACGAGACAGTCGACAAGTTTGTGAAGTAAAAGGACAAGTTGAAAATGGGAAGAGTACTTATTAAAAACATCGGCTGCCTGCAGACTCCTGCGGGCAGCTTCAGCCACAAAGGCAGCAAACAGGGCGCGAATGAAAAATATCTGAACGCCGCTGTTGCCATCGAAGACGGCATAATAACAGAGATCACGGAAGGCGGCAAACTGCCGGCGGGAAGCTTCGACGAAGAGATCGACGCGGAAGGCAAACTCGTAACACCGGGACTGGTCGACGGACACACCCATCTGGTATTTGGAGGATACAGACAGCATGAGATCGCCATGAAACTGGCGGGCGCGGACTATCTGGACATTCTCAGAGCAGGCGGCGGCATCCTCGATACGGTACGCAAGACGAGAAGCGCCACCAAGGAGGAACTCTACGACAAGACGAAGGGCTTCCTTGACGAGATGATGGGCATGGGAGTCACCTCATGCGAGGCAAAGAGCGGATACGGACTCGACCTGGAGACCGAGATCAAGATGCTCGAGGTCATTAACGAACTGAACGAGAAGCATGCCATGGACGTTGTCCCTACGTTCCTGGGACCCCACGCCGTTCCTCCTGAATACGAGGGAAGAGGCGACGAGTACATCGACATGACCTGCAGCGAGATTCTGCCGGCAATCAGAGACAGAAACCTCGCGGTTTACTGTGATGTCTTCTGCGAAGACTCCGTATTCAACGCGGAGCAGAGCAGAAAGTATCTGAAGTGCGCCCGCGACATGGGATTCGGACTGAAGATCCACGCTGACGAGATTGAAGCAATCGGCGGAACGGAACTGGCGGGAGAGCTTGGAGCGGCTTCTGCCGAACATCTCATCGCCATCACTGAATCTGGAATGGACGCTATGGCGGAAGGCGGAGTCACGGCAATGTGCCTGCCTGCTACATCCTTCTACCTGGGCAAGACATACGCTCCGGCGAGGACAATGGTGGAGAAGGGCATACCTGTTGCCATGGCCAGCGACTTCAACCCGGGATCATGTCCGTCCCTGAATCTGCAGATCGTCATCAACCTAGGATGCCTCAAGTACAAGCTCACCCCTGAGGAAGTTCTGACGGCGGTGACTATCAATCCGGCGTGCGCCATCGGCCTCGGAGACAAGGTCGGAACAGTTGAAACCGGAAAACAGGCCGATCTGGTGATCTGGAACGCCCCTGACTTCGAGATGGTCTGCTACAGATTCGGCTCGAACCTCGTTGACAGAGTCATCAAGAAGGGCGAGGTCGTCGTCGGCTGACAAAGGCTGAAACGAGCTGATACACACTAAAGCAAAAGCAAGGAAGATAGAAGTTAATTAACATAGAAAAAGGAGAAAAAACAGAATGAAACTGATCGATCTGAAACTGGATGAATATCTGGACGTACTTATCTCCGATGAGCCGGCACCGGGCGGCGGAAGCGTCAGCGCTCTCGCCTGCGCACAGGGCGCGGCCCTCGTAGCCATGGTCTGCGACCTGACGATCATGAAGAAGAAGTACGCGGATGACCATGAGCTCTGCGGAGAGATAAAGGCGGAAGCCGAGGCGCTCTACAGAGACCTCAAGGCGGCCATCGATAAGGACACCGATGCGTACAATCTGGTCGCCGCGGCATTCAAGATGCCTAAGGAAACAGATGAGGACAAGGCGGCGAGAAAGAAGGCCATCGCCGACGGAACTCTCGAGGCGACAAAGGTCCCTCTCAGCGTAATGAAGATGGGAATGGAAGGCCTGAAGCTGGCCGACAGACTTTACGGCCATTTCAACACCAACTGCGCCAGCGATCTGGGAGTCGGAGTGCTGAACTTCATGACCGGAATCCGCGGAGCCTGGATGAACGTGAAGATCAACCTTCCGGGAGTCAAGGATGAAGCCTTTGCGGCTGAAGCGGAAGCTGAAGGCAGAAAGATTCTTGAAGAAGGAAACCAGATAGCGCACAGACTGTATCATGCAATAGAGGAGGAACTGTAATGGCAAAAATCATTGAGAGCATTCCTAACATCAGCGAAGGAAGAAACATGGAAGTAGTTGAGGCGTGCGTTGACCAGATAAGAGAGACCCCTGGATGCACTCTTCTCGATTACTCATCGGACGAGACACACAACAGATCAGTAATCACATATATGGGAAGCCCTGAAGCGGTCGAGGAAGCCAGCGTCAAACTGGCGAAGAAGGCCGTTGAGCTCATCGACCTTACCAAGCACGAGGGCGGACACCCGAGAATGGGCTGCGTCGACGTAATCCCGTTCGTTCCTATCAAGGAAGCGACGACGGAAGAATGCATCGAGCTGTCAAAGAGAGTCGGCGAGAGGATCGCCGAGGAAGCGGATCTGCCTGTATTCCTCTATGAGGAGTCGGCGACAGCCAAGCACAGACAGAACCTGGCCAAGATCAGAAAGGGCCAGTTCGAAGGCATGGCCGAGAAGGTCAAGGAAGAGAAGTGGTGCCCGGACTTCGGAGGAGCGAGGATCCATCCTACGGGCGGCGTAGTGGCGGTAGGAGCGAGACCTCCGCTCATCGCTTTCAACATCAATCTGGCGACGGACAATGTTGAGATAGCCAAGAACATAGCCAACATAATCAGGGAAGTCAAAGGCGGATTCAAGTGCGTCAAGGCCATGGGCCTTCTCCTCGAGGACAGGAACGTTGCGCAGGTGTCCATCAATATGACCAACTTCAACATCACGCCGCTCCACAGAGTTCTTGAACTCGTCAGAAGAGAAGCGGCCAGATACGGAGTAAACGTCATCGGAACCGAGGTCATCGGGCTGGCTCCGATGAAGGCGTTCTTCGACGCGGCGGAGTATTATCTCCAGATCGAGGACTTCGATCCTGATGTTCAGGTGATAGAGAATCATCTGCTGTAGTATAATATAGTCACAGATAATTGGCGGAACCATCTTCAAAGGCTTGCAGGAGGTGAAGATGTATGACAGATCTGGTACTAAAAGGTGAAAGCTCCCTGGCGGACGAGATCGTTCAGATTCTGAGAGGGCGTATTATCAACGGAGATTACGCCATCGGAGAGAAGCTTGTTGAGAACAGGATCGCGGAAGAGCTTAAGGTCAGCAGGACGCCCGTAAGGGAGGCGTTCAAGCAGCTGACAAAGGAAAATCTTATAGAGTACATTCCGAACAAGGGCTGTTTTGCCAAGGGGTTCGAGCAGTCGGACCTGCTTGACATATACGCGGTCAGAAACGCGGTGGAGCAGCTGGCGGTAGAGTGGGCGATAAAGAACAAGACCGAAGAGGACATGGAAAAGCTCAGAGAGCAGCTCGATGTCATGAAACTCTACACAGAAAAGGAAATGGTTGAAAACCTCGTCATTGCCGATGAGGAATTCAACAAGCTCATTTACCAGATGACCAGGAGCCGGTTCATTATGCAGGCCCTCATGTCATATCAGGAGTACATAGATCTGGCGAGACAGGGAATCCTGGCCAGGAAGGAGAATCTGGGCAAGATCCTGAGCGAGCATACGCTCATCTACGAGGCCATCGAGGCGGGAAATGTTTCCGCGGCAAAGAAGGCCGTGGAAAAGCACCTGAAGAACTCGGCCAAGAGGGCCGCGGAGCGGTGGCTATAGCAGAATAAAGAGCAGACCCGGCACGCCGAAAAGGCTGCCGGGTATTTTATTGCATTATAAAGGCATTTTAAGGTCAGATACCCTTGACATGTAAAGGAAGAGGGGTTATAGTAACAATACGATTTACTTATTTATTCAGATAAAGCAATAAAGCAATAAAGAAGATAGGGGAGAAGAAGATGATCAAGATTCTTAAAAAAGGCGAATATGCACTGGACGATGTACTCATCAGAGACAGATCGGGCAGAGATGTCAGCGGAGTAGTGGCGGACATTATTTTTGGCGTCAAGATGGGCGGTGACCCTACCCTCATCAACTACTGCAGAACGCTGGACGGCGCGGACATCACAAGCCTTGAGCTTACCAAGGAGGAAATTGATGCTGCGGTCGCCGAAGTTCCGGAAGACGTAATGAACACGCTTCAGGAAGCGGCTGACAGAATCGCATATTATCATAAAGCGCAGGTAAAGGAAGGATATACCCTCGAGGAGGACGGGATCGTTCTCCGTCAGAAGGTGCTTCCTCTCAAAAAAGTCGGAATCTACATTCCGGGCGGCACGGCGGCCTATCCATCGACAGTTCTGATGAACGCGATTCCGGCAAAGATCGCGGGCGTTGAGGAGATCATAATGGTATCCCCGCCTTCAGACAACGGCAGCATTGCGCCTGTCATTCTCGCCGCGGCAAGGATAGCCGGCGTGGACAGGGTCTTCAGAATCGGCGGAGCCCAGGCTATCGCGGCTCTGGCTTACGGAACAAAGACCGTGCCGATGGTCGACAAGATCGTAGGTCCGGGCAACGCTTATGTCGCTGAGGCCAAGAAGCAGGTCTTCGGACAGGTGGGTATCGATCTCATCGCGGGACCTAGCGAGGTCGTAGTTATCGCGGACAAAGGCGCAGACGCGCGTATCGTGGCGGCGGACATGCTGTCTCAGGCAGAGCACGACAGGATGGCAACGTCGGTCCTCATCACGACCGACAGATTTGTCGCGGAAAGAACTGCCGAGCAGCTGGAGGTACAGCTGGCAGAACTGCCTAGACAGGAAATTGCCAGAGAGTCGATCGAAGTCAACGGCAAGATCATCATCGTCAAGACCATAGACGAAGCCATCGAACTGACCAACAAGCTGGCCCCTGAGCATCTGGAACTCTTCCTCGACGACGCGGAGAAGTACGCCGACAAGGTTGAGAACGCCGGATCTGTATTCATCGGAAAGAACTGTCCGGAAGCGCTGGGCGACTACTTCGCGGGGCCGAACCATACCCTGCCAACTTCAGGCACGGCAAGATTCGCGGGTCCGCTTACGGTCGATGATTTCACCAAGACCATGTCCCTGACGTACTACGGGGCTGACGCACTCGAAGCCGCGGCGGACAAAGTAGCGCTGCTTGCCAGAGAAGAAGGTCTGGAGGGGCATGCGATATCAATACTGAGCAGATTCAAATGAGAACAGACAAAAGATGAAAATCAACGAAGAAATATTCAGTAACAAAGAAAAGGCCATGTTTGCTCTCAGACAACTGTACGCAAAACATGGCTTTTCCATGTACAGGATGAGCAAGTTCGAAGAATTCGGACTTTACGCCGAAAACATGGACTTCCTGGATTCAGGACAGATAATAACATTCACGGACACGGACGGGATGCTTATGGCGTTAAAGCCGGACGTCACCCTGTCCATCGTCAAGAACAACAGGCACATAGGAAACCGCATCATCAAGCTCTATTACAACGAGAACATCTACAGGGTCTCGCCGAAGACGAGATTCTTCAAGGAGATAATGCAGGTGGGTCTGGAGTGCCTTGGCGCGGTGGACGATGCCTGCATAAGCGAGGTGCTTCTGCTGGCGGCCGAGAGCATGAAGGTTCTCAGCGATGAGGCCAAGCTTGACGTGTCCAATCTCGACATTCTGACACAGCTCTTCGAAAGCTGCGGAGTGACAAGAGAAACGGAAGAGCAGATCACCATGTGCATAAGCAGCAAGAATGCCCACGGGCTGGAGCGCATATGCCGTGCCGCTGATCTCGGGCCGGCAAGGGCCGAGCTTCTGAAGACCCTGGTCACCACTTACGGCTCTCCTGAAGAAGTCATTCCGAAGCTGGAGAAATCCTTCCTGGACAACAGTCTCTTCACCTTTGAGGAGAAGGACTCATTCAGAAAAAGCATCGGAGCCCTCAGAAAAATCGTGGACGCATTCAGAGAGGCAGGTCTCGAGGACATGCTGAACATCGACTTCTCAGTAGTGAGCGACCTGAAGTACTACAACGGCATAATCTTTAAGGGTTTCGTGGCCGGTGTTCCGGACGGGGTCCTTTCGGGCGGCCAGTACGACAAGCTCATGAAGCGGATGAAGCGGACCTCAAGAGCCATTGGCTTCGGCGTCTACATGGACAACCTTGGGAAGCTCTCGAAGTTCGACGGGGAGGAGGTGGAGATCGGTGAGTAACATGATCAACATCGCGCTCCCTAAAGGAAGGCTCGGAGACAAAGTATACGACATGTTCGAGAAGGCGGGTTTCGAATGCCCGGCGATCAGGGAGAAGAACAGAAAGCTGATCTTCGAAAACCCCGAAGCCGGCGTACGCTACTTTTGGGTCAAGCCTTCCGACGTGGCCATCTACGTCGAGAGGGGCGCGGCCGACATTGGAGTGGCAGGCAAAGACATCCTGATGGAAGCCGGAACTGACGTGTACGAGCTTCTGGATCTGAACGTGGGCAAATGTACCATGGCCGTCGCGGGACCCGCGGGGTTCAGTTACGACAGGAGCAACGAGCTCAGAGTGGCGACAAAGTTCGTCAACGTGGCCCGTGAATTCTACGCAGCTTCGGGAACGGACATAGACATAATCCACCTGAACGGATCGATTGAGCTGGCGCCGATCCTCGGCCTTTCCGACGTCATCGTCGACCTGGTCGAAACGGGAACGACCCTCAAGGAAAACAATCTGGAGGTCATCGACGTAATCGCCGACATCAGCGCCCGCCTGATTTCAAACAAGTCCAGCTTCAAATTCAAAACGAAGCAGATCGTGGATATTTCACGCAGACTAGAAAGCGTGATCGAAGATTAAGCAAAGGCAATAAGCAAAGGCAAGATGAGCAGATTTCTGAACAGAAAGTACGAAGATCTGGAGCCCTACGTTCCCGGCGAACAGCCCCAGGATCAGAAGTACCTGAAACTGAATACCAACGAGTCGCCGTTTCCGCCTGCACAAACCGCGCGAAAAAAGGCCGCCGAAGCAGCGGAGAATCTGAATCTTTATTCCGATCCGGACTGCAGAATTCTGGCGCAAAAACTCGCGGAGCGTCTGTCGGAAGACAGCGGTCTCAGACTGACTGCTGATAACGTGATCATAACAAACGGTTCCGATGAGGTGCTGAACTTCGCTTTCATGACTTTCTGCGGCGGGGATAAGCCGGCTGTGTTTCCGGACATAACCTACGGGTTCTATCCGGTCTTCGCTGACATGAACGGAGTGCCTTACCGGGAAATCCCTCTCGATGAAGAGTTCAGAATCGACCCGGCGGATTACGCGGGAGCGGGAGGAACGATATTCATCGCCAACCCGAACGCCCACACAGGCATCGCCCTGAGACGGGCGCAGATCGAGGAGATTCTGACGAGGAATCCTGAGGATCTGGTTGTCGTGGATGAGGCCTACGTGGATTTCGGAGCAGAGAGCAGCCTGCCTTTGCTTGAGAAATACGACAACCTGCTCGTCATTCAGACCTTCTCAAAATCCAGATCGCTGGCGGGGGGGAGACTGGGCTTCGGAGTAGGCCCGAAGGAGATCATCACGGACCTTCAGACCATCAGATACTCGACGAATCCTTACAACGTGAACGCCATGACCATGGCGGCGGGAGTCGGAGTCCTGGAGGAGGAAGAATACACACGGGGGAACTGCGGAACAATCATCGTTAATAGGCGATATACAGAGGAACGCCTGTGCGCCATGGGTTTCGAGCTGACGGACTCCTCGGCGAACTTCGTGTTCATGAAATATCCGGGCGTGGACGGCGGCAGAATTTACGAGGAAATGAAGAAGAGAGGAGTGCTGATCCGCCACTTCACGAAGGAGCGGATGGCACAGTACAACAGAGTAACTATCGGAAGCAGAGAACAGATGGACGAATTCCTGAAAGTTCTCGGAGAGGTAATAGAGGAGCTGAAATGAGGACATCGGAAATCTTAAGAAAGACGGCGGAAACGGACATCGCCCTGAAGCTGAATCTTGACGGAAGCGGCAAGTCGGACATCGACACGGGCGTCGGTTTTCTCGATCACATGCTGACCCTTTTCGCAAAGCACGGAAGGTTCGATCTGGATGTTAAGTGCGATGGAGACACGAAAGTGGACGACCACCACACCGTCGAGGATATAGGAATCGCTCTGGGCGACGCATTCGCTGAAGCTCTCGGAGACAAGAAGGGAATATGCAGATACGGAAGCGCCATCATCCCGATGGACGAATCACTCATACTGACGGCGGTGGATTTTTCGGGAAGATGCTATCTCGGTTTTGCCCTGGATATTCCGACGGCCAAGGTCGGAAATTTTGACACGGAACTGGTCGAGGAATTCTGGATGGGCTTCGCCAGAAACGCCGCGTGCAATCTGCACATCAGAAAAATCGCGGGCACGAATTCACACCACATAATCGAGGGAGCCTTCAAGTCGGCGGCAAGAAGTATGCGCGATGCCGTGCGGATCGAGGAAGAATTCGCCGATGAAGTTCCGTCGACGAAAGGAGTTCTCTAGTGATAGCCATAATCGATTACGGAGTGGGGAATCTCTTTTCCCTGCAGAGCTCGCTTAAATACATCGGCCAGGAAGCCGTCGTGACCGCGGACCCGGAAACAATCGAGACGGCCGACAGGATCATTCTGCCGGGAGTCGGGGCTTTCGGAGACGCCGCGGAGAAACTCCGTAACAGCGGAATGGCCGAAATAGTTACGAAACAGGCAAAGGCAGGAAAGCCGCTCATGGGCATCTGCCTGGGCATGCAGCTTCTCTTCGAAAAGAGCTTCGAGTACGGCGAACACGAGGGGCTCGGTCTCATAAAAGGAAGCATCGTGCCGATAAAAGGTGCAGTCCCCGACAGTTTCAAGATTCCGCACATCGGCTGGAACGCTCTGGAGTTTCGGGGAAGGGCAGCGGAGAAAAAGGAACCGCTCTTCAAATATATAAATGAAGGCGACCACGTTTACTTCGTCCATTCCTACTACGGGGCGGACTGCGGAGAGAGCACCATCGCCGTGACCGAACACGGCGCGCCTCTCACTGCGGCCGTTGCCGACGGCAAAGTTTACGGCTGCCAGTTCCATCCGGAAAAGAGCGGCGAAGTCGGGCTCAATATCCTGAGAGCCTTCTGCGAGATCTGAGAACTATAGATATATTTTTGAGGTGCGGAATGAAGATTTTTCCCGCGATAGATCTGTTCGACGGAAAGGCCGTGAGGCTTTTGCGCGGACGGTATGAGGACATGACAATTTACAGCGACGATCCGCCTGCCATCGGCAGAGATTTCGCGGCGGCGGGAGCGGAGCAGATACACATAGTCGACCTGGAGGGTGCCAAGGACGGAACGACACCGAACTTCGAAACCGTGTGCAGGATCAAAAAAGAGAGCGGTTGCTTTTGCGAGATCGGCGGCGGCATCAGGAGCACCAGCGTGATAGAAAAGTATCTGGACGCCGGCATCGACCGGGTCATTCTCGGAACTGCTGCGGTGACGGACCGGGCTTTTCTCGAAGAAGCAGTCGGAAGATGGGGCGAAAAGATCGCCGTGGGCATCGACCTGAAGGACGGCTTCATCGCCATAAAAGGATGGACCGAAAAGACGCAGCTGACAGCTCAGGATTTCTGCGGACAGATGCAGGGGCTGGGCGTGAAGACGATCATCGTCACCGACATTTCCAAAGACGGCGCCATGAAGGGCACGAACCACGAGCTCTATGAGGAGCTGTCGGAAAAGTTCGGTATGAGGCTCGTGGCGTCGGGCGGAGTGTCGACTCTGGACGACGTGAAGCGGCTGGCGGCGAGGGGCCTTTACGGAGCCATCATCGGCAAGGCCTATTACACGGGAGCCATTGATCTGAGAGAAGCGATTGAAGCGGCGCGGTAGAGCACGCGGAAGCGGCTAGACCGAAGACGCCGCGGAGGAGACCTGATGATAACAAAGAGGATAATTCCCTGCCTGGACGTCAAGGACGGCAGGGTGGTCAAGGGAACAAAATTCAAGGACCTGAACGACGTTTCATCGCCTGTTGAACTGGCCAAGTTCTACACACAGGCGGGGGCGGACGAGCTGGTCTTTTACGACATAACGGCGTCCAGCGACGGACGGAAACTGTTCACCGAAATACTCACGGAGACGGCGGCGAATGTTTTCATTCCGCTGACCGTGGGCGGAGGCATCAGCACCATCGAAGACTTCGACAGGGTGCTCAAGTGCGGCGCAGATAAAGTCAGTGTCAACTCGGGAGCAATCAGAAATCCGTCCATCATCGGCGAGGCGGCGAAGCTCTACGGCGACCAGTGCGTCGTGCTGTCGGCGGACATTTCACTCATCGACGAAGTCTACAGAGTCTTCGCCAAGGGCGGCCGCGAGAACACGGGCATGGAAGCCATCGAGTGGATACGCCGCTGCGTGGACATGGGCGCCGGCGAAGTCGTGGTCAATTCCATCGACACGGACGGCGTGAAGAAGGGCTTCGACATTCCGCTCCTGAAAAAGGTGTGCGAAGCGGTCAGCGTTCCGGTCATCGCATCGGGTGGAGCGGGCTGCATCGATGACTTCATCGAGCTGTTCACGGAGATCCCGGAGATCGACGCGGGACTGGCAGCGGGCATCTTCCACTTCAGAGAGGTGGAGATTTCGGACCTGAAACAGGCAATGGCAAAGGCAGGAATACCGGCGAGATAAGGAGACATAACATGATTAATGTTGAGGAAATAAAATTCGACGAGAAGGGTCTGGTGCCGGCAATCGTCGTCGACGCGGACACGAACCAGGTGCTGACTCTGGCCTACATGAACGAGGAGAGCCTGCGCATCTCCATGGAGAAAAAGCTGACCTGCTTCTGGAGCAGGTCCCGTCAGGAGCTGTGGCTCAAGGGCGAAACCAGCGGGAACTACCAGCACATCGTCTCCATTACGGCGGACTGCGACAGAGACGCCCTGGTCGTCAAGGTCAAGCCGGATGGGCCGGCCTGCCACCTGGGGACATGGTCCTGCTTCGAGTATCCGCTCCTTGAAACGGGTGATGCGGAAGGCTCATCGTCTAATGACGATGTATGTGATAATGAGTTTTCCTACGAAGGACTCATGGAACTGATCCGCGGAAGGAAGACCGAGGGCAAGGAAGGGTCGTACACGACGTACCTCTTCGAGAAAGGCCTGGACAAGATCCTCAAGAAGATCGGCGAGGAATCCACGGAGGTGATCATCGCGGCCAAGGCAGAGGATAAAGATGAGACGGTTTACGAGATCGCCGATCTGGCTTATCATGTAATGGTGCTCATGGTCGAGGCGGGGATAACCCTCGACGACATAAAATCCGAACTGGCATTCCGCCACGTTATCGACCACAAAGTCAAACAGGAGAAGATGACCTGATCAGCATGGGGAACAGAAAATGGATTTCAGCAGATACCTTGAACTGAATAAAAAAGGCCTGGCGGATTTTCACGCCCACACAAACTTCTGCGACGGAGACAACACACCGGAGGAGATGGTGAGAGCAGCGGTTGAAAAAGGACTTGCTGCCTTTGGACTGTCGGGACACGGATACACTCCTTTCGATGAGAGCTACTGCATGTCCCTGGCCGAAGAAAAGACCTACGAAAAAGAAGTACGCGAACTGGCGGAAGAGTACGCTGGGCGGATCGAGATTTTCTGCGGCGTCGAGCAGGACTGTCTGGCGGGAAAACCGACCAGAGACTGGGACTATGTCATCGGCTCGGTTCACTACATCGACTGCGGCGAAGAAGGCGGCGGAATCATTCCGATCGACGAGAGCCGGGAGATCTGGCTCGACACAGTGGACAAGTATTTCGGCGGCGATGTCTA
>DBYH01000020.1:67066-104182 GCA_002310095.1 Firmicutes bacterium UBA1191 | reverse complement strand
AAGGGGGACGCGAAGGCGAGCTCTTCGACGAAGGACATCCGCGTTATGTGGCGGCCTGGCAGAAGGCGGTGGACAGACTGCTTTTAGCCGGTGTGCCTTTTGAGATAAACACGGGCGGCATGACGAGGGGGTACCGGCAGGACGCCTATCCGGCGAAACCGATCCGCGACTACATAGCGTCACACGGCGGGAGATTCATTCTATCAAGCGACAGCCATGATACGCAGACGCTCTGTAGGCAGTTCGAAGAATACAGCGTCTATCTGAAATGACGCCCGGCTTAAGCCTTTACAGAAAACGTGAAAGTGCTATAATCCTAGTGGGGTTATCATCATTGGGATCATGGCACTGTTATTTTATTGAAAGGATTATTAAAAGATGTACAAAGATGCAATGAGAGCCGCGTGGGCAGAGATCAATCTCACGAATCTGGATTTCAACATCAAGCAGATACAGAAAAAAGTCGGCCCCGACGTCAAGTTAACGGGAATAATCAAGGCCGACGGTTACGGACATGGCTCCATCAAGTGCGCTTCAGTTCTCAGGGCCAACGGAGTCGATTCCTTCGGAGTCGCCACTCTTTCGGAGGCCATCAAGCTGCGCAAGGCCGGCTATACGAAGGAACAGATCATCATTCTGGGACTGACGCCGGAACCATACGCGGACATACTCGCCGAGTACGACCTGACGCCTGTCGTCTGCAGTTACGCCAACGCGGAAGCCATCAACAACGCGGCGCGCAAGGCAGGCAAGACCATCGAGTGCTATATCGCCATAGACACAGGAATGGGCAGAATAGGATACAACCCTGAGGATCCTGCTTCAGTTGAGGACGTCAAGATGATCACGACCCTTCAGCATATCAAGCTTATCGGACTGTTCTCACACTTCGCGACAGCTGACGCGGCGGACAAGAACTACGCGCGCATGCAGGAGAACAGATACATAGGATTCAACAAGGCCCTGCTAAAGGAGGACATCATCCTTCCGATGAAAGCCCTGGCGAACAGCGCGGCCATCATGGAAATACCGACGGCCCACTTCAACCAGGCGCGCCCGGGAATTATTCTCTACGGACTCTATCCGTCGGATGAAGTCGACAGAAGCAAGTTCGAGATCAGACCGGTAATGAGCGTCAAGGCGAACATCGTCCACCTGAAGAAGGTTCCGGCAGGAACGTCCATCAGCTACGGACGCAAGTGGACGGCCCAGAAAGACAGCATTATCGCCACGATTCCTCTCGGATACGCGGACGGATATCCGCGCCCGTACTCATCGAAGGCGGAGGTCATCGTCAACGGAGTCATGGCTCCGATCACCGGCAACATCTGCATGGACCAGTGCATGATCGATGTAACGCACGTACCGTACGTACGCGTCGGCGACGAGGTCACGGTCATGGGCAGGGACGGCATCTACGAAGTATCGGCTGATGACATCGCGGCGGCCACCGGCACAATCAACTACGAGATCGCCTGCGCCTTCGGACAGAGACTTCCGAAGGTGTACGTCTACTGATAAGGCAAAGGCAACACGGCAAAAAAAGAAACAGCTCCTGAATCACACGCATGTGAAACGGGAGCTGTTGTTTTATTTCAAAATAGATTCTGAAACGTAAGCGCCTTTCCTATGAGAGATTCTCCATCTTCTCATCGCCGAGTGAGTGCTTGACTCTGTCGGCTTCTTCGGCAGTCTTGGCGTCGTTCCAGTGATCCATGGTACCCACGAGGTAACCAGTGATCCTTCTGATTCTCTCAAAAGGAACGTGTGCGAACTCATAACTCAGATCGGCATAGTCTCCGTCGATCTGTACGTCCAGCTTGTTCAGCTTTCTGTTAAACTTTTCTTCGAGGTATTCTACGTAAGCCTGTGCTTCTTTCGGATCGGCATTACCGGTGATTTCGATTGACATTTTCATTCCTCCTTCACTTGCCCGTGCACACCACACTATTTGGTGTCTTCGTGCAGGATGATTATATACTAACCCACATCATCTTGTATAGAGCAAATGGCAAAAAAACATCAAAAATGCAATCTGGACTAAAATTGTCAAGTTAACCCTGCCGGGATCTGCCTTCCGCGATTATTATTTATACAGTTTTCCCGGGAAACTGTTATAATTAAGGCAGATAATTCTAAGGTGGGAGGTTGCCATGAGAAAAACAGCAGTAGCGTTGCTTTTGCTTATAACGATGACCGGTACTGCTTTCGCGGCACCGGAAACCGAGAATGTTGATTTCGAACAGCAGCAGGAGCCGGCGGTCGAACAGGAACTGATCGTCGAGCCGGAGCCTGAAGATGTGGAAGCGGAAGAGGCAGAGGCAGAGGAACCGGCGGTTGAAGCAGAGGCCGCGGAATCCGAATCTGTGAAACAGCAGAAGCAGACCATCGACGTGAAAACTGAAGGGACCGAGCCCGGAGACGACCCGGGTGAGGAGATGGACCTGAGCAAGGTAACGATGACCCTCAAGAAACCGCAGTACTACAAGACCGGTTCGCCGATCGAGCCAATACCCAGGCTGACTTACCAGGGCGAGTCCGTAAGCAAGGACAAGTACACAGTCAGCTATGCCAACAACGTCAACGTTGGCACCGCTACTGTGACCGCGACATTCGATAACGGAACGAAGTCCGTGAATTTCAAGATAGTGCCGCCGAAGCCGAAGAAGGCCAGGATCAAGAGCGTCAAGAGCAAGCTCCCGAAGGTCGTCGTGAAGTGGAAAAAAGTCGACTGCACCGGATATGAGCTGCAGGTATCGCGCAAGAGCAGTTTCAAGAAGGCCAAAGTTTTCAAGGTCAAAGGCAACAAGAAAAACAAGAAAAAAATAGGCAAACTGAAAGACGGCAAGAAGTATTATTTCAGAGTCAGGGCGTACAACAAAGAGAACGGCAAGACCACATACGGAAAGTGGAGCAAGTATAAATGCAAAGTCCACACCACCGGCGTTGTCGGCAACAAGTACAGCCAGAACGGGAAGTATGTAAAAGACAAGACCGTCAAGATAGATGGCAACTATTATTACTACAACGAAAAAGGCATCAGAAGCGGCTGCAGCAAGACCATGTGGACCAAGGTCAGGAATTCTTCCAGTGGAACCAGGTACCTGATCGCTGTCGACTGCACCCAGAACAGACTCTGCGTCTACCAGGGAAAGAAGGGCAAGTGGAAGCTCAAAAGCTACTGGATGTGCACGACAGGCGCGCCGTCGAGGCCTACGATAAAGGGATCCTTCAGCGCCTGCGGCAAGGTGTCGCACTTCGGGGAAGAGAATGGCTATTCCGTCTGGTACGCGACCAGGATCAAATACGAATACTACATCCATTCCGTCCTCTACAAGCCTTACAGCAAGACTGAGCTCGTCGATGGCAGACTTGGGGTCAGCATCTCCCACGGCTGCATCAGACTTGCCATCAAGAACGCGCTGTGGGTCTACAATAACTGCGGCAGCGGAACCAGGATCATCACATACTGACGCAGGACACGATTGCATAATACCGGCATCGTGATTTGTTTTGACACTGCCTGTGCGGTGTGTTAGTATATGCGAGGCGGCGCGGGACGCCGCACGAGCCCTCATAGTTAAATGGATATAACAAATCTCTCCTAAAGATTAGTTCTTGGTTCGATTCCGAGTGGGGGTGCCAGAAAGCCCGAAACCATTGCGGTTTCGGGCTTTTTATATTTTGAAAGTTGGTCGATTTATACCCAAGTCCCACATTTTCCCCACACTTTTACCGATTATTGTTTTATGGTAAAGTAAAAACAGGAAAAATGCTCGTACAAATGGAGAAATAAAATGAGGAAGAAATACTATTGGCTGACAGCGCTGATTATGGTTTTGCTTATGTCTCTGTGTTTTGTGAGCGGCTGCGGAAATAACAGCGCAAGCGAAGAAAAAGATGCGGCAGAAGCCGCAGCGGAGGAACCGACGACGTCTGTAGCAGACGACGGCATCATTCTGTCAGACGATTCATCAGACTTCGTCCTTATCACGGATGTCGTCCCTGACGCGATATTTGAAATTCGTTACTATTCAACATACAATTTCGTCGGTGACCGAATCGACGGGTATGAGGAACCCCTTGCTTTTCTCACAGAGGAGGCAGCTGACGCGCTCAAGGAAGTCAGTGACGATGTGAAAGAAGACGGATACCGCCTGAAGATATACGATGCATATCGCCCGCAGGAAGCCGTTACGAACTTCGTGGAGTGGGCGAAGGATGAGGACGACACCAGAATGAAAGAATACTTCTACCCGGAACTGGACAAGGACGTTCTCTTCCCGCAGGGTTATATCGCGGAGCATTCCGGTCACAGCCGAGGCAGCACGGTAGATTTGACGCTCTTCGACATGGAGACAGAAAAAGAAGTCGACATGGGCGGAACTTTCGATTACTTTGGAGAACTGAGTCATCCGGATTATACGGACATAACTGAAGAGCAGTACAACAACAGGATGATCCTGAGAGACGCCATGCTGGAACATGGTTTCAAGCCTCTTGAGGAAGAGTGGTGGCACTTCACATTGGAAAACGAACCGTATCCGGATACATACTTCACATTCCCTGTAAACAGTGAGTCGTTAAACTAGCGGGCTGGCGGGTTATTCATCCATCACCCGATCCAGTGCCAGGGCGAAGTAGAGCTCATACTTGAACCCGAGACGTAATGGTCCCGGGTTTTTCCTTTTCTGCATATTATGCATGAATGTGACAGCCATTCGGTATTACATCGACAATGCGCTGCTCACGCCGCAGAAAAAGAACAACCAGTACATTTTCGATCAGAGCTGCGTCGGCGACTACAAGGACGCGCCGAAGTCCGTGCAGAACATAAAGAAGGACCATCCTGATTACCCGGCGGTCAAGAAGAAATAAACCTGCTTATGCAATGGCTTTTGTGGTAGAGTATATGCGTAAGGCATTTGACACAAGACAGAAAAGACACGACAAGTAAAAGGGGAGGAATCAGAAATGAGATTGGCCCGCTATATTATTTCCATCGGAATACTGCTGATTATCGCCGTCATTGGATGTTTTATAGGAGTCCAGAAATTGGTTTGGGACACGCAGGAGACATTTAGCCAGGCCGTGGAAGTTCCGCTGGAGGAAGGACAGACAGAGATTATACTGGATCAGACTGCGGTGTTTGGCATTCCTGAAGGATATGACGTCCAGGGCAACAGCTATTACAGCAACGCTACTGAACTGAGCAGAGACGGGGATTACATTGCCGGCATATGTTTTGAAAACCCGGCAGGCGAAACCACAATCAGCGTAGCCGGATGGCCTTCTGATACAGATGAAGTCTATTTGGAACTGAAGGAGGACGTGGGAAAAGACCCGAACGTAGAAATAGTCAAAACCTCTGCGGGTGACGCGTACTTCTATTACTCCACAACCGACAAGAACGATCAGCCTCTGTCGCTCGCGGCATATATCAGAATCGGCGACAACACCTACTGCGTTGAAATGGAAAACAGCGATGACCACAAGGTAATGACAGAAAAAGACATCGCCGCGTTCAAGAACTATGTTCAAACCATTGATCAGTACCATGAAGACTAAAACACAGCAGAATGTACTATTGACATATAGGCGCTAAGTGACTATCGTTACATTAGATAAATAATGACGTTTAGTATTATGACATAATAAAGGAGGGCATAAAAATGAAAGAGAAAGCAAAAGAGCTCACAAAGGCATATGAAGACCTTCACGAGGAGGCGAAACATTCCCTGCAGGGTCTGCAGAAGCTGATCGAGAAGAACGCCATGTCACTGGAAGATGTTGTTGCACTGATCGACAACAAGATGGAAGGCGACGTGCTGCACCCTGAACTTAAGAGCATCGAAGAGATGACGAGCGAAGATTACGCGGCAATGTACAAGAAGATGGCGGAAGATGTCAAGACATCGCCTGAGAATTTTGAGGCACACATCAAAGCCAGCGGCATGTCCGCGGACGAACTGGCGCTGCTGTTTGAGTCAATCGAAGGCACGATCCGGAAGTATCCGGAGATATGGGAAGCGCATGAAAACGCTGAACTGCTCCACCCGAAAAACCTGGCAATACTGGCCAGCGCCTTCGGCAAGAAGTATTAAGCATTGAAGCAAAGGCCGGGTGGGCATCAGAACGATACCAGACCCGGCTTTTTGTATTTAGGAGACGATACAGATGAAGGAACAGCAGCCGGCGGAATTCATCCGTCTGGCAAAACCAAAAAACAAAGGCATACTGTCGCTCATTTTCAGCAGATTCTTTCTCATAGTTCTGCTGATCATGCTGGAGCTGGCGATCATGATAGTGCCGGTCATCCTGCTGCGCGACTACCTGCATCATTTTTACCTGGGACTGCTGGTCTTCGTTCTTGTCATGCTGATTTATCTGTTCAACAGCAGAATGGACTCCACGGCGAAGCTGACATGGATGCTCATCATAGCCCTGGGCCACGTTGCCGGCGCGCTGATGCTGCTCTTTACTCAGACCAACACCGGACACCGCGTGATCAGAGAGCGTTCGGACAGGATGATCAAAGAGTCGAAGGACGCGATTCCGCAGGATTCCGAAGCTCTCGCGAAGTTGCGGGAGGAGGACGGTTATACGGACGATCTGGTGACATACCTGAACCGCAGCGGATGCTTTCCTGCCTTTGCGAAAACTGAGACCACGTACTTCGCGCTGGGCGAAGACAAGTTCCGGGCCATGCTCGAGGAGCTCGCCAAGGCGAAAGAATACATCTTCATGGAGTACTTCATCATAGAAGAAGGATACATGTGGGGGAAGATCCTTGAGATTCTTATCGCAAAAGCAAGGGAAGGCGTGGATGTGCGCGTCATGTACGACGGCATGTGCGAGATTTCGACGCTGCCTTCGAATTACTGCAAGCTGCTCGAAGCGGAGGGAATCAAGGCGAAATCATACGCGCCTATCAGGCCGTTCATCTCTTCACATTACAATTACAGGGATCACCGCAAGATCTGCGTAATCGACGGAAAGGTCGCCTTCAACGGCGGCGTCAATCTGGCTGACGAATACATAAACAGGACAGAGCGCTTCGGCCACTGGAAGGATACAGCCGTCATGCTTAAGGGCGACGCGGTCACCAGCTTTACGCTCATGTTTCTGCAGATGTGGAACATGTTCAGTGACACTCCGGATTTCAAGGAAGCGCTGGTGCCGTACGTTCAGGACGAAAGAGCGGACATAAAGCCTTCAGGATACGTCATTCCGTTCTGCGACTGTCCTCTCGACGATGACAAGGTCGGCGAGGCGGTATACATGGACATTCTGAACAGGGCCGGCCGGTACGTGCACATAATGACGCCGTACCTGATTCTGGACGGAGAGCTTGAGATGGCTCTCAAGTACGCCGGTCAGCGGGGCATCGACGTGAAGCTGATACTGCCGGGAATCCCGGACAAGAAACTTGCGTATTCACTTGCCAAATCCCATTACCGCAGCCTGCTCGACGCCGGTGTGAAGATCTACGAATACACGCCGGGATTCGTTCACGCGAAGGTGTGGACCAGCGACGATGAGAAGGGCGTTGTCGGAACCATCAATCTGGACTACCGCAGCCTGTATCATCACTTTGAATGCGCAACATACATGTACAGAACAGACTGTATCGCTGACATTGAAAGAGACTTCCAGGAGACTCTCACGAAGTGCCGGCAGGTCACCAGGGAGACGATCCGCGAAACCGAAACATTCTATAAAATAGTAGGACCAGTCGCGAAAGTTATCGCGCCGCTGATGTAGCGGAGAAAGGAGAAAAAGATGTCCGGAGTATTTGATTTTACAGCAAAGGACATGACGGGCAGCGAAGTAAGCCTGAACGAATACGCAGGAAAAGTGCTGCTGATTGTCAATACAGCCACAGGATGCGGATTCACACCGCATTACGATCCACTGGAAGCGATGTACAAGGAGTTCAGGGACAAAGGGTTTGAGATTCTGGACTTTCCTTGCAACCAGTTCGCAAACCAGGCCCCAGGGGACGAGGAGGAAATTCATCAGTTCTGCACCCTGAAGTTCGGAACGGAGTTCCCGCAGTTCGCCAAGGTCGACGTAAACGGAGAGGACGCGCTTCCGCTGTTCGCGTATCTTGCGACGGAGAAACCTTTCGCCGGTTTTGGAAAAGGATTGAAGAACGCGGCGCTCAAGAAATTCGCAGACTCCAACAACAAGCAGTATGGCGACAAGGCGTACATCAAGTGGAACTTCACCAAGTTCCTGATTGACCGCGAAGGCAATGTTGTCGCGCGGTTCGAACCGACGACTGATATGGAAGAAGTAAAAGCAGCTGTCGTTGCCGAACTGGAGAAATAGCAAAACCTGAGAGGCAAAAACATGGGCAAACAGGAAAGCAGAGACAAAATAATTATACGTACGAGCATAATCGGCATTCTGGCGAATGTTTTTCTTGCCGCGTTCAAAGCGTTCGTGGGATTGACGGCCAACTCCATCGCCATCGTAATGGACGCCGTCAACAATCTGTCGGACGCGGCCAGTTCCGTCATAACGATCATAGGAACAAAGCTGGCCGGCAGAGAGGCAGACAGGAAGCATCCGTTCGGATACGGCAGAATAGAGTATCTGAGCGCCATGGTAATCTCGCTGCTGGTTCTGTACGCCGGCATAACGGCTTTTGTGGAATCGGTCAAGAAGATAATCCACCCGGACGTGCCAGATTACAGCACCGTCGCCCTCATAATCGTAGCGGTCGCGGTAGTCGTGAAGATTGTGCTGGGAGTACACGTGAAGAAGGTAGGCGTCAAAGTCAACTCCGCCTCCCTGATCAATTCGGGAGAAGACGCGAAACTGGATTCCGTCATCTCCGCGTCAACGCTGGCGGCGGCAGCGATCTATCTGATCTTCCACGTATCTCTTGAAGCGTGGCTCGGTGCCATAATCGCCCTTGTTATCGTCAAGGCCGGCATCGATATGCTCAGGGAAACGCTGTCGCAGATTCTCGGAGAGAGAGCCGACGCGGATCTTGCGAGGGAACTGAAGGAAACCATCACAGATTATCCGGAAATCAGCGGAGCTTACGATCTGGTCCTGCATAACTACGGACCGGACTCTCACAACGGCTCTGTCCACATAGAAGTGCCGGACACAATGTCCGCCGACGAACTGGATCAGCTCATCCGCAAAGTCACCATGGACGTGTATAAGAAACACGATGTGATCCTTACAGCCATAGGCGTTTATTCGCAGAATACGAAGGACCCTGAAGCGGTAGCCGTCAGAGAAAAAATAACGCAGATCGCCGCGAAAAACCCATACGTCCTTCAGACCCATGGGTTCTACCTAAATAAGGAAGAGAAGACTATTCGTTTTGACATAGTGGTAAGCTTCGAAGCGAAGGACCGCGCCGAAGTCTACCGGGAAGTTGTAAAAGACGTACAGGAAGCGTATCCGGATTATGAGCTTCAGGTAATAATGGATACAGATTTCAGCGAAGAGTAAGGATACGGAGCAGATCGCTCAGCACGCAAAATTTGTTAAGGTTCACGTTCTTTTCACAAACCTGTGTTATAATCAGCCCATGAAAACAGAGAAGAGAGCAGTACACAAATTGATTAGAATGGCGGCAGCGATGGTCATGTGCGCGCTGGCCTGCCTTTGCATGTGCGCCTGCGGCGGGGAAGGCTCCACGGAGGACACTGTGGATATAACATCGCCGACGGAGGTCACGGCGGCTCCTGCCGATAACCGCGATATTGCCAAAGACGCGAAAAGCGAGAGCAGTTCGGAAGAAGGTGACGGCACCGAAAGCGACGTCAACGCGGGCAGGGACGCAAGCTCCGAGTACGCGAAAATCTACAACGACTGCAACACGAAGATGAAGAAGGCGACCTCCAAGTATGTGGGGGAACTGAACGAGCAGGCCTCATCCATCTCAAAGAACGATCTGTACGACGAGACCCAGGACAGAATCGAGAAGCTCAAGAAGATATATGACGACGGCAAAGGCCAGATGGTGGACGCCATGCTGGCAAGCACGAAGGACGACGAGTTGACCTACAAGTATTACTTCGGCAAGCTGACGGAATCCTACACGGAACTCAGCCGCGAAATAACCTCGGCATACACGGACGCGTTCTAAACAATAAAGATAATATAACCGGCGTTACCGGCTGAATTGACCGACAGCGCCGGTTTTTTGTGTATCTTATCGCTGAAAAATGCATCTTACCTCCCGGGCTATTGCAATGCTGAAAACCAGGGCTAGAATAAAAACAGCCCGGAGAAATGGTTCCCGGGCGAAGGAAAGGAAGGTAGAAAGCATGAGCATGATGGGTATTGTGTTGCTGATTCTGATGGCCGCTCTCGAAATAGGGCTCGTCATCTTCGCCGGCCGCGGAACGCCGGACAGAAAAGACTGGAGAAAAGACAGACTGATCGTACGGGCTGCGCAGATTCTGATAGCGGTCGTCGCGATTCTGCTCCCCTTCGGCATGAAGTGGAGAATCGTGCCGGTCATCACGCTGCTGGTTGTGATGGCCATCATCACGGCCATAGCGATTCTAACAAAGAGAAACAAAGAGGAGGGACTGAAGCGAAGATCGGGAATCATCGTCTCCTGCGTACTGAGCATCGCTCTCATCGGCGGCGCCCTCATGCCGGCGTGCATCTTCACAGGCTACAATGGACTGCCGGTCAGCGGCGATTACGGCATCTGCCAGACGTCCGCGATTCTTATCGATGAATCGAGGGAAGATCCTTTCGAGCAGGATGGAAGCTTCCGGGAAGTGCCGGTTCACTTCTACTATCCTGAAACCGCCGCGGACAGCACGGAGAAGTTCCCTCTCGTCATCTTCTCCCACGGAGCCTTCGGATACTATCAGAGCAATTACTCCACATACGCGGAGCTGGCGAGCAACGGCTACGTTGTCGCTGCCCTCGACCATCCGCACCATGCCTTTGTCGCGAAGGACTCAAAAGGGAAGACCATCATCGTCAACAGGGACTTCCTCAATGAGGTGATGGCCGAAGACAGTGATTCAGACGCGGAAACCAAGTACGAAATATATAAGAAATGGATGACACTGCGAATCGGGGACATGGGATTCGCCCTCGATGAGATCGAAGCGGCCGCCGACGCCGGAGCGATCGACAGCTCCTGGTACGTGTCCGGTTCGAAGGACCAGGAAGATGCCCTGCTCGAAATGCTGGGAATGACCGACACTTCATCCATCGGTCTCATGGGACACTCCATGGGCGGAGCGACCAGCGTCGCTCTGGGCAGAACGCGTGACGACGTGGGCGCGGTCATCGACATGGACGGCACCATGCTCTCCGAGTACACCGGTGTAAAGGATGGGAAACTCACAGTATGCGAGGACCCTTACGACTGCCCTGTGCTTGAATTCAGAAGCTGGCCACACTATAATGAAGTAGTCAAATTCAGCGAGGAAGGTACGGTTTATCCGAACACTGAACTGATGAAAAACGCCTCGGAAGGCTACGTCATCGGCCTGCGCGGAACAGGACACATGGACCTGACCGACCTGCCTTTGCTTTCACCGCTTTTGGGCAGAATGTTCGGCAGCGGTGAACGGGACAAGGCGGAAGTGATGGAGATCGTCAACACCGAATCGCTGGAGTTTTTCAATCACTATCTAAAAGGAGAGGGAGAGTTTTCACCGCAGAGCGTTTACTGATTCTCTCCCTGTAAGGAGAGGTCATGTTAGTTGAGGTCGAACGGATAGACAAAGACAGCAAAGAGGTCGTTCTTATTCGCTGTCACGAAGTCACGGAGGAAGTCCGGGAGATCGAGACCTTCGTCAAGATGCGACACGGCAGTCTTTCCGGAACTCTGGACGCGAAGCAGTACGAGATTCCGGTGACGGACGTCTACTACATCGAATCCGTCGAAGGCAAGACCTTTCTGTACACCAGCGACCGGGTCTTTGAGACCTCATACCGCATCTACGAGCTTGAGGAAATGCTGAAGAGCAGATACTTCCTCAGGACGTCAAAGGCAATGCTCATCAACCTCATGAAGATACAGTCGATACAGCCCGCCCTCAACGGACGGTTCACTGCGGTGCTCAGCTCCGGGGAGAAGATCATAATCTCGAGAAGCTACGTCAAGGCGCTTAAAGCAGCGCTGAAAGGGGAATAGATAAATGGAACTGAAACGTTTTCTCATAGACATGCTGATAATGTTCTTCATGCTCTCGACGCTGATCACCATCGCGGTTTCTTTGAGCGGTTCCGTCTTCGACTCTGGCGCCAGCTTCGGCTACGGGGCCATGATGTCGCCGATCATCTACGCCGCTCTGTGCGTGCTGCCCATGCTTGTGATGTGGTCGAGGCGCGAGCTCACGCCGAAGGAGGTTATCCTCCGCAAGGCCCTGATGCTCGTTCTCGTCGAAGCGGTGATAATGATCATCGCGTTCACAAGCAGCGTCATCGACACGGGACGCCCTGCCGTAGTGTTCGCGCTGATCGGTATCGTGTTCGTCATATTCGTGCTGGCGAACATCTTCTCATGGCTGAAGGATTCCGTTGCGGCCAGGGGAATGAACCGCGACCTGGAGAGATTCCAGAAGAAACACAGTTAGTATTCGATCTCCCCGCCGAGGGACGCGAAGTCCTTGTAGAAATCCGGATAGGACTTGGTGACCGCGATAGGATTCAGAAGATATACAGGTTCCCTGCAAAGGCAGGACGCTATGGCTGCCGACATGGCTATGCGGTGGTCGCCGTAGCTGTCGACCTCGCCTCCTTCCAGGAAGGCCTTTCCCGTAAATGAGAGCCAGTCCCCGCCGTATGAAACATCGGCGTCAAGATCATAAAGCACAGAGTAAATCGCCTTCAGGCGATTTGATTCTTTAAACTGAAGTCTTTCAGCGTGGGTTATCATTGAGGTGCCTTCCGAGAAGGACATAAGCACGGCCAGAATCGGAGTAAGGTCAGGTATCTGGGTGACGTCGATTTCGGTCCCTTTGAGGATCGAGGCCTTCGAACGTATGCTGACGGTGCCGTCCACCTGAGGCTGAACATCAAGATCCGCTCCCATCCGCGACAGTATGTCGAGTATCTGCCTGTCGCGCTGGCTGGATTCGAGGCGGAGTCCCGTAACTGTAATGTCTCCGCTTAAGGATCCCGCGGCGAGCCAGAAGGCCGCGTTGGACCAGTCGCCGTCCAGGGCGAGGCCCGGTTTTTCCCTGTACACCTGATTGCCCGGAACAGTGAACTTCAGGAAGCCGCTGTCCGTTTCGGAAACATTCACTTCAATATTAAAAGCCCTGAGCACGTCAAGAGTCATTTCCACATATCCGGCCGATTCCAGATCGGTTGTGAGAGTAACGGAACTCTCATCCTCCAGAAGCGGAAAAGCAAAGAGCAGTCCTGTGATGAACTGTGAGCTTATGTTGCCCGCGAGCACGTAGTCGCCCGGCGTCAGCCTTCCGGACACGGCGCAGATCTCCTTGAAGCGGTCCGTGTTCTTGTTGGATCCCATGCGGAAGCGGCAGCCGTGGCGTTCCATCTCCTCCTTCAGAGGCGAGAGAGGACGGTCAGGCAGACGCCCCGTTCCCAGGAAGGTCGCGCTGTCCTTCAGAGCCATTACCACAGGCAGCAGAAAGCGCAGGGTCGAGCCGCTCTCCCCGCATTCCAGATACGGTGTGTGCTTGTCGAGCTGGCCGATGCAGGCCATGGTTGCCTCGATGTCATCGGAAAAGGGCGGAATCTCAACGCCGCCCTCCAGGCATTCCCCCTGAAGCTCGGAAATCTTCCTGGCTATGAGGATCCTGTGGGCGTGGGATTTCGACGGCATGGCCTCGATGGTGCCCGTAAGTTTTCTCGGAACGATCTTTATCTCCATTTGGTTGCCTTTGCTTTGGAGAGTCCTGTGACGATGAAGTTTTCGAGTTCACTCACAGGAAGCTCCTTTGTCCCGCAGCAGCCGGGCCGGTCGGGATAAACTATAACGATATTGTCTGAAACGCGCTTCTTGTCGCCCGCCGCCGCTTCGGCGAGCTGCGCCGCCTTGTACTCTTTGTAAACAGGATATGCAAAAGCATCGATGACGTTTCTGATCAGCCCCGCCACGGGCGCGCTGCTCCACCCCAGCTCGTCGGCGGCCAGAGACGTCAGGTACATCCCGTTCATGACCGCGCAGCCGTGGGGCACTGTGTAGCCGCTGCACTTTTCGATGGCGTGGCCGATGGTATGGCCGAAGTTGAGAAGACGGCGCTGACCGCTCTCCCTCTCGTCCGCCTCAACGATCTCCTTCTTGACGTTTATGGCTTTGACGATGGCTTCAGTAAGGTCCTCGCTCAGACTGTCGAAGATGGTCCCGTCAGCGATGAAGCCCGCCTTGATGATCTCAGCCAGACCGTTCAGAACCTCGGCCTGATCCAGAGTCTCAAGGACCGCCGGGTCGATGAGGATCAGATCCGGCTGCCAGAAGGAGCCGATCATGTTCTTGCCCGCTTCCGTGTTGACTCCCGTCTTGCCGCCTATGGATGAGTCGGCCATGGCCAGAAGGGTCGTCGGTATCTGAACAAAAGAAACGCCCCGCATGTAGACTGACGCGGCGAAACCCGCCAGGTCTCCGCACACGCCGCCTCCCAGGGCGATGATGAAGTCGTCTCTGGTGAAGCCCTTCGCTGCCATGACGCGGCATATCTCCGCCGCCATCTTCAGGGTCTTGCTGCCCTCTCCCGGGTCGAAGGTGCAGGTGTGCACATCGTAGCCGGCGGCGGTCAGCCCATCATAAAGAGGCAGCTCCTGCCTGCCGTATAGGGCGTAGACAGTTTTGTCGCACACGAGGCAGCACCTGCGGGCCGCGGCTTTGCCGGGCTCTTCGGACGGCGGCAGAACCTCCGCGATACGCTCCGCGGCGGACGCCAGAAGACCTTCCTCAATGAGGATGTCGTATGTCTTTGAAGTGTGCATCGTGATCTTCTGCATAGGCTTCTCCTTTATACTTGAATTATACAACAAACTTTATGATTATGATACAATCACGTCAGGAGAGAGGACTCATGAAGAAAGCGACACTGTGTTACATAAGGCGAGCCAGAGCAGACGAAAACGGTCCCGCGGGATATGAATATCTGATGCTCTACCGCGACAGGAAAAAAGACGATCCGAACGAAGGCAAGTGGATCGGCGTCGGCGGCAAATTCGAGCCGGGCGAGACGCCCGACGAATGCATGCTGCGCGAGGTCCGGGAGGAGACGGGCATCGTTCTGACGGATTACCATTTCTGCGGCGTGATACACTTCATCTCCGACACCTGGGAGGATGAGGACATGTACCTCTACCGGGCGGAGATAGAGGCGGATTCTGCGGAAATGGGCGCTGACAGCGCGGAGACCGGAGCGGCGGAAACCCTGCCGGCGGCGGAGTGCTCCGAGGGCGAGCTCCGGTGGATCCCCGGGGAGCAGATTATGGACCTTCCTATGTGGGAGGGGGACAGGCTTTTCCTGAAACCCCTCATCGAAGGCCAGGAAAAAATCAGCATGACCCTTCATTACGAAGGGGACAAGCTGATCTCGGCCGAATGACGGGCGTCCGTAGCCGGGTGACCGGCAGACGCGGCGTCATTTGAGAAGTTTGTCGTAGTAACTGTCCGCCTGGTAGAGAGCGGCGGCAGGATTGTGGCCCAGCACCCTGTCCTTTGTGATGAGGGTGGTGCACAGGGCGTCCGAGTATTTGTAGAAGAGGCTGTCATGGCCTACGCACAGACCGATCACGATGTTGAGATCGGTCTTTTCTTTGTTAAGAAGCTTCGCCTGCAGAATCGGGTTGCAGATGTGCGGACCCAGGTTCTCCTGCTCGGGGTCAAGGCCGATGTCGGTCTTTTTGACGGCGCCCGCCTTGCAGGCGACGCCGTATACCTCGAATCCTTTGTGCCTGAATATGGCCGCCGCGGTGCGGGCCTCCTTAAGAAGTCCCACGCAGGTGGCGATGCCCAGCTTCTTCGCTCCTATCTTCTTGGCGAACTCGCAGATCTCCTCGACACGGGTGGCTTTGCAGTAGTTTTCGAACTCGACCTCCGCGGATGCCTTTGCTATAAGACTGTCCTCGGGGTCCTTCGTGTATTTGTCGATCGTTTCGCGCAGGAGCGCGTCGTCCCCATCCTCCAGGAGTTCGCAGGTGACGCAGAACTCCGGATAGGTTCCGCTCTTTCCGTCGCATGCGCCCGCCGCGCAGTCGACGCAGCTGCGGCGCGTATCGTTGTTTTTGTTCATGATCCTTCTCCTTCGGCACCTTGCCTACACAGAATATTACTACAAGTTCGACACAAAACCAACATAATCGGGTGTTATAGTACCGTCAAGAGAGGTATGCGCTGTAAGCATTAATAGAGAAAGGCAGCAGACATATGGAAGATAACAGAACAGATTATGAGCCGAATTTCGTAATAAGAGACGCAGAGCCCAAGGCAGTTCCGGATCTTGAGGAACTTGAAGCGGCGCTGAACCGCGCATCGGAGGAGATTCGCGCGGAGACCGCGGCTCCGGCGGAGGAAAAACCGCAGGCTTCGTCGGTCTGGGAGAATCATTCGAAGGAGACCCCGATCGCTGAGAATGCGTCTTACGTTACGGCTGATACATTTTACGGAGACGAGGCGCCTACACCGCAGCCTACGACTCCGACGGAAGAGGACGGACTTTATGTTGACCCGAGAGAAAAATTCAGAAACAGCTCCAATGCGGGAGCTGCCGCTTCGGCCAGATGGGCAGGCGGTAAAGCAAGAGCAGAGAGCGGCTATCCAGGCAGCGGCTTCGCTGGCGCTGGCTCTGGCGGCGGTGGCGATGAAGGTAAGAGCTTCAGAGACAAGTACAAAGGCAACCGCAAGCCTTCAAAACCTGTAACTCTGACAAGAAAGGGCCTGGCCCTGCTCATCGCGTGCTGCATGGCTATATCGTGCCTGTTCGGACTGTGCGGAGCGAAGATAGGAAACAGCATGTGGGGCGGCAGCGAAGCGGGGGTAGTCACGAACGAGACGATGGAAGCCGCGGGCGGCGACACCGTATCGACTACGGGCTACAATCTGCAGAGCGCCACGGGAAGCAACATGTCCATTCAGGAGATAACCAAGGCGGCCCAGAAGAGCGTAGTCGAGATCAAGACTGAAGGCGTGGTCAGCGACAGCTGGATGCAGCAGTACGTAACTGAGGGCGCGGGAAGCGGCGTCATCATCAGCAAGGACGGCTATATCATGACGAACAACCACGTCATTCAGGACGCGAACAAAATCACAGTGACCACTTCAGACAAGCAGTCATATGAAGCGACCCTGGTCGGCACGGACAAGATGAACGACGTGGCTGTGCTTAAGATCAAAGCCTCCGGTCTGACGCCGGCGGTATACGGCAACAGCGACCAGCTTCAGGTCGGCGATATGGCTGTAGCCATCGGCAATCCTCTCGGCGAACTGGGCGGAACGGTGACAGCCGGAATCATCAGCGCGACCGATAGGGAACTCTCCATCGACGGCAGAACAATGACGCTGCTCCAGACGGACAGCTCGATCAATCCTGGCAACTCAGGCGGCGGGCTCTTCAACGGCGACGGACAGCTCATCGGACTGGTTGTGGCCAAGTCATCAGGATCCGATGTCGAAGGTCTGGGATTCGCGATACCGATCAACACGGCGGCGAGCGTTGCCCAGCAGCTCATGGACAAGGGTTACGTGAGCGGACAGCCGTGGACGGGCATGACATACACTGAAGGAAGCAGCGGCCTCGACTTCATCTTCGGAGGAAGTTCAGGCGGAACGGTCTACATTTATTCAGTAGATACGGAAGTCGCGCAGAAGGCGGGATTCAAACCGGGCGATGTTGTCTTTGCTGTAGACGATCGCCAGATTACGTCCATCGACGACCTGACGACGGTAATATCCGCCCACAAGGTCGGAGATAAACTCAAGTACACAATCGTACGGGACGGACAGTCAATGGATCTCACCATAACCCTGCAGGAGAAGACGAAGGAACAGCTTCAGAACGACCAGTAAAAATATCGGGAAAAGGGCAATACAGGGAGAAGAAAAAACACATGCCCGGGGACATCAAAAAATGATGCGCCCCGGGCTTTTTTGACGCCCATGAGAGGCGGAATTGTGGTACAATAATTAAGTTATATGAGAAGGGGAAAAGGAAACGATGAAAGACGTACTTATCAAGATAAAAACCAGCCAGATGAGCGACGAGGCCGGCGAGGATGAAATGGAATTCATCACCGAGGCCAAGCTCTACAGGCGCAATAATACAACGTATCTTCTCTACGAGGAAAGCGAGTTCAGCGGCGTTCCCGGATGCAAAACCAGACTGAGGCTCAGGGAAAAAGACGTGCAGATGAAGCGTTTCGGAGACGGAGCGGGAGCCGGAAGCGAGATAGTCTTCGAGAAGGGCAAGCGCAACGTGGGCTACTACGACACGCCTTTTGGCCCTATCGAGATCGAGATCCTGACCAACAGCCTGAACAGCACCGTTTCGGAGGAGGGCTGCGGAGAGCTGGAGATCGACTATGAGGTCAGCCTCAAGGGACTCCTGGAGGGAAGAAACAAGATAAACATCACCGTCATGCAGCAGTGATGTTCCTTACCATGTTAAAAACAGTTTTTCATATATCAACAGGGAAGGAAGTGATACTATGCAAAAGATAGGCTTCAGTGCTGAAAAGTACATTGAGGAGCAGTCGAAGTACATTCTGGAGAGAATCCAGAAAGGCGGAGGAGACCGGCTGTACCTGGAGTTCGGGGGAAAACTCGTCCAGGACAAGCATGCCATGAGGGTGCTGCCGGGATTCGATGAGAACGCCAAGATAAAGCTTTTGCAGAAGATGAAGGATCAGGCGGAGATCATTATCTGCGTCTATTCCGGAGACATTACAACAAACAAGACCAGGGCGGATTTCGGAATAACCTACGACCTGGAAGTTCTGAGACTGATCGACGTCTTCAGAAAGTACGACCTGGAGATCAACAGCGTCGTCGTGACCAGGTTCGAGGAGGATTCCCCGGCGGTCACAAAGTTCATCAACAAGCTCGAGCAGCGTGGGATCAAAACCTACAAGCACCGTTTCACGAAGGGCTATCCGACTGACGTCGACACCATCGTAAGCGAGGAAGGCTACGGCGCCAACCCGTACATCGAGGTTACCAAGCCCCTCATCGTAGTAACCGGCCCGGGCGGCGGAAGCGGCAAGCTGGCCACGAGCCTGTCCCAGCTCTACCACGAATACATCCGCGGACGCAGGGCGAGATACGCCAAGTTCGAGACGTTCCCGATCTGGAACCTGCCTCTCAAGCATCCGGTCAACGTGGCCTATGAAGCGGCGACGGCTGACCTGAAGGACGTCAACATGATCGACTCCTTCCATCTGGAAGCCTACGGCGAGACTACGGTCAACTACAACAGAGACCTGGAAGTCTTCCCGGTTGTCAAGAGAATCATCGAGAGAATCACCGGCGAAGAGGCCGAATACAAATCGCCGACCGACATGGGCGTCAACAGAGCGGGCTTCGGAATCATCGATGACGAGGTCTGCAGGGAGGCGGCCTGCCAGGAGATCATAAGAAGATACATCATCGCCGAGTGCGATTTCAAGAAGGGCAAAATCAGCCCGGACATTCTGGAGAGACAGAAACTGCTCATGGACGAGATGGGTCTCAAGGTCGAAGACAGACCTGTCGTCATTCCTGCGAGAGAGTTCGCGGAAAAAAAGAGAGCCGAGAATGTGCGCTACGCCAATGTTGTCGCCGTGGCCATGCAGCTGGATGACGGCACCATAATCACGGGACGCAGCTCGCGCCGGATGGTCGCCGCGGCGGCGGCCATACTGAACGCGGCCAAGTACATGAGCGGCATCGCGGATGACATCCACCTCATCTCCCCTAACATTCTGGAGAGGATCCAGAACCTGAAGACGGAGCTCCTGCAGGCGGACAAGTCGTCCCTCAACTGCGAGGAAGTCCTGACGGCCCTCACTATTTCGGCCACGACGAACCCGACGGCTGAAGCGGCCCTCAACAAGCTCAGCGAGCTCAGAGGCTGCAAGGCCCACTGCACCGCGATCCTGAGCGATAAGGACGAGAAGACCCTGAAGGGACTCGGCATCGATGTCACCAGCGATCCGGAATACATCACGAACAACCTGTACTACAGCTAGGCAAAAGCAGTCCGGCTCAGTACAGTGTCAAAATTGAGGATTACAGATAATGAACATAATCGTTAAAACAGACAAAACAGGAATACCGGCCGCCGACATCGAGGCCCTCCGTCCCGATGCGGGGATGGCCCTCGACAGACTCTGGTCGGGAAATGAACCTATGACCGGCTGGGTTACCCTGCCGGTAAACAGGAACCAGGAGGAGCTCCAGAGGATACAGGAGATCGCGGATATCATCAAAGATGAAGCGGAGCTTCTGGTCGTCATCGGTATCGGCGGTTCGTACATGGGCGCAAAGGCGGCCATAGAGGCTTTGCCTAAGGTCGGTCCGGGAATCGAAGTCAGATTCCTCGGCAACAATCTCTGTACGGACTACTACTGGGAGACCATGCAGGAGATAAAGGAGAAGAACACGATCCTGTGCGTCATCTCCAAGTCCGGAAACACCATGGAAGTGCGGACTGCTTTTGAGGTGGTCAAGCCTCTCATGGTTGAAAAGTACGGCAGCGTCGAGGAGGCCTCCAAGAGGATACTTGCCATAACCGATGAAGAGACAGGGACCCTCAGGTCCGAGGTCGCTGAATACGGCTACTCCAGCCTGGTGGTTCCGGGCAACGTGGGAGGAAGGTATTCCATAGGGACTCCTGTGGGACTTCTGCCGATGGCTGTCAGCGGAATCGACATCATGGAATTCCTGGACGGCGCGGCGGAGTGCGCCAACGATCCGGGATGGGATCACGACCTGGCCGATTACGCCATCGCAAGGCACCTGCTAGAAAAGCAGGGCAAGGAGGTCGAGGTCTTCGGTCTCTGCCATTCGCGCCTGTTCTATCTGGGTGAGTGGATGAAGCAGCTCTTCGGCGAGAGCGAGGGAAAGGAAGGCAAAGGCCTCATGCCGACTTCCCTGACCTACTCCACAGACCTTCACTCAATGGGCCAGTACCTGCAGGAGGGACGCCAGACATTCATGGAGACCCTCATGATCGTCGATGAACCGTCCGTATCCATCGAGATCCCGGGCGGTCCGCAGAAGGGAAAGACAGTGGCCGACATTAACGAGGCCATGATCGGCGGCGTAGTCAGCGCCCACAGACAGGCGGGGATCCCGATCGCGGAGGTCCACATTCCGAAACTGGATACGCGCAATTTCGGACAGCTGATCTACTTCCTGGAGACGACCTGCGCCATCACGGCAATGCTCAACGGAGTCGATCCGTTCAATCAGCCGGGGGTAGAGGCCTACAAGCGCGAGATGCATAGACTGCTTGACTAGCGGGGACAGACAGAAGAGTGTATACTGCCTTTGCATAAAAGGTCAAAAAGTTTGTGAAAAATTTATTTAATTCGCCAAAAGGCTTTACAAAGCACGGTTGGCGGTATATAATTGATTCGGTTTAAAGAGTTAATATTTTAACAATCTTAACGATTGACTAAGGAGGATAATATTATGAAAACAATTGGCGTACTTGGATCAGGCACAATGGGCGCTGGAATCATGCAGGTCTGCGCTATGGCTGGCTACAATGTAGTTCAGAGATCAAGAAGACAGACTTCAGTTGACGGCGGCAGAGCGACTGTCGAGAAGAACCTGGGCAAGCTGGTCGCAAAGGAAAAGATCACTCAGGAAGACATGGACGCTGCAATGGCCAGGATCTCAGGATCAACGGACATCAGCATCATCAAGGACGCGGACTTCGTAATCGAAGCTGCTACGGAAGACATGGAAGCGAAGAAAGCGCTGTTCGCCGAGCTGGATGAGCTTTGCAAGCCTGAGGCAATCATCGCTACTAATACATCAGCTCTCTCGATTACGGAGATCGCTGCCGCGACAAACAGAGCTGACAAGATCATCGGAATGCACTTCTTCAATCCTGTTCCTATGATGAAGCTGGTCGAAGTAGTAAAGGGACTGGCAACTTCAGAGGAAACTCACCAGGCAGTAATCGACCTTTGCGGCGACCTGGGCAAGACTCCTGTAGACGTTGAGGAAGCTCCTGGATTCGTAGTAAACAGGATCCTGATTCCTATGATCAACGAAGGAATCGGCATTCTGGCTGACGGCGTTGCCGACGCGGAAGGCATCGACACCGCAATGAAGCTGGGCGCTAACCACCCGATGGGCCCTCTCGCTCTGGGCGATCTGATTGGACTGGACGTATGTCTGGCTATCATGGAGACACTGTACAGAGAGTACGGCGATCCTAAGTACAGACCTCATCCGCTCCTCAGAAAGATGGTAAGAGGCGGCAAGCTGGGAAGAAAGACCGGCGCAGGCTTCTACGATTACAGCAAATAATCAGAAATAAACTCACGTTCGAGAGACCGCCCGCGGAACACCACGCAACAGGGCGGTCTCTTCAGTTGCCAAAGCATTTTGTGCTGGAAATAATCCGCCGCATAGTGTAATATATACACGTTAAATCTAACAGATTGCGAACTATCAATCATTATCATCAATCTATTCAACCCCCATCTGTATTTATTCTGAAAGGACTCTTAGTATGTGGAAAACGATGGACGAGGCTACTTTAAAGTCGAAGAAAGTAGCTGAACTTAAGGAAATTGCCAAGACATTCGGCCTCAAAGGTTATGAAAAAATGAAGAAGGCCGAGCTTATCGCTGCCCTCATGATCGATGAGGAGCCGGCGAAAGAAGAACCTGCTGCAAAGGCAGTCGAGCCAGCGCCGGAAAAGCCGGTTGAAGAAACTGACGCTGCGGCGCCTGCGGAAGAAGCCGAGGCCGCAGAGCTTGCCGAAGAAACCCAGGAACAGGCCGAGCATCAGCGCCACAAGAAGCGCGGCCGCAGAGACGGCAAGGGAACCCGCGTGACGAAGGGCGACAAGGTGCCGGATCAGGTGGTGCCGGACAAGGATGACCGCTATGAAGCGGAGGGCATCCTGGACATGTCCGAGGACGGATTCGGATTCCTGAGATTCAACAATTTCCTGACCAGCGACAGAGACATTTACGTTGCGCCTGCCCAGATCAGAAGATTTAATCTTAAGACCGGCGACAAGGTCAAGGGCATCTGCAGACCGCCGAAAGGCGACGCCAGATTCGGAGCGCTGCTCTATGTGGTGAGCGTAAATGACGAAGAACCGGGCGCGGCCATCAGGCGTCCGGACTTCAACAAACTGACACCGATCTTCCCAAGAGAAAAACTGGTTATGGAAGACGGCAGGTCCGAGCTGAGCCTGAGGATCATCGACCTCATCGCGCCGATAGGCAAAGGCCAGAGGGGTCTCATAGTCGCGCCGCCGAAGGCGGGCAAGACCGTGCTTCTGAAGAAGATCGCAAACAGTATCGAGAAGCACTACCCTGAAGTGGAGATGATCGTTCTGCTCGTGGACGAGCGGCCGGAGGAAGTCACCGACTTCAAGCGCAGCCTCATCAACGAGAAGAGCGAAGTAATATATTCAACATTCGACGAGATGCCTCAGCATCACGTCAAGGTCGCGGAAATGGTTCTGGGCAGAGCCCAGCGTCTGGCCGAACAGGGCAAGGACGTAGTTGTCCTGCTGGACAGCATCACCAGACTCGCCAGAGCATACAACCTGGTAGTGCCGCCGTCGGGCAAGACTCTGAGCGGCGGATTCGATCCGGGCGCTTTGCACAAGCCTAAGAAGTTCTTCGGAGCGGCGAGAAAGCTTGAGGAAGGCGGGAGCGTCACGATCCTGGCGACGGCCCTCGTTGAGACGGGCAGCCGCATGGACGACCTCATCTACGAGGAGTTCAAGGGCACCGGCAACATGGAGCTCTTCCTCGACAGAAGATTGTCTGAGAAGAGAATATTCCCGGCCATCGACCTGGCCAAGTCCGGTACGCGCCGTGAGGATCTGCTCATGAGCCAGGATGAGATGCAGGCCGTATGGGCGATGAGAAGAGCTCTCGGCGGCAGGGACAACATGGAGGCCACGGAAGCCATCCTGGACAACCTGCAGATGACGAGAGACAACCAGACATTCATAGAAGTAATACAGAAGGTAAGATTCAAATAGTCAAAGGGGCGCATGGATCTAAAGAAGATATTTATCAAAGACGCCTGTCCGACAAAGATGGGAGGACAGGCCGTTATGGAAGGCATCATGATGAAGGGCGAGGAAAAGACCGCCCTAGCAGTGCGCATTCCTAACGGCAATATAGAAATTGAAACCAAGAGGACGAAGACCTACGGCAAGTGGATGAAGGTGCCGATCATACGTGGAGTCGTCGCGTTCATAGACGCCCTCGTATTCGGAACGAAGACCCTCATGGATTCGGCGGACATTCTCGCCCAGTATGAGGATGAGGAGTACGAGCAGGGCAAGTTCGAGGCGTGGTTCGAGAAGAAGTTCGGAAGCGAAGCTCTCTGGAAGCTGCTGGTGACTTTTTCAGTCATTATCGCGCTGGCATTTTCGATCGGGCTGTTCATTCTGCTTCCGACATGGGTTGCGTCCGCGGCGAAACTCATTTCACACAACGTCATATGGATCAACCTGGTCGAGGGGCTTTTGCGTATCGCTCTGTTCATCGGCTACATCTGGGCGGTTTCCTTCATGCCGGACATGAAGCGGGTCTTCAGGTTCCACGGCGCTGAACACAAAACAATCCACGCCGTCGAGAATCTGCCGCAAAGGCAGACCGGCGGGCCGGACATGAAGGGTCTGACTGTAGCTGAGTGCAGGCAGTACCCGACCCTCCATCCGAGGTGCGGAACCAGCTTCCTCATGTTCGTCTTTATCATCGCGCTCTTTTGCCATGTCCTTCTTGGCTGGCCGGTCCTGTGGGTCAGAATAGTGACGAGACTGCTTTTGCTTCCTGTGGTCGCGGGGCTCTCATACGAACTGCTCAAATGGGCGGGAAGAAGCGACAACTGGGCCGTCAAGATTCTCAGCATGCCCGGTCTGTGGCTGCAGAAAATAACGACAGCGGAGCCGGATGACGAGATGCTGGAAGTGGCCATTGAAGCGATGAAGGCAGTCTGCGACGACACGCCGCCGCGCAGCTATACGGTAAAACCGGAAACGAGATACGAGTACCCGCACGTTTGGGATTTATAATATGAAGACACGGATTCTGATCAAAGAAGGTGAATACAGACTTACAAAGGCAGGAGTGCCCGACGCCGCAATTGACGCCGAGGAACTCTACTGCTTCATGAAGGGCTGCGACAAAGTTATCCTGTTCCTGAACAAGGAGCAGGAGGCGGACAAGGAGACCGAGGAGGAGTACTTCAGGCTTATCGAAAAGCGCGCCTCGAGGATTCCGCTGCAGCACATAACGGGGAAGCAGGAGTTCATGGGCTTCGACTTCAAAGTCGGTCCGGACGTTCTCATTCCGCGGCAGGAGACGGAGGTGCTGGTTACAGAGGCCGCGAAGATTCTGCGGGAAGAGAGGAAGTCAGCGGCGGGCGCGCGGCACAAGTCCCGGGGCAAACTGCTGGGCCTTTTCAGTTCGCCTCCGGTCCAGGAGGTGCTCGACCTGTGCTGCGGAAGCGGCGCCATCGGCATCTCGCTGGCCAAGATATGCGAGGATTTATCTGTGACGGCGACGGACATCAGCGAAGAGGCGCTGGCTCTCGCCAGGGAGAATGCAAAGGCAAACCGCGTTGAAATCGAATTCCTGAAGGGCGACCTCTTTGAAGCAATCGACACCGGGGAAAAGAGCAAACGCGTGAAGACCTATGATATGATTATAAGCAATCCGCCGTACATCAAGTCGAGCCTGATCGCGCTCCTCCAGAACGAGGTCAAGGACCATGAGCCTGTCGGGGCACTGGACGGCGGCAGCGACGGTTTGAATTTTTACAGGAGGATAGTCGCGGATTCATACAGATATCTTAAGAACGACGGATGGCTCATGCTGGAGATCGGATACGACCAGGGCGAGAGTCTTCGCGATATGATAAGAGAAACGGGACACTTCCGCGAGCCGGAGATCATCCGCGACCTCGCGGGGCGCGACCGTGTTGTGAAGTGCAGGAAAGTGTAAGAGGGAACACAGAAAGTAATGCTGAAAGCTGAGAAGATCATTCGCGAAACGATTCGCGAACACAACCTCATAGACAAAGGCGACCACATCGTCATCGGCCTCTCGGGAGGTCCCGATTCGGTGTGCCTTTTTCATGTGCTTCTCGGTATGTCCGACGAGATGGATCTGACCATTCATCCTGTCCACGTGAACCACAGGTTCAGGCCGGGAGCGGCGGAAGCCGACCAGGAATACGTTGAGAATCTCAGCGAACGCTTCGGCCTGACGCCGTACGTCTTCACGGTCAACTGCAACGCGCTGGCGAGCGAGCTTGGCATGACCAGCGAGGAGGCCGGTCGCAAGGCGCGCTACGACGCGTTCTTCCTTGTCGCGGACAAGGTGGCGAGCGAGCTGGGCGGACCGGGCCGTGTGAAGATCGCCGTCGGGCACAACGCCAACGATCAGGCGGAAACAGTTCTCTTCCGCATACTGCGGGGAACCGGAATGGACGGTATCGCAGGCATGGCTTACTCCCGAGAGGAGAGCCGGGGCGAGAGCGGAACATTCCCGGTTATCCGGCCTTTGCTCGATGTGTGGCGCGGGGACGTGGAAGCCTACTGCGAGGCAAATGGGCTCGAGCCTGTGACCGATCACACCAACAATGAAGAGACATACGCGCGGAACAAAATCAGACTGGACCTGATTCCGTTCATCGAGGAGAAATACAATTCGAATCTGCAGGAGGGGCTCGTGAGGATGGCGAAGATCGCCGCGGCCGACAAGGATTACTTCTGGGAAGAGACAGCGCGCGCATATGAGCAGCTGAAGGCACAGACACCGGACGCGGACGACTTTAGCGACGCGGCGGACATCGCCGCTCTCGACTGGCGCGGACTGGCGGACTGCCATGAAGCTCTGCGTCACAGGATCCTGCTTAAGGCTTTCGGCGAGATAGGTCTCACGAAGGATATAACCGCCGAGCGGCTTGAAGCGGCCGACAGAATCATTCTGGGCAGCGTCGGCGGCAAGACCGTCGAGTTCCCGCACGGGTACACCCTCTCCGTCGGAAAGGGAGTTGTGATACTGCGGGGCTGATACGCAGAGGCGGGAAGACTGATATAAGAAACAACAGCAATAACAAAAGCGGGGCGCATCGCGCCCCGCTCTTATGTTTCAGCCTCAAGGCTGATCATTATTTAACTTTCTTGCTGCGAACAGGATCTGAGAATCCGCTCTTAAGCTTTGTCTTTGGTCTTGTAGTGCGGAGCTGGTAGAAGAAATGCTTACCCTTCTTTACGCCCTTGTCGACATACTTCGAACCGGTTGTGGTTCCGATTTTCTTGTATTTGCCGTACTCGCTGGTGCTGCGGTAGATGACAGTCTTCTTAGCGCCCTTCGCCTTCTTGAAGGTAATGGTTACCTTCTTCTTGCCTGCTTTTGCCTTGATCTTTGTAGGCGGCTTGAGCTTCCTTATTTTGACCTTGACCCAGGCGAGAGGTATATTTTCGGCGTCGACCCATGTGCCGTCGGCGTAGCAAGGCATTGCAACTGCCCACAGTTCATATTTGCCGGCCTTCTTCGGGAACTTGATCTTTCCGGTAGTAGTAGCATATCCGCTGAGCGGCGCTATGCTGCCGTAATAATAATCATCAAGCAAGTCGCCCTTTTTGACGTCATAGATAAACAGTACCGGCATGGTGTAGTAGCTGTACCATGTATCACGGACTTTAACTTTTGTTTTGACCTTTTCTCTCTTGCTCTTTGTAAAGTAGAATGCCGAATTGTTTTTTGGCTTCGCGATGCCGATGAACTTGTTGCTTGAATCCCACTTTGTTTTCTTAGCGGTCATGGCTTCTTTTGCGGCCTTATATGTGCTGGCCAGTATTGCCTTCTGATCCGCTGACAGAGTGCCTTCCTGAAGCGGCTGTTCCACTTCGACAGCAGCATCTTCATCGAAGTCCTTAAACTCCAGCCCTGCCGATGCCGCCTCATAGTTGCTGGCTGCCATGTCCATATGTTCCTGCGACAGAGTGCCCTCTGTGAAGGTCTGTTCTGAATCGCCGATGTCTTTCTTATCGAGCTCGACGTCACCGAATGTGAACGACACGGTCACAACCAGAGAGATGACGACCATCGTCAGCAGTCTGATTACTCTCAACTTCATATGCCTTCCTCCTTTTATAAAAAATGATGATTGCGTTTTTGTTAATTACGTAACAACCTTTCTCCCGCTCATTATACCATAAAAATGAAAATGCAAGCATATAAAATGAAATTACTGATTATTCACCAGAACAGCGTTTCCGGTCGCCTGAATTCTGGAAACGGACAGTTGAAGCCGGAATGGAATAAGGGTAGAATGCACATGAGGTGCAGCTGAGCTGCAAGGAGGTAGATGATGAAGAGGATAATGATAATAATGACGGCGGTTCTGCTGACGTTATGTTTCACGGCGTGCTCGCAGAGCGGCGCGGACAATGACGACATTTACGGCACCTGGCAGTACTATGGCATGATTCCGTATGATTCGAATTATCAGGGAAATCTGAACGAAGAGGACATCATTACAGGCGAGGAATTCGAGGACACATTCGGCGCTGAGGTTCCGGATCAGACAATAACAATTACAGAAGACGGCGTAAAGGAATATCAGGACATCAAAGGCACCCGCGTCATTAGCTGGGAAAAAGACGAACAGGCAAACGGTCAGTGGTTTATGACGGCGGAAATTACCGAGATCAACGGGGAAGAGCCGCTTGATACTCCGCTTCAAGAGAAATCGATGTTTACCCTGCGCGACGGTTACCTTTTCGTTGAGAGCCATGTGGATTCAGATGAATATGATGACAGCGATTATGCTGTCGTTTATGTAAGGGCGAAATAACACTAAATAACGGCATGAAAAAACACCCTCTGCTATCCGGCAGAGAGTGTTTTTGATAGCTGTATTTACTTGTCCTTCTTTGCAAGCTTCACGAAAAAGTCCGGCACGCTGCTCCAGGAGTGATCTCTTCTTGCCAGATTGTTCGTGCTTACGCCGCCGATGGTGTTTATCGGCGGCAGACTGCTTTTGCCGTCCTTTTTCAGGTCGCGGTTCATCTCTTCGTGCAGCGTCTTGCTGTCCACGACCTCGTCATGCGAATGACCCGACTTCGTATTCACCGCCGCCTTATTGCCGTCGACGATAATCGAGATGCCGATAGCCAGCGCGACAACATCCGCGATGAACAGCAGCATCGGCGTATCCAGTCCCATTGTAAACATCATCACAGCAAACGCCGCAATGGCAATCGCGATGACTATTATTCCTTCAGTTTTTCTGTCCATGACATTCCCCTTTCTTTTACACTTGTATGTGTTTCCCATACATATATACCGTCCCTGCGCAATGGCGGGGACAAATCTTTCGGGTTTTTACCTTAAATATTTGTAGATATATTGTAGAACAGCAGCCGGCAGAATGACAATACGGACAGGGTTCAGTTTGCGCATTTTTGTTGTACAGTTGGTTGCTTTTGTGGTAAAATAACGTGCAAATTTGTTTCCAGACAACAAATAATATGGAGGACATAATAATTTGAGAAGAGGAAGATTAGGGAAAAACATTACTATTTACGTACTGATATTCGCGGTTGCGCTGGGCTTTTTCTGGTTCTTCAATTCGGAAACCGATACGACCATGAAGCAGATCAAGACCTCGACAATGATAAACCACCTGAAGGCCAACGAAGTCGACAGCATCAACGTCACGGAGACGAAACTGACGGCGACGCTGGAAGACGGGGATATTGTTTATGCGTACGTCAACAGCGTAGTCGATCTGAATTTCATCTACGAGGAATACATCATCCCGCAGGTCGACGCGGGCACACTCAAGCTGGACAGCGATCCGCCTAAGGAGGATTCGATCTGGCTCACGCTGCTCCCGACGATGCTGATGATCGGTATCATGGTGGCTTTCTTCGTGTTCATACTGAGGCAGCAGGGCGGCGGAGGCAAAGCGATGGCCTTCGGCAAATCGAGAGCCAAGCTGGCCAAGCAGGAGGATCTGAAGAAGATCACTTTCAAGGATGTAGCGGGACTCAAGGAGGAAAAGGAAGAACTCGAAGAGATCGTGGACTTCCTGAAACACCCGGCCAAGTACAACAGCCTTGGCGCGCGTATTCCTAAGGGAATCCTGCTCGTAGGCCCTCCGGGCACAGGTAAGACATATATTTCAAAGGCAACCGCGGGCGAAGCGGGAGTTCCTTTCTTCACCATCAGCGGTTCGGACTTCGTCGAGATGTTCGTCGGCGTCGGAGCCTCCCGTGTCAGAGACCTGTTCGAGCAGGCCAAGAAGAACGCCCCGTGCATCGTGTTCATAGACGAGATCGACGCGGTCGGCCGTAAGAGAGGCGCGGGCCTCGGCGGAGGCCACGACGAGAGAGAGCAGACTCTGAACCAGCTGCTCGTCGAGATGGACGGATTCGCCGAGAACTCGGGAATCATCATTCTGGCGGCGACCAACAGGCCGGACGTTCTGGACCCTGCCCTGCTCAGACCGGGCAGATTCGACAGACAGATCGTCATCGGAATTCCGGACATCATCGGAAGAGAAGAGATATTCAAAGTACACTCGCGCAACAAGCCACTCGACGAGGGAGTCGACCCGAAGGTCCTGGCGAGAAGGACACCGGGATTCACCCCTGCCGACATCGAGAACATGCTCAACGAGGCAGCCCTTCTGGCTGCCCGCAGAAACGGCATGGTCATAAGGATGGAGGAGATCGAGGAAGCCATAACCAAGGTTATCGCGGGACCGGAAAAGAAGAGCAGAGTGATAAGCGAGGAAGAGCGCAAGCTGACCGCTTTCCACGAGGCCGGACACGCCGTTGTGGCCCACTGCCTGCCTCACTCTGATCCGGTGCATCAGATCACCATAGTCCCTAGAGGAATGGCCGGCGGATTCACCATGATCCTTCCGAAGGAAGATAAATACTACGGAACCAAGGAAGAGATGAGAGAGCAGATCATCCATCTGCTTGGCGGACGTGCCGCCGAGAAGCTCACTCTCGATGACATAAGCACAGGAGCGTCCAACGACATCCAGAGAGCGACGGAGATCGCCAGGGACATGGTTACCAAGTACGGCTTCAGCGAGAAGCTGGGACCGGTGAACTACAGTTCCTCCGAGGAAGTATTCCTGGGCAAGGACTTCACTTCCAAGCAGGCATACTCTGAAGAAACGGCCAACGAGATCGACGAAGAAGTCAAGGCCATCGTCGAAGAAGCTTACAACACGGCCATAGATATCCTCGAAGAGCACATGAAGCAGCTCACGGCTGTCGCGGAAGGACTTCTCGAAATCGAGACTCTGGACGGCGAACAGTTCAGGGATCTCTTCGACGGAACGAAGACCCCGCGAGAACTGGGCGAAGAGCACGCAGTGGCCAAGGAAGAGAGAAAGGCCAAGGACAAGGAAGAGGCAAAGGCTGCCGCAAAGAAGAGAAAGAAGGAGCGGGAGCAGGCCAGAGAAGAAGCCGAGAAGAGAGAACAGGAACGCATAGACGAGCTTTCGGACATGATCGAGGAACAGGGCAGGAACGCCAAGTTCAAACCGAGGATCATGACATACAACGACATGACTCAGGAACCGCAGCCGGTGAAGAGAAGGAAAAAGCCGGCACCGGTAGAGGAAGAACCGGAAGACGCTGAATTCGAAGCAGTCGAAGAAGCGCCGGAAGCAGTCGAAGAAGCGCCGGAGGTTGTTGAAGAAACAGAACCGGAAGCAGTCGAAGAAGTGGAACCGGAAGAAACGGAAACCGAAGAGGAAGATAAAGAATGAAACTAACCGTAAAGGACTGTCTCGAACTTAATGCCTTCGCGGGAGCGGAGGTGCTCGCCCACAGGGAAGGGCTCACAGAAAACGTGAGCTCTGTTTCCGTGTTCGACGGCGCCGATGAGAGCGACCTGAACCTCTGCGGCGGAGAGAGATCCGAGATGCTTCTGACGGGATTTCTCGGAGCGAAGAACGACGTCGCGAAGCAGTGCGCTCTCGTTGAGCAGATCGCCAGGAAGGGCTGCCCCGCCCTGGTCGTATTCTTCGCCGGCAGTGAAGCGGGCGTCGACAGCAGAGTCGTCGCCGCGGCGGAAAAGGCAGGACTGACGCTCATCCGCATGGCCCCGGAAATCAGATACGACCGGGCCATCGAGGAGATCATGGACAGCGTGCTTTACGGTGAGAACTTCAACAACTCGCTGATCAGCAACACGGTGTTCCACCTGCTCAATTTCGAGAAGCACTCGAGCTTCCCTGAAGCAGTCAGAGAAGCAGCCATAAACAACGACTTTCAGCTGATCATACTCAGCGAGGATTTCAACCCTGTGCTCGCCATCGAGACCAGGCACAAGGCGACCATAGCCGACGCCGTAAGACTCGGAAGAGAGCGCAGCATTCAGGGAGACGCAGGCAAGGTCTACACACAGATCGATGTCAACGGCGTCCTCACCTACTGGGGACTGGTGAACATCGGAAGCGACAACTACTTCATGCTCATCGTCGACAACGAGGACACCTACACGGCGGGCGAGATCACAAAGCTTGCCGAGATCATCGAGCTGGCCATGGGCATGTGGAAGTACACGCCTGAGCGCGACGCCAAGTCCGAACTCATCAAGGCCCTCATAAGAGGCAACAAGTCGCTGGCCTATAACCTCCAGGACGAGGCCAGGATCGCCGGGCAGGACATCATCAGCGTGTTCTTCTCCAAAGGCATCCCGAAGGATGAGGAATCCCACGCCTTCTCGGAATTCGAAATGGCGACGGACCTGGACATCATGCACATCAACGAGGGCGACGAGACATACGGAATGATCCTCAAGACCGAGCACACCGGCGAGGACGCCGACCTGCAGACGAAGTGCAACGGGCTTTTCAACAAGCTCAAAGGCAACCGCGCGGTCAGGATTTTCCACGTGACGGGACTCAGCGGGATCGAAGGCGCGGGCGACGCCTATAAGCTCATCAATGAGAGCTGGACCTTCGCGCAGAACGTGTTCCCGTACAAGCGCGTCTTCACCAAGTACGAGCTCACCCTGGTGAACAACTGCATCAACATCCAGATCCAGGGCGGATTCGTTCACAAAAACTACTCCGAACTGCTGGAGCCTTTCAGACAGATCGGGGGAACCAAAGGCAAACAGCTTCTTGAGACTCTGGAGACTTTCGTTCTGGACGCGGGCATGAGCACGGGCAAGACGGCCCAGATCATGGACGTTCACACGAACACCGTGCAGTACCGTCTCAGGAAGATAAACGAGATACTCGGCGTCGAGGTAACAGGAAGCAGAACTACGCCGGGACTCACCCTGGCTCTGGCCCTGAAGCGGCTCGAGCGGGCAGTGAGTTAAATAAAGGAAGGACAGCCTTTGCATAGGTTGCCTTTGCATGAGGCTATTTAGTATAATTAAAAAAACTGTGTAATAAAAAAAGGAGACTTGATATGTATTTTAACTATCTGGACAAAGCGGATCCTGAGGTCGCGGCTTCCATCAGACGCGAGATCAACCGTCAGGAGACAAAGATCGAGATGATCGCATCGGAAAACTTCGTAAACTATGAGATCATGGAAGCGGCGGGAAGCGCCCTGACCAACAAGTACGCGGAAGGTTATCCGGGCAAGAGATACTACGGCGGATGCGAGTTCGTCGACGAGGTCGAGCAGCTGGCCATCGACAGAGCCTGCGAGCTCTTTGGCGCCGACCACGCCAACGTTCAGGCCCACTCCGGAGCGAACGCCAACACGGCTGTTTATCAGGCGGTCCTGAATTACGGCGACACGGTTCTGGGCATGGACCTGTCAAACGGCGGCCACCTGTCACACGGATCCCCGGTCAACATTTCAGGTAAGTCGTACAACTTCGTGGCCTACGGTCTCGGCGAGGACGAGAGGATCGACTACGATGACGTCAGAGCAAAGGCAAAGGAACACCAGCCGAAGCTCATCGTCGCCGGCGCGTCCGCTTATCCGAGAGCCATCGACTTCAAGACCTTCAGAGAGATCGCTGACGAAGTCGGCGCGCTCCTCATGGTCGATATGGCCCACATAGCAGGTCTCGTCGCGGCGGGACTCCACGAGAATCCTGTACCGTACGCTGACATAGTAACGACCACGACCCACAAGACACTGCGCGGACCGAGAGGCGGACTGATCCTCTGCAGAGAAGAGTTCAAGAAGGCCATCAACTCGGCTATCTTCCCGGGACTCCAGGGCGGACCTCTCATGCACATCATCGCGGCCAAGGCGGTATGTCTGCACGAGGCGATGCAGCCTGAGTTCAAGGTCTACCAGCAGCAGGTCATCGACAACTGCCAGGCTCTGGTTCAGGGAATGAACGCCCACGATTTCGAACTGGTTTCCGGCGGAAGCGACAACCACCTGATCCTGGTCAAGCTCCTCAACAAGGACATCTCCGGCAAGAAGGCAGAGAGACTCCTGGACGAGGCGAACATCACGACCAACAAGAACGCCATTCCGAACGACCCTCGCAAGCCGATGATCACATCGGGACTGAGGATGGGAACTCCGGCCATGACGAGCCGCGGATTCAAGGAAGACGACGTCAAGGCGGTCACCGACGCCATCGCTCTGGTCATCGACAGCAAGGGCGAAGACGAAGCCAAGATGGAAGAGGCAAAGGCAATAGTAAAGGGTCTCACGGACAAGTATCCGCTTCACAGGAACTTCCCTTACTAAAGGCAAAAGCAAAGGCCGGGGAAGGCATATACTTACAGGAAAGAGCATCGCGCTGGTTTTCGGCGCGATGTTTTTATGCGGTTCTGCGGGCAATTAAATGGAATATAATAACAATGCTGGTTGATATTTCCTGACGCCCGCGGTATAATTACGAGCCATAGGGGAGTTGTTGCAAAGGCAGGCGGTCCTTTGTTGACAAGAAGGGTTGGCCGCGTTTGCTTTTGCTGTAAGAGTCAACATGCAATAGGGAAATATGCGGCATGATGGACATCAGGGGATACAGAGAGGCTCAAATAAGAAAAAGAGCGATTTACGAGAGCAATGGATTTGCAGAATGGAAAGGGAATCTGATTTTTACATACGCCAGAGGAAATGAATACAACTCGGAACAAATTGAAAGCGTGGTAAGGAATCAGATTCTACTCAAAATATAAACAGAAATATAATGTATACAAAGGCCAAAAACAGTCATTTTCGGTTGAAATCGCAGGGTCGTTGGGATATAGTATTGGTGGTATGTAATCCCCTCGTTTAATTTTTGACAAAACAGGGGCGATTAATGATGAGTACCAATATCCAAAATACTTTTATTAGGAGGAAGTAACCAAATGAACAAGCTTGAAAAACTCCTCGAAAAGAAAGAACACCTTTATCAGGGTGGAGGAGAAAAGAGGGTCGAAGCGCAGCACAAGAGAGGCAAACTCACCGCGCGCGAAAGACTGAACATCCTCTTTGACAAGGACACCTTCGTAGAGATGGACACCTTCGTCAAGAACAGATGCCCGTTCTACGGAATGCCTGAGAAGGACATGCCTGGCGACGGCGTCGTCACCGGCTATGGACAGATCGACGGCAGACTGGTATTTGCCTTTGCGCAGGACTTCACCGTTGGCGGCGGGTCACTGGGTGAGTACCACGGAGAAAAAATCGTAAAAGTACAGGGAATGGCTCTGAAGATGGGAGCTCCGATGATCGGTCTTCAGGACTCAGGCGGAGCCAGAATCGAAGAAGGCGTAGCGCCGCTTTCAGGATTCGGCAAGATCTTCCATAACAACACTATTTCTTCAGGAGTTATCCCGCAGATTTCTGTAATCATGGGACCATGCGCAGGCGGAGCCGTATACTCACCGGCGATCACGGACTTCATCTTCATGGTTGACCAGACATCACAGATGTTCATTACAGGACCTAACGTAATAAAGACAGTAACAGGCGAAGTTGTTACTTCGGAACAGCTGGGCGGAGCGAGAACTCACAACACCGTCAGCGGCGTTGCCCACTTCATGGGAGCGGACGATACGGATACGCTGATGCAGGTGAGAGAGCTGCTCACCTATCTGCCTTCGAACAATAAGGAACTGCCGCCGACGTACGCTTGCACGGATGACGTGAACAGACTCATCCCTGAGTTCAACACGATCATTCCTGACAACCCTAACAAGGCGTACAACATGTACGACATCATCAAGGGAATCGCGGACGACGGCAAGTACTACGATGTAAACGCCATGTACGCCAAGAACATCGTAACCTGCTTCATCAGAATCGGCGGATCAACGGTCGGCGTTATCGCCAACCAGCCTGCAGTAGGCGCCGGATGCCTGGACATCAACGCTTCAGACAAGGCGGCCAGAATGGTAAGAAGATGCGACGCGTTCAATATTCCTATCCTGACACTGGAAGACGTTCCTGGATTCCTTCCTGGAACAAACCAGGAGTACGGCGGAATCATCAGACACGGCGCGAAGCTGCTCTACGCTTACTGCGAAGCAACTGTTCCTAAGGTAACAATGATTCTCAGAAAGGCATACGGCGGCGCTTACATCGCAATGTGCAACAAGGAACTGGGTTCCGACATGGTACTGGCATGGCCGTCAGCTCAGATCGCCGTAATGGGCGCTGAGGGAGCTGTAAACATCATGTCATCAGTCAAGGCTGAGCTGAAGGAAATCGAGAACGATGACGAACGCGAAGCGCTGAGAAAGCAGAGAATCGACGAATACGAGGAGCTGTTCAACAATCCATACTACGCGGCAGGCCTCGGTTACGTAGACGACGTAATCGAACCGGCGACTGCCCGTCAGAGGATCGCGAGTGCTCTCGACATGCTGAAGACCAAGAAGGAAACACTGCCGCCTAAGAAGCATGGCGACATTCCGCTCTAAGGAGGTGACAGCATGGATACAAGCAACATGAGCTTAATGGAGATATTCTCGAATCCTGACGTGATGCACACGTTGACATTCGGGCAGAAGATGCTGGCATCCACGATCACGATGAT
>DBYH01000020.1:66589-66987 GCA_002310095.1 Firmicutes bacterium UBA1191 | reverse complement strand
CTGCCGCAGCTGCCGCCCCGGCCGCGGCTCCTGCGGAGACGAAGGCCCCTGTGGAGGAGGCATCGGATGACAGCCTGGTAGCGGTAATAGCGGCGGCTATCGCGGCTTATCAGGGAGCAAACGCAAACAANNGGCGGCGGGTCACTGGGTGAATACCACGGAGAAAAAATCGTAAAAGTACAGGGAATGGCACTGAAGATGGGAGCTCCGTTCGTCGGACTTCAGGATTCAGGCGGTGCCAGAATCGAAGAAGGCGTAGCGCCGCTTTCAGGATTCGGCAAGATATTCCACAACAACACTATTTCATCAGGCGTTATCCCGCAGATCTCTGTCATCATGGGACCGTGCGCAGGCGGAGCTGTATATTCACCGGCAATTACAGACTTCATCTTCATGGT
>DBYH01000020.1:49670-66522 GCA_002310095.1 Firmicutes bacterium UBA1191 | reverse complement strand
GGCGAAATCGTTACGTCCGAACAGCTGGGCGGAGCGAGAACGCACAACACAGTCAGCGGCGTTGCCCACTTCATGGGAGCAAATGACGAAGACACACTGATGCAGGTCAGAGAGCTGCTCACATATCTGCCTTCGAACAATAAAGAACTGCCGCCGACATACGCATGCACAGATGATGTCAACAGACTCATCCCTGAGTTCAACACGATTATCCCGGATAATCCGAACAAGGCATATGATATGTACGACATCATCAGAGGTATTGCAGATGACGGCAAGATCTTTGACGTCAACGCAATGTACGCGAAGAACATCATCACCTGCTTCATCAGAATCGGCGGAACAACAGTCGGCGTTATCGCCAACCAGCCGGCAGTCGGCGCAGGATGCCTGGACATCAACGCGTCAGACAAGTCAGCCAGAATGGTAAGAAGATGCGATGCGTTCAACATTCCAATTCTGACTTTGGAAGACGTTCCTGGATTCCTGCCTGGAACCAATCAGGAATACGGCGGCATCATCAGACACGGAGCGAAGCTGCTTTACGCATACTGCGAAGCAACTGTTCCTAAGATCACAATGATCCTCAGAAAAGCATACGGCGGCGCTTACATCGCAATGTGCAACAAGGAACTGGGTTCCGACATGGTACTGGCATGGCCGTCAGCACAGATTGCAGTTATGGGTGCGGAAGGTGCTGTCAACATCATGTCTTCCGTTAAGGCTGAACTGAAGCAGATTGAGGACGACGATGAACGCGAAGCGCTGAGAAAGCAGAGAATCGACGAGTACGAAGAACTGTTCAACAACCCTTACTACGCAGCAGGACTTGGTTATGTTGACGATGTCATTGAACCGGCAACTGCACGTCAGAGGATTGCAAGCGCGCTCGACATGCTGAAGACCAAGAAGGAAACACTGCCGCCTAAGAAGCACGGCGACATTCCACTCTAAGGAGGTGACAGCATGGATACAAGCAACATGACCTTAATGGAAATATTCTCGAATCCGGACGTAATGCACACTCTGTCATTCGGGGAAAAGATGCTTGCTTCCACCATCACGATGATCATGGGACTTGGAATCACATTCACAGTACTGATTCTTATCTGGATCTTCATCGCGATTATGGGAAAGGTTCTGGGAACCGGTAAGAAACCGGCTGCGGCACCTGCGGCAGCAGCACCGGCACCTGTTGAAACCAAGGCGTCTGTGGAAGAAGCGTCAGACGACAGCCTGGTAGCGGTTATAGCAGCAGCTATCGCAGCTTATCAGGGAGCAAACGCAAACAACCTGGTTGTAAAGAAGATCACACGACTTTCAGGAGACAACACCCCTTGGGGAGTATCCGGTCTGGAAGACAGGCTCGACACCAGAAGAAATTAATCTAAGCGAAAGGAATCAAGAAAAATGAAAAAGTACAACATCACTGTAAACGGAACGACATATGCAGTTGAAGTAGAAGATCTGGGCGGAGCACCTGCACCTGCAGCAGCGGCTGCAGCACCGGCACCGGCTCCAGCTCCTGCGGCAGCTCCTGCACCGGCGGCGGCTCCTGCACCTGCAGCAGCACCTGCACCGGCAGCGGCGGGCGGCGCGGCAAGCATCACTGCGCCAATGCCTGGAACAGTTCTGGACGTAAGGGTTTCAGAAGGTCAGGCAGTAAACGCCGGCGACGTGGTCCTCATCCTCGAGGCCATGAAGATGGAAAACGAAATCTCAGCTCCTTCAGCAGGAACTGTAGACAAGATTGTTGCGGCCAAGGGTTCATCAGTCAACTCAGGCGACGTTCTGATCACACTCAAGTAAAAAAGTATTTTGGAATTACGGATATAAAAAACAGGGGCGGTTTATCATTACCGCCTCTGCTTGTTTCAGCGAAGCGACTGCGACTTCGGGTGCGCAGCGGTAAAGCGAAAGGAGAAACAAAATGTTACTTGCCTTTGATGTAGGAAACACCAATATCGTTCTCGGAGTCTTCAAGGACGGCGAGATGATAACCAACTGGAGACTCGAAACGGACAACAGGAAGAGCGCCGACGAGTACGGAATGATAATCAACCAGCTCTTCCAGTATGAGAATCTTGATTTTGCGGATGTCGAAGACGTCATCATCGCGACGGTAGTGCCTTCGATACTCTACACACTCCAGCACCTCTCGCAGAAATATTTCAACACGAGAGCCATCGTCATCGGACCGGGAATAAAGACCGGCCTGATAGTCAAATACGATAACCCTAAGCAGGTCGGCGCCGACAGGATCGTAAACGCTGTCGCCGCTCACGCCAAATACGGCGGCCCGCTTATCATAATCGACCTGGGAACCGCGACCACCTTCTGCGCCATCACTCCAAACGCTGAGTATCTGGGCGGAACCATCGCACCGGGTCTGAAGATTTCATCCGACGCCCTCTTTGAGAAGACGGCCAAGCTTCCTAAAGTCGAACTGGAGGAACCGGGTCACGTTATCTGCAGAAACACCATCAACAGCATGCAGTCGGGACTGGTCTATGGCCACATGGGCCTGGTCGAGTTCATCGTGCGCCGCATGAAGAAGGAACTGGCCGAGTACTGCGCGGAAGACGGCGTTAAGGAAGAGGACATCAAGGTCATCGCCACCGGCGGACTGGCCACAATGATCGACCAGGGAGTTGAATGCATCAACTATGTCGACAAACTCCTGACCCTCGAAGGTCTGGAGATGATTTACAGAAAGAACAAGAAGTGCCGCAAGCAGGCATCCCAGGAGGAGATCGAAAAAGATCATATGCTGTACGAAGGAAAGCTGTAGGCCTCCTGCGTCTGGCTGGAAATACGGTCAAGAACATATAATGAAGAAAAGCTTACAGATTGGCGAAATTGAATTCAATAATCCGTTCGTTCTGGCGCCGCTGGCCGGCTACACAGACAAAAGCATGCGCGCCCTTTGCGAAGAGCAGGGGGCGTCTCTTGTATTTACGGAGATGGTCAGCGGCAAAGGCTTAAAGTACGGCGACCGCAAAAGCCGCCGGCTCCTGGAGCTGACTGAGGATGAAAGCGTGGCCGCGGAGACTCTGCGCGACGGGAAAGTGCCGTGCGGCGCGGCGGGCTTCCAGCTCTTCGGCGATGAGCCTGACGTGCTCTATGAAGCAGCCAGAGATCTGGCGGATTGCGACAACGTGGTCCTGGACCTGAACTGCGGATGCCCCGTTCCGAAGATCGTGAAGAACGGCGAAGGTTCGGCCCTGCTGAAGCGGCTCGACGTCCTCTACGACTGCGTGGCTGCCATGGTCGCGGGAGCGCAGATGGGCGCCGGCGAGGAATCGGACAAGGATTCTGCCCCGAAGCCTGTGACGGTGAAGATCCGCATGGGATTCACCCGCGGAGAGAACGTTGCCGTCGAAGCCGCAAAGGCAATAGAGGCCGCCGGTGCGGCGGCGGTCACTGTCCACGGCAGGACCAGGGAACAGTTCTACGAGGGTAAAGCAGATTGGAATGTTATCGCCGAAGTAAAGAACGCTGTAAATATACCGGTCATCGGCAACGGCGATGTGAGAAGCGGCGAAGATGCCATCAGGATGATGGACGAAACAGGATGCGACGGGGTCATGATCGCCCGGGGAGCCCTGGGTAATCCGTGGATATTCCGCGACGCGAGAGCCTTGTGGGAGTTCGGCGTGAAGCCGGAGGAACCATCGCGGGATGACCGTATCGACATGCTCATCCGCCACCTGGACATGCTCTGCGACGAAAAGGGCGAAGACATCGCCGTCAAAGAGATAAGGAAATTCGTTGGCTGGTATACCAGGGGAATGAGAGGAGCGCCGGCAGTGCGTCGGGAGATCAATCAGCTGACTGACGCCCGGAGCATGAAGGACATATTCAGCAGACTCAAATAGGAAGACAACAAAACAGGGCACGGACCAAAGGTCCGCGCCCTTTCTTCATGCGCATTATCAGAATGATACTTTCGATGTGTTCTTCCAGATTCCCATCTTCTCCGCGTTCTTGATCAGGTTGTCTCTGAAGTCAGGGTGGGCGATGTTGATCAGGAGTTCGGCACGCTGCCAGGTGTTCTTGCCCTTGAGGTTTGCGATGCCGTACTCGGTTACGACGAAGTTGGTCGCTGTTCTCGGCGTGGTTACGATACTTCCCTCGGAGAGCATAGGCTTGATGAGGGACTCGACTGTGCCGTCCTTCAGGGTTCTGGTCGAAGGCGTGCAGAGGAAGCTCTTGCCTCCCTTGGACGCGTATGCTCCAAGTACGAAGTCCAGCTGGCCGCCTGTTCCGGATACCTGCTGTACGCCGGCTGATTCGGAGCAGACCTGACCGTACAGGTCGACCTGGATGCAGCTGTTTATAGAAATGAAGTTCTTTATCTTCGCCACGGTCTCGATGCTGTTAACGTAGTCTACAGGCGCGCTGCAGCATATCGGGTTGTCATCTATGAAATCATAGAGGCGCTTGGTGCCGCCCGCGAAAGTGTAGACCGCCTTTCCCTTATCCACCGGCTTGTTGCCTGTGAGCTTGCCGGCCTCGAAGAGGTCGACGTAGGCGTCCACGAACATCTCAGTGTGGGCGTTTATGTTTCTGACGTCCGAGTCGGCGAGCATGGTTCCGATTGCGCCCGGAAGTGCGCCGATTCCCAGCTGAAGCGTACTGTGTGATTCAATCTGTGAGACTACGTATTCGGCAATATACAGGTCCACCTTTGTCGGCGGCTTGTTGACCAGTTCATCCATCGGAGGGTTGGAACCCTCAACGACGTAGTCTACGCCGTACAGATTCAGCTGCGTCTGGTGGCCGTGAGCGATAGGCATGTTCTCGTTTACTTCAACGATTACTTTCTTGGCGCTCTTGATTACGCCCCAGATATCCGCTACCTGAGGTCCGATGTTGAAGTTTCCGTGTTCGTCCATCGGAGCTACCTGGAAGAAGGCGATATCGATACCGCTGTCGTTGTGCTGCCAGTAGACAGGCAGCTCGTTGAACATCATAGGAATGTACCAGCAGCGGCCGGCCTTGCACATCTCGCGGTCGAACTGGCTGAAGTGGGCGGATGAAAATCTTACCTTTTTATTATCATCCGTTGCCAGATATGTCTCAAAAGGAGCGTTTCTCACGCCTACTGTACTGATGATCTCGACGTTCCAGAGTTCATTTGCCCGCTTGGCGAGGGCCTTGTCGATGTCCTTGACGGTACCGAGTCCCAGACCGAAGTGGATTCTGTTGTTGTTGTGGACCATTTCGGCGGCCTGTTCCGCAGTGATCAGCTTTTCCTGATACTTCTTCTCGAGCATGGATGTTTTGTACATGCTATTTTCCTCCCGGATTTGCTTTAGTTCTTTAACGCCATTTATTGTACCACCGCTGCGAAGGGTAGTAAATAGAAAGTTGTTATTTTTTTAACAGATTATGCGAAAAAAGGACAGATTGCCTTTGCATAAAGTTTTTTGAAAAAAGTTTAAATTAGTTGTTGACAAACAATATTATATGCCGTATAGTATTAAACGAAAAATAACATTGCACAAAGAAAGGAGGCGCAAAAGTGGCTTTTAAGATCGAATCAAGCCTACTCGATGCGTGCGCCCTGGCAATTCTGAACAGAGGGGACACTTATGGGTATGAGATCACGCAGGAGATGAAGAGCGCGATTGTGATTTCGGAATCGACTCTTTATCCGGTATTGAGGAGGCTTCAGAAAGAAGGTCTTTGCAGGACCTACGACCAGCCTTATCAGGGGAGGAACCGCAGATACTATTCCATTACTGATAAGGGAAAAGCTCAGCTGCTTGAGTACAGAAAGCAGTGGAACGATTACAAGACAGCAATCAACAAATTGATGGAAAACGAAAGGGGTGGCGAAAATGACTAGGCAGGAGTTTATTACTACGCTGAGAGACGGTCTCAAGAAACTTCCGCCGGAAGAGATCGCAGCAGCGACTGAATACTACGAGGAGTACTTCGATGAGGTGCTGGAATCAGGGGAAAAGACAGAGGCGGAGATCCTGGATGAACTGGGAAGCCCGAAGCGTATCGCGGCTCGGATCAGAGCGGAATACGCGGCGAGAATCCTTGGCGGCGAAGTAAGCGCCCTCGGCGAGAAACCGACAACTAAGAAGAAGCTGTCGGCGGCATGGTGGGTAGTGATCGGAATCGTGGCAGCACCGCTGTCCATACCGGCATTGATCGGAGCGATGTGCCTTCTGGTCGGAGCGATCTGTGTGCTCGCCGGACTGGTTGTGGCGATCATCAACATTGCCATAGCGGGTGCGAGCGCTTTCGTGTTCGGTTTCGTCGCGCTGTTTGACGCATTCTCATCGGGAATCATGTCGATCGGAATGGGCATGGTAGCCATGGCGATAGCGGCAGCTGCGGGGTTCGGACTGTTCATCGGCGTCAGAGAGGCGGTCAGAGCTATTGCAAAGACAATCCGCAACAAAAGGGAGAAGCGCCGCATCAGAAATCTGTCTGAAGAATCTGCAGGAAGAGACGGATGGGTCTACGTTAGCAGACCTGACGAAGACGAAGAAGCTTTCATGAGAGAGATGGAAGCGGATGCGGCCGAAGCGGCGGCTCTTGATGCTTCGGAGCTTGAAGCACCGGAGGATGCGACGCTGGAACTGGAGGCTCCTGAAGAGACTGAAAGGGGTGGAGACAATGAATAAAACAAAGAGATTTATCATGATATGCGCAATTGTATGCGCAGTGGGAATCGCGTTCTCGCTTGCGGGTATCGCGGCAGGCGGAGTTAAAAATCTGCATAAGGTTTCCGAACATCATTCCTGGTTCAACTTTGGACCGTCCTATGAGAATATGGATGAGTCGACGGAAACTGTCGGGGACTTCACCAAAATCGAAGCAGAAGGGCCGATGGACATAGTCGTCGTTGCTCCGGGGCAGGAAGTTGAATCCGAAGGTCTGATGAACAAATTCTTTGAGAACGTGATTAGTGATTCCGGACTTCTGAGCGGCGATCCGGGAACGGTGGATGTGCGCTGGCCGAAGGGCAAAGAAAAGCCTGAAATCACAAACAAAGACGGGGTTTTGAAGATAAAAGTAGACAAGAAATATACTAATTTTGTCGGATTCAACTTTGACATTGGCGATGAAGACATCGACGGAGACGGCTCCACCGTGCCTGTAGTAATTATTCACTGCACTGCTGACCAGCTCGACAAGATCAAAATCGTGGACTACTGCGGAGACGCATTCATCATCGGGGCCAAGAGCAGCGATACTGATCTTAATCTGGACTTCGGCGACATCGTGATTCTGAGAGGCTCGGGTGATGAACTCTCGCTGATTACTTCCGCGGGCGATATATGGATCGACAGTGCGGATTACGGCAAGACAACGGTAAAATCTGACGCGGGCGACACGGTCATTTCAGACTGCAGCGGTGACATCTCTCTAAAAACGGATTCGGGAGAAATTGACATCTCCGGCTGCACGGGCAACATCCATGCAGATGCAAACTACGGCGACATTTCTTTCAAAAGCAGTCTGCCGCAGGATAAGTTCGACATATCCGCCAAAGCAGATTATGGAGATGTGAGCATCGGCGGCAACACTTATGAAGATCCTTCAAAAGAAATCACCTTCAAAGGCGGCCCTAACAAGATCACCCTCACTACTGATGCGGGCGATATATATGTCAAATTCAAAAAATGATAATTGACCTGAAAAGCAACTAACAACCAACTACAACCAATACACATCTAACGACTATAAGGGGATGGGATTTTAGAGGCAATGATCGCGCAGACCGCGATCGGGAGAATGTATGTTATCGGGAAGCACAGCAGCAGGATCATGACAACGGCAGCAGGCTTGCGCATGATGTAAGCGTACATGGATGATACGAGCATGGCGACGGCGAAGGCCCCGTCCATGCCGACCATGAGAGCAAAGGCATAGCCGAGAAGCGATCCGCAGAAAATAATCGGGAAGATGCTGCCGCCGCGCCACCCAAAGCTAATGCAGAGGCTGACCAGCGCCAGCTTCACGATGGCGGTGAGAATCATCTCGGTAGGCGATGTGGATTGCCAGCCGGTGATGAGCTCCTCAAGCTGGTGCTCTCCCGAGAACATGCTCATAGGCAGGAACGCGCCGGCAACGGCGACGCACACTGCCGCAATAAAAGAACAAATAAAGGGGTGATCTGAAAGCTTACCTGCAGCTCTGCGGGTAAGCTTTTCGATTGTCAGATAATACAGAGCGAACACTATTCCGATGGCGATCAGCGGCAGGACCCACTTCCACTGGTCGACGCCTATGGCGTGGTGTGCTCCAAATCTCGGAAGTCCGGACGTGCGTCCCGTGAGGTTGCTGAAAAGCAGAAATGCCAGCATTCCGCCAAGAGCGCCGCAGCAGTAGATTATGATGCGTGTGCGCTTGCTCGTGAACTTCCTGCCGTAATGCTCCGACTTGTCGTCCGGCTCCAGAAGCTGGGCGATGCCGAACAGAGGGGAACCGAAAATAACGCCGAGAACCGCGGCGAAACCCGATTCGGCCAGAGCGGCTATCTCCTCATTTCTGTACTGAAGATTCGCCCCTATCCAGTAGCAGAAGCCGACTGTCAGGCCGGTCAGTCCGGCCTCAGGTCCGATGGCTCCGCCGAAGATAAGCGGCAAGATCGCGGCGATTGCCACGCGGTAGAGTTTAGTGTATGGATATCCGCCTTCTTTTTTCACGCGGAAGATGACCTCTTCCATTGTGTCCGGAAGACGGCCGTAATGCTTTTGCACTAAGGCTATGAGGATGGCACCAAGTAAGCAGACTACCAGGTTGTAGATCAGAATTCCTGTGTTGCCAGCCAGCAGACTTACGCCCGGCGTCAGGCCCAGGGCCTTCGGGAGTGCAGTCCAAAGAAGCCCGATACCGGCTTGCATGATCTGCAGGATGATCCAGATGATTCCTCCCCCGGCCAGTCCGAGAATAAAAGTGAAAAGGCAGAGCGCTATGTACTTTTTTATCCTGCCGTCTTTCGCCATGCTAATCCTGACCCCAGAGTTCCTCTTCGGTCGGAACGTAGTTGTCCGGCATGAAGCGGGCGACTCTGGAAACGTTCATCAGATGAGTGTAGTTGAGGTTTTCGGAGATGGAGTTGTGACCCCAGGATCCGCAGCCGAGAGTGTTGGTCGGATTCAGGCCGTTGTAGTAGGAGCCGCCTGTCGAATTCGAGCTGCACTGGTTGATTACAAATCTTGAAACGCAAAGGTTCTCCGCGACCTTCGCGATATGCTCTTCGCTGTCCGAGTGGAAGGAGACGCTGTGGCCTTTGCCGTCGCGCTCCAGGTTTTCGGCGGCGATTCTTATGCCATCGTCGAGGTCCTTGTACGCGTAGGCGCTGATGACCGGAGCCATCTTCTCGCCGCCCAGGGAGTCCGTCGCTCCCGTTCCCTCGGCGACTGCCACGATGACCTTGGTGCCTGCCGGAATCTCCATGCCGGCCAGCTCGGCCACCTTCTGACAGTTCTGGCCGACAGAGTGGCGGTTGGTTTTGCCGTCTTCAAAGAGGGCGCCTCTGATCTTCTCGAGGCCCTCCTTGTCGCGGACCACAAAACCGCCGTTGGCCTCGAACTCCTTCAGGATGTCTTCGAAGTCCGCCTCTGGGCAGATTACGCTCTGCTCCGCCGAGCAGATGATGCCGTTGTCGTACGAGCGGCCCTTTATGATCTTAGGAACAGCTTCTTTATAGTCATATCCTTCATCTATTATGCACTGCACGTTGCCGGCGCCGACACCGAGTGCCGGTCTGCCGGAGCTGTACGCGGCGTTGACCATTCCGGCTCCGCCGGTGGCAACGACTACGTCAGCGCTGGAGATGAGATTTCTCGTATTCTCTCTTGAGTGTTCACCGAGGATCTGGATCAGATTCTCCGGATAGCCTTCTTTGGCGAGGGCCTCGTTCATCATCTCGACCACCTTGGTGCTGCACTTAACCGACTTGTGGTGCGGCGTGATGATTATGGCGTTGCCGCACTTCAGGGCGAACATGGAGTTGCTCATCGGCGTTACGATAGGATTGGTGCAAGGGGTTATGGCAGCGACTACGCCCATAGGCTTAGCCACGGTCGTGATGCCCGTCTCCTCATTGGTCTCCAGAATGCCCCGGGACTTCTTGCCGCGCAGGTTGTTCCAGACGATGCCCGCCTTCTGCCTGTTCTTGGCGCACTTGTCTTCGACGTTGCCCATGCCCGTCTCTTCGACGGCGATTTCGGCGAAGTACTGGGCGTTCTCATAGACCACCCTTCCGATGGTCTGGACGGCCCTGTCGACCTCCTCCTGGCTCATCTTCTCGAACTCGGCCTGGGCCTTCCGCGCCCTCGCAATATACTCGTCAATATATGCCTTGCTGTCCATTGTTTCCTTGTTTTCCATCTTCCGCCTCCTGCGATTTTACCCCGAAACAATTATACAAACACAAACAAACAGATTCAATGGAATATATTGACATTAATAGAATTATACGGTAGCATATCGATGAAGGGGATTAACCGTCACTTATAAAAAATTGTCAATGACGAAATGACAGTTCTGATAATCAAAATCGCAGCAAGCTTAATAATGGGTTTTTTCGCGGGACCGGCGGCCGTGTGGGTGTTCAACCACATGCCTGCGTCCTGGCTCTGCGAGTACGGAGAGGATCCGTCAAAGAACCCGCGCCTGGCAGGCGGCGAAAAGCGCATCAAGGAAAATCCATGGCGCTGGGTCTACGCGGCCGGGTTCATGTGCCTTTGCCTGAGGCTCTCGCTCATTGAGTACAGCGAAGGCCGGCTCACCGTGCAGCCTGAAGCCACAGGTCTGACGACCCAGCTGGCGGCTGCGGGGCTGGTTGCCTGCTGGATTCTGCTTATAATAGCTCTGGCGGACCTCAAGTTCATGATCATACCCGACCAGTTCGTCCTTCTGCTGGCGCTTTCATCGATCGGCTTCGCTCCTCTATGGAAAGAAGGAGGCGCAAAAGCAGCCTACACTCAGATGGACGCCGGAATCGCGGCGGCAGCTGACGGAGGTGTCTGGGATAGTCTGAGCGGTTTCTGGCAGCCGGTCCTCGGCATGGTGATCGGAGGCGGATTCATGCTGATCTGCGCCCTAGTTGGAAAACTGCTATTCAAGCAGGACGCTTTTGGGTTCGGGGATGTGAAGCTCTGCGCGGCCATGGGGCTGGTGCTTGGAATCAACGGCACGATAGCGGCTGTGGCGGCCGCTGTGATAATCAGCGGATTCGTAGCTGCGGCGGGGCTGGCGTCGGGACATTACGGAAAGAAAGATCAGAAGCCGCTTGGCCCGTATCTCTGCGGGTGCGCCATGGCTTACATCATAATCGCCATGCCGATCGTATAGGGAAGCGGCGGCAGGCACGGGCGGACGGTTGCTCGGATAATAACATATAAGTATATAAGGGGCGGAGAGGAGATTTTACAAATGAATATCAAGGAGTTTACTGCGCTGGCGGCGGAGGAGGTCTTAAAGCGCCTTCGCGAAGAGGGCGACGAGACGACCGAAGTCCAGACCGCGGAGGTCATGAAGATGAACGACCAGTCCATGTTCGGACTGACCTTCCACATGGGCGAAGACCCTGCGCCGACGTTCTACGTGAACGGCATGTACGAGCTCTATTCTGCCGGCGAGGACATGGATAGCCTGGTCAGGCAGATGGTCTGGGCCTTTAGGGACGGTATGAAGGACGCCCCGGTGCCGGAAGAAGTTCCGGACATGAAGTTCGGCAGCGCCAAGAGCAACGCGGGTCTGCGCCTCGTCGGAATGGAATTCAACAAAGAGTTCCTTAAGACTGTGCCTTTCAGAGATGTAGGAAACGGACTGGCGCTCATTTGTGACCTGCAGATCGGAGCGTCCGACGGCGGCGTTTTCAGCACGGTGGTGACGAACAGCCTTGCGGAAGAATACGGCTACGACATGAACGAGCTCTTTGACGCCGCGCTTGAGAACGCATGGAGATCGAACTCGGCGTCTTTGAATCCTGCCAGCAGACTCATGGAGTTCGCGGAAGAGCCGGAAGAGTCCGGAGAGAAAGAGGCGTGTTACGTACTTACGACAAACAGAGAGAGGTACGGAGCAGCGGCTCTTTTTTATCCCGGAACTCAGGCAATGATCGCCCATGTGCTCGAGGAGGATTACCTGGCGATCCCGAGCTCGCTTCACGAGTTCATAATCATACGGGCTGGACAGGTGAAGGATCCGGAGCACCTGCAGAGGCTGGTCATCGAAGCCAACCGCCGGATCGTGTGCCCTGAAGATGTGCTTTCGGACAGCGTGCTGCGCTACACAAGAGAAACAGGCGAGCTGACCGCGCTGCCGCCCTGCGATGACATTGATGTCAGCGAGGAATACGAGCGTTTCGCAGGGTAACCGGAGACGCCGCGGTACGATATCGGTCTTGTGCTGAGCGTCGGACATACTGTATAATGAACTATGTATGGAGAGAAACGTACTTCTTACAATCGCATATGACGGCAGCACATTCCACGGATGGCAAAAGCAGCCCGGCGAGCGCACGGTCCAGGGCCTGCTGGAGCAGACGATGACCCGCCTTTTCGACAGAGAAGTCCTGCTCAGCGGAACGAGCCGGACCGACGCGGGCGTTCATGCCTATGGACAGCGGGCATCCTTCAAAGCGGATTTGGGGATACCAACGGAAAAGATCGCCCTGGTCGTGAACAACGCCCTCTGCGCCAGAGAAGGAAGCGAAAGCGGACGGGGAGGTTTTGCAAAAGCCCCGGTGCGCATTCTGAAAGCCGAGGAGGTGCCGCCTGATTTTCATGCACGCTTCAACAGCAAAGGCAAGAGGTATGTTTACAGAATCTGCGCGGGGACCGATGAGGCGCAGGCCGATGAAGCGCAGGCGGGCAAGGCGTTAGCCGATGAAGCCCGGCGTTCGCTGGTATTCGAGCGAAACTACGTTTATCACCTGGGCGGCAGACTCGACGCGGCGGCCATGGATGAAGCGGCGAAGTTTTTCGTTGGAGAACACGACTTCAGCTCATTCGAAGCTTCCGGCGGAAATCCCCGGGAGACGACGGTGCGAACGATGTTCGCGGCCGGCGTGAAGGAGACGAGCGCTGCGGCAAAAGCAGAAGAGACTGACGCTGCACCCGGCGCGCTGCAGCGTATCGAGTTCACCATCGAGGGCGATGGATTCCTCTACAACATGGTCCGGATCATGACGGGCACGCTCGTCGAGGTCGGACAGGGGAAGCGCAGACCTGAAGACATCAGGGAAATAATCGAAGCGGGCGACAGGCAGGCGGCGGGACACACTGCTCCGCCGAACGGCCTCTATCTCGCCGAGGTATTTTATTAATACAGGAGAAAAAAGAGTTATGGACAACAGACCGACTTGGGACGAGTATTTCATGGATTTTGCGATGCTGACGGCGAAGAGATCCACATGCCTGAGAAGGCAGGTGGGTGCTGTCATCGTGCAGGACAAGCATATAATCGCGACCGGATACAACGGCGCTCCAAGAGGCATAGCCCACTGCGGAGAGAGAGAAGGCGGATGCCTGAGGAAGGAACTCGGAGTTCCGTCAGGCGAGAAGCATGAGCTTTGCAGAGCGCTCCACGCCGAACAGAACGCCATCATTCAGGCCGCGACCCTTGGACAGAGCGTAGAAGGCGGAACGATTTACATTACACATCAGCCTTGCGCGATCTGCGCCAAGATGATAATAAACGCAGGAATACAGAGAATCGTAGTCAGGGAAGGTTATCCTGACGAATTGGCCGTTGAGATCCTGAGAGAAGCAGGTCTCAGAATCGTGATGCTGGGAGAGACAAATTGACCGCAACAAGCTTTGACCTGTGGGCCCCTCTGGTTCTCGCCGCCCTCGTAGCGGCGGCGGTGACTCCTCTGTCGATATTTATTGCGCCTAAACTCGGCGCCATGGATGTACCGAAGGACAAGAGGCGTGTCCACAACAAACCTATGCCTAGATTCGGCGGCATAGCAATATTCGCGGGAATCATGGTCGGACTGGCTGTGTTCGCTCAGGGAAGACCCCACGTGGACGCAATCATGGTCGGCTGCACGCTCACCTACATACTGGGCGCCATCGACGACGTCAAGGGCATGAAACCTATCATCAAATTCGCGGGACAGGTGGTCTGCGCCAGCGTTGTTTTTGCCATGGGATTAAGAATCCAGTTCATAACAAACTGGTTCGGCACAGGACACATGAATCTGGGCATCGCGGCGTGCTACATACTGACAGTCATCTGGCTCGTAGCCATAACCAACGCCGTGAATCTTGTTGACGGGCTTGATGGACTGGCCGCCGGCATCAGCGCCATATCGGCCCTTTCCATCGCCTACGTATCGTACATCCACGGATGGTACTTCCCTACCACCTGCATGATGGTGCTTGCCGGAGCATGTGTCGGATTCCTTCCGTACAACTTCCATCCGGCCAAGACGTTCATGGGCGACGGCGGATCGCAGCTGCTCGGCTTCGCCCTGGCGGCCCTGTCCATACTCGGCACAGTTAAGAGCGCGACGCTGTTCGTAGTTGTAATACCTGCGCTTGTTCTCGGACTTCCGATCTTCGACACACTCATGGCGATCATCAGAAGGACCCTGCGCCATCAGTCCATCGGAACAGCGGACAAAGAACACCTTCACCACCGCATTCTAAGAGCCGGATTCGGCCAGAGGCGGGCCGTGCTCCTCATGTACAGCCTCAGCGGCATCATGGGAATCACGGCAATACTCTACAGTCGCGGCCTCATCATAGAATGTCTGGGCCTCGCCTTCGTAGCGGCGCTGATCCTCGGCGTAATCATGACGGATACCGGAACGAACAAGGTAAGCCTCAAGGGTTACAGAATTCTCAAGGAACTGCCTGACACTCCCGTTGCAAAGGCAGGAGAAGCCGCTCCGGACGCAAAGGCAGACGAGCCTGCGAACGAACCAGCGGACACAGCAGCAGATATAAAGGAATAGATGACAGAAAAACTTAACACCATCGACAACAGAACAATGGTGAAGAAAGTAGGCCTCATTGCGGGGCCTATTGCTTTGCAGAGCCTGATTGCATCCAGCCTCAACCTGATCGACAATCTGATGATCGGCGGACTTGGGGAGCTGGCGCTTAACGCGGTCGGAGTTTCCATACAGATTTACTTCATATTCTGGATGCTGCTCTTCGGATTCACCAGCGGAAACGCCACGTTCGTGGCCCAGTTCTTCGGCAGTGAGGACTTTTCGAACATACGCAGAACGACGGGCTTCGCCCTGACCATAAACATCTGCATGGGAATACTGTTCTTTATTGCCGCGTTTGCTTTCCCGCAGTACATCATCAGGATATTCACCAACATACCGGAAGTAATCGAGGCGGGAATCCCATACATAAGAATGGGGGCGTTCTGCTTCCTTCTTAATCCTGTTACCCAGAGTTTCACCATGGCGCTCCGGGCGACGCAGCAGACGCACCTGCCTCTCATCGCCAGCGTCGTGGGATTCTGCTCGAACACATTCCTGAACTATTGCCTTATCTACGGCCGCTTCGGAATGCCGAGAATGGAGATCCGCGGAGCGGCACTGGCCACAGTCATCGCAAGGGTGATTGAGATGACCATAGTGCTCCTCTTCGTTTTCGCCGGAAACAACGTAATCAAAGGCAAACTGAGCGAGTTCTTCAGCTACGGAAAAGATCTCGCCGGGCGCATAGTGAAGAACGCGATTCCGACGACCATCAACGAGACACTCTGGGGAATCGGGGTGTCCATGTACGTCGCCGCTTTCGCGCGTATCGGCATAACCGCCGGAGCAGCCTATCAGGCATGCAATACGATCAGCAACATCTTTGCCATGCTGGCTTTCAGCGTCGGCGATGCGGCCCTGATCCTCATCGGGCAGAAGCTTGGGGAGGAGAAACTTGAGGAAGCCTATGACATGGGAAAGAAGTTCCTCGTACTGGCTTTGTCCGTCGGCGCCGCCATGGGAGCCCTTTCGCTTCTGTTCGGAAAGCCGATACTGGGCCTCTTTGATTTCACACCGGAAGGGGCCGACATGGCTTGGAAGACCTTTATCGTCATCTCCTGCGTGCTGTGGCTCGAGGTCTACAACGGACTCATAGTTACGGGAATCCTGAGGTGCGGGGGCGACACCAGGTTTGCTGCCTTTGCAGACGTAGGGACCGTATGGGTGATCGGCGTTCCGGTTGCATTCCTCACGTCCCTGAAACTCTGCTGGCCGATTTATTTTGCGGTCATGGCCGTGCGCTGCGAGGAGGTCGTCAAGGGTATTTTCCTCACATACAGATTCTTTTCGAAGAAATGGGTGCGCAATGTAATCAAGGGGCTGTAGGCAATTCGCTTACAGCCTTGATGCTATTGAGCCTGTTATTATAATAACGATGCATTAAAGGTTGTACATACCGTGAAAATTCGGTATAATAATCGTAACTACGAAAGCGGTTTCAAGACGCGGAAAGGACACTCGCGTGACCAGCCTGAAAGAGTTCAGAAATGAGATAATCATTTACGGCCTGGCCATGGCGGCTTTGGCCGAAGTGGTATCTCTTTTCATTATCGGACCGAGCGCGCTGTTCGCGGCGGGACTTGCGGCGGGCACTGCCGTGTCAGTGATCGGTTTTTTCATTCTGGTCAAGACCGGTGAGACCCTGGCCGAGGAATCGAAGAAAGCCCCTATACTCCTCGGTTACATAGTGAGACTGTTTTTGTACGGAGTCGTTTTTTTCATTTGCATCAAGGCCAGCCTGCCATGCGGCTTCGGATGCGGAATCGGCTTCGTTACTATTCACTTCGGAATCATGTTCCTCTACGGAATAGTGTATAAGTTCATCAAGAAAAAGAAGAATCCTCTCAACGACTGGACCGAACC
>DBYH01000020.1:0-49650 GCA_002310095.1 Firmicutes bacterium UBA1191 | reverse complement strand
GATGAGGATGACTGGCCGACACTCTAAGGAGGTGACAGCGAATGGAATTAGGACCACGGATTATTTTTAGAATCGGCAGTGTTCCTATCAGTGAAACAGTATGCTGGAGTCTGATCGTCAGCATAGCAATACTGGTATTCGCATTCCTGGCGACACGCAAAATGCAGACAGTCCCTCACGGAGCCCAGCTCCTGGGAGAACTGCTCGTTGGTTTTGTCTACAAGATGGTCAAGGACGTAATGGGCGATATCTCCGATAAGTTCGCTCCTTACTGCGGGACCCTGATCGTATTTCTGGGCTTGGGAAGCATGCTCGGACTTCTCGACATCAGACCGACCACATCTGACCTCAACTGCACATTCCCGCTGGCTCTTGTAACGTTCGTTCTGATACATTACAACGCAGTCAAAGCGCAGACAGCCCGGGGTTACATCAAAGAACTCTCATCACCATATCCGTTCATGCTGCCGCTGAACATCATCAGTGACAGTATGTTCCCGGTAACGCTGGCGTGCCGACTCTTCGGCAATATTCTGGCCGGCGTAATTCTCATGTCTCTGGTTTACAGCGGACTGCAGACTGCTTCAGCGGCTCTGATCAATGTCTTCGCTGATCCGGACTTCTCAAGGGAATCGATCATACCATTCTTCCAGATCGGCTGGCCGCTGATACTGAACTTCTGGTTCGATATGTTCGAGCCGATACTTCAGGCGTACATATTCACCATGCTGACCATGGTATTCATCGACAACGGAAGACATCCGGTAGAGAGTTAATAAAGCAAAGGCTATAAACCGCGCTTCGGCTGCCTTTGGCCCGGAACCGCGGATAGTGATAAATGATACAAAATCAGTATTAAATGATTTAAGGAGGATAATGAAATGACAGGATTTACAGGCGCAGAACTAATCGCTGCTTTCTCATCACTGGGAGCAGGAATGGCAATGATAGCCATGGCCGGCGTAGGAATCGGCATCGGTTTTAATGCAGGTAAGACAGTAGAGAGTACGGCTAGACAGCCGGAGGCACAGGGCACGCTTCTGAAGCTGATGCTGATCGGCGTAGCGCTTACAGAGACGGCAGGTATCTTCGCGCTGGTAATCGCGATTATGCTTATGTTTGCGAATCCACTTCTTTAGACTGCGGAAGTTATTGCTCAAGTGATTTAAGGAAGGAGGAACAGCCATGGAAATGACACAGGGGCTTATTCAATTCAACTGGTCGTCACTGATGATCCTTTGTAATGTATTCATCCTGTATCTCATACTTCGGAAGTTCTTCTGGGAAAAGATAAAGAAATTCATGGATGACAGAGCCGCTGCCGTTCAGGACGCCATCGACGCCGCCGAGGCCCAGAACAAGAGGGCCGACGAGAAGATGGCCAACTACAGCAGGCGCATCGCGAACGTCGAGGAGGAAGGCCGCGAGATAATCAAGGCTTCCAAGCAGCAGGCGGACGCCCAGGCTCAGATCATCATTGAAGAAGCACGCAAGCAGGCGAGCGACATCATCGCAAAGGCCGAAAAGACCATTGAGCAGGAAAAGGCTCAGGCCATGGAGGAAATGCGGAAGGAGATCGCTTCCATTGCCATGCTCGCGGCTGAGCAGATAGTAGGCAGAGAGATAGACAGCGTCGGACAGGACGCCATAATCGATCAGGCAATTGAGGATGCAAGGAGTGCGAAATGGCAGAACTAGCAGTTGATCTGACATATGGGACTGCACTCGTGGAGGCAGCCCGGGAATTAGGAATAGAGAATCAGATTCTCGAAGAAGCTCAGGCTGTTGCCGCGCTCATTGAAGATGAGCCGGAACTGCACCAGTTCATCAATTATCCTGGAGTATCTGCAGACGAAAAGAAAGAAGTCCTGAAGAACATCTTCGAGGGCAGAATCTGCGAAGAGCTTCTCAATTTTCTCTACATACTCGTAGATAAGAGAAGAACGATGAACTTCGGAAGAATTGTTAAAGTCTACAAAAGCCTCATTGAGAAAGAAGAAGGCGTCTCTTACGGAACAGTTTATTCAGTGGTTAAGCTTTCCGACGAGAGAATGGCCGAGCTTGAAGAGCAGACTTCGAAGCTTTTGCAGATGAATGTTAAGTTGGAAAATGAATTAGATCCCACCCTGCTGGCGGGGTTCAAGATTCTTGTCGAAGGCAAGATCATTGACGCGTCATACAGGAAGAAGTTTGACGAATTAGCAAGTCAGATGAATCTATCTTAGGGAGGAAAGTTATGAATTTGAGACCTGAGGAAATCAGTTCGGTCATAAAAGAACAGATAAAGAACTATAAGAGCCAGCTGGACGTTTCCGATTTCGGTACCGTAATTCAGGTAGGAGACGGTATCGCCAGAATATACGGTCTGGAGAACTGCATGGCGGGCGAGCTGCTGCAGTTCGGAGAGGATACATACGGAATGGCCCAGAACCTTGAGGAGGACAACGTCGGTGCCGTAATCCTCGGCTCTGACAGAAACATCAAGGAAGGGGATATCGTAAAACCTACAGGCGCTGTCGTAGAGGTGCCTGTTGGCGACGGTATGGTCGGAAGAGTCGTAAACGCCCTGGGAATGCCGCTGGACGGCAAGGGCCCGATCCACACGGAGGAAAGAAGACCGGTCGAGACTATCGCGCCGGGCGTACTGCTGAGAAAATCAGTTAACCAGCCTCTGCAGACAGGAATCAAGGCTATCGACTCCATGATCCCAATTGGAAGAGGCCAGAGAGAGCTTATCATCGGCGACAGGCAGACAGGTAAGACCGCCATCGCCATTGATACTATAATCAATCAGAAGGGCGAAGACGTAATCTGCATCTACGTAGCTATCGGACAGAAAGCGTCAACAGTAGCTCAGCTGACACAGACACTTGAAGACAAGGGAGCGATGGACTATACGATCATCGTAAGCGCGACAGCATCAGACTCCGCGCCGCTCCAGTACATAGCGCCGTACGCAGGATGCGCCATGGGCGAATACTTCAGAGACAACGGAAGAGACGCCCTGATCATCTACGACGACCTTTCAAAGCACGCGGTGGCATACAGAGCCATGTCGCTTTTGCTTAGAAGACCGCCTGGACGTGAGGCGTACCCTGGCGACGTATTCTACCTGCATTCGAGACTCCTCGAGAGAGCGGCGAAGCTGTCAGACGACCAGGGCGGCGGTTCACTGACCGCGCTGCCTATCATCGAGACACAGGCAGGAGACGTATCAGCGTACATTCCTACAAACGTAATTTCAATCACTGACGGACAGATATACCTTGAATCCGAGCTGTTCTTCTCGGGACAGAGACCTGCTGTAAACGCCGGTATCTCCGTATCCAGAGTAGGAGGAAACGCTCAGATCAAGGCCATGAAGCAGGTAGCGTCGAGCATCAAGCTGGAGCTGGCTCAGTACAGAGAGCTGGCTTCCTTCTCCCAGTTCGGATCCGATCTGGACGCGGAGACGAAGAAGAGGCTGGATCACGGCGAGATCCTCATGGAAGTTCTGAAACAGCCGCAGTACCAGCCTTTGCCTGTAGAGAATCAGGTAATGATAATCTACGCGGCGATCCACCACTATCTTGAGGATGTTGGAGTGGCGAACGTCAAGAACTACGAGGCGGAATTCCTCGACTACATGGCGTCCACTTATCCTGAGGTGGGACGCAGCATCAGGAACGAGGGCAAGATCGTCGAGGAAACTGAGGAACTCCTCAAGACCGCGATCGAGAAATTCAACGAAAAGTATCTCCGCGCTATCGGCGTGACTATCATGCAGCCGGACGACGCGGAGGAATCCTTCGAGGAAACTGCAGAAGAGGCTGCTCAGGAAAGCTGATAGAGGAGGTGTGACTTATGGCTACAGAGTCCATACAGGACATCAAAAGGCGAATAAAGTCTGTAAGCAGCACAGAGAGAATCACCAACTCCATGAAGCTCGTTTCTGCAGGTAAGCTGAGGAGAGCCAAGGCGATCTTCGAGAAGACGAACGAGAACTCTCACTTCATCACCAACACGATAAGAGAGCTGTTCAACTCGGGTTCCGAGATTCCTCAGGAATATCTGGCAGGAAACAGAGAGATCAAGACGACGGCGTACATCGTCGTAACCAGCGGACGCGGCCTTTGCGGCGGCTTCAACAGCAACATCATCAAGGAGGCCCAGGCTCAGATAGACAAAGACTGGGAGCCGCCTGTTATAGTTGCGGTCGGAAGCAAAGGCAAGGAGTACTTCGAGAAGCATGGCTACAATGTGCACAGCACATACCTGGCCCCGCCGGAGAGCATCTCCTTCCTCGAGACGAAGGAACTGTCCGCGCCGATCCTGGAGATGTACGACAACAAGGAGATCGATGAAGTAATCCTGATCTACACATCCTTCATCAGCACGATGGAGCAGAAGGTCAAGAGCGAAGTCATTCTCCCGTTCGAGGTCGAGACAGATCCGGAATTCATGACGGTCAACAAGTTCGTCGAATACGAACCTTCCGTGGAAGCCGTATTCAACTATCTTGTTCCCAAATATGTTGAAACTAAAATCTACTCTGCTGTTGTTGAGTCAGCCACCTGCGAGCACGCCGCCCGTAGAATGGCCATGGAAAACGCGACAGATAACGCCAGGGAGATGCTGGACAACCTGAACCTGAACTACAACAGGGCGCGTCAGTCGGCAATCACTGACGAAATCATAGAAATCGTTGCCGGTTCTGAGGCACAGAGCTAAGGCAAAATGGAGGCGAAAATGAACAAGGGAAAAATCCATCAGATCATCGGACCTGTAATCGACATAAAGTTCAATGAGGACGAAATGCCGGAACTGCTGAACGCAGTCAACATTGAGTTTGAAGGGAGGACCATTGTCGCGGAGGTTGCCCAGCACATGGGTGACGACGTAGCGAGATGCGTAGCCCTTTCATCTACCGACGGACTCAAGAGAGGAATGGATGCTGTCGACACAGGAGCGCCGATTACGATATCAGTAGGTAAGGAAGTCCTGGGAAGGATGTTCAACGTACTGGGTGAACCGATCGACGACAAGCCTGCCATCGAGACGGAACTGAAGGCAGCGATTCACAGAGCCGCCCCGGCCTTCGAGGAACAGGACACATCGGCCCAGATATTCGAGACAGGCATCAAGGTTATCGACCTGATCGCTCCGTACACCCGAGGCGGTAAGGTAGGTCTGTTCGGAGGAGCCGGCGTAGGCAAGACGGTACTCATTCAGGAGCTGATCAGTAACATCGCCAGAGAGCACGGCGGCATCTCAGTATTCGCCGGCGTAGGCGAGAGAACAAGAGAAGGAAACGACCTGTACTACGAGATGATCGAGTCGGGCGTAATAGAGAAGACGGCCATGGTATTCGGACAGATGAACGAGCCGCCTGGAGCCAGAATGAGAGTAGGCCTCACGGGACTGACGATGGCTGAGTACTTCAGAGATCAGGAGAAGCAGGACGTACTGCTCTTCATAGACAACATCTTCAGATTCACCCAGGCAGGTTCCGAAGTATCGGCTCTGCTGGGACGTGTACCTTCGGCGGTAGGTTACCAGCCGACACTGGCAACGGAGATGGGCGCTTTGCAGGAGAGAATCACTTCGACTAAGAAGGGCTCCATCACATCCGTACAGGCCATATACGTACCTGCGGACGACCTGACCGACCCGGCGCCGGCAACAACGTTCGCCCACCTGGACGCTACAACGGTACTGTCCAGAGCGATCACCGAGCTCGGTATCTATCCGGCTGTAGACCCGCTTGAGTCCACATCCAGAATCATGGATCCGCTGATCCTCGGTGAGGACCACTACAACACGGCTCGTGGAGTACAGGAAGTACTGCAGAGATATAAGGAGCTGCAGGACATCATCGCCATCCTGGGTATGGACGAACTGGGAGACGACGACAAGCTCATCGTTAACCGCGCCCGTAAGATCCAGAGATTCCTGTCACAGCCGTTCAGCGTAGCTGAGCAGTTCACAGGCATGGAAGGAAAGTACGTACCAATCAAGGAGACTGTCCGCAGCTTCAAGGAGCTCCTCGAAGGACAGCATGACGACATTCCTGAGCAGATGTTCCTGTTCGCGGGCAGCATCGATGAAGTCGTTGAGAAGTACGAGAAGAGCAAAAGCCAGAGCGCTTAGTTGATTCGCATAGTTGATGCGGAAGGTTTAGAAAATGGCAAACAGCGTAAGATTAGAAGTAATAACACCATCAAAGCTGTTCTACCGCGGCGAGGTCGAACTCGTCATCGTCACTACTCTTGACGGAGACGAGGGCTTCATGGCGGGCCACGTCTGGGCGTGCAAGCTCCTCGACGTAGGCGAGCTTTGGATACAGGAAAAGGGCGCGGCCAAGAACGAGTTCAAGGTCGCTGCTGTCGCGGGCGGTTTTATCGACGTCAAGGACAGCATCGTCATCTACACCGACGCCGTCGAGTGGTCGGAAGACATCGACATGGAGCGCGTCCTGAGCGAGAAGGCCAAGGTCGAGGACTGGATCGGCAAGCATCCTGACGCCGATGAGGATTCGGACGAGATGCGCAACGCCAAGCTCATGCTGGCCAAGGCCGAAACCAGGTCCAACGTCGCCGAAGGCGGCAAACGGCACTAAAGATATCGATAAAAACGACCCTGCGGGGTCGTTTTTTTATGTCCTGTGTTCTAGGAGGCATACTAAAACCACAGTCGGGGCAACACTTCCAGGCGAAGTATTTCCGCAATTTTTTCGGGTGAGTCGGCATCATGTTCAAAAGATTCTATCGAGGTTGCTCGCGGCATACGTATTTATGAGTTCCTGAATCCTGAGAATTAGTTTTTCCCTGGCGGCCTTGCAGTTGTCCTCCTGCTTTCCGGTAAGTTCGAGAATCTGCAACTGCAGGAGAAGGTATTGTTTCCGTGCAAGAAGGTACAGTTCCTTTGATGATTTGGAAAGGCATTTCTGCTTTCCATCTATGCGTTTATAAAAATAGATCCAGCGGTTGCGTTTTGTGTGATACAACTTATCCGGGGGAAGGTTTGCAATCATTTTCTTAACTCTTCGAATTGAAGAATCAACATCAAAAACTGAATAAAAGGCCATGGTCAATGATTTGTTGAAAGCCTCAGGATCAAGCAGCTGCTTCATATCTAAACACCAAAAAACACTACGGGACGTCAAACAGACGCACAGGAAAACCGTGTAACAATTATAACCATATATGACAAATTATGACATTAAGTCGCTCCGCTGTCAACCTTGAACTTACCGCGACCCAACACTATACACTTTTTCATACTGTACGGCCTTATATGTGTAGGTGTTTGCTTGATATTAATAATGATTGGATGAGTTATACACATAACAAAGGCTATATGCATAATTTGTGTATGTGATACTTGCCATCTCTTTATCTTTATGCCTTTTGTATTGACAACCTACACAATTACAAAGTATTTTGGTGCTTATGTGTATATTCTTGGGTCTTGCGACGTTTGGAAAAACCCTTTGACATCAAGGGCTTTTGCGAGTATACTTACTTCGTGTCGCGACGCGGCACGGGTTTTTCGTGTGAGCAGGACCGGACGGTCCGGCAGCGAGCACGCTAGAAGTTACTTTTAGTCGCCGAAAAAGTTGGTGATGCAACCCAGTAGGCAGGACCGAACCAGTTTGGAGACAAACCCAGTAGGCAGAAAGGAAGACGAAATGTCAACAAAATCATTCATCGCGAAGCCGGCGGAGGTTGAACGTAAGTGGTACGTAATCGACGCTGACGGCAAGAACCTGGGAAGAATGGCGTCACAGATCGCCGCGATTCTCAGAGGAAAGAACAAGCCGACCTACACTCCTCATGTCGACTGCGGAGACTACGTGATCGTAGTCAACGCCGAGAAGGTAGCAGTAACAGGCAAGAAGAGACAGGAGAAGATCTACAAGAGACACTCCGGTTATCCGGGCGGACTCAAGGAGACGAACTTCGAGGACATGATGGCTAAGCATCCTACCGAGGCCGTAAGACACGCTGTCAAAGGCATGATGCCAAACGGCAAGCTCGGCAGACAGATGTACAAGAAGTTAAAGGTTTACGCAGGCCCTGAGCACAACCACGCAGCTCAGAAGCCGGAAGTTCTGGATATCAAGTAAGAAGGGAGGATCTGAAAATGGCAAAGACACAGTACTACGGAACTGGTAGAAGAAAATCATCAGTAGCCAGAGTAAGACTCGTCCCTGGCACCGGAAACATCACCGTAAACAAGAAGCCTCTCGACGAATACCTCGCACTGGACATCGTCAAGAGAGAGGTAAAGAGACCGTTCGAAGTAGCAGGCTGCGAAGGCAAGTTCGACGTCATCGCCACAGTTGAGGGCGGCGGCTACACCGGACAGGCGGGCGCGCTGAGACACGGCATCTCAAGAGCTCTTTGTGAGGCTGACAGAGATGCTTACAGACCGGCTCTCAAGGAAGCGGGCTTCCTTACAAGAGATTCCCGTATGAAAGAAAGAAAGAAGTACGGACTCAAGAAGGCTCGTAGAGCAAGCCAGTTCTCCAAGCGTTAAGAAAATTAATGCAAAGACAAAAGGATCCGGAATCGGATCCTTTTTGTTTGCAAAAAAACATGCCTGAAAATGTGAAATAATCTTCAACAAATCTTCACAAGCAGAGGAGATAATACTATTATATAGGGGAGGTTTGCAAGGAGGCAGAATGGGACGCAAAAAGGGAAAAGAGAAACGAAAGAAAAAGGGCAAGATAGGGTTGATTCTTCTCATCTTATTAATTCTGATACTTATGGCTGCGAGCGCTGTCGGAGCCTTTGTTCTGTATGCTAAAAACGTAATAGAAGAATCAGCGATTAAAGATATTCACCCTGAAGATATCTACTCGCTCATTTATCAGAAGACATCGGTTTACGACAGCGAGGGGAAGGAACTTGACACGCTGTATTTTACCGGCGGGAACAGAACGATTATCGAATACAATGAAATTCCGACGGATTTTATAAACGCGATTGTTGACACAGAGGACAAGACATTCTGGGAGCACGAAGGCTTCAACTACGTCAGAATGATCGGCGCCGTAAAGGAGAAAATCTTTGGAGGCGGCCAGATTTCCGGAACGTCGACAATAACCCAGCAGCTTGCCAGAAACATATATCTGTCAGAGACAATGTCAGAGAGGACGATGGAGAGAAAAATTCTGGAGGCCTACTACACGAAGATAATCGAAGAGAAACTGACAAAGAAGCAGATACTTGAAACATATCTTAACGCAGTATACTTCGGGTTCAACGCCTACGGGATAGACGCCGCAGCTGAGACATACTTCGGTAAAGACCCGAGGGATCTGGATCTTACAGAGTGCGTCGCTCTGGCGGCTCTTCCGCAGTCCCCGGACACTTACGCTCTTGTAAAGGCAAGCTACACGGCTTCAGAAACAGATCTTCCGGTAATAGATAAAGGCGACGGTCTTGTTTATCTTTACAATGGCGGGGCGACAGAAGAGAGAAGGAAAATCATACTGTCCAACATGGAGGAAGCGGGACACATAACCGCGGCCCAGAAGAAGGCGGCTCTTGCGGAGTCATTGGAAGACCGCATCAATATAGACACAAAGGAGCAGCCGGCGGGTTACACGTATTACATTGACTGTGCCATAGACGAAGCGGTTGGTGATGTAGCCGAGAAATTCGGTATTTCAGAAGACGAAGCCCGCACAATGGTCTACACAAAAGGATACAAAATCTACACATGTCTCGACACAAGGGTTCAGGACATACTTGATAAAGAGATAAACAAGAACTCCAATTACACCACAATCAGCTATATCAACAAAGATTCCAGCGGCAACATCATTTCATCTTCGGGAGACGTTCTGATGCGCCCGTACAGCAGCTTTTTCGACGGGAAAAAACGGTTCGTGCTGAGCGACGGTGAGTATTCAACAGAAGAGAGCGGAGAGATCAGGCTGTACAAAGGCAGGAAACTGGATTTCTATAAAACCCAGGTGGGAGAATCCGAATACGTAACCATTGATTTCAAAGGAGTGTACAAGCAGAATGACGACGGACTTTTCTTCCTCGAAGGAGGAGGGCTTCTCATTCCGGCAGGTTACACGAGTCTTGACGACGATGGAAACTGCGTTATTTCTGCTGAGTTCACAAAGGATTTTCCGGATTTCTTCGAAAAGGACGGCGACAGTCTCAAGGTTGATCCTGAAGATTACAAGGCGGGACAGAAGATGCGCCAGCCTCAGGCCGCCGCGGTCATAATAGACAACAATACGGGACGCGTTATCGCGATGACAGGAGGCAGAGGAGCAAAGGGCAAGAGGCTGTACAACAGAGCGATCAGCCCAAGACAGCCGGGATCCTCCATTAAGCCTATTGCAGTATACGCGCCGGCCCTCCAGCAGAGCGCGGAGGCGGCGAGAGAAGGCGAAAAGCCAAAGATCAGCAAATCGAAGGGCGACAAATGGGGAGATTATATAACCGCAGGCAGCATAATCAACGACGAAGCGCTTAAACTCAACGGCAAGATCTGGCCGAGAAATTCCTACGGCGGATTCCAGGGACCTATGACGCTGCGGGAAGCCGTTCAGCAGTCAGTAAATGTAGTCGCAGTTAAAGTATTCCGTCAGATCGGCGCGGAATATTCAATAGAGATGCTTAAGAAGAACGGCATCACAAGTGTTGTCGAGGAAGGCGACACCTCGGATATGCACGACGCTCTCGCTCTTGGCGGAATGACCAGAGGCATAAGTCCTCTTGAAATGACCGCCGCCTATGAAACCTTTGCCAATGGAGGGATCTACACAAAGCCTCGATTTTATGAGAACATTCTGGACAGCAACGGAGAGGTTCTGGTTGAAAATGAGATCGAGCAGGAGAGAGTATATGACGACTCGGTAGCCTGGATAATGACGAACATACTTAAGTCCGCAGTCCAGAAAGGTACAGGTCAAAATGCAAAGGTCGAGGGGCAGGACGTCGCGGGAAAGACGGGAACCACATCCTCACAGTTCGACGTATGGTTCTCCGGATTTACGCCACGGTACAGCATGGCGCTCTGGATGGGGAGCGACGTGAACATTGCTCTGTCCCACTATTCGTCAGCCGCGGCTGCGTTCTGGTCGAACATAATGACCAGTGTATGCGACGGGCTTCCATCTGAAAAGTTTTCCGAAAGGCCTCAATCAGTCGTCAAGGTGAACGGCGAGTATTACGCTGAGGGCACGCAGCCAAAGGAGGACCCTAAGAAAACCAAGACAAAAGACGGGGAGGATCAGAGCTCATCTTCAAATGATGAAGATGATGACGAATCCGACAACACTTCTGAATCGACGGACGATTTATGATATAGTTAGAGTATGAGATTTATAAGAGGACTGGTGGCTTTTGCTTTGGCTCTCATATTGATTGCCAGCACCGCCCTGGCATTGGGTTCCTATGGTGTCGGCGAGGCAATATCTGAGGACGGAGTTAAGCAGGCCATCACGGAAACGGACGCGGTCGGGAAACTGACCGACAACATAATACAGCACAACACGATCAACCTGGGCGGCGAGTACGGCGAGGAGATGCAGGCGATTCTTAAGTCCGACGCCATGACGGAATTCTTCACCGCGTACACGGCCCGGAGCCTCCAGAGCCAGATTTACGGCGAGGACATGGAGGAAATCGGTTCGGACGATCTTAACGCGGCCTTCAGCAGGGGCATGGATGAATGCCTGGAGAAGGGGACTATTTCCATGGACAAAGGCGAGCGCGCCATGTTCGACGAAGCTCTCAACACGTCCATGCCTAACCTGACAAAGGGCGTCAACTACGTTCTTGGACAGATGAGTCTGACGGATTTCGTTGACGAGAATCTGGCGAAGCAGATCGAGACAGCCAGGATGGGCACATCCGATGAGATCAGATATGGCGCGGCGGGCATCGCCATCCTCGCGTGCATACTGCTCTTTGCGATTTACTGGAGAAGTAAATTCGGAATACTGTTAAGTGGAATCATGGTTCTGGTCGTCGCGGCGTTCTTCTACATGCTATCGATGATGATCGACCAGACGCTGAGCTCCACGGGCACGAACATCGTTCTGTCCAGACAGATGCTTTTCATAATGGTATCCTACGGAGCGACGCGGGCGATGAAGGCCGGCGCGGTCATCGGCGGAGCCATGATCGTCGCGTGTCCGATTTTCAAACTCGTCTTCAGGGAGAGATAGTCTCAGGCAAAGGCAGTCTGACCCAAAGGCAGACAGGAGGATGAAATGAGTTTTGCGGAATTCGAAAAAGAAGTGAAACTGCAGGGTAAGGTCATGGCGATCACCCGCGTACATCTGGCGGATGAAGAGCCGAAACACACCCTGGGCTGCATATTCAGGATGTTCGACAGGATCCTGGGCGGCGAGACCCTGGTCACCGGTCTGGGCTACTGCGGCTGCAAAGGCTTCGAGAACAACAGCGGTCTCAAGGATAAGATTCCGGACATTCCGGGCGGCTTCGGCAAGTTCCTGACCGTCGGATCGAAGGCCCAGTGGACGCCTGACGGCGAGAGATTCAAGTGCGACGAGGACACGGCCTACGGCCTTTATAACGGTCTGCCGAAGAACGTAATGGAAGACGCCGAAGGCAATAAATACGACGGCCTGAAATTCGAGCCATACAGAGAAGGATTGAAATGCGACGTGGTAGTCTGCTTTTGCAACCCGGATCAGCTGTCGGCTGTCATAGTCCTGCACGGCTACGACAAGCCGGAGTTCGACAGAGTCATTGCGACGACCGCTGCGGGCTGCGCGTCACTGGTGCGCATTCCGCTGGCGGAGAAGAGAAATGAAAAACCCCGGGCGGTCATCACGGGCAGCGACATCGCACAGAGAAAGTTCAGGCCTGAGGACGAGATCGCCATCGCTATCCCGAGCGAGGACTTCGAGTACATGATGAGCGTCACGGAAGAATGCTTCTTCCACGCGCCGGTCTGGAAGCCGGTAAGGAACAGGCTTCGCAAGGAGGAGCATCTGCAGGACGCCCGTTTCTCGGCCCTTGGAACGATAGAATAAAATAATTTGCAATAGATGAGGTGAAAACATGTTTGAAAATCTTATGAAATTCAGCCCCGATGAAGGCGGCGGCGATCCGACTCCGGAAAACTGCACACACGACTGCGGAAGCTGCCCGAGCGGCGGATCCTGCGGAAGCTTCGACCCGAAATCACTGCTTGAGGAGATCAACAAGCTCAGCAAGGTCGGCAAGGTAATAGCTGTAGTCAGCGGCAAAGGCGGCGTCGGCAAGACCCTGGTAACTTCCATGATGGCGGTCAATATGAACAGGCGCGGCCACAGCGTCGGCATCATGGACGCTGACGTTACCGGCCCATCGATTCCGAAGGCATTTGGAGTTATTGCAAAGGCAGAGGGAACCGAAGACGGTATCTTCCCGCTTCTGACTTCAACGGGAATCGAGACCATATCCATCAACAATCTGCTGGAGAACGATACCGATCCGGTGCTCTGGCGCGGACCGATCATCGCGGGCCTGGTCAAGCAGTTCTGGACCGACGTTGTATGGGGCGACATCGAGTATCTCTTCGTCGACATGCCTCCGGGCACGGGCGACGTTCCTCTTACTGTGTTCCAGTCAATACCTGTTGACGGAATCATCATCGTAACTTCACCTCAGGACCTTGTTTCCATGGTAGTATCGAAGGCGATAAAGATGGCCGAGATGATGGACGTTCCGGTTCTGGGAATCGTCGAGAACTACTCGTACTTCAAGTGCCCGGAATGCGGCACTGAGCATGCGATATTCGGACCAAGCAAGGTCGAAGATGTTGCGGCCCAGTTCGGTTTGGACGTTCTGGCCAAGCTGCCGATCGACCCTAAGCTGGCGGCTCTTTGCGACCGCGGCATGATTGAGGCCTTTGACGGCGACTGGCTGGATGAAGCGGCTGCGAAACTGGAGAAATAAATGAAAAGGAAATTTTCAAAAACAGGGATCGCGCTCGTAGGATGCATGGTCGTGTGTCTGATTCTTTTCCTTGCGGTCGGAGTTCCGAACGGATTCTTCGGCGACAGCGGCAAGGGCGGGGATCTGGATGACGACGGCACTCCGAAGATAGGCGATGTGCTCGACGGGAACAGCCCGATCCTTGTTTTTGATAAATCCGACGGCGCCAAAGAGCTCATGACTGCCTTTGACAAAGGCACCATCACGAGCGCCGAAGTTCTCTACGACGAAGGCGGTGCCAACGCGCCTTACGAGACCACGGACCAGGATGAGATCCGCACCATCTACAAAACGCTGAAGAACATCACGGTCGGCGAAAAGAGTGAAACATCCATCACCGACTGCTACCACTATGTGTCCTTCACCTTTGAGGACGGAAACAGCTACGGATACAGCTTCGAGGGCACCGGCCTTCTAAGCTACGGCGGTGACAATTATGACATCGCCGGCGGCTCCGACCTCTTCAGTTTCATGAAGGAAAAGTGCACGTCCGGCGACTAGATTATTTCCGCAAAATCCTTGACACGGAAGGGGCGGACAGTTATACTAACTATTGCGCGAAAGCGCGGAAACAGCATAATAAGCACCATTAGCTCAGCTGGCAGAGCACCTGACTCTTAATCAGGGTGTCCAGGGTTCGAACCCCTGATGGTGTACCAACTACTGAAACCTCGGAAGAAATTCCGGGGTTTTTCTTTTACGATTTTTTTACATTGGTCAAGGTTTGTGTTTTACATTAGGTTGATACGATAAAACCACAAGGAACAAATCACAAATCAACATACTATTTAAAAAATATAAGTGGTTCAAAGATGAAGATAATATGGACAATAATCAGAAAACAAAAGTGGAAGACAAAAACAAAACAGCGTGTGTTTGTCTTTTTTATCACTGTTGTTTGGGGTTTACTTGGTGCAATCATATGGTCGCTGACAGGTATCAAGATAGCCTTAAATGCTTATTATATAATTGCCTTTATTGGATATCCCGCCTTTCTGGGAGTCATATGCAGCATCTTATTCCTTTGCAGACATGATACTGAATGAACATGAATTCCGATCAGCACTTTACATAGATTTTACAAATAACTGTTATGTTTTTTAACTTTTGATAGTATTATAAAAATGAAAAAGAAGGAATGAACTGACAGGAGAGTACAATGATTTTCTGTGTAGAAGACGATGTTTCGATCAGGGATCTGATGATATATGCGCTGGAAACTTCGGGGCACAAAGCGCAGGGATTTAATGACGGCAGTGAGCTCTTTGATGCACTCACATCTGAAAACAATATGCCAAATCTGATCATGCTTGATATTATGCTGCCCGGCGAGGATGGACTGGAGATTCTCAAAAGGCTCAAGGCAAACCCGTTGACCAGCAATATTCCAATCATCATGGCAACGGCGAAAGGAACCGAATTTGACAAAGTGATCGGACTCGATACCGGGGCGGATGATTACCTGACAAAGCCATTCGGAATGATGGAAATGATAGCCAGAGTCAATGCTGTCTTAAGAAGATTCGGAATGAATACAGATAATGATGACATAATAGAAATCGGAGGAATCAATCTCAATAGCGGAACGCGAACGGTAACCGTAGATGGGGAAAATGTCGCTTTGACCTTGAAGGAATTTGAGATCCTGCAGCTGCTGATGCAGCATCCGGAGTATGTTTTTACAAGAGAAAAACTGCTTTCCGATGTGTGGAGGATCGATTATACAGGTGAAACGAGAACCGTTGACGTTCACATCGGAACACTTCGAACGAAACTGGAACCTTATGGGAAATATATAGAAACTGTGCGTGGCGTTGGCTACAGATTCAGGTATTGATATGGCAAAAAGAAACTTTATTTATGACCGACTTTCGAGAAAAATCGCCTCTGAAGAACGAGGAAAAGCGCAGCGCGAAGCGGAAAGAATGCGACAGGAATTCACTGCGAATGTTTCTCATGAACTGAAAACGCCGCTCCAGTCCATTTCCGGATACGCGGAGCTTTTGAAGAGTGGAATGGTCAAGGAGGAGGATGTGCAGCAGTTCGCAGAAAGGATCTATTCTGAGTCACAGAGAATGATTACCCTTGTGAACGATATTCTTGAATTATCTCATCTGGATGAAGGGATGGGAGATATGGTTCGTGAAGATGTAGATCTGTACGAGGTGGCGATAGATGCTGTCAATTCGCTGGAGGAAGAAGCCCGCGCAGCAAATGTGTCACTTGATCTTACTGGAGAACAAAGCATCATCAATGGTTACGCTCGTCTCCTCAGCCTCATTGTTTACAATCTTTGTGAAAATGGGATCAAATACAACAATCCGCGTGGAAGTGTCAAAGTGGATGTCAACAATTTTGATGACCGCATTGTATTAACGGTAAATGATAACGGCATAGGCATACCGCTTGACCAACAGGAACGTGTATTCGAAAGATTTTATCGAGTCGATAAAAGTCATTCAAAAGAAGTCGGCGGTACGGGGCTTGGACTATCCATCGTGAAACATGCAGCAGCGATCCATAATGGAGAAATACATCTTGTCAGTGTACCAAAATACGGAACGACTATAACAATTACTTTTCCAAAGGAGGGCCACAATTGACAATTGAATCGATACTCATGATGTTGGGTGGAATCGGACTGTTCCTTTATGGCATGAAGCTTATGGGTTCTTCTTTGGAGAGCGCCGCCGGTGCCAGGATGGAGAAGATTCTAGAGAGGCTTACCAGCAATAAAGCAAAAGGCGTTGCGCTGGGAGCCGGCGTAACGGCAGTCATTCAAAGTTCTGCCGCAACAATCATAATGGTAGTTGGCTTTCTTAACGCAGGCATTTTGAAACTTGCACAGGGAGTCCCAGTAATCATGGGAGCCAATATAGGAACAACTATAACGGCGCAGATTCTGCGAATGGGAGATATAAACGGTGATAATATTCTGCTGATGCTGCTTAAGCCATCGTCTTTTGCACCGGTCCTCATCGTAGTCAGCGCTTTTATTATGCTTATGTCAAAGCGTAAATCCATAAAGGATAAAGCAGGGATTTTTATGGGTCTCGGTATTCTTTTTATGGGAATGACCTTGATGCAGAACAGCTTCGCTCCTATGGCGGAGTCTGAGGGATTCAGCAGGATTTTCACTTTGTTTGAGAACCCGCTTCTCGGTGTTGCCGCAGGCATGATCGTAACTATACTCCTGCAAAGCTCATCAGCTGCAGTAGGCGTTCTCCAGGCAACAGCATCAACCGGTGTTGTAACTTTTGCTATGGCCGCTCCGATAACGATCGGCTGCAACCTGGGCAAGTGTGTTACCGTGCTGCTGGCAAGTATCGGCGTAAACAGAGATGCCAAAAGAGCCGTATCCATCGATGTGACGATGTGCGTTCTGGGCTCTGCACTGTTTTTGATCGTCATTTATCTTTACCAGGGGATCATCGGGTTCAATTTCTGGAACGATACGGTCAATATGGGAGGAGTCGCGAACTTCCATACCCTGTTCAATATCGTTGTAGCAGTAGTCTTCCTGCCTTTTGTTAATCCACTTATCGCGCTTGCCGGAAAGATAGTAAAAGACAAAAGCGGATATTCAAAAATGGATCAGGAGCTTGCCATGCTGGATCCGAGGTTCTTTGATACTCCGAACGTTGCACTTGAACAGTGCAGGAAAGTCATCAATATCATGTGCGATACTGGAAGAGACAGTTTCAATATAGCGTGCGATCTGATAAACCAGTATGACGAAGAAAAACGACAGATCATAAATGAAAACGAAGCATTTCTGGATAAGACAGAAACAGTACTCGGAGAATACATTGTCCATATCACGGAGCATTCTTTGAGCTCGCGGCAGAATGTATTTGCAACGGAGCTTTTGCATACCGTAGGCGACATGGAAAGAATCGGTGATCACGTCGACAATCTGGCGGAAGAAAGCGAACGGATGCACAATGATGACATCAAATATTCCGACGAGAGCATGGTTGAATTCGGATATCTGAAGGCCGCCCTGAATGAGATTCTTGAAACTACTGCAAAGGCATACGAGACAGAAGATCCTTCTCTGGTTCTGAGAGTAGAAGCGCTCGAAGAAGTAATCGATGACATGGTGGATACAATGAAGAGTAACCATGCGATTCGCTTGAAAGAAGGAACGTGTACTGTTGAGCGTGGAGTATCATTTATTGAAATGCTGACCGATATTGAAAGAATATCTGATCACTGCAACAATGTGTGCCAGCATTTACTTCAGAGAATCAATGGCTGGGAGCTCAGCACTCATGACAGGACATATGACAGTGCAGAAGAACGAAAGGCATTTGATGATTTGTATGATATTTATCGAGTGAAATATCTCCAGCCAATCAACTGATTTGGGTGGTTTTCCGGGTAGGCCAGTTCGGGCAGTGCGGTTAAACCTTCATTTCTCAACGTTTTCGGCCCCCTCCCATATTGTTCGCGACGGCCGAAGGCCTAGTCCTTTAGGGAACCCCTGATGGTGTACCAAACAAATGAGATAGGCATCGCTAGACTCCTTTGTAAGTCACTGTCTTGGCGTTCATCGCCACGAACTTGTCTCTGATGTCCGCCACCTGCCGGATATTTTCTGCGTTTGTGGTGCAGCAGCCTCCAACGGCAGCTGCGCCTGCTTTCATATATGACAATGCATACGCTCCGAAATCAAGCTGTCCCTCGGGCGCGCTCCAGGTCTTTGTCGCCGGATCATACACCAGTCCGCTGTTCGGATAGACGCCGATCGGTAGATCCGTCGCGCTTTTGATCTCGCGAATAAGGCTGACAATGTACTCCGGCTTGGAGCAGTTGACACCGATCATTTTAAGTCCCGGATATCCATCGGACAGTTCAGCGGCGCAGTCTCTTATCAGGTCGCCTTCGTTGATGCGCTGTCCGTCCCGGCACGAAAAACTGATCCAGTAATCCATGCCCAGATCTTCCGCGATCTCCGCCGCGATCCGTACCTCATTCATGGACGGTTGTGTTTCAATCAGGAGCACATCAGCACCGGAGTCGGTAAGGATCTCGGCCCGACGTCTGTGGAAATCACGCAGAACCTGATCAGAAACGCCGTAGTTGCCTTTGTATTCCGAACCGTCGGCAAGATAGGCGCCGTAAGGACCGATGCCGGCGAGGCATACGGGATATGCTCTGCCCTGTGAGCGGCCTTCTTCTTCCCACCATTCTTCTCTGGCTTCAAGAAACAATCTGACGGAATCGGCGATCAGCGCTTCTGCCTGCTCTCTGGTATAGCCGTGTGCTATGAGACCGGGAATGGTGGCCTGGTAGCTGCATGTGATGCCGCAGTCCGCGCCTGCCCGGAAGTAATCCAGGTGCACCTGTTTCACGAGTTCCGGCTGCGCCGCCAGAGCGGCCGCAGTCCAAAGACTGCTGTTCGTATCCGCGCCGAGCGCCTCCAGGGCGGTCGCCATGGACCCGTCGATTACCATGATTTTGTTTTTATCCAGAACGTCCTTTATGGTTGCTTTTTTCATTTTCGTCCCCCTGTTGCGTTATCAGTATATCTGGGTTAATTGTAACACAAAGCCGGCACGCCCTGTTCATTGCGCTCTTAGGAAGTTATTCCGAATTGCAAAAGTAATAATATCAAAATAGTGAAAGAAAAAGGGAACTTCATCCGAAGTTCCCTTTTTCATATTAATTATTGCTCTTTATCTTTTTCGTACAGTCTTTCGATGAACGCATATATCTCAGGCAGTCTCTTTTTCAGAGGAATCGGTCTCAGATCATGGTTCGTGAATCCGTGACGACTGTGGCCGGTTGCGTGAAGAGCTCCGGTCTCAGCGTTTCTTACTTCGTAGTCCACTTCCAGAGAAGCAGGCCCCAGTTTGACTATGCGGCAGGTTACTGCGATGACCTCATCATACACGGCAGGTTCGGCGAATTTCGCTTGTACCGACAGAACCGGTATCTGGAAGTCTTCCTTCTCCATCTCAGAATAAGGGAAACCCTCATCTCTGAAGTACTCTGTTCTGGCGCTTTCGAAATAGCGAATGTAGTTCGCGTGGTGCATGACCATCATTTTATCGGTATCGTAATACTGCACGCGTGTTTTATAACAATAAGGTTCCATTACTATTACCCCTCTTTTTTCATGGCCAGCTTAAGGCGTCCGGCCTCCATGTCGGACAGAGCCATTTCCTTGACCAGGTAGTGCTGTAGTTTTCCTGTGGCTGTCATAGGCAGTTCCTTGACGAATCTGTAGTAGCGTGGCCTCTTGTAGACTGACAGGTGGTCTGACTGGAGGCAGAATTCCACCATGTCTGATACAGTAAGATCATCATCTTCCGGTACTACATAAGCTACAACAGCTTCCCCTCTGATCTTGTCAGGTACTCCCGTTACAGCTGTCTGATGTACTTTCGGGTGCAGATTAAGAGCTTCTTCGACAATGGTAGGGTAGATGTTCTCGCCGCTGGAGATGATCATATCGTCCTTTCTGCTTGCGATCGTAACGAACTGATTTCTGTCCCAGGTCGCCAGATCGCCTGTGTACATCCAGCCGTTGTAGAACTTCTTCGCTTCCTCTTCCTCGTTGTTGTAATAGCAGTAGGATGACTTCGGAGTTCTGATGATAACTTCGCCGATTTCCATCTCGTCCATTGCTACCATGTCGTCAGGATCTGCGAACTTATCCTCATACACTTTAACGACTCTCACATCATCATCGGTGCATGCGCGACCTGCCGTTCCCGCCATCTCCGGAAGCTCGTAAGGTCTGAGGAATGTGTTCCAGAAGGTTTCAGTGGTGCCGTATCCATTGAAGATGTTCGGCGTCAGGACTTCCTGAACGCGGATGCAGTCTGTTCTCTCGAATGGCGCGCCCATGGTTACGATTCCCTTGAGGGATGACAGATCCGCGCCGAATTTTTCCTGCTGCCTTACCAGCATCTTCATGATGGACGGTGCGCCAATCAGGAATGTTACGCCGTATTTCTGCACGTTCTTGAGGGCGAGCTGCGGCTGGAATGATCGCATGATGACGACTTTACCGCCTGCGAAGAATGTCGGAGCCGGTCCGCCGGAATGGATTCCGCCGCGATGGAACCAAGGGGTGGTATTCATAGTCGCGTCCGTTGCGTTCATCGGGAAGTGCATCATAACATCATGGCAGGTAAGTACTTCGTTGGCATTATATAAAGGAACTCCCTTTGGCTTTCCAGTGGTTCCCGACGTGTAGAGTCTCATCATTTCATCGTAAATATATGGCACAAAATCTGTGACAGGTTCCGTGTCAGGATAGTCCTTGACAAAGTCGCTGAAACGGACATGTCCGTCCGGCACTTCGCCGTCTCCGACCATAAGGATGATCTCCGGCTTTTTATCCAAAGTCGCCAGCGCTTTCAGGGAATTCTCTTTGTTCGCTTCGTCATAGATGTACACCTTAGGTTCGCTGGAAGTTAGGCATACTCTTGATTCCTCAGGTGCAAAACCAGGATTTGCAGGGCTGGTTACAGCTCCGATTTTCTGCGGCGCAAGATAAGTGAAGACGAATTCCGGACAGTTCGGAAGCTGGAACAGAACTACATCACCCTTTTGTATGTTGTGATCCAGAAATGCGTTGGCCAGCTTGTTCACATCTGCATTGAGCTGGCTGTATGTCCAGTTTCGGTCAGTATGCGGATCCACCATGGCTTCCTTGTTCGGCAGTCTGCGCACAACGCGGAGAAAGCCTTCGATATACGTGAAGTCACGCTCAAATACCTGTCGGAACATGTTCTTTCGTTCAGGGGCTCTGTAGTCCATCAGCTCATCAATGGAAACGTTCAGCTTTTCAGCCATTTTCAGAGCGTAGGAAACGGTTGGCTCCGCATTTCCCGCGCAATACTTTTTTATCATGTTATAGGTTATTCCTGTGCTGTTCGCTAAGTCGGTCATTGTCATGTTGCTCTGTGAAAGAGCGTTTTTCAGATTTTCACTAAAAGTCATCTAATTAACCTCCAAGTTACTATAATTCACAATTACTCGCGATCTTATCATATAATTGAATTATAGTTCAGACAAGACAATCATAATTCACATGGACTGAACTATAATTCACATAGCATAAGGTTTGTGTTTTGTTACAATTAATGCAACACAATCTTTATTATTTGTCCCCCTCTTAGAGAAAAATCAGTATTTATATGTGGGGAATGACTGCACTAGTCATACATCTAGCCACAAAGGAGGGCAAGTAATAAGGTTAACAGGAGAGAAGCATGAATAAAGTAACTGTAATCCTTGTGTCAATGGCGTTATTAGTTATTGGCCTCTGCGGATGTGAAAATAGTGATTCAGGAGAAATACCAGCTTATAGTGTGCATGATATTACGGAAACCGTTTACTCAACCGATGAAGTAACTGTTAATGATTTATGCATTAATCTGCTGGAGTACGAAGACGGCGATGTGTTCAATGAGTTGCAGATCAATATCACAAGTGAGTTTGATTTTGACTGCTCCGACATAGGCGTTGAAGTAAACCTTGTTGATGAAAATAACAACACAATCGAAAACACATACGCGACACTGGACAATGTCCGTTCCGGAGAATCCGGTGACGCAATCGTAACATTAAGCCGCGATACTGATCTCAAAACAATAAAAACAATTGAGATCTGCGGCTACAATGCATCGAAGCAAAACGATGACGGCGACACATATACGTCTATAGAAGGAACGTTTACCAAAACACAGACATTTGACATTGAAGATATTTCAATCAATACAATAGCCGAATAAAAAAGAGGCTGTAGAAAAACGGAGAGCTCGGTACTTTGCTTCCCGCAGCATATCATCTGTGAAAACACCGGGCATTACGACTGAACTAAGACAGATCCTGGCGGCATGGATCCCCCGGATCTGTTCTTTTATTTGCGAAAGCTCTGACGCTTCCGCCTCGGGATAGTAGCTTTCCAGAAAACGGTCATACAGATCCTCGGCCTCGTCTTTTGTCATTCCGCTGTTCATTACATATAACCTTGCCCGCTTTTATACAAGATAGTTACCGCGCACTCAATCACTCTGACAGATCGATCATGCGGCCGTCTTCATCTTCCTTGATGTTAAGCATTCCATATTTGTCCATAAACAGTCTGTGGACGCTCTACTTTGCTGTGTCTTTATAGTCTATGCCTTCCAGCTTCAGCAGAGCCGCTTTCTTATCAAGCCCGCCGCCGTAGCCGGTCAGTGATCCGTCCGAACCGATGACCCGGTGGCAGGGGATGATCAGCGAAATCGGATTGTGTCCGACGGCGCCGCCGACAGCCTGAGCGGACATGCGCTCAATTCCGCGCCGCTCGGCTATTATCTTTGCTATCTGTCCGTACGTCATGGTCTTTCCGTACGGAATCGTCAGCATGATCTCGCAGACGGTCTGGCGGAATGGCGTCGTGTGTAATGCGAGAGGCGGAGTGAATCCCGGGTCTCTTCCGCTGAAGTAGATATCCAGCCACTCCTTTGCCTTTGCAAAAGCAGGAAGGTCCTTTGTTTCATATTCTCGCCCCAGGATTTCCGCGTAATAATTCTCGCCGTCAAACATCAGCATTGTCAGCGATGTTCCGTCCGACCCCAGAGTAATGCCGCCGAGAGGCGAATCGTAATGTGTCAGATATTTCATATAATTTCGGACCTCGTGTTTCTTATTCGTTTCAATCGCTGAGGTCTTTCATGATTGCCTCGGCGTGGTCTTCCAGATTCTCCGGACCCAGGTAACAGATGTATTCGATTTCTTTGCCCCTGCGCAGGAACAGGTACTGATATCCTATGTCATTCGTCCGGAGATATTCCGCCGTGTCAAAACCCTCTGCGGAAAGTGACTTTTCGTCGCTTCCAAGCTTGTCTACCTTGTCTTCTTTGATGACGGACTGCCAGCTTTCTTCCAAATAGCGCTCGGCGACCTTCTCGGATCTTGCCTTTGCATATATGCCCCAATAATAGTGTTCTTCAGATAACAACGGCGTCCCCTCCGGGTCATTGTGTTTCTGTAAGGTGTCCGTATCGGCGTCGATATAGGAATCTGAATAATCCGCTTGCACTTCTCTGTATTCAGAAAACAGAACGGTGTGTTTCTCTTCGACCCAGTAGTCATAGCTTTCCGCCCACTGACCGTTTTCCTCCATATCTAATACGGTGTCCATTGCGCTGCTGAATTCAGTGTCCACCTGTTCCAGGCTGACAGGATGATGTTTGTTCTGAACCGCAGGAGTATCATCAAAATCGAATGCCGCGATTGCCCCTCCGATAATCAGGCCTACTACGCATGCCAATGCGACCAATGCCCACGCTTTATTCACGGCAGCCAGCCTGCGATAATTCCGCTTACCCTCTATTTTCTGCTCTCGGGCTATGCGCTTCGCGTGCTGGGCGTATTTTATCATAGACCGAATGCCAACGATGACAACCGTGACAACCAGCACAGACAACGACAGAAAATACAGAGCTCCCATTTCATGAATCATATGAAGAATGCCTTCAGAGTAGACGTCACGCGAACTTGAGAGAACCATCCAGAGCATGTATCCGAATGCCAATACAGATAATGCGGCGCCAATCGCATAATTCCTTGTCCGCTTCGAGAAGCTTCTGGTATCTGTAAACAGCTCTGGTGCCTGAGGATCTTCACAGTAGAACACGTTCAGTCCTCTGCTGCAGTCCGCAAAATGCCAGCCGTTCTCCTCATAGAATGATATCTCTTCATCTTCCGCCTTAAAGGCAGCGTTGGGAACGATCCTGAACCGCAATTCGCGTGGGTCAGTTTCCTCAAAGGTTGCAAAGCAAGTGAACATGCTTTTCAGCATCCAGCCCTCCCGGGCCATATCTTCAAGCCACGCTTCCATGTATTCATATTCATATACCCCGAAAGGAGTGTATTTCGTCTTTTCCCTGTTCATGATATCACCTTTATCCCCTCAATATCAGTTATGCATTTCCGGAGACGCTGAACTTCTTTCTGAAACAACTCCTCACCTTTTGAGGTCATGCAGTAAGGAATTCTTCTTCCTTCAGCGTCCAGTTTTTTAATGATGTTTTCCTCTTCGAAGGTTGAAAGGATCGAATATAACGTTCCGGGTCCGAGACGGACACGATCTGAAGTCAAAGCACGGACACACTCCGCGATTTCCGATCCGTTCATATTCTTCTCATGCAGACAGAGCAGAACGTAATACATCGATTCAGTTATTGGTTCCAAAGCTTTCTTTGGCATGATGGACCTCCATAATATCGTTTAACGATATTTCCTGCGGCCATTATAATATCGTTTAACGATATTGTCAAGAGACCACTTCGCCGCTTTATTGTCAGCTTCAGATGGCTGTGATATTCTATGAACAAATAACAGAACAGAATACCGGCCGGTACTCTGTTCTTGAGCATTGAGACAGCTGAAGGAAAGTAACGATGAAAAAACGGATAGTAATAGCAGCCTTAATAATTGCGATGCTGTGCCTGACGGCGTGTACTTCGGGAAGCGATGACACCGGAACGTGCGACTTAAGCGGCAAAGGGATAGAAGAAATAATGCAGGTGGATATTCCCGACGGATATGAGCAGGAACCTAACGTCGTCAGAAATGAGGACGGCGGAGAACTGATCAGCATTCATTACGGAAAAGGCGAGGCCACCATATTCATAATGATAATGTCATACAAGGGCAAGGCAGTTATGGGTTCTGACGAAACATTCGAGGAATGGTACGAAGATACGAAAGATATTATCGCGGAGGAGAAGGCCATCGAAAACGCTGATTCTGACGCGTTCATCTATCCTATAGGCATAGACACGGACGAATCGACAACAGGGGAGCAATCCGTGATAGAGGCTGTCTTTGCGTATCATGATTATGTGATAATGGTCGGAATGGAAAACTACGACGGAGCCGCGATCACAGAGGAGCAGAAAGCGGACTTCCGCGACGTGCTGGAATCGATCCGGTTCACCGATTGACGCGGCAAATTGACCGTCATATTAAATGGAAGTATAATGTAGACGCATAAATATCCAGCGCAATGAGTTCAAATACCTAGAGAGGTTCAGAAATGAAAAAGACCGCGCTATTATGGGTTCTGACGATCATAATGATTACTGCGTTCATGCCAGTAACCTCTTTTGGTGCCATTACACATGATAAGGAGACGTCGGATACAAAAGTTCAGACCGACAGATCCGAGTATTACATGTGTGCGGCCGACATAGATCCGAGCCTGAGAGAGATTCCGAAGAAAAAGGCGCTCTCGGCCGATCTCATAGAGGCAAACAAAGCGGCGCATACGATGCTGCGTGAACTCATGAACAATTACGCGGACGTCGAATACTATAAACACACGATCGACAAGTACAATCTGACCGAGGACCAGATCAGTACGATGACGAATGTCGCGGAAAAGGCAACAGCTAAATGCAGCACAGACTATGAAAAAATGAAAGCGATATACGATCTGGTTGCTGAGGAAATATATTATAACTATGACTATTATGACGGATATACAACGCACTGTGACAACGACTACGCCGCCTGGGTAAGCGGAGTTACTGTCTGCCGCGGGTATGCCGAGCTGTGCGCCATTTTCCTGAACTGCGTTGATGTTTCATGCATATACGTGACGAGCCAGACCCACGCCTTCAACGCCGCCTGGGACAGCCAGGATAATAAGTGGATATTCTTCGACGCCACATGGGGATCGAGGAACGCGTGTCTGGACGGCAAGAAATACTATGAGCCTCATACGGACGCCTACTTTGATCTGAGCGTGGACAGAATATCCGAACTAACGCATCACGAGTATAATGAAAAACTCCAGATGATCATTGAGGGCAGTGAAACAACATATAACCTTCAGACTGAAAGGTCTACGGCAAAGTGGCCGGATACAAGTCTGTGGGGGATAACCTTTGTTTCTCAAAACGACAAAGACATTGAAACAGTGGGAATACCGCAGGACTTTTCAGGGGTTCCTGTACGCGCCATAGCAAATGACGCGTTCAGGGGCTGCGGCAATCTTACGGGCATCACGCTTCCTGATGGTCTGACCAGCATCGGCGGTTTCGCGTTCTATGAGTGCGGCAAAATGGAGGGTATCACGATTCCAGAGGGCGTGACATCCATAGGCAATCTGGCCTTTGACAAATGCAAAAGCATTACGCACGTTGAGATTCCGGAGGGCGTGACCAAAATCGGAGTTCAGACATTCTTCGGGTGCGAGAGCCTGGAACGCGTAACGCTTCCAGAAAGTCTGACCAGCATTGGATCTATTGCTTTCGGCAACTGCACCAGCTTGCAGAGCATCGCCATTCCTGACAGCGTAACCAGCATTGGAGAAGGCGCGTTTGTCAGCTGCAGGGCGCTGTGCATTTACTGCAGCGAGGGCAGCGCCGCTCATTCCTATGCCGTCGAAAACAATGTTAATTACAAGCTTTGGAAATCGATAAATGATTGCGATGTAAGCATTGAACAGGAAGAATACCACATCACAGGGAAACCTATACAGCCTGTAATTACGGTCAAGGACGGGGACACGACCCTGAAGGAAGGCGCTGATTATTCCGTATCGGAATCGAACACGATTGTAGGTGAGGCGTCTGTTACAGTTGCCGGCATGGGCGATTACGTGGGTGAAACTGAAGTAACCTTTATGATAAACGACCACCAGTGGAGCGATTCATATACGACGGATGAAGAGGCAACATGCACTGAGGATGGAGCAGAGTCGATATACTGCACAGTATGCGGGGCCAAAAAAGAGACAAGGCCGATTCCTCCTGCAAATCATGACTGGGAGGAGACATACACAACAGATGTTGCCGCTACGTGCACAACTGACGGCTCGGAGTCCATTCACTGCAGAAAATGTGACGCGACTAAAGACATCAGAGTGATACCGGCAACCGGCCACGACTGGAAGCACATTAAGAATCCTGCAGGGCTCCTTAAAAACGGCAGCGAATACGATCAGTGCAAAACGTGCGGAGTGAAACAGAACAAGGTGGTAACTACTGGTTACGCGAATTACTACGTGGATTCATTCAAGGTCATCGGCAAGAAGAAGGCGTTCAAGGCCGAATGGAAAAAACAGAGCGAAAAGAATCAGAAGAAGTTCAACGGTTACCAGATCAGATACTCTACGAAATCCGACATGAGCAACGCGAAGACCGCAACGGCAAAGAACTCATCGGAGTCAAAGAAGATAAAAGAACTGAAGAAGAATAAAAAGTATTACGTTCAGGTCAGAACGTACACCAAGTCAAATGGAATAACATTCTACTCCAAGTGGTCTGAAAAGAAAGCGGTCAAGACTAAGTAACGGCATATTAACAGCATGAAAAAAGAATTCAAGCCATATATTTCGGCAGACCAGGTGCTGCCGGAAATCACAAAGACGTCCATTATCATGGGCGTTACGCTGGCCATCGTGTTCGGCGCGGCCAACGCGTATCTGGGACTTCGCGTAGGACTGACGGTATCCTGGGATGGCTTGTTCTTATCCCGATGATATCGTTCTTCGGCGGCGACGCCGTCATTGCCCCATGCACAGATCCGGTCTCAAAGGTCTACGCGACAGACGGAGCGATCGGCATCTGGTCAAACTACCTCCGCTACATCGGCGCGGGCGCTGTTGTGGCTGCAGGTTTCATCAGTCTGGGCAAGTCCGCCCCTGTTATCGTTTCCACATTCGTGGACGCTGTCAGGGATCTAAGGAAAAGTGATAAAAGCAACGACCTGCGTACGTCCAGGGACATGGACATGAGGATTATCATTGCCGGACTGATCGGCGTTATTCTGGTGCTGTGGCTCATGCCTCAGATCCCGGTCGGACTTCCGGGAGCGGTACTGATCGCTATCTTCGGATTTCTGTTCTGTACAGTTTCATCCCGTATGGTAGGTATTGTCGGAAGCAGCAACAACCCGGCCTCCGGCATGACCATAGCCACGCTGCTGTTCGCAACCGTTACGCTTAAGCTGATTGGCGATAACGGGCCGGACGGAATGCTGGGCGCAATAGCTATCGGCTCCGTCATCTGCATAGCCGTCGTTCTGGCCGGCGATACATCCCAGGACCTGAAGACAGGCTTCCTGCTTGGCGCGACGCCGAAAAAGCAGCAGTACGCGGAGCTCATCGGCATTGTGGCGGCGGCCCTTGCCATCGGCGCGATTCTGATCCTGCTGAACAAGGCGTGGGGATTCGGCTCCGTAGAGTTATCCGCTCCGCAGGCGATGCTTATGAAGATGATCATCGAAGGCGTAATGAGCGGCAATCTGCCATGGGCCCTGATCTTCATGGGAATGGCTGTTTCCGTCGCGGTGGAGCTTCTCGGAATTTCATCTCTTGCCTTTGCGATCGGCCTCTATCTGCCGCTGCAGACGACGATGGCGGTATTCTTCGGCGGAGTTCTCCGTCTGATCACGGACAAATTGACAAAGGCGAAAGAAGACGACATCGGAGACGGCATATTGTACGCCTCCGGCCTAATCGCAGGAGAAGGTCTGGTCGGGATTCTGCTGGCACTGTTCGCCGTAAGTCACATCGACCAGCGCATCGATCTCTCAGGCATGCTGGATCTGGGTCAGATCGGCGGCGTGATTCTGCTGCTGGTCATGGGAGGAACAGTACTGGCATCCGCAATGTCAGGGAAGAGAAAAGGCAGGACAGAGCAGGATGAAATCGAAGGATAATTATCTGGACTATGTCTTCCGGCGGAACCCTGAACTGCGCTGGGACGCCAAGGAAGATGACGAGGTGGTGCTGCACATCAGGCACAAAGGATTCACCCACTTCATTGCGGAGAAACTGTTCGACAGACCTCCGGTCACCCACGTTCATCTGGAACCCATCGGCTGTTTCATATGGCAGCAGATAGACGGCAAAAGGACGGTGTACGAGATCGGTCTGCTTTTGCGCGAGGCCTTCGGCGACGAGGCGGAACCGCTTTATGAACGGCTGGCGGTTTACATGAAACAGCTGGAAGGGAACGGCCTCGTCTCCCGATTGAACAAATAGGGAACACAGAAACCCCCGGGGATCGACCCCGGGGTCTTTGTCGGTGACAATAAAACAAAAAAGCATGTCCCCGTATTCGCCTTTTGTCGGTATTTAAGTATAGAGAACGCTAAAACACATTCCCAGTGCTATAAGCATTAGTAAAACCCCAACCTTACGGCTGGGGTTTTGCTCTCGTTATGTCTTTAGTTGTCCTTCGTCATCGTTCCAGCATCTTCTCAACGACGTCATGAACGGTTTCCAGACCGCAGTTTCCGTCGATATCATAAACGTACCGGTCATCTGTGAATATTATCGCCACATACTGATCTTTTTCCCAGATGACGATTTCCTGGTCTCCGATCATCTCTTTTCTCGGATGTGCCTGTTCGTTATCCAGTCCGATGGCAGTGCCTTCAGGAGTATACTGTTCGTATCCTATTTCCTGACCGTCCTTGTTGCGGAATGTGAGCAAGTAGGAAGCCGGACCCTTATCTTCCGCGACTATCTCGTAGCCGTCCGGTACAGGCGGCACGATGTATTCAAAGGCGGTATCCTCGGTATTGGTGCTGTCGAAAGTGATCGTCCAGTCGATGATCTTCTCTTTGATATTGTAGAATATTTCAGGCTTGACGATCGCGAGAACCGTACTGGCTGAAGCGAGCATCAGAACGATTACCGCGGCAATGGCAACAGCTCTGCGGAAGGTCGGTCTGGCGTGTGCTCTTCTGACGACCCCGCGGTCATTCGCCATCTCATCCGCATGCTGAATAATGCGTTTCTTCTGTCTTTCGTAACGCTTTGAGAAGCGGTGCTCGAGTCCGTAAGACGCATCGTAATATTCAGAGATCTCTTCTTCGACGCCCATGATAAGTGCAAGTTTCAGATTGTTATTTTCCATCATGCACCTCCAATATGGCCCTAAGATCTCTCCGCGCTCTGTATATTCTTTTCTTGACTGTTTCGATATTGCAATCCATTATATCGGCGATCTCCGCCCAGTTTCTCTCTTCAACAATATACAAATACAGAGTTGTTTGATATATCTCAGGCAGCTCCTTCAGGGCTGCGCCCAACACTCCCAGGTCGTATTTCTGAAAGAAGGCGTCCTGTGTGCTGGCTATGTTTGAGTCACTGGTTTCGGCCAGGTACTCCAGATCGTCTCCGGCCGAGAACTCATTATCTTTATGTCTCCTGGCGTAAATATCCGCGCAGACATTTCTAACTATAACTACCACGTATTTCTTCGTACGGGGACAAACTATTTCCTCAATTTTGTCAAAATTTTTAAAAATGCGGATAAACGCCTCATTTACGGCGTCTTCCGCAAGATGATCGTCACCCAGACGTTTTTTCGCAACGTAAAACATCAGCCGCTCATACTCGTGATACAGCTGTTCAAATCGGTTTCTTTCTTCCGGGGTGTCTATAAGTAACAGCAGGGAAGTAAGCATATAACATCTATCCTTTCCGATAACAACAGATTAATGTGATATGGGCGTTCTGTCAAATAATAAAATCCTTTATTGCCTGAAGCCGCGGCGGCATTTATACTGTATCTGCGCGCGAAAAACAAAAAACGCAAAAAGTTTGTCCCCTTTTTTGTGTTTGGACAGTATATATGTATGGAGGTTATGCGCAATTAAATGAAGGGGAGGTATGAAGAAGGAAATGAAAAGGAAAATTGAAATGAAAAGGTTGATGTTTGCTGTCGTATTATCAGTCGCGATGATGTTTGCGTTTGGCGGCGTTCAGGCTTTTGCCGCGGATTCGCCGGCAGACGATCCGGATCTTCCGGACTACACGTATGTGGAAAAAGTTAAGCCATCACTGTCGATCAGCAAAGGAACGGCAACATCTGGCGTAGTGGTCAAGGATTACGACGGTGATACTACTTCGATTTCAGCCACGATCACTCTGCAGAAGTATTCAAGCGGGAACTGGGTCGCCGTAAAGAGCTGGTCCAAAACGACGGCAAGCAACACGCTGTCGATGTCCCATACCAAGGCGGTAGCCAAAGGCAAATACCGGGTCAAGGCTGTAGTAAAAGCGTACAAAAGCAAAAAGTACGAGACCATCACCAAATACAGCGGCACCGTCACTTACTAGATTTATATTATTGCGCAGATGCGGCATCAGCCATTCCGGCTGGTGCCTTTTCTTTTGTCGGAGACATCACAAGACCCCGAAAAAAGATTTCAAAAAAATTAAAAAAGTTTGTCCCCTTTTCCGCCTTTAGTCGGTATATATGTGTGGAAGATAGTTGACAACCTTTCAAGGATATTTTCCTAGAGCTATAAGTTTTTGGTAAAACCCCGACCGGAGAGGCCGGGGTTTTGCTTTATTTCAGTTGTTCGCTGAATTCGTCTATCGCCGTGTCGGTGGCTTCCGACTGCTTCTGCTTCGGATCGATGAAAATGGCTTCAGAGGCGAAATCGTCAATTCCGAGGGCGTCCTTAAGTTTTCCGAGGGCTTTCGGAGCACCGCTGCCGCTCTGGCAAGCAAAGGCAGCAATCTCTTTTCCCGCGAGTTCCGCCCGGTGTTCGTTAATGAAGGTCCGCAGAGGCGGAGTAAAGTTCGACGCCCATACAGGGAATCCGAATACGATCCGGTCATATCCTTCGAGATCCGCATCGTAAGGTTCCAGTTTCGGAGCCTCCGCCATGACGGCGCTTTTGCCGCCCCAAAGGAATTTCGAGAATCCCTTATCCTTGTACGCTTTTTTCGGAACCAGACGCAGCGTATCAGCGCCGATGCTTCCGGCGATTCTCTTCGCCGCGTAATCAGTATTGCCTTCCAGTGAATAATAAACGATCAGTGTTTTCATTTTCCCCCTCCCATCCGGAAAGTCTGTCTGCTCTCCGCACTGATAAGGATAACACCGGCGGTTTCGGTTGTCTACCTTATGGTCGACCGGCCTTTTTTGATATAATAATCAAAACCAGCAGATTATTGCTGAATTCATGCAATAAAATGCCGTGCCCGATTGTTATATTTATATAAAGGAGGATACGACAATGAAAAAAATGAGAAAAATAAGCACAGTACTTCTGGCGTTAATAGTTGCGTTAGCCATGAGCGCCGCTGCTTTTGGAGAAACGGGAGGAGTCAGCGAAGACGCCGCGGTCAAGAAGGCTCTGAAGGACGCGAATACTTCTGCGTCAAAGGTAAAGAATCTGGAGGTAGAGCTTGACGATAACGGTAAGGCCTACGAGATCGAATTCGTCAAAAAGAGCAGCAGGACGGAATACAGTTACGAAATCGCCGTCAGCGACGGACTGATTCTCGAGAAATCAGTAGATTACGTTTACAAGCACAACAAGTCCAAGAAGAAGATCGGAAAGAAAAAGGCAAGAAAGATCGTCGCGAAAAAATCCGGCGTCAGCCTGAAGACGATCAAGAAGGGAACCTGCAAGTACAAGTACAAGCATAAAGAAGGAAAGTACACGCTCAAGTTCCGCACAAGCAAGTACAAGTACGAGTACGAGCTTCTCGCGCCTAACGGCAAAGTCATGGAATACGATTATGAATTCATTGGAACTCGATGAAAAACTGATATTGCGCATGGGTCAGGGTGATCACGGCGCTTTCGGGGATCTGTACCAGCAGACCTCAAGCGCCGTGTATGGCTTCGCGCTGTCAATTTTAAGGAACCGGCATGACGCGGAGAATATCATGCACGACGCGTACATTAAGGTCTGGAACAGCGCCATTTCCTACAAGCCTATGGGCAAACCGATGGCGTGGATCATGACTATCGTCAGGAACCTCTGCTATAACCGGCTGAAGTCGGGTCAGATCTGTGAGGACATCACCCAGTACGAACACATTTCTTCAGAGGACCATGCGGACAATGTGGCGGATCACATGATTCTGGAGAAGGCGCTGGGCGTGCTGGATTTCGAAGACCGGCAGATCGTCGTGCTTCACGCTCTGACAGGCATGAAGCACAGGGAAATCGCGGAGCTTCTGGACATCCCGATCGGGACGGTGTTATCGAAGTACAATCGCTCGCTCAGCAAAATGAGAGAAGAACTGGAAGGAAAGGGGGCAGATCGATGACAGAAAAATACACTGAGAATTACATTGAAGAGCATCTGCGTCAGGCGATAAACGACACCACCCCGTACATTCTGGACGATCTTATGGCAGAGATAACAGAGGAACCTGCGCCGCGCCGCACACCGAAGCGCAGATGGTACAAGGCCCTCGCGGGGTGCGCAGCCGCGATGCTCATCTTCGTTGGGGTATTCGCAGTATTTAATCAGGACGGCGGAACCTTCGCCGTGGTCGACATAGATGTCAATCCGAGCGTGGAATTATCCATAGATAAGAAAGGAACTGTCATTTCGGCCGACGCCCTGAACAGTGACGGTGAGGTCCTGCTTGCGGACATGGATCTGAAGGGATCGGACGTCAACGTGGCCTGCAACGCGCTGATAGGATCTATGCTCAAGAACGGGTATCTGACGGATCTGAACAACTCCGTTCTCATCTCCGTAAGCGCGGAAGATGAAGCCAAAGGCATTGAGCTCGAACAGGAACTGGCGGGAAATATCAACAGTTATCTGGACAGCACCAAGGTTACCGGCGCGATCATGGGACAGTATGTCCGGGACGATCCGGACCTGAAAGCCTTCTCTGAGGAGAACGACATCTCCCTTGGAAAGGCCTGGCTGATCCGTAACCTGATGGCGACAAATGGCAGACACATGACAGAGGATTCTCTACTGCAGCTGTCCACGCAGGAACTGATTCTGCTGGGTCAGGAGAGAAATGTCGCCAGCGAAGATCTGTACGGCAAGGCCGACACAAGCAGATACATCCCGCAGGAGGAAGCGATAGAAACAGCTCTGGCAAAGGGCGGGTTCACCAGAGAACAGGTCAGCGACCTGGAGGTCGAACTCGACTGTGAAGACGGAACAATAGTCTACGAAGTGGAGTTTGAAGTGAACGGCCGGGAATATGAATACTACATCACTGCGGAAACCGGCAGCCTTATCGAAGAAGAAACCGGCATCTATTACGACTCGGACGACGATTCGGATGACATCGACGAAGACGAAGATGACGACGACGATGATGACGATGACTAAATAAAACGAAACCGAAGGGGAGGCTTCAAAAGAAGTCTCCTTTTTTCATGTTGTCCTGCTTTTGTGGTACAATAGGACACGAGGTATTTGAGATGATTTTCAGGGTTTTCAAGGATGACATGAAGTCAATCACGAGGCAGCTTTTGGTGCCTGTACTTGTGATTGGCGTAATCATTCTGCCTGCGCTTTACGCGTGGGTCAATATCTATGCCAGCGAGAACCCTTATGAAAACACAGACAGAATTCCTGTTGCTGTGGCCTCAAAAGATCCGGGCGCCCATATGACGGACGGTACGTATGTGAACGCTGCGGATGAGTTCATGGCCAAGATCAGGGGCAACCACGATATAGGATGGCAGTTCCCTGATTCACCGGAAAAGGCCATAGAGGGCGTCCGCTCCGGAGAGTACTATGCGGCGATAATAATAGAAGACAATTTTACATACAACATGCTTCATATTGCGGAGGCTCTGGATTCCCGGGTGCCTTCCCTGACTTATTATTCGAATGTCAAGAAGAACGCGGCCGCGGCGAAGATAACGGATACTGTGGCCGAGAAGCTGCAGGATACGATCAATAAGAAGTACCTTGAGAAGGTATTCGATCAGGTATTCGAAAGCACGAACAAACTGGATGAGGAAATGGATCCTGAAGAAACGGCGGAGCAGGCTCTCGACCGGCTGAAGGAAACACGCGCCGCAATCAGCGACTTCAACGCGTCAGTTGGTCTGCTGTCCTCCAGCAGCAGCAACATCAAGAACTCACTGAGCAGCGCAGAGAAGAATCTGGACAAAGCCCGCGACAGAGCGGATTCGAATCTGGCGAATGCGGAAGAGAGCATAAAAGAAGCAAAGGCAACCCTGAAGAAACTGAAAAAAAGTCTGAAAAAGGAACTTAAGGTCTTAAACGCTGCGATCAAGGAACTCAATGGCACAATTGACGCGTTGATAAACGCAACTGATGAAGATGAGATCCGTGAACTGGCGGGAATAGCGAAGGAACAGGCGGAGACCGTCCTGAGCGTTCTTAAGGAAATGCGCTCGCTCATTCCTGACACCAGTCAGTCATATGCGGCGCGCATACTGCGCGACACGATAGATATCATGATCCTCCAGACGGAGGAGATTATAGACCTTATTGATGAAGACCCTGTAGGGAACGCCAAGGCACTGGCGGAAGCCATCCAGTCTCTCAGCAATATAGGAAACAGCGATCTGGGGACGGCGATCGACAATCTGATTTCTGATTTCAAGAGAGCCATAAAGGTCGCGAAGCCTCTGGTTGCGTCGACTAACGGAATGCTGGACAGCATAGACCCGATACTCGATTCCGCGGGAGGCACGGTCAGCGGACTTGATAATACAGCCGACAGGCTTCAGGTCGTCCTGACATCTCTCGAAGGGGATCTGGACAGCATCATTGCTCAGGTTGAAGAGGCGGACGAAGAGGACCGCCTGGGTCTTTTGTCCGAACTGATGGGAGAAAACCCTGACGATTACAGCAAGTTCTTCTCATCCCTTGTCACTGTCAAAAAGCAGGAAATCTATTCAGTCAGATCCTACGGCGCGGCGATGGCTCCATTCTATTCGATACTGGGCATCTGGGTTGGAGGCGTCATACTCATCGGACTGTTCAAGACAAATGTAGACCGCAGGAAGTACCCTCAGATAACAGAATCCCAGAGCTTCTTCGGACGTTTCCTGATCTTTGCGCTGATCGGACAGCTTCAGGCCGCGGTAATAGTGGCGGGTGACATCTTCCTCCTCGACTGCGAACCTGTGCATCCGTGGCTAATGTGGATATCCGCTGCGGTCACGAGCCTGGTCTTCGTGATGCTGATATTCGCAATGACTCTGTCCTTCGGAATAGTCGGAAAGGCCGCGGTAGTCGTGATCATGGTACTCCAGATCGCGGGCTCCAGCGGATCATATCCTATTGAGATCCTTCCGGAGATATTCGACAAGATATACAGATTCTTCCCGTTCCCATATGCCATCAACGCCATGCGTGAGACCATATGCGGAGCTTACGGATCTGATTTCATAATCTATCTCGCCCAGCTGCTCATATTCGGTTTGCTGGGTGTCGCCATCGGTCTGTTCATACGCAAGCCGTTTATCGGCGTTAACCGCTACATGACCGAAAAGCTGGAAGAAACGGAGGTGCTGTAATGGATAACAATCCTCAGAACAACCGTTACGAACAGCTTTACGAAGGACTCCGCTCACGGGCGGCGTGGCTGCACGACAGGAACAAGACCATGATAAAGTACGGCAGCATAGGAATGCTTGTACTCCCTGTCATTCTGTTTACAGTGCGCTGGCTCACCCACAGTGATAAGATGGTCTTCCTTCTGATATGGATCTTCTGCCTGTTCGGTCTGGCTGCCTTCCTCATCGGAGTCGAGTATGTGGACAGCGTCATGAAAAAAACCATGAGAAGCATGACCGACAGGGAAGAGGAGTACGACGACCTTCTGGGATTCAGCAGGCTGGATTTCAGGCGCCTTGCGTCGAGCGTAGTTGTGATAATAATGCTCCTTGGCCTTTGCATTGTGCCTTGCCTCTATGCATGGTTCAACATATTCTCCAACTGGGATCCTTATACGCCGGATGCGACCGGCCGCATTAAGGTGGCTGTCGCCAACGAGGATGATGGCGCGGATCTTCTGGGACTGAACATCAACGTCGGAGAGAAAGTCACGGAAGAGCTCAAAGAAAACGACGCCATCGGCTGGACCTTCGTAAAAAACAAGGAGAAGGCTCTTGAAGGACTTTATGCCGGAGACTACTACGCGGCCGTCGTCATACCGGAGGATTTCAGCAGCGATGTTCTGAGTTTCACTTCAGGGGAGCTGACCCATCCGGAGATGGATTACTATGAGAATGAGAAGAAGAACGCGATCGCGCCGAAGATTACGAACAAGGCGCAGTCCGCGCTGAAGGATGAACTGGACGCGGCCTTCATCGATACAGTGGGCAAATATGTATCTGAAGCAAAGGCAGTCGCGGACGCGGCAGGCGTAGACACGGAAGACGTCTTCACCGATCTCGGAAACCAGATGACGCTTCTCAGCGAACGAATGGATGACCTGGTGGCTCTCGTCACAGCGGCGAGAGGGCTTTCGGATGCGGCTGATGAACTGCTTAAGGCTTCAGGCAGCATGACGGACAGTGCGAAGGACGCCATAGAAGCAGGAGAAAAAGTTCTGGACGAGCAGGAGGATATGCTTCCGGAGACAGAGAAAGACGCGAAGAAGGTTTCCAAGGCGGTGAAAAAAGAAGCCAAAACGATTGCCAACGGATTGGATGATCTGGACGACGCCCTCTCGGCAGTTGACGGTGACATGGAAGCATTCAACAAGTTCGTCACGGACGATCTGAAAGCCCATAAGAAACGCGTCAGCGACATGGCTGATTCCGCTGAGGACTTTGCGAAAAAACTTTCTGACCTCGGTCTTGCCGGACTCTCCGCCAGATTCGAGAGACTCGCCGGACTTCTCCGCGACATATGCAAGGGACTGGACAATCTCGAAGTGGCGAACGAGACCACATGGGAACAGACTCAGAATACGCTGGCGAGCATAGAAGCCGATATCAAATCGGCGTCTGACTCAGCCAAGTCCATCGCCGAGGATGTGGGCAGTGAAGTCGACGACCAGATCAGTCAGGCCATCGCCGATACAAAGCGGGCGATCGATGATTTGCAAAAAACACTGAGCGAGTCATACGGCGATCTTTCCACGCTCAGCAGCGCTCTCGCCGGAGCCGAAAAAGCGCTGGAATCACTGGACGGGGGAATGAATCTTTCGGTAGGCTCCCTCCTCAATATCCGTAGCGGCTTTGACGCGCTGTCGGGACTGTTCGACAGTCTCGCGGAGAGCGACGAGATAGAGAACCTCAACGCGCTGCTTTCAGACGGCACCGAGGTCATCGCCGAGAAACTCGGTACTCCTATCGAGATGGAAACGGTGACCATCTATCCGACGAAAAACTTCGGTTCCATGATGGCTTCGTTCTATACGATACTGTCCCTGTGGGTAGGGGCTCTCTTCGCGGCGGTTCTCATCCGCGCGAGACAGAAGCGCAAAGGCAACGCGACTCTGGAAAACGAGCCTGGTCTCTTCGGACAGTTCTTCGGAAGATACCGTCTGTTCATGCTGATCGGTCTCGCACAGGCGCTTATAGTTTCACTGGGCGATCTGCTGTACGTCGGAATCCAGTGCGTGCATCCGATAATGTTCGTATTTGCCGCGTGCATAATTGGAGTCGTGTTTACGATGATAAACTACGCCCTTGCCTTTGCCATGGGCAAACTGGGCATGGCGATCAGCGTAGTAATAGTAGTTCTGCAGGTCGCCGGTTCAGGCGGGACATTCCCTACGGAAGTTCTTCCGGGAATCTTCCGTTCCATGTATCCGTTCATGCCGTTCCATTACGCGCTGACCGCGATGCGTGAATGTGTCGCGGGCACCTACGGGCATGCGTATCTAATAAGTCTGGGAATACTTATCCTGATCGGCGTGGTCGCCGCGGCCCTCGGTCTGCTTCTGGCTAAACCGGGAGCGCTGTTCACAAACGCTCTGGACAGCACCGTCGAAAAGAATGATTTGTTAGAAGGCTGATTATTAAAGATCTTCTTTCATCCGCATGGTCGAGAGCCATACTCCGGCGAGGGTTATCGCGAGGCCGACCACGGTGTACCATCCCCAAAGGTCGCCCATGACGAGCACGCCGGTGATGACGCCAATGATTGTAGAGAGGCTGCTGACGATGTTGTTGGCAAGAGCTGCGTCCGCGAGATTGAGCAGGCGGTTGTAGCACCAGTAGGACGCGAAGGCGCAGAATACGCCGAGAAAAAGAAGGTTGATCATCAGCTTGCCGTCGGTAAAGAAGATGGTGAAAGTCTCCAGTCTGTATCCCTGGAAAAGGGCGATGATGTTGAACAGGATCGCTCCCTCGAAGGCCATGACCGCGGTCACGGTCGCCGCCGGGAAACCGGCCGAAGCTCTCTTGCTCGACAGGCTGTACATGCTGGCGGCAATGACGCCAAGGAACATGCAGATCATTCCGATCCGCGTGCCTCCAACAGAAAAAGCAGGCGACAGGAATGTCGCGAAAGCAACACCAATAAAAGTTATGAGAAGGCTGGCAACGAGTTTCGTGTCAGCCTTGTTTCTGAAGAAAAGAATTCCAAGAATCAGAGTCATGCACGGAATAGTCGCGACGAAGATTGCGCTGATTGAAGCGGATGTCATCTTGATGCCGTAGGCCTCAAGAATCGAATAGGCGCACGGCTCGAAGAGTCCCGCGAGAAACAGGAACAGAGTGTCCCTGCCTTTGCTTCTCAGATCGTCCAGATCGATGCGCACCTTGCCTGCCAGTATGAGACATAGAAAGAGCAGCGCCGTCAGACTCCAGCGCGCTGCCAGGACCTGCATGGGCGCCATGTGTTCCAGCAGGATTGCAAGGGACAGGAACGCGACGCCCCATCCGATGGACACCATGGCTATGAGAAATATTGTGAACAGTAATTTGTTATCTCGCATTGTTCATGTACCGCCATCTGGATTTTAACACATATAACCATGCGGCGAGAGCCAAAATCAGAAATCCGACTATTGTTATTCCGATGCCTTTGATGTATGATCCCCACGGAAGTGAACCGATGAACATGCCGATGCTGCCCAGCAGTGTGTGTGTGAAATTGAGCAGGGCTGAAGCGGATCCCGTGTCGCCCTGGACCTGATCCAGAAGGATGTTCGTCGAGAATGGGCGAATGTAGCTGTTGGCTATGCTGAACGGAATCATCGTCGCCAGGAATACGACCGGAGAGAAGTGTCCAATCAGAAGCATTGCTGTTCCCGCGGCGAAAGCCACGATGAACAGAACCCACATTGTTGCCTTTGCGGGAACGCGGCTGTTGACGCGGATGTAAATGAGCGGTCCGAAAACCGACGACAGCGCGTTGATGGCGAAGAAGATGCTGAAGGTCGTCGGCAGCAGTCCGAAAAAGTCTTCGTAGACATATGACGCGACGGCAAGATACGCCATGAACGGAGCCGAGAAAAACGGTCCGCCATGTCGAGACCTGGATGATCAGCGCGCCGATGACGGGAGCCAGGATAGGGGCGATGACCGACATGCTCTGCACTACCGCGAGAGCCGTCGCCCTGGTTGATCCGTCGAAACAGTCCTTGATTATGGCGATGGACAGGGACACCATTCCGCCGGCTCCGATACCCTGCACGATGCGCATCAGAATCAGGAAGTAAACGCTTGATGTAATCGCGCAGAACACGCTGGCGATCATGTATAACAGCAGGGAAATGATGAGAACGCTCTTGCGGCCGCTGCGGTCGCTGAGAGGTCCCATGATCAGCATGCCAACGGACATGGAAATAAAAAACGCCACCATGGTCATGTTGACGACCACAGGCGCGGCGCCGAAATAGTCCGCCATTTTAGGCAATGACGGCATGTACATGTCTGTCGACAGGGGCGGCGTCATTCCGAGTACGGTGATGAGCGCGATGAGCCCCGCTTTCCTCAAATACTTCTGTTGGATTCCTTCGGTTTGCATGGCCTCATTATATCACAAGGAGACACGCGCTAATCACAGTATAAGGCTTCCGATCTGGAATACAATCACTGCCAGCACCCAGGCGATGAAGCACTGCCAGAAGACAACGCCGATTGCGTATCCGTTTCCGAGCTCCCGTCTTATGGCCGCGATGGCCGCGACGCACGGCGTGTAGAGAAGGCTGAAGATAAGAATGCTTACAGCCTGAAGTCCAGTCATCACCGACGCGATTCCGATACCGCTGTACAGAACGTAGAGGGCGGACACTACGCTTTCCTTCGCCATGAATCCGCTGATGAGTGACACGCACAGCCGCCAGTCTCCCAGTCCTGCCGGCGCGAAGACCGGAGCGATGAAGGACGCGACTGCCGCGAGCATGCTGTCCTCCTGATTGACTACGAAGTTAAGGTGCGCGTCGAAACTCTGCAGGAACCATATGATTACGGTCGCGATGAGTATGATTGAAAACGCTCTCTGAAGGAAGTCCTTGGCCTTATCCCAGATCAGCCGTCCGACATTCTTCGGACGCGGCAGTCTGTAGTTCGGAAGTTCCATTACGAAAGGAACTGCCTCGCCCTTGAAGAGTGTGTGCCGGTAGAGTACCGCAACGAGCACGCCGATAAGTATGCCGAGAACGTATAGACCTGTCATGATGAATCCTCCCAGACCTGGGAAGAACGCCGCGACGAAGAACGCGTAAATCGGAAGCTTCGCCGAGCAGCTCATGAAAGGCAAAAGCAATATTGTCATTCGTCTGTCCCTCTTGCTCGGAAGAGTTCTGGTCGCCATTACTGCCGGAACTGTGCATCCGAAACCGATGAGCATCGGAACGATGCTTCGGCCGGACAGACCGATCTTCTGCAAAAGCTTGTCGGTGAGGAAGGCGACCCTCGCCGTGTAGCCGCTGTCTTCTATTATCGACAGGAAGAAGAACAGCGTCACGATGATAGGCAAAAAGCTCAGCACAACTCCAATGCCCTGGCACACGCCGTCGATGACGAGTCCCTGAAGAGCAGGGTTCACATCCGCGCCCTCCATCACAGCGTCGAGTTTACCCGTAAGAAAACCTATGCCCGAGGCCATCAGGTTCTGAAGCCATGGACCGATGAGGTTGAATGTCAGGAAAAAGATCGCGCACATGATGAGTATGAACGCGGGGATAGCGAAGTACTTGCCCGTGAGAATCCTGTCGAGCTTCTGACTGCGCTCGTACTCTTTGCTGTGGCGCGCCTTCGTAACGCACGCCTCCGTCAGCTTGCGGATGAACGCAAAACGCATGTCGGCGATGGCGGCGCTTCTGTCCAGCCCGCGCTCGTTTTCCATCTGCACGCTTATGTGCTCGATCATGTCCTTCTCATTTTCGTCGAGATCCAGCTGTTCGATTATCAGGTGGTCACCTTCGATGACTTTGCTCGACGCGAACTTCGGCGGGATGCCGGCGCTCTCCGCGTGGTCTTCGATGAGATGGGCGACAGCGTGTAGTCCTCTGTGGACCGCGCCGCCGTGATCATTTACGTCGCAGAAATCCTGTCTGCTCGGCCTCTCCTGATAGTGTGCCACGTGGATCGCGTGGTCGACAAGTTCCTCGATGCCTTCATTCCTTGCTGCGGAAATAGGAACTGTCGGAACGCCGAGAGTCTGCTCCATGAGGTTGACGTCTATGTAACCGCCGTTCCCCGTCAGCTCGTCCATCATGTTCAGGGCGATGACCATCGGAGTTCCCAGTTCGAGAAGCTGCATGGTCAGATACAGATTCCTCTCGATATTGGTCGCGTCGACGATGTTTATTATTGCCTTTGGTTTTTCGTTCAGAACGAAGTCCCGGGAGAGAATCTCCTCGCTCGAATACGGACTCATGGAATAGATTCCAGGAAGGTCTGTGACGAGCGTGTTCGGGTGTCCTTTGATGACGCCTTCCTTGCGGTCGACAGTGACACCCGGGAAATTTCCGATGCGCTGGTTGGACCCTGTCAGCTGATTAAAAAGAGTGGTCTTGCCGCTGTTCTGGTTTCCGACGAGAGCGAAGGTGAGAACCGCGTCATCCGGAAGAGGATTCTCATCATTCTTGTCATGGTAGATGCCGCTTTCTCCGAGTCCCGGGTGATCGATCTCGCGGCGGAGAGCTGCCTTGGCTGCCTTTGCTTTAGCTTCGTCGTCGCCGATCGGAGGGTCGATTTTTTCAACGGTAATATGCTCCGCGTCGGCGAGACGCAGAGTCAGTTCGTAGTCGTGTATTCTTATTTCGATGGGGTCGCCCATGGGCGCGAACTTGATCAGGGACGCCTCGCATCCCGGGATCAGACCCATGTCCAGAAAGTGCTGTCTCAGCTCACCCGAGCCGCCTACGGCCTCGATGCGCGCGTAATCATCGACAGCAAGTTCACTAAGTTTCATGCTCTTTTTTTCCTCCGTCACCACTGCGGTTAGTAATAACTTACCACAAAGAAGATGATTGTGCAAGGTTGCAGTTTCTGTGACGGTTCAGGCGACGCATGGAATCGTAAAATACCAGTGGTAAGTTATAGCTTCCAGAGGGCATTAATATGTTGTAAATAGTACGAAAATAAATACAATAGGCAGACGACAATTACCTTGATAATTATTTGGCATTTTACTATAATTACACTGGTATGTTGTTTTGACATGCAGGTTTATTGATTTGTTTTATAAGCTTTTCTACATGTTATAAATGCTACTGGGATAGTTGTTTTAGGATTCACCCCTTTTGAGCTTTTGGGGTGTATTAGAAAGGGTCAATATGAACAAGAAAGTAAGACTTTGTCTGGCGCTTTTCCTGGCGCTCGCAGTGCTGGTTCAGTACAGTTTCTGTCCGCAGGCGTTAGTAGCTTACGGGCTGGATAACACCGGCAAGGCAGCACAGACAGAAGAAGCAGCGGGAGATGATGGACAGCCAGCCGCCGAGAAGAAGGCGACAGAACCATCAACCGAAGCCGCGACGGAGGCACCGAAGGCTGCTGAAACCACAACGGAGACAGAAGCCACCGAGCCGGAAACCGAAGCGACGACGGAAGCCACAACGGAGGCGACGAAGCCATCGACTGAAGCGGCGACAGAAGCCACAACAGAGGCGACGAAGCCATCGACTGAAGCGGCGACAGAAGCTACAGAATCAACAGAGGCCACTGAGCCGACTGAAGAGGAAGACGCTTATCCTGCCGCGAAATTCTCCAAGAAAGCTGACGGCATGACGGTCAGCATCAGTGCACCTGAAGGGGCGCTGCCTGAAGGCGCGACGGTAAAGGTCGTTCCTGTCAAGGCGAGCAAAATTCAGGGTGCGGTCGATGCTCTGATTGATGACGGCACCGTAGTTAAGGCTGTCGACATCACATTCTACGACAAGAAAGGAAAAGAAATCGAACCTGCAAAGAAGGTATCGGTTACTTTCGCGTCCGGAGAATTCAAGAATCTGAATGAACCTCAGCTCGTCCACATCAAGGACAACGGTAAAGCCGAGAGAGTAAAGGGCAGCAGCGTTGCTGGCAAGACAGCATCATTTAAGGCGGCAGACTTCTCGATTTATGCGGTAATTGATGAAAAAATCGTAACTGTCAATTTCCATGACGGTAACGGAGAGCTCATAACCTCGGAGAATATCAAGAAAACTGCAGCCGGCGTTGAGGACCTCTACCAACCAAGTTTCACAGTCGAAAAGGGTGAGCACTTCTATGGATGGACCGAAACTGAGGGCGCGTCCTCAGGCCAGGACATTGCCGCACTGAATGCAGCGATTGAGAACAACTGGGATAACATCGGATCCACGATAGACTACTACGCGGTTATCAAGAGTGTCTACGTTGTAACATTCAACAATTATGATGATGACGGAAATCTTAAAGTTCTGGACACCGTATACGTGCCTGTTGACCAGGCAAATAAGACAATAACCATTCCGGGAGACCTTGGTTCAGGAGCAGGAGCTGATTTCCAAGGATGGCGCGGTCAGGATGGAAATTTCTACCGTGAGGGACAGAGATTTACCGTCAACAGTCATTTTGATTTTTACTTGAAGGAAAGAGGCCGGTATTGGCTCGTATTCAATCCTAACAAGGGCAATTCCAACGATAGTGTAACCTATACCCCGCCGCAGCTCATTTACGGTAGCGATACTGTTACAGTAAAGCCTGAAGATCCTGTTCGCGCGGGCTACAGATTCCTTGGATGGAATACAAGAATGAATGGCAACGGCGGAACGTGGTGGAGCAGGACAAGCGATTCTTCCGTCAATGGATTTGGAGGAACTATCAGTCAGGATACGACACTCTATGCACGGTGGGAAGGTGTCGAGACTAGCTACTATGTAATCTTCTGGAAGCAGTCAGCAACTGGAGACTCATACGAGTACGATTCAAGTGTTGAGAGAACCGCAGTGACTGGCAGTACGGCAAGAACGACGAACGCTGACAGATCCAAGGGTGGAAGCGTATACAGCGACTACGGTTATTATTTCACGTACAACTCAACGGAGTCAGATACGTCCGCGACAGTAGCAGCAAACGGCTCAACAGTTCTGAATGTTTACTACGATCGCAGGCCGATAACATACACCTTTGATACTGAACCGGGGCAGCTTAGTTTTACAGGACCATATGGTTCAGCTTTTGACGAATGGCCTTCCCTCGGCGACGAAGAAGTATGGGCGACTGGTCGTGGACAAACTGAAATAGCCTTTAACCTGCCACTTACGGTATTTGACCCGGCTTCATATTCTTACGCAAGCGCAACCGCGACAAGCTTGACGTTCCACAAGGCGTCCAATAGTGGAGCCAACCTTGATCTGGTTGCTTATGTCCAGAAAATTGACGGCGAGTGGGAATACACAGAGGATAATGAACTTGCAAGAGGATCAATACGGGGAGGCGGTTCTACATGGATTCCTTCCGAGACTTACACAGGTTATACTATTGATGCATATAGCCTAGGTTCGACGGAAGGATCATGGGAGCCTGCAACCACGTCAACAGAAATAGAATACGGAGATAACAACCTTTACCTCAGATATGCACGCAATCCGCACAAACTGAAATATCTCTCGAGAGGAGAAGGCACAACAGTACAGGAAGAGAAAACGGCTGAAGGAATCCTCTACGGACAGAGCCTTGAAAGTTATTCCAAATATGTTCCTGAAAATGGAATGGAAGGCTATACGTTTGTTGGTTGGTATGAGGACAAGTTCTTTAATGTACCTTTCGACTTCTCCAGCACCATGGGTGATTCCGATATCACATTATATGCCAAATGGGAGAATCAGCGTTGCCGCGTTGTTCTGGATCCTAATGCCCCGGAAGGTGAGTATTCATTTGCCAACAACCAGTCACTTTCGTTCAGGGTTAATTATAATGAAGTAATCAGCGGGGCTAATATCACCGGCTCAGCAGCTCAGCGTCCGGGTTATGTATTGGACGGATGGTACACAGAGGATGGTTCACTGTGGTCATTTGACATGCAGGTCAATGAAAACTCTCCAGGAGTAAATACTGATTATCAGAGCACATCAGACTGGACAAACAATGTCTACGGTGACAACGATGGCGAACATAATAACGTTAATAGTATTTTGAAGCTTAAGGCGAAATGGAAACTCGACGTAGAGGAAAACAGCGTCTATGTTCGGTACAAGGTTGACGATGCTTACTGCGAATACGACTCAAGCGGCAATCTGAAGACAGTAATACCTGTTGATAGCACGGCGTATGTTTTGCAGTCTGGCAACACTAGCGTTTCGTTTCCTGTAATGCCGGCGCCTGAAAAATATAACGATGGATATGTTTTCACGAATTGGGCTCTTCTGAACAAAGATGGCACGAAGAGTGGCACAACTTATCATAGTGGCGAGCAGCCTGAGGTTGATCAGACATTCTTCTCAGAGGAAACCATTGTGGATGATTCGGGAAGCAGCAAAACCGTTTGGTATATAACTCTCAAAGCTGAATTTGAGCCAAAGGGAAATGTTGCGACAGCGGTTGTCTTTGACGGAAACGGCGGCAAAACGGAAGATGGTGATACTGAAATATCAAAGAGTTTTCCGGTTAACGGCACGATTGAAATGCCTGCTGACGACGCATTCGCAAAGACCGGATATACGCTTGAGAAATGGAACACAAAGAAAGACGGTTCCGGTGAAAGTCTCGATCCCGCCGAACAGTATGCGGCAGATAATCTCGAGGGAGCCGGCTGGGATGAAGCAGACCAGACGAACGTAGTCTACGCTCAGTGGAAGGCCAACAAATATACAGTTAAGTTCGACAAGAATGATGACGCGGCTACCGGAAGAATGGAGGATCAGGAGTTCACATACGATGCCGAACAGGCGCTGACTCCAAATGATTTCGAAAAAGCCAGTTATACATTCGATGGCTGGAACACAAAGGCAGATGGTTCCGGTGATTCTTATACTGATGAGCAGTCTGTTAAGAACCTGACTGCTGACAAGGATGGAGAAGTAACACTCTATGCACAGTGGAAGATAGGACACACCCTTAGAGTTGAGGCGCAGAACTTAAGCAAGATTTACGATAATACGCCTCTTGAAGGAAAAGCCAAGGTATGGCTTGATGATGAGCTTGTGACCGACCTTGAGGCGGCGGGAATCACGCTTACATTCTCCAATCCGGCTTCAATTACAAAGGCCGGAACGCAGAAATACACGGCAACTGCTTCAATGGAAGGTGTTGAATCCGTAACATCTGAAGAGGCAACTCTGGAAGTTGAACAGAGACACGTTAAGCTCACTATAACAGGCCATAATGCCACAAAGACATATAATGGTATTGAACAGAGTGTCACAGGCTTCGACCATGAAATCATTGTAGAAAATGAGGACGGACATGCTTTCGATGCCGCTAACATCAAGATGATTTATAACGGCAATGACGCACGTAAGACTGCGAAGGGAATTGATGTTGGCGAATACGAGATGAAACTTAAGACTCCGGATTTGTTTGATATTGGCTTATCCGAAACAGGTCAGCAAAACGGACTCGATCCCGGAAGCATTATTATGGAGCGCGCTGAAGATCTCTCTGTTACCAATGGTGTTCTTACGATTACCAAGAGAGATCTTACAATCACACCAAAGGCTCAGGAATATGAATATAACGGTGGACCTCAGGGTGAAGATAACAAGACGTACGAAGGCGAAACTCTTGTTGCATCAAAGGTTAACATCGAAGGACTTCAGACTGGAGACCATGTAACAAAGATAACCCTTAACGGTCAGGAGACCGATATTAACGTTTATAATGAAGCAATCATAGCTTCCAAAGCAGTGGGTTATTTCGGTCATGAACCTACCGCTCCAGACTTGGCGGGTAAACTCATTGACAACTACAACGTTATATATAAGCCTGGTAAGCTGACAATCACAGCACCTGACATGACGCTGAAGGTAGGCAACTATAAGGAAGAATATGACGCCAAGGCGCACGGAGTCGTAGTGAACAAGGATGACCTTCCAGAAGGAACCACTCTCTACTACAATACGACTGATCCGTCAAGCCAGGGATTCGATGACAACTGGTCACCAAAGGAACCTAAATGGACCGATGTCGAACTGAACGGAGATACCCCTAAGTCGCATAAAGTATATGTAAAGGCGGTAAATCCTAACTACAATACAGCATACGGCAACGCAGACGTAACTATCCTGCAGAAGCAGATCAAGGTACACGGAGAAGACACGAAGCCGTACAACAGCGAATACCAGATCATGGACATCACGGCTGACGATGTTGTCGAGGGATTCGGACCTGCTGAGGGCGAGACGCTGGTAATCAGCGGACACAAGATCAGAGCCAAAGATGCCGGAGTACATATGGATATGTATGACGATCCGGACGATCCGAAGTCCGTAGATGTGACAAAGGCAAACGGAACTAGCAGTTTCAACAACTACACATTTAATGTTTCCGGCAAATTCACGATCAATCCAATCGACATGACACTGAACGTCGACGGATATGAGGAGGCGTATGACGCAGAGTCTCACGGAGTCACAGTGACAGTG
>DBYH01000023.1:28891-49689 GCA_002310095.1 Firmicutes bacterium UBA1191 | reverse complement strand
CTTGACTTCATATAGTTAGTCTCCTTGTAATCCCTTTAACCTTCCTATTTAACTGTACTGTTCACTGAATCCTTCAGTATTACGTCGTGGGCACCGCCCTCTACGATGCTCGTTGCCGAAACGAGGGTCAGTTTCGAGTTCTCCTGGAGCTCCTTGATGGTCAGGGTGCCGCAGTTGCACATGGTCGACTTGACCTTCAGCAGTGACTGGCGCACGTTGTCGCTGAGGGAGCCGGCGTACGGAACGTAGGAGTCGACGCCTTCCTCGAACTTCATGCGGGCGTCGCCGCCCAGATCGTAGCGCTGCCAGTTGCGGGCGCGGGCAGAACCTTCGCCCCAGTATTCCTTATAGTAGTTTCCGTTTATCTGAATCTTGTTGGTCGGTGATTCGTCGAATCTGGAGAAGTATCTTCCAAGCATGAGGAAGTCGGCTCCCATGGCCAGGGCCAGAGTCATGTGGTAGTCGTAGACGATGCCGCCGTCCGAGCAGATCGGAACGTAAATGCCCGTCTCCTCGAAGTACTCGTTTCTCGCCTGGGCGACTTCGATGACCGCCGAAGCCTGTCCGCGGCCGATGCCCTTCTGCTCACGGGTGATGCAGATGCTGCCGCCGCCGATGCCGATCTTGACGAAGTCCGCTCCCGCGTCAGCCAGGAACCTGAAGCCTTCGCCGTCGACGACGTTGCCGGCTCCGATCTTCACGTCATCGCCGTATCTGTCCCTGACGAACTTGAGGGTCTCGGCCTGCCAGCTGGAGTAGCCTTCGCTGGAGTCTATGCATAGCACGTCGGCGCCCGCTTCAACGAGAGCCGGTATCCTCTCCGCGTAATCGCGTGTGTTCACGCCCGCGCCGACCACGTATCTCTTGTCCGCGTCCAGAAGTTCGTCCGGATACTCTTTATGAGCTATGTAGTCTTTGCGGAAAACGAAGTAGACGAGTCTCTGATTGTCGTCGACTACCGGGAGAGCGTTCAACTTGTAGTCCCAGAGCATGTCGTTCGCTTCGCTGAGCGATATTCCCTCGCGGGCGTATACGAGCTTGTCGAACGGAGTCATGAATTCGCTGACCAGCGTGTCAGGTGACATCCTGCTGACTCTGTAGTCGCGGCTCGTGACCAGACCGACCATCTTTCCTTCAGCAGTGCCGTCTTCCGTTACCGCCGTCGTCGAGTGTCCCGTCCTCTCCTTGAGGTCCAGCAGATCCGCCAGAGTCTGGTCAGGACGGATGTTGGTGTTGCTCGTTACGAAACCGGCTTTGTGGTTCTTGACTTTTCTCACCATCGCCGCCTGGCTGTCGATTGGCTGGGATCCGAATATGAATGATATGCCGCCTTCCTTGGCCAGCGCTATGGCCAGCTCGTCGCCCGATACGGACTGCATGATGGCGGATGTCATCGGAATGTTCATTGAGATCGCCGCCTCTTCGCCCTTCCTGAATTTAGTCACAGGCGTTCTCAGCGAAACGTTCTCCACTCTGCAGTCAGCCGATGAATAGCCCGGCACCAGCAGGTACTCGTTAAAAGTTCTCGATGGTTCGTCAAAGTATTTTGCCATTTTCTCTCCCTCTCTTAATATATTATTCTCTCAGATTCTCTGTTCATTGACCCGTAATCCTCGCCGTCGGTGGCGATGAGCAGCGCCGGCAGAAACCATGCCGCGTATCTTCCCGGATTCCTCAGCACGTCCGTCATGATGTCTTCCACATCGACAAACTTCATCTCCGACGCTTCTTCAGGATCAGGCAAAGGCAGTCTGTCCAGGTTCTCTTTCTTCAGCAGGCCCACAAAGACGTGATCGAACTCGTGCTCGGTCAGGCCGTTTTCGAAATCAGCTTTGTAGATGAAGGCTCCCTTCTCTTCCAGAGGTTCCTCCAGGTCATCGACTGAATATCCCGTCTCCTCGGTCAGCCTTCTCGCCGCGGCGTCCTCCAGGTCCTCCCCTATTCTCGGGTGGGAGCAGCAGCTGTTTGCCCACAGCTCCGCCGAGTGGTACTTGCCTTCCGCCCTCTGCTGGATCAGCAGCTGGTCGTGAAAGGTCCTTGTACCGTCCGGATTGTCCAGAAGGGCTCTCCTGAAGATGAATATAGAAAACGCGCGGTGAAGAAGCCCCTTCTGATGGGCTTCCATCTTTCCGCACGATCCTGTTTCTCTGTCCTGCTCATCTACAAGAATAAGCTGGTCTTCCACTTTGCCTCTCCTTGTTTCCTTCCATATATATTGTCCCAATTTTATCATATATTGGACCGGTTGCCACCTGTTTTTTGCTTTGGACCGCCTACTTTCGCTCGTAGTTCCAGATGCCCTTGTACATCTTGTACGTTTCTATCGGCGAGGCGCTGTTCCACGGTATGAATCCTCCGTCCAGGCCGGCCTTGTAGAGGGCGTTCACCTGCTGCCTCAGTTTCTTCTCGTCGTATGTGACCGACGGCGCCCAGAAAGGCGTATTGTAGCCCGTGATCCACGTCCGCGCAACTGCCGGCGTCGGGATCTTCTTCTGCTCCTTCGCAGCCTTCTTCGCCCACGCGGTCATCACCGTCTTCGGGTGGGACCATGTGTCGGTATTGCCGAAGTGATCCGTATACGGCATGCTGCTGATGGCGTCTACAATGTTGGAGATGGCCGGCCAGTACTGTCCGCACGCCGTCACGTATCCGCCCGAGCACTCGCCGAAGACATCGACGCTGAGGTAGGCTCCGGCTTCGTGTATGGAATCAGCCGCGTAAAAGCAGAAGTTCTGCACCGCCTGAGCCTTCGATTCGCCGTACTTGTTTCTGAACTTCGTGTGCTTGTCCTTTGACATCTCGTAGGACTGTTCGGGGAATCTGACATAGTCTAACTGTATCTCATCAAAGTCCATGAGTTTCACAGCCTCCGCCGCGATGGCGACATTGTAGTACCATACGTCCCTGTCGAAGGCGCTAGGCCAGGACGAGCCGGACACGTCGGTCTTGATGCAGTCCTTCGGGTGATCCTTGGCGTAGTACTTGTCATTGAAGCAGGTGATCCTGCCGATGGTGTAGACGCCTTCATCCTTGAACTCTTTTACCGCCGTCCGGAACTCTTCTACAGAAACGTGGGCCTTTTTATAGGCGGTCGGCGACAGTTCCTTCGCCGCAGGGGATTTGTACGAAAGGGCTCCGTCCTTGATGTCTATGACCACCGCGTTGCAGTTCGTCTTCCGTATGAGTTTGATGTAGGCATTGTTGTTCACGGCGGCGTACCAGTTCAGGTACATGCCCCTCGCCTCCCTGCAGAATTCCTTTCCTTCTATGGCGGTGCGTTCGTACGGATAATAATCCAGCTCCGTGGCCTTGCCGCCGTGGAGGTTGATTCCGTACTTCGCCTTCTTCGCTTTGTCGTACTCGCCGTTCTCGTTGTAGTTGGCGTCGGCCTCCTCCGGGGTCCTAACAAGGTATTTGCTGTAAACAAAACCTTCGACTGCGTCCCCGCGCACCCTGTACTTGTCGACTTCGCCCTTGTCATCGAGCTCTCTGTATCCCGTCACCTGAAGCATGGTGCCTTTCGGCGCGAAACCCGCAATCTCCGGTCCGTCGGCTTTCTTGTATATGGTCACCGGCGTGCGCACATAGAGTTCCTTCTCCCGGACGACCTTCGCTCTGTCATCAGTCAGACTGGAGGCTTCGATGTAAAAAGGTTCCCTGGTCTTGTCATCTGACAGAAATACGCGGGAGTATTCTGTCCCGTCTATCACCTCGGGCTCCTTGTCCCTCAGAATGACAGCCGTGCCGCGGGGGACTGCCTTTGCTTCATGGAATTCCCACTGCTCGTCCGGCTGATACAGTGTGACGAGCCCTTCCTCACCCGCAATAAAAGCCTTCTCCTCGAAGGCCGTATGCTCTGTCGTGATTGCCCCCGCCGATATCAGCGCCAGGGCGACGATCGCGATTCCTATTATTATCTTAAACGCAGGTCTGTTAATAACATTCATGCTGACATTATACCACTGAAACTCACGTTAGCAATCACATCTGCATTTGTCGATTTTGTGACGCTTAATGTGACGGTTGCCGGGCAATAATACGGTAACAGAACAAACACGTTTCGTATTAGTACAAGGAGAACAACTCATGAAGAAATCAACCATTACAAAGAAGGTTACATCAATCACATTGGCCGCTATGCTGGCGCTTACGGCTTACATGCCTGCGGCAGCATACGCGACAGAAGAAACGGATGACACGGCCACGCAGACTGCATCTGATTCAGCTCAGCCGGTTGCGGAAGAAGTTGAACAGCAGGCTGAACCTGTTACAGTGGATCAGGCTCCTGAGAAGGATCAGGCTCCTGTGGCAGAGGAAAACGTTCCTACGGTAAAGGACCAGGCTCCTGCGGCAGATAAAAAAGCTCCTGCTGCAGAAGAAAACCCAGTAGCAAAGAGCCAGGCTCCTGCGGCGGAGGAAACAACCCCTGCGGCAGAAGATGAACCAGCAGCAAAGAGCCCGGTTCCTGCGGCGGAGGAAACAGCCCCTGCAGCAGAAGATGATCCTGCTCAGACTGAAGAAGATCAGCCGGTGGCCGAGGAATCCCCTTACGGCGTGGCAACAGGTAACTGGGGCTACGGCAATGACAGACAGGGAACCAGATGGGACGAATACACTAAGGACGGTGAAACGATCCTGGTATTCACGATCGTCGGCGACACAGGTTCAGACGAGGACTACGCGGTGACACAGCTGCTGGACCAGGAGGGAAACTCCGTCAGGGAAGACCTTCAGGGCACAGTTACTCAGATCGTATTTGAGACAGGCATCACCGGAATCGGCTGGATGGCTCTGTACAGTTCCGCTGGCTACGATCCGCTCTACACACCGGAGTACACAGAGGACAAGACCAAGACTGACGTATTCAACAGTTTTACGAGTCTTACTACTGTAACCCCATGCGAGACGATTATGAGGATCGGCTGGAGCGCTTTCAGAAAGTGCTCTAATCTCAGCAACTTTGATTTCACACAGTGTCCACAGCTTGTGGAAATCATGAACCAGGCCTTCAGTGACTGCCCGTCACTCAACAATGTAGACCTCTCAAACTGCAATCTTCTCACGACCATCGCCTGGTCCGCGTTCAACGGCGCAGGCAGAGGTAAAGACGCTTCTCTTGCTCTTCCTACGGACGGAGCCCTCTCAATAATCGGAGGTTACGCGTTCTATCAGTACGCAAAAAACAATTCAGAGGGAACCGAAGTGGACTTTTCAGGAGTAGCGGATTCAGTAACCCAGATCCTGCAGAACGCATTCAACGGCACGCACATAGTAGGAGAAATCTCAGGTTTCGAGAATCTTGACACCGTTGGAAACAACGCATTCAAGAACTCATGGATAACCTACATCCCTTATGAGCCGCCTCAGGATGAGCCAGGCGAAGACCCTGTCGTCGGTGAAGACGACCCTGTCGCCGGTGAAGATGATCCAATCGTCGGTGAAGATGACCCAATCGTCGGTGAAGATGATCCAATCGTCGGTGAAGATGATCCAATCGTCGGTGAAGATGACCCTGTCGTTGTTGAAGATGATCCGGTCGTTGGTGAAGACGATCCGGTCGTTGGTGAAGATGACCCGGTCGTTGGTGAAGATGATCCTGTTATCGGTGAAGATGATCCGGTCGTTGGTGAAGATGACCCGGTTATCGGTGAAAATGATCCGATCGTTGGTGAAGATGACCCGGTTATCGGTGAAAATGATCTGATCGTTGGTGAAGACGATGACCCTGTCGTTGAAGGCGATGATCCTGCCTCGGACGATCCTGCCGTTGAGCCTCAGAATGAGGATCCGCAGGATGAAACCGGAACGGATCCTGAACCACAGGCAACAGTAGAACCAAAAGCGACAGGCGGTTCAGCAGGAAACGCAGCTGTTACTTCAGCAGCCCTTACATCAATTGAAGACAGCGACGCTCCTGTTGCGGCCACTGCTGCGGATACTGTTACTATCAGTGAAGCTGACGTGCCGATGACAGACTCACTGGCAGGCGCCTCCCTGGCATACATCCTCGGAGGACTGGCGGCGGCTCTGCTCCTGGCACTGGCAGCAATGAAAGGAAACGAAAGGAGGAAGACAGGTTCAAACTATTGATGTACTAAATACGAAATGGTCTGTATAAGAGAAGAAGGCCGCGGCTCATGGAGCCTGCGGCCTTCTTCGCGTTATTGCTTTTGCATTTTCTTATAGTACCAGTGAAGGCGGCGTATAGGCTCTCGCCTTCATCTCGGCGTCCAGTTCATAAAGGCTCTTGCTGTCGCTTCCGAAGAGTTCGAACTTGGTTACGTTGTCGTCCGCGTTCTCCTCTTCCTCCGCCTGCTCCTTGACGAACCAGTCGAGGAACTGCATCGTCCTGAAGTCGTGCTCCTCATGGGCCGCCGCGTAAATCGTGTTGATCAGGTCGGTGACGACTCTCTCGTGCTCTGCGCCCATCTTCAGCGGATCGATGAACTTCTTGTACTTCTTGTCCGGCTTGTCGATGGCCTCAAGCACTACCGCCTCGCCCTGCTGCTGCAGGTACTGGATGAAGAGCATCGCGTGGTCGCGCTCCTCCTGGGCCTGGATCATGTACCAGTTGGCGTATCCGTCCAGACCGGCGTCCTTGTAGTAGTTCGAGAAATCGAGATAGAGATATGCCGAATAGAATTCCGCGTTAACCTGATTGTTGAGCAGATCTTTCACTTTCTTTGAAACCATTTTATTACCTCCTTCATCATGCTAAATGCATCGCTTTCTTCTCTGATTACGATGTAATTATACCACGCGGGGCTGCCGCGGATAAACACTATTTAGGTGCAATTCCGACATTGTTCGGGGCGTCGGCCCCATGTTATAATTTTGGCGGAGGACAACAGTTATGTTAAACAACAATAACGGAGACGGTCTGAAGAAAAGCTTCTTCATGATCGATCCGTCCATCGCAAAGACAAACCAGCAGGCTGCCACCATCCACGAGAGTTACACCGAGAACTACGGCCTTGCGGAGCTGGGCATCAGAGCCTCCGCGGTCAGGAGGAATCTCAGCCCGACGGTCCTCATCGAAAAGGCGATCAGGAACGGCGAAGGCATACTCACGGACACAGGCGCCCTGGCGGTAACCACCGGTAAATTCACCGGCAGATCGCCTCACGACAAGTACATCGTGGACACCGACGGCGTGCACGACATGATCAACTGGGGCGACGTAAACCACCCTATCGGAAGAGACGTCTTCAACGCCATCAAGGAGGAAATGATAGGTTTTCTCAGCGGTCACGAGGTTTACGTTTTCGACGGCTTTGCGGGGGCTGACCCCAAGTACCGGCGCAAGTTCCGGGTAATCAACGAACTGCCGTCGCAGAACCTCTTCATCCGCGATCTTCTCGTGAGACCTACGGCGGAAGAACTGCACAGATTCGGCGAACCGGACTACACACTTCTCGTAGTCCCGGGGTACAAAGTCAACTCGAAGCGCTACGGAATCCACTCGGAGGCGGCTATCATCATCGACTACGAAGCCCACTTCGCCATCATAGCCGGGTCCCAGTATTCGGGCGAGATCAAGAAGACAGTCTTCTCGATCATGAACTACGCCATGCCTGTTGAGGAGGACGTGCTTCCAATGCACTGCTCCAGCAACATGGATCCGAAGACGGGCGACACTGCTGTTTTCTTCGGACTCTCGGGAACAGGCAAAACCACCTTATCCGCTGATCCGGACCGGGAGCTCATCGGCGACGATGAACACGGCTGGTCGGAGGAAGGCATATTCAATTTCGAGGGCGGATGCTACGCCAAGTGCATCGACCTTGAGGAGTCAAAGGAGCCTGAGATCTTCCGGGCCATACACTTCGGTTCGGTTCTCGAAAACGTAGTCACCGATGAAGACCATGTTCCGGACTACTCGGACAGATCCCTCACAGAGAACACCAGAGTCGGCTATCCTATCGAGTTCATCCCTAACGCCAGCAGCAACGGAAGAGGCGGCATACCGAAGGTCGTGCTGTTCCTGACGGCTGACGCTTTCGGAGTTCTCCCGCCGATTTCCAAGCTCACCCGCAACGCGGCCATCTACCACTTCGTGACGGGATTCACTGCCAAGCTGGCGGGAACGGAGCGCGGAGTCAAGGAACCTCAGCCTACATTCTCCACCCTCTTCGGCGAACCTTTCATGCCGCTGCGGGCGGAGGAATACGCCAGGATGTTCGGCGAGCGCCTCGATCAGTACGGCACCCGCGTCTACCTGGTCAACACAGGCTGGTCGGGCGGCCCTTACGGAACGGGAAGCCGCATTAAGCTGGCCTACACAAGGGCCATGGTCACAGCGGCTCTGAACGGCGACCTGGAAAAATCCGAATTCGTCCACGATGACAGGTTCAATCTCGAGATACCTGTCCATATCCCTGACGTTCCAGCGGAGATCATGATCCCGCGCAACACCTGGGATGACCCTGAGGCCTACGACAGACAGGCGGACGAACTGGCGAAGATGTTCACGGATAATTTCGCGAAGAAATACCCTGACATGCCTGAGGAGATCCGGAATGCCGGACCGGCGCTCAGATAGAGCCGTCAAAGACGCATGCTCATACGGATAATCATATAGATAATATGAATGGAGGAACGATACGATGAATATTGACGAAATGGATGTTCAGATCATGAATCTGCTTAAGATAGACGCCCGCAGGCCTGTCGAAGCCATGGCGGGAGAGCTGGGAATCGAAGTGTCCGAGCTGACTTACCGCATGGACAATCTGGAGAAGGCCGGCTTCATCAAAGGCTACTACACGGACATCGATCTGGAGAAGATCGGATACAGGATCAAGGCTTTCATCATGATCTCCGTACTGCCGGAGGACCAGCGCAAGTTCTACGACTTCATCCAGAAGGAGGACTCTATTCTGGAGTGCAGCCACATTACAGGGCCGTTCTCCATGCTGATGAAAGTGGTCTTCCCTTCCACTGCGGACCTTGATACATTCATCGGTCAGCTGCAGGAGTTCGGAAGAACCGAGACTCAGGTCGTGTTCTCGACAGTGCTGGAGAGACACTGATACGCCGGGAAAGCTGAGACATTAAACAGACACAAAAGAGCGACATAAAAAAAAGAGGCTCGCGCCTCTTTTTTTGCTGCTTAAGTGCCGGTCTGCCTTTGCCTGCCTTACTTCTTCCAGAGTCCGTGAAGGTTGCAGTGCTCGAATGCGGCCTCGACCTCATCGCCTTCGCAGATGCAGAAGCGCGCTTCAGGAGCGTCGCCCGGCTTCAGAGCCTTTGTCTGGCTGCCCTGCTTTGTCTGCAGAGTGATCCATTCGATGTAGTGCTCTTCGAGCATCGGATGCTCGACCTCGCCGACCTTGACCTTTACGCAGTTGCCTTCCACTTCACATACAGGCACGTGCTTCTCCGTCGCCGCGTCGGTCGTTCCCGGGATCATCTCCTCCATCGGCTGACCGCAGCACATTACAGGCACGCCTGACGCCTTTACGAATGTGATTATGTTTCCGCAGTGGCTGCACTTGAAAAATTTCTGTTCCATGTTTCTCCTCCCGCAAGTATATTATTCAAAAACAGTTATTGCCTTTTGCTTTCTGTAGTCTATCACATCGGGGCGAAAAAAGCCACCGCCCCGCCGCCCGCCGAATGCCCGGAATGATTGTATTTTCAAATATTTTTTGTTATTCTTATAGGCGGATATCTGAATTATTAATTTGTATTGTTTAGGAAGAAGAAAAATGACTGAACCAAAAGCAGCTGAAACGATCACGACGATTAAACAGCGTGATTACATGTTCGACACTTTCAGAGGAATTCTGATGCTGTCGATCCCGATTTCACATTTCACAAAGGCCTCAGGCAACTGGTACGCTGCAATGTGGGGAGGCGCGAGCTTTTCCCATACGTCCCCGACAGGATTCGTCTACATAACGATCAACGTATTCGTCATGCAGGCGTTCATGTTCCTGTCCGGATACTTTTCCAAAAAGCCTGAAAGAGCGCGTGAGACGGCCTTCCGCGGCATACTCTGGCCGTATCTGGTATTCACGACGATCACAATGATCGCCGCGTGGGGATTCGACCTGCCGATTGGACGATACTTCTCGTACCTGACGCCGTCGTTCGCTCTCTGGTTCCTGGTGGCCCTTTTCCTGTACAGATACTTCCTGGTGGAAATCGTCAAGTTCAGGTGGGCTCTGCCGATGAGCATCTTCATGATGTTCGCCGTAGGCGTCCTGCCGTTCGGGCAGTTCCTGGCCCTGGGACGTGTCTTCTCCTACTTCCCGTTCTTCATGATCGGGTATTACTGTTCAAAGGAGACACTGGACAAAGTACGTACGCTGAAGAAGAAGCCTGTCATAGTAGGACTCCTCGGCGCCGTTCTCGTGGCCACTTCCATCTGGCTCATGTATCACGGACCGAGACTCGGCTGGTTCCTGCTCAAGACAGACTGCAGCCACTTCAACATGCCGTGGTACACGGATTCACTCTGGAGACTGCTGGTCTTCGCCCTGGCATGCGGATGGATCGTCTTCATGGTCAATATCCTGCCGTCCAAGCAGAACTTCCTCTGCTACATCGGCACCAACACCATGCCGATCTACCTGTTCCACCTGGGGCTGCGTCACGTGATCAGACGCTACGGTGTCTACATGGGCGTCGTCGGTTCGCTGATCGTCGCATGGTTCGCGGGCATTTCCCTGCTGCACAGAAAGCACAACAACTGGGCGGTTTCGATCATAATAACTGTCCTTTCGATAGCCGGCGTATTAGTCCTGTGCCTGTCGGGCGCTCTCGACCCTCTGGCCGGCGGATGTCCGAAGAACCTGGTGATCTTCTACACTCTGGTATGGGGCAGCGCCCTTTTGACCGGAGTATCCCTGGCGGGTCCGTTCTGGGTAAAGCTCTACGACATACTGACCGAAGGACCGCTGAGGGCTTCCGTCATCACCAGCTGGCTTGAAGGCACTCTCGGAAAGAACAAGAATGATGAAGAGGCTAAATAAGGCGAACAATTTCACTAAGAACAACAAAACGGCTGCCGTAATAATTACGGCAGCTCTTTGGATTGCCTTTGCAATGGTACTGACGGGATGCGGTTCTTCTTCACAGAGCGGCGACAGTTCCGGCACCGGTCTCGACACCTGTGCCGTCTCGGACGGTTCTTTCAAGACTGTTTCGGAAGATGTCTTTCTCCAGAACGAAGACGGCACGTACACCTACTGCTCCATCGTCGCTCCCAAGTCTGAGGAGCCATACCCTCTCGTTTCAATTTCCCACGGAATCTACGGCACCATCAACAGCGGCGGCGCGCGCCAGCTCTCCGAGATGCTCGCTTCAAACGGCATCGCCGCGGTCCGCGTGGACTTCAACAGGTGCCTGACCGATGACCCGGACAAAGCCTTCGCAAAGGACAAGTCCGGCCGCACCAACGAATACACCATCTCCGATATGCTCGAGTCCAACATGCTGGCCATCAACTACGCCCTGGATAATTACAACGTGGACAAAGACCGCATCGGCGTCTACGGCAGATCCTTCGGTGGCCGCATCGCCATGATCATGGGCAACGAGAGCTGGGGCGGCATCGACTTCAAGGCCATGGCCCTCATCGCACCCGCCGGCAACGAGTACGCCCTCATTCACTACATGGGCGGCAAGAAGGAATGGGACAAACTACGCGCCGAAGCCGACCGCAAAGGCAAGTGCGTGCGCGGCCGTCTGACTCTGACTCCTGAATGGTTCAAGGATTACTATGAATTCAACCCTGCCCTGACCGGCAGCAAGTTCGGCGACAAGCCGGTAATGGTTTATTACAATACAAAGGACACAGTCGTCGAACCGAAGACCAGTCTCGACTGTGCCCATGCATATTCCAATGTTTCTATTTACGAAGTGACCACCGACGACGGCCACGGCTACGAAATGTCCTACGAGCATTCCGCCATCAAAGACGAGATCATGTGCCGCGTCGTCACTTTCTTCAAGGATAATCTGTAACTCCCTCTCGGCCCGACTCTACAGCCCCGCTCCGAGAGCCTCCAGCTCGGCAAGAGTATCCTGGTCGCCGGCCAGATCCTTAGGACCGCTGGCCGAAATGGACTTCTCAAAGGCCATCTCCCATCCAAGGAATCCCGCGATGCATTCGAACTGTTTCTGAATGACGTCATATTCCGGGTCGTTCAGCTCGGCCCCGCCGATAACAACAGTACCGACCTTCTTGCCTTTGCCTAATTTCGAGGCGCGCGAGTAGAACTTGTCGATCACCAGCTTCAGCTGCGCCGTGACGCCCCACCAGTAAACCGGCGTCGCGAACACGATGACGTCGGCCGCCTCGACGGCCTCATTTATCTCCGGCGAATCATCGGCGAAGATGCATCTGCTCATGCTCCCGCAGGCGTTGCAGGCTTTGCACGGAACGATGTTCTTTCCCTCAGCGTCGATTCTCGTTATCTCGATATCCGCAGCGTCAGGTCTCGATTCGATTCCCTTCTCGATGGCCCTGATCGCCGTCAGCGTGTTGCCCTTCCTCGGACTTCCGTTAAAAATCAGTACTTTCATGTCAACCTCCTTTATGCAGTCTTTGACAGGTGCAGAAGTATTGTTTATGATTTTAACATGGAAAACATAATCAGACAAACAACCGGACTGGCCATGCACATCGTGGGCGCCTACGTGAAACCCGGCGATGTGGTGGTCGACGCCACCTGCGGCAACGGCAAAGACACACTGGCCCTCGCGGCCATGAACCCCGCCCGCCTCTACGCTTTCGATGTGCAGGGGAACGCGGTGCGGGAAACTGTCAGGCTCCTGGAAGAGAACGGTTACGGAGGCCGCCTCATATCCGGATGCAAAGGCAGCTCGGCCGGCGCTTCGGATCCCGGCGCCGTGATAATCGTGGAACAGCTGGCTCACGAGGACACGGGGGATTACTTCCGCGAGCGTCTCGATGATATCCCCGGAGCTGACGCGCCGCTCAAAGCCGTGGTCTTCAACCTGGGCTACCTGCCCGGCGGCGACAAGCAGATCACAACGAAGGCGGAGACGACTCTGGCCGCGGTGCGGAGCGCCATGGAGCTGCTCGCCCACGACGGTCTCATCTGTCTGACCATGTACAGCGGCCACCCCGAAGGCAGAGAGGAAAAGGCCGCCCTTCTCAGATTCGCCGAAGAGCTTGACGAAAAAACGTGGCACTGCGCCTATATAAGCATGACGAACCAGCACAGCGACCCGCCGGAGATCCTGCTGATCACAAGGAAGAAATAGCAGGTCCGCGCATCAAAACGCGTCAAGACGTATCAAAAAAGCAGCCCGAAGGCTGCTTTTTCTTTCCGGTCATACATTCTTGTCTTCGTTTCCTGCCTTACTCAAGGCCGCCCGTCAGGCCCTCGATAGCTCCTATGAATCCTCCGAGGATCGCGTCAAGAACGCCGTTGTCAACATTCTCGCTGATTGTCCACTGTCCGTCCACGAGAGTCATCGGGATAACGACATCCTCAGTCAGGATTCCGTCTTCCTCCTCGGCTACCTTATTAACTGAGGAGTCGAGTAGTTCGATAGTCTTTGACTGAAGCGCCGCTTCATCGTTCGCTATGTCAGGGTTGCTCATGGCGTAGGCCATAAGATCCGAGAACCAGGTCTCCACCGCCTTGGACATGTTTGCGTTTGAAACCGTTACAGGAACGTTAACGTTGGAGTCATCGACCTGCTCAGGAGTTCCCATAGTGTAGTCGAAGTGTCCGAACATTATCTTGAGTACGGCTTCCATGTTTTCCTCAGAACCAATGGCGTCCTCGGCTTCTCCGAATACTTCTTCGCCTCCGCCCAGATTCTTGATGGCTTCCATGTCCGCGCTCTTGAGCGCCGACAGGGTCGTGTCGAGGGCTGCCGCCGCCTGATCCGCAGGAGTCTCCGCCGGCCCGCCGCATCCCACAAAGGCAAACAGCATCATCGCTGAAACCGCAAGCCCCAGGATTGTTTTCATTACATTTTTCATATCTGATATTCCTCCGTGAATGCGAGCTATTTCTTACGCCTCGATTTTATCACACGCCCGCTCTGCCGACAATAAAAAACGGCAGCGACCTGCGCTGCCGAAAAAAATATGTGATCATATTTGTTTATAAATTTCCTTTAGAAACTACGATGTCGATCATCTCTGCGCATTCCGCCAGATTTCTGATGAACGCTCTTACTAAGTTTCTCATGAATATCCCTCTTTTCCGAATAAATCTTTGAACTTGGGTGTTAACTGTTCCTCGGAACGATTACATTCTAATATGCTTAATTTGCTTCGTCAAGGGGGATTTTGGTACTATCTTGCTGTCTTTTCGTCATTTTCTGGATAACATCCAGAAAAGCGCGCCCTAGAGCATGTGGGCTATGAGTTCCTCGCGCGGAGCCTCTGCCAGATAGCACGGCGGAATGTCGAAGATAGTCCTGCCGCCGGTCACGCCTTCAGCCGCCATCCTCACAGCCGCTCTCGCCACTGCCGCCAGAACGCTTCCCGTGAAGTACGGATTCGAATCCAGATTCAGAGTGAACTCAATTGTGTCCAGGTACTCTCCGTCGAGACCCGTCGCGCCGCTTCTCAGAACGCTTCCTCCGTGCGGAAGACCTGTGTGGTCTCTGTCCATCTCCTCCTGGGTGATGAAGGTGACCGTCGTGTCGTAATCCGCGAAGTAGTTCGGCATTGTAACGATGGCCTCTTCGATGGCCGCCTTATCGGCGCCCTCCTCCGCTACTACGAAGCACTCTCTAGTGTGCTTGTCCCTTGTCGTGAGCTCAGGATTCTCCCCTTTTCTCACGCTGTCGACCGCCGCCTGAACAGGCACCGTGTACTGGCGCGCGTCAGCGACTCCCTCGATCCTTCTGATGGCGTCCGAGTGTCCCTGGCTGACGCCTCTTCCCCAGAACGTGTAGTCATTGCCTGAAGGAAGGGCTGCGTTGGCATAGAGTCTCGCTACTGAGAACAGACCCGGGTCCCAGCCTACGGAAATGATGCCAACGTTTCCGGCTGCCTTTGCGGCAGCGTCCACCGCCGCCAGATGCTGCGGTATGTTGGCATGTGTGTCGAAGCTGTCGACCACGTTGCACTTTGCCGCGATCTGCGGCGTCATCTCCGGAAGATCCGTGGCGCTTCCTCCGCAGAGGATCATGACATCGATGTCACCCGCCATCTCATCCAGTTTCTCCATCGGGAGCACCGGCGCGTCCGTTGCGATCTCAACGGTTTCAGGATCTCTCCTTGTGAAAACCGCGGCCAGTTCCATGTCGCCGGCCTGCTGTACAGCCGCCTCGACTCCTCTGCCCAGATTACCGTATCCTACGATTCCTACTTTCATAATCTGCACCTCTTTCTTATATGTAAATGCGAATATTTAACTGAATAAAAATGAAAAAAGGCGACTGATACAGACCAGCCACCTGCTCACAACCACTCTCAACGAAAAAATATTACGCCACAATAATTATCTTGTCAAGTTAGCGCAAAAGCAGTCCGCACTCTACTCGACATCTTTCAGGGCGTCCGCCATAGGAATTCTGCGGATCCGCCGCATGATTATAAGGCTGACGAAGAAGTAGCATGCGATACCGGTCACGATGAGGAGCGGCACGCCCCATGGTGCCACGTAGAATGTAAGCCATCCGGTGAACGCTCTCATCATGACATAGTAAATCCCCCTGATTCCTGCAATGCCTAGTACGCCTGAAAGGATGAACGAAATGACAGTCATCACAAGCGTAGCGCTGTTATACAGACGACCGGCCTCGCGGTCCGTGTAGCCCAGGATCTTCAGCATGGAGATCGCGTAGGTGTTGCGCTCCGTGATGAGCCGCGCCAGCAGATAGATCATAAGCAGGAAAATCACGACGGCGAAAACGAGGAACATATAGAACACCAGTCCCATGGAATCCTCCAGCTGGTTTGCCATGACCGTCAGATCTTTCTCTGTGATTATCGTCGCCACATCCGTCTCATTAATATCCTTCAGCTCTCTGTTGCTGAAGTACCCGCTGAAGTAATCCTCTTCCATGTCGAACATCTTGTTGAACCGGTCGATGCTCATGAAGACGCAGAGGACCGCCGGATACTTGTATTCCCCCTGGACTCTGAAGGAATAACGGTTGCTGTTGAACTCTTCCTTGAGTGTTATTTCGTCCCCTTCCGCGAGTCCGTATTTATCCAGATATCCATCGGAAAGAATGACGCCATCTCCTGAAGCTCCGCCAATGTTCTTCATGTCCACATACTTCGAATCTTTCTGTATCCCGTAAACGGTGATGTCCTCACCGTTCTCATTCTTAAGCGTGCAGACTGCGTACTTCTCGGCGTCCGGGTCCTCCGTTTCCACCTGCTCCTTCAGGATGTACTGGTAGTCGCAGATTTTTGACTCCTGCACGTTGTCTTTGAAATTATGCAGAAGCGGCGCGAAAAGGGACCCGAACAGGAAGATAAAGCTGGCAAAGAAAATACCCGCGAACAGCAGAACATATGTCGATTTGTTCTGCAGAAGCACGCGCAGCAGAAAGCGCCTCTTAAAACTGATGTCCGGCAGTTTTACCGCCCTGCTCTGCCTGTGCCTCTTCAGATCTCTCCTTAGGAACTGCAGCGGCGAAAGAGACAGTGATCTGCCGACGATCAGCACTTCGACCGCAATGACCAACAGACACGGAATCACCGTTGTCTTGAAAAAGGCTTCCGCGCTCCAGACAGTTGTGTATGTCGGAAGCGAATAGGAATGATAGTACATCGCCGCCATCGGCGCCTTGAATGCGGTGTATCCGAGGATGTTTCCCGTGAGGGCCGCCGCGACTGTCACGATGACCGGCAGCGTTATGTAGTGGACGAGCAGTTCCTTTCTGGTGTAGCCGGACGCGCGAAGGGTTCCGATGGTCTTGGCTTCCTGCTCAATGGTATTCCGTGTGGTTATGGCAAATGCAAAGGCAAGAACCGCGACGATGATATACAGAAACCACTGGAACATGATCTTGTCCCTGCCCATATCGTCGCCCGTGAACTGGATCGCCTGATTGTCCTGGCGTGAGACATAATCCTGCAGAGGCTTCTCTCCCGACGTTACGTCAAGTTCTTCATAATCGGCGCCCGGGAAACTCCCCATGAGACTGTTCCAGATGACCGCGCCGTATGAGATGTCCGCGCCGTCCAGCGCGTTCTCATATACCACGCCCATCAGGTCTTCCGCCTTCGTCTGCTGTTCGCTTTCTGTCAGCTCCTGGTTGTTGTTTCTCCAGGCATAGCAGTATTTAAGACCCGCATTGCTGAAGTCCCTGAACTGCTCCGGCGTCACCAGAGCTACGCAGAAATTTGTGGCGTCGAACATCATGTCGGAGTTGTTCTTGAAGAGCGCGCTGTAATCTGACAGCGCCACCATCCCGACGACCTTCAGTTCTTTCTTGTCGATTGTCATGCTGTCTCCGACTTCGATCTCGTTGTTCTCGGCGAACAGCCTGTCGATGACGATCTCCCCCTCCTTCTCCGGGAGGCGTCCTTCCATCACGTCGGCCAGATCCATCTCCTCACGTATCTTATACAGACGGATCGTCTTGTCCTTCGTCAGCATCTTGTCTTTGTAAAAGAGTTCGCAGAGTTTCACATCCTCGTCTTCAATGTTCCCTATGGCTCTGTCAGTGAGTTTCAAAGATGTAATGAAGTGTCCGTTTTCGATATTGTATTTAGAGAAACTGTCGTTATAGGCTTTGAACATGCTTCCGTCCGCCACCATGTGCCCGGACACGAAACCTATCATCAGGGTAAGAAAAAGAAACAGCACAATATACTTCCCCAGGTCTTTTCTCAGTTCTCTGGGGATGCGCTTCATCAGAGGATTCGGTTTTCTGTTCTTTCTGCCTTTGCTTGTCATACTGCTGTACCGCGTTCTACCACTCAAGTTCAGCCGCCGGTATTTTCGTTTCGTTTCGGTATGTTTCCGTGACCCGCCCGTCTTTGAGAATGACGACTCTGTCCGCCATCTGCTTCAGAGCGTCGTTGTGGGTCACGATAATGACGGTGCTTCCGTACTTGTGATTAACCGTCTCGATCAGCTGGAGTATCTCCTTCGACGTGCTGTAGTCCAAGGCTCCCGTCGGCTCGTCGCATAGGAGTATATCCGGGTTTTTGACTATGGCCCTGCCGATAGCCGTCCGCTGCTGCTGGCCACCGGAGATCTGGTTCGGCATTTTGTCCTTATGTTCCCAGAGCCCCAGGGTTGTGATGAGCTCATCCAAAGGCAGCGGATCGTCGCTCAGATACGCGCCGACTTCGATGTTTTCCCTGACTGTCAGGTTCGGAATGAGATTATAGGACTGAAAGACGAAACCCAGATGGTCCCGCCTGTACTCTGAGAGATCCCTGTCTGTCATCCGCTCGACTGTGTGGTCGCCGATGGTAACGCTGCCGCTGTCCGCCGTGTCGATTCCGCCGATGATATTGAGCAGAGTGGACTTGCCGGAACCCGACGGCCCCAACAGAACGCAGATGTCCCCTGCCTCCAGTTCGAACGTGATTCCCCGGAGTACTTCCTGCCTGCTCTCGCCCTCCCCGTATGCTTTCTTTATGTTCTTGAGTTCCAGATCCATTGACCGCGGTCCTTTCTTTTGCTTGCATCTTCTTCTGTTAGTTAGTTAATGCTAACTAACGTGATTCTATCACCTCTCCTCTGAATTTGCAATGCCCATGAACCGCAAAATACATACTTGAACGACCCACGGCAGATGATATATTATTTAAACAGCATAATTATGCATTAAAGAGCGGCGACTCCGCCGTGTTCACAGGAAAATGGAGGATGAAAAAATGACTAACGTTAGAGAAAGGAAATGGCTGCAAGCCGCTGCCGCTGTAATACTCAGCGTGATGGTGGCCCTGTCCATGATACCGCTGACCGCAGCAACGGTGCATGCGGCAAAAGTGACTTACACTACACCTGACGGCTTTGTGTTTGATGTTTTTGCTGACGGCGGAAGCGCCAGTGTTGTGCTTACAGGTTACACGGGTTCAGGAACAGCGCTTATTCTTCCAGCCTCAATTACTGTAGACGGGACTACATACACCGTCGTTGGCAATGGTGAGTTTTCTCTGGCAGAAACCGCTTTTGCGAATCCAACACCGCCGACATCTAATATTACCAGCATCGAAATTCCTGATGGCTACGATGCAATAATGGGCAAAGCCTTTAAGGGTGCCACGAGTCTTGAGGAGTTGGTTATCAACGGCTCCGGCTTATATCTTGCGCCTGATGCTTTCAAGGGCTGCACTGCGACCGATTATTATTTCAATAATGATATTTCCCAATACGGACTTGAAGGATCGGGGATTGCCACCGATTCAAGCGGCAACCCTATCGGCGATGTCACAGTCTGGACATCAGGAGGAAGTAATGTGGAAGCCGCCATCACAGCACTGAATCAATCCAGACCTGCGGACAAGCAGATCGAGATACAGTACGGAACCAGCTGCTCCCATGTATGGGACAAGGGAGTAATAACCACCCCTGCCACCTGTACTGCCAAGGGAGTAAAGACATTTACATGCACGAAATGCGGAAGGACCAGGACAGAGCCAATCAATGCCCTCGGCCACAAGTGGGACGGCGGCAAGGTCACAAAGAAAGCCACCACCACGGCGACGGGCGTGAAGACATACACCTGCGAGCGCTGCAAGGCCACAAAGACCGAGACCATTCCTATGCTTCCTGAGACACCGTACAGCAAGGGCGCTACCGAGGAGCAGGTCGACAAGGCAATAACATCAATCACGAACGACAAGGATCCTAAGGGCACGACCTTCTGCATTCTGCAGCTGAGAGTCAAGGCCACCACCAAGAAGTCCATTTCACTTCAGTGGGCGGGCGTCAAGGGTGCCAAGAAGTACATTGTTTACGGCAACCACTGCAACAAAGGCAGCAAGAAGTACAAGTTCGTCAAGCTTAAAGTAACGAAAGGAAAGAGCGTCAAGTTCACCAAGATCGCCAAGAAAAAAGTCACCAAGGCAACTTTCTACAAGTTCATCGTAGTGGCGCTTGACAAGAACAACAAGGTTATCGCGACCTCAAAGTCTGTACACATTCCGACCAAGGGCGGCAAGAAGCTGACCTACAAGAAGGTCACGGTATCCAAGAAGACGCTGAAGAAAGCGAAGGCTCTCAAGAAGGGCAAGACCCTGAAGATCAAAGCGACGGCAGTGAAGGAAAACAAAAAAGTCAAGGCTAAGCCGCATCGTCCTCTGGCCTATGAGTCGTCCAATCCTTCCATCGCGACAGTAACTTCCAAGGGCGTCATCAAGGGAAAGAAAAAAGGCTCCTGCACCGTATACGTATACGCGCAGAACGGCGTATTCGCCAAGATCCCTGTCAAAGTAAAATAACACTGCAAAAGCAGACTAAACGAGGCCGGTCATTTCTGACCGGCCTCTTCTTTTATCCGTTTATCTCCGCGAACAGTTTCCTGTTGCTGCTGTGAAGTTTTGTAAACACACTGTAGTTTCTATCGTAGGCCGACTTGCCTTTGCTTCCGGAGCTTCCCGGACTGTAGACCGCAGACGGTCTGATGAGTCCCGATATCTCCTCAATGCCGCTTATGGCTCCCCCCCCCCCCNNGGCTCCCGCCCCCACGGCCGCCGTCAGCGCGGCGCCTACCGAACCTACATTCTGCGGTCCGTCAACTACCTCGACCGTCCTGCCCAGAATGTCGGCGAGGATCTGCGATGTTACCGGAGACAGAGCCCCGCCTCCGCAGAACCTTATCCTGTCGGAAGCCTTCACCTTCTTTTCCTGGCACTCGAGCATCCAGCGCAGATGGTAGCA
>DBYH01000023.1:16769-28820 GCA_002310095.1 Firmicutes bacterium UBA1191 | reverse complement strand
TCCTCGAAGGGGCAGCGGTTTCCGTGGAGCCACGGCGCGAAGATCACTCCGCCCGCTCCCGGTTCGCTCTTTGAGACAACCTCCGACATGTAGTCGTAGAGGCTCGTGTATATGTGCTCGCGGTCGCCGGTTATGTCCCGCTTCTCCATGTAGATTCCGATCTCGTCGAGAGCCAGATGGTCCTTCACCCACTCCAGGCTCTTGCCCGCCGTCTCCATCTCGGCGAAGTAGTTGTAGAGTCCCGGCTGGGCTCCGACGATGGCCGCGATCATGTTCGATGTGTCCACGACCTGCTTATCCGTGATGGTGCATACCCATCCCGAAGTGCCGCAGTAGATGTGAGTGTCGCCCACGTTGACGCAACCCGCGCCTATTCCGATGAGAGACGCGTCGCCGCCTCCTCCGTACACCGGGGTGCCCTCGGCAAGGCCAAGCTCCGCCGCCTGCTGCGCGAGGAGACCGCCCGCCTGGTCCGTCGTCCTGATGATCTCAGGAAGGTGGTTAGTGTCGACGCCGAACACTTTGCAGAGTTCGACGCTCCATCCGCGTTTGCCTTCTCTTGTGTCGTAGAGCATTGTCGAAAAGGCGCTGTCCTCGGTCATAATCATCCTGCCCGTGCATCGGCAGATGAGATATTCCTTCACATCCAGCCACTTGCAGGCCTTCGCGAAAGCGTCCGGCTCGTTATCTTTGACCCACAGATACTTCCACATCGGGTCCTTGACGCTGCCCGAGACAGCTCCCGTTGTCCGCAGGGATTTGATGAGTTTGAAGGCGTTCATTCCCGCGATCTTCAGGCCTCTTCCGATGCCCTCTTCCATCTGTTTGGATGCCCTCTGGTCCATGTAGCTCATGGGGTGTCTGACCGGAACTCCGTCCTTATCCACGAGGACAAGTCCCTGCATCTGCGAGCAGAAGGATATGCCTTTGATGTCCGCAGGATCGACGCCCGTTTCGCTGATCATCCGGCGCGTGCTTTCGCACATGGCCTCCCACCATTCGTCGGCGTGCTGCTCGGCTCCGCCGTTCGGGAAGGTATAGAGTCCGTATCCCGCCGACGCGCTCCCGACCATTTTTATTTCTTCACCGACGTCGAAGAGGCATGTCTTGACGCCTGTCGTTCCTATATCGTACGCGAGTATAAGCAATTTCATCACTCCTTATATCTCAACTTTTTCTATCAGTATTTGCCCTTGTATCCCAGCCCGTTCAGAATGAAACGGACCATCTGATCGCTCATCTTCTTCTCGCCTGCCGCGAGCCTCTTTCCGCAGTATATGTTCAGGCGCTCATTGTAGTAGGTGCAACTGTAGGCGTTGTGAAGCATCATCATCAGATTGTCGAAGAAGAATGCTCCCGCTCCCGCGTCCAGTTCCCCGTCTATAAGTCCCTCTTCCTGGGCTTTCTTTATTACCGCCTTGTACGCTTTCGCCGCGGGTTTCTCTATTATCCCGGCCAGTTCCTTCGTCCGCTCGGCGTCGTCGCCCGTCGTTATCTGGTGGTACATCCTGAAGTACTCGGGACGCTCCCGGCACGCGATGAGGGTCTGGTCCACCAGAGCGCGGATCATCTCCGGAAGGTCCTTCCCTTCCCTGCCGGCGTAACTGATTGCCTCATCCAGGTACGCGATGCTTTTGCTTATGCACGCCCGGAAAAGTTCCTCTTTGTCGGCGTAGTACTTGTAGATGACTCCGACGCTGACGCCCGCGTTTTTAGCGATGGTGCTGAGGCCCGCTCCCTTGTAGCCTTTCTCGGCGAACTCCAGAACTGCCTTGTCGATGATCAGGGCCTGCTGGGACTCAGTCAGTTTCTTCAGCATGTCCTTCGTCCTTTCGCTTCGAATACTTGTCGACGTAGAAGGAGTGCTCCAGGTCGGCGCTGTTCTTGTCCACCGGTCTGATGCCCTTCTTAAGAGCCAGCATTGCGGCCTGGCAGTTCTTCTCCAGAACTATGGCAGCCGCTTCGGCCTCGTCCTTGTCTGTTCCGATGACCAGGGCGCCGTCATTCTTCAGCAGGACCGATCCGCCGTTCTCCGCGGCTTCCCTCAGGGACTTGCGGTCGCCCGGCTCTATGCATTTCACAAAGCGCCCGCCGATCTGTGCCTGGTCGTCCAGATAGGCTTTGACATCCTTGCCCCTCCTGCTCATGAGCATGATAAAAGGCGTCCTGATGTGGATCATGTAGCCTTTGTCTATCTCGCCCTCGATTCTCGCGCCTGACTCCGTCGGCATTTTGCATCCGCAGCGGATCTCGAAGATCCTGCCGCAGACTTTCTCCAGAGTGTAGGCCGCCTTGAAGGCTTCCTCATAGCTGGCGCCGAAGCAAAGAGCCCCGTGATTCTTCATGAGCACGGCCTTTGAGTCCGGATTCCTGCGTATGGCTCTCCGCACGTTGGCCGCCAGTGGCGGCGTCGATGAGAGTCCGTACTTCGCCGTCGGTATGGCCGGTCCGAGCACTGCCCGCTCTCCGGCGTTCGTGATCCTGTCCGCTCTCAGATTTCCGTTCTTCGCGTTCAGCGGGAAATCTTCGCCCAGCACGCTCAAAGCCGAGGCGTTCGGCTGGTGGGTGTGTACTACAAAGTCCGCGTCGGGACGCAGCTTGTAGACGGACGCGTGGATCTCCTTCTCGCTTGAAGGTTTCACGTCGCCCTCGTACGACTGGTCCGCTATCTTCACAGTCACCAGGTCCCTCGCCTCCAGAGTCTCATAGGCTCTGCCGCTCGGCGTGATCAGGAACAGGTCCTTTGACAGGCGTATGCTCACGTTGCCCCAGGTCCTGGCGATGAGCCCGCTCTCCACCAGCTCTTTGCAGGCCTTGAGCAGGATCTTTTCCGCCTGTTTCTTCTGATATATCATGTTACCCCTCCAGTCTGCCGCACTTCGCGAATACGCGGTCGAATCTTCCGATGAGATCGTCGATCATCGCTTCATCGTACGCTGCGCTGGTGTACAGTCTCGAGCCCGCCAGTGTCACGATGCCCTCCGCCATGTAGGCGGCGCCCATGTGCTCCATCTCCTTCTGGCGCTTGCCCGTTTCTTTGAGTATCTTCGGAAGCTGCCACGGTTTGCTCCAGTCAATTGCAAAATGCATAGTGCCCACCGTATCCACGTGGCAGATCGACCCCTGATTGAATATTACAAATGGGAGATTATATTTGGCCGCCGACTCCTTCAGTCCCTTGATGAGTCTGTCGGCCATGCGTCCCGCCTTCTCGCAGGCGCCGGTCTCCTCTATTTCCTTGATGGTGTAGTAGCCCGCGCAGCATGAGATCGGCGTCGCCGCCATGGTTCCGCCGCAGAGAGCCTTCTTCACTTTCTTTCCCGACGAGTCGATTCCGGCTCCCAGGTGCTGCATGCAGTCCATGTGTCCGCCGATGCCGCCGGCTCCCGGATATCCTCCCGCGATGACCTTGCCGAAGATGGTCAGGTCAGGATCCACTCCGAAGTATTCCTGGGCTCCGCCCGTTCCGATTCTGAATCCGGTCACTACTTCGTCGAAGATAAGCAGGGCGCCGTATTCGTGGGCAAGCTCCTCGACTCCCCTGACGAACTCCTTGGTCACAGGACGGGTGCCGCTCTCAGGTCCCACCGGCTCAAGATATACGGCGGCTGTTCCGCCGTCCAGTTTGTGCCTCTTCAGCTTCTTCTCCAGGTCCTCCAGATCCCCCGGGAAGAACTCATCCGTGTGTCCGAATACGTAGCTCGGAATCCCCCTGGACTGGATGCCCTTTGTCCCCGGGATCCTGATTCCGTAGGCCAGCTGGTCCGACCATCCGTGATAGGCTCCGCCCATCTTCAGGATGTTCTTGTTCTTCGTCTTGAGTCTGGCCACTCTGGCAGCGCACATGGCGGCCTCAGTTCCGGAGCCGAGCATTCTGAACATCTCCACTGAAGGAACCAGATCGGCGATCAGCTTCGCCAGCTTGTACTCGTACTCGTGGAAGAGTCCCGTTGACGGTCCGCATGTGTTCAGCAGTTCTATTACCTTCGACCTTACGCTCTCCGGATTCGATCCCAGAACCGTCGGTCCGCCCGCCTGGAGCAGGTCGTAGTATTCGTTGCCGTCGACATCGTAGATCTTCGCTCCCTCGGCCTTTGTCATTACCATAGGGAACGGGTAGTTGAAGGCCAGGTTGTGCTGTACGCCTCCCGGTATTATCTGCTTCGCCTCCTCGATGCGCGCCTTCGATCCCGCGCACTTCTTTTCGAAGTACTCTTCCTCGTACTCCTTCAGCGCCTCAGGTTTTATGCCGTAGATCGGGCCGTCCTTCAGAGCGTCCAGCTGCGCGACGACCGCGTCGGCGTCCAGATATTCATCGATTGCAAAACCATCATATGCCATTTTGATTCCTCCTTAATGGTTGAATTGCTTACTGAAAACTTAATGGTCGAATTTCTTACTGAAAACCAATCTCGTGAATCATTATTCACGAGTTCATTCTACACGCTCATCTGCCCGTTGTCAAATTGACAAGCCCTATCCGTTGCCATATTATTATAGAAAATACACCTCAATCCTTTGAAAGGACTATTGTTTAGCAGCATGTTCGCGAAACCGGTTGCCGATAAAATCTACAATCTCATACTGAGCTGGATCATCGTCTCCGCCCTGTTTTTCATAAACAGTCGCAGGGGTTTTGTCGATCTGCAGGCGGATAGATACGCGGCCCTTGTGATCCTGGTTGCGATCGCCGCTGTGATACTGATCTGGCTGCTGATCAACATGATCGAAAGCCAGAGAAACATCAGACTGTTCATGATAGGTTTCTCCACGGTCTACGCCGCGGCGGCGGTGGCCCTTGATTCCGACGAGCTTCTCGCCCTTGGGCTGTGCGCTGTGATGGGGATCATCATCTTAATCACTGATACCAAGGATATTCAGCCTGAGATCGGGAAAAAGAGTTTCAGGAATACTGCCCTGGTTTTGTCGCTGCTTTTTATTGCAGTTGTTTCGTGTAACAGCAGTCTGATAATCATCAACCACTGGGCGCCGAACTTTGACTTCGGGATCTTCTCCCAGATGTTCCATTACATGAAGGAGACGGGCATACCGTTTACGACCTGTGAACGGGATATGCTGCTTTCGCATTTCGCGGTTCACATGTCGCCGATTTACTACGTGCTGCTTCCGTTCTACTGCCTGTTTCCTAGTCCGGTCACGCTGGAAACTCTGCAGGCCATTGTCGTGGTCTCCGGCGTCATTCCGCTGATCCTGATTATGAAGAGGCATTCCCTCGGAAGAGGATCAATGATGCTCTTCACATTGATGTATGTTCTTTTCCCGGGATTCGCGGGAGGCTGTTTCGATCACTTGCATGAGAACTGTTTCCTCGCGCCCCTTGTACTGTGGCTTATATACTTCAGCGAAAAAGAGCTCTGGTATGGTCAGGCGATATTCGCTATTCTTACCTTCGCGGTCAAGGAAGACGCCGCCATATATGTCGCGGCAATATCACTGTTCTTCCTTTTCACCCGCAAAAACCGTCTGGTCAATCTGATCATTTTCGTTGTTTCTGTTCTCTATTTCGCCTGTATCACTCACTATCTGACAATTAACGGTGATGGTGTGCAGATGTGGCGGTACGGCGACCTGCTGATCAACGGCGACGGCCCTCTGTCCATTCTGGTGACGGTCATCACGAATCCGATCTATGTTCTCAAGCAGATCTTTGTCGCGGGAAAACTGAAGTTCATCTTCATGACACTGCTGCCGATGGGATTCCTGCCGCTCATTACAAAGGATTTCAGAAGACCAATTCTCATGATTCCATTGCTGCTTGTAAATCTGCTGCCGAGCATAGAGTATCAGTACAGCATGCACTATCATTACTGTTTCGGTTCATGCGCCATGCTTATATACATGGCGATCATCAACTACGCGGACCTGCCGCAGGTTCACAGAAAGAAACTGCTTATATACGGCGCGTGCTGTTCCATAATAATGTGCTCATGTGTCAACTACGGTGATTTCAAATACTTTAAGTTCTTCAACAGTTCGACTGAGACGCGTGAAGAGATTGATTACGCCGTGTCCCAGGTGCCGAAGGACGCCTCTGTCGCGGCCGGAACATACTTTGTTGCCGACTTTGCCGACCATGAAACTGTGTATGATCTGGACTCGACGGAGAATGAGGCCGATTATTATGTCCTGGACCTCCGGTTTGACGAAGACGATTATGACGTCAATGATTTCCTGAACGACAACTACGGAGTCATATACTACAACCCTGACGTGGTCGGAGTCTTCAAGAATCTCAGGAAATAAGCAGGAAATAAACAGAATAATAAAAAGGCATGATCTGCATATGCACATCATGCCTTTGTTTTATATCCTGCTATAAGTTTTAATAAATCTTCGCTCCTGCCGGGATCCTGTCATCCACGATCATGAAGTTGAGCATTTCCTTGCCCTCTTCCTCGTGGATCGCTGACAGAAGCATTCCGCAGGAATCGATTCCCATCATCTTGCGCGCAGGCAGGTTCGTGATGGCGAGCACTGTCTTGCCTACGAGCTCCTCAGGCTCATACCACTCGTGGATGCCCGAGAGGATGACGCGGTCCTTGCTCGCCCCGTCGTCAACGACGAACTTCAGGAGCTTCTTGCTCTTTGGAACCGCTTCGCATTCCAGAATCTTCACGACACGCAGATCCGACTTGCTGAAGGTGTCAAAGTCCACTTCGTCCTCGAAGAGCGGCTCTATGACGACCTTCGAGAAATCGACCTCGACCGGCGCGGCGTCTTCCGCAGGTCCTTCACCCATGAGTTCCGGCGACGGCGAGGCTGCCTTTGCCTTACCCGGCTCGTCGAGAGGCTTCATGGTCGGGAAGAGAATGACGTCCCTGATGGTCGGCGCGTCGGTGACGAGCATGATGACTCTGTCGATTCCGATTCCCAGTCCGCCCGTCGGAGGAAGTCCCACTTCCAGAGCGTTTACGAAATCCATATCCATCGGATGAGCTTCGTCGTCTATGCCGCAGTCCAGCTCATGCTGCTGCTCCACGAATCTCTCATACTGGTCGATCGGGTCGTTCAGTTCGGAGAATGCGTTGGCGACTTCCCATCCATTTATATATGCCTCGAATCTTCTGGTTATTCTCGGGTCCTTCGGATCCCTCTTGGCGAGAGGTGAAACCTCAACCGGATGTCCGACTACGAAAATCGGTCCGTCCAGGAATCCCGGATAGTCCTCGCAGTATTCTTCGAACATCTCCGCGATGAGCTTGCCTCTGCTCATGCCTTCCACATCCTCGGCGTCCATGCCGTAGCCGATGGCCGCCTTGCGGGCGTCCTCATCATTGTCGATTTCGTGGAAGTTGACGCCTGTGATGTCTCTGACCGCATCCGTCATGTCGACCATCTTCCAAGGCGGAGTCAGATCGAACTCCTTGCCCTGATAGTTGATGATCATGCTGCCGGTGGCTGCCTTTGCGGCGTTGGAAATGACCGCTTCAGTAACGCGCATTGTCGTCTCCATGTTGCCGTAGGCGTAGTATGCCTCCATGGACGTGAACTCAGGATTGTGGTTCTTGTCCATGCCCTCGTTTCTGAACATCTTACCCATCTCGTAGACTCTGTCCAGACCGCCGACGATGAGCCTCTTCAGATAGAGCTCGTTGGCGATCCTCAGCTTCATCGGAAGGTGCAGAGTGTTGTGGAATGTGTTGAACGGTCTGGCGTTAGCGCCGCCCGCGATTGTCGTCAGGATCGGAGTGTCGACTTCCAGATATCCGAAGTCTTCCTCCATGGTTCTCTTGATCTCCTTGATGATGGCAGCTCTCTTGATGAAGCTCTCCCGCACCTCAGGATTTACGATCAGATCCACGTAGCGCTGTCTGTATCTGATGTCCATGTCCTTCAGGCCGCTCCACTTGTCAGGAAGCACCTGCAGGGACTTGGAGAGCAGCACCATCCTCGTAACCTCGACGGTGATCTCTCCCCTGTTGGTCATGAACACCTTGCCCTCGATTCCGAAGATGTCGCCGATATCCGACTGCTTGAACCACTTGTACTCCTCTGCTCCGATGAGGTCTCTCTTGACATGGCACTGTATCCTGCCTTTGTAGTCCTGGATGTCGATGAATGACGCCTTACCCATGACGCGCTTGGCCATCATTCTTCCCGCGATGGATACTTCCCTGCCGTCGTAGTCTTCAAAGTGTTCCTTTATGTCTCTTGAATACGCGTCCTGATCCCACGTTTCCTGAAGGAACGGATTGCGTCCCGCAGCCTGAAGCTCGGAAAGCTTGTCTCTTCTGATCTGAGACTGTTCGTTTCTTTCCTGTTCAGTTATTTCAAATTCATTTCTTTCTTCGCTCATTGTATTGTCCTTTCCATCTGGCTGGTATGCCTTTGCTTACTTCTCGATCTTCATGATCTTGTAGTTTATGATTCCGTCCGGAACCTCGATAGCTACTGTCTCGCCTTTTTTCCTGCCAATGAGCGCTTTACCAACCGAGGATTCTGTAGAGATTTTGCCGTTGAACGGGTCAGATTCAGTGGCGCCAACTATAGAGAATACCTCTTTGTCTCCTGTATCTATATCCTTAACTGTAACTTTAAGGCCGATATTGACCTTATCACCTTTAACATCATCTTCCTGAACGATCTTGGCTTTTCTGAGCATCTCCTCCAGTTCGTGGATGCGCTCCTCCAGTTCAGCCTGCTCGTTTTTTGCCGAATCATACTCGGCGTTCTCGGAAATATCTCCATATGAGATAGCTTCCTTGATCCTTGCCGCCACTTCCGCACGTCTCACTGAAACCAGCTCGTCGTACTCGGCAACGATGTTGTCGTAGCCTTCCTGAGTCAGCAGTAATTCTTCATTCATGAATTCTTCCATTTTGTATCTCCTTTTCGCGCATAAAGAACGCTTTTTTACTCCGGTTCCGGCACTTTTTTCGCACACAAAAAATACTAAAAAAGCACTCGGCCTGCGAGTGCTTCCATTCTACATGAATTGCGGGCAAGTGTCAACGAAGAGCCTTGCCGTAATTGCTACGCGTAATAATCCGTCAGGATCCGCAGCACATCGCTCAGCACGCCGTACGCCGTATGGTCGATTTCCGGCTCGAAGGGTTCTTCGATAACTGTCGTTGCGCCCATGAGATCCGTGTCGATGGTCACGTAGGATGACGTCGCATCCATGATGGCTGGCAGGGTGTGTTCGTCCACAAGGCTCGGTTTGACGACGCCGACCGGTTTCCCGCCTTCGACGGTTCCTCTGCAAAGCAGTTTGATTCGCTTCCCCTGCTCTCTCGCCGCATCAATATCCGCCTTGGTGATTTCGCCGATCCCCGTCCGGTCAATTTCAAGAGGCGTAATTTCCACATCCATCAGTACGTTCATGAGGGCCGTCAGTTTGGCCGCAGCGTCCCATCCATCGATATCCATGCTGGCGTCCGCTTCCACGAACCCCTGCCTGCGGCCTTCTTCCACTGCGTCTTCGAAGCTGACGCCTTGCTCCATCTCCGTCAGGATGAAGTTCGTCGTTGCGTTAAAGATTCCGCTGACCTCCGTGATTCTGCACCCCTTCAGCGTCTCCTTCGTCAGATTATACACTGGTGTCCCATCCATGACCGTCGCTTCATGACAGAATCCGACGCCCTTCTCCTTCGCCAGATCCCGCAGCTCACGGTAGTGCCAGGCGATTGGGCCCTTGTTGGCTGTGATGACGTGTTTTCCCAGCTGCAGCGCCCGGCGGACGTGATCCGTTGCCGGCTGACCTGTCATAATGTTGATCGGCGTCAGTTCAATCATGACGTCGTATTCTCCTGAATCTATGACTGCAAAAGCATTCAGGCTCTTGTCGAATCTATCATCCGTCAGCGCCTCCGTATCGATTCCGTCCGGTTTTATGACCCCGCCGCGTGTCGCTGTACAGATTGCCGTGATGATTGCTTCTGCATTGAACGTTTCCTTAATATACGCCTCCTTACGCAAAAGCATCCCGGCGAAGGCTCTCCCGACGTTACCGTACCCAATCAGGGCGATGCGTAGTGTTTTCATGTTTTTCTCCTCCCTTTCCTGCTGTAAGTTTACTGTATTTTTCTGCTTTTGCATATATGTTTGTGATATACTGACTGCAGTACTAAATGATAAGGAGAACAAAACATGGCATACATCAAACACGGCTACCCGAAGCTGATAGTGGATCTGGGAAAACTCAGGCATAACATAGACTACGTGAAAGACCTCTGCGCCAAGGAAGGCGTTGAGATCGCCGGCGTTATCAAGGGCTGCACGGGTCTCGTTCCTTGCGCCAGAGAGTACGAGAAAGCCGGCGTGAAATTTATCGCTTCTTCGCGGCTCGAACAGCTGGCCGCCCTTAAGGAAGAAGGATTCCAGACGCCGCTCCTCATGGTCAGGATTCCGATGCTCAGCGAGGCGGAGGACATCGTGAAGTACTGTGACTACAGTCTCAACAGCGAGCTGGTCGTTCTGGAGGAGCTGAACAGACAGGCCGGTCTGCAGGGAAAAATCCACAACGTCATTCTCATGGCCGACTGCGGAGACCTGCGTGAAGGCTGGTGGGATAAGGACGAGATGGCAGACGTTGCTCTCGCCGTAGAAAATGAACTTGCGAATCTGCACCTCACCGGCGTGGGATTCAACGTCGGCTGCTACGGTTCCATCGTCGCTACTCCGGAAAAGATCAATGAGCTCATCACAATCGCGGAAAACATCGAATCGAAGATCGGCCGCAAGCTGGAAGTCGTGTCCGGCGGCGCGACCAGTTCCTTCATGAGAGTTCTCGACGGCAACCTGCCGGAGCGCGTGGACATGCTCCGCATCGGCGAAGCGATTCTGCTCGCCTACGATCTGCCGGTGCTCTACGGCTACGACCTGAGCGAAATGCATCAGGATATCTTCACCCTGCAGGCAGAAGTAATAGAAGTGAAGGACAAGCCTTCCCACCCGGTTGGCGAAAGAGGCTTTGACGCCTTCGGACACCAAATCGAATACGTGGATCGCGGCATCCGGCGCAGAGCGCTGGTCGCCCTCGGTAAGGTCGACTACGGCGATCCAGATGATCTCCTGCCGCGCATGGAAGGCATAGAGATTCTCGGAGCTTCCTCCGACCACACGATTCTGGACATTCAGGATCTGGTGGACGCCGGCGGTGATCTGAAGGTCGGCGATATCATCGAGTTCGATCTGAAGTACTCCACCATGGTCTATCTCACCAATTCGGACAACATTGAGAAGGTATATATCTAGCGACATATCGTATAACAACAACGGCGCCCGTCCGGGCGCCGCTTTTATTGCTTTTGCATTGTTATTCTTCCGCTTTGTTTGCTTCCACCATTCTCATCAGTTTGGAAGAAGTATTGTGAATAAAATCTGTCTTTCGAAGAATGATCTTCTTGATCCTCCTGTAGACCGGTGCGTCTTCATTAATCCTATCGACCTCTTTCCAAAGCTCACGCATGACGTCTTCATCCGTGAAATCCGGACCCAACAGTTCCGACATCTCTTCCTGATCGATTTTGATAGAAGCCACGATCTGTGTGTCCACTCCGGCAGTTTCCGGGTTCTCGAACACGAAGGACTCCTCAACATAATCAAGCAGATTGATCAGGTACTCTATTTCTTCCGGATAGACGTTCTTTCCCTTCGTCGTAACAATGACGTTCTTGGCCCGACCGGTCAGATACGCATAACCGTCGATATCAACGTAGCCCAGATCGCCTGTGTGGAACCAGCCGTCCTCATCGAGAACCTTCGCCGTCTCCTCCGGATCATCGTAGTAGCCGAGCATGATGTTCGGACCTTTGATGCAGATCTCACCGATGCCTTCCTCGTCGACATTGATCGCCTTGATATCCTGTCCCGGAAACGGAACTCCGATGGATCTTGAATTCGGCGCGTCCTGCGGATTGAAGGCGCCCATCGGGGCAGCTTCCGTCAGACCATAACCCTGCAGCGCATTGAATCCGAATTCGCGCAGTCCATCCAGAATCTGCGGATCAATTTTAGCGCCGCCGCAGATGAGGGTCCTCATTCTGCCGCCGAAAATATCGCGGATATCCTTAAAGAATTTCGCTCCCA
>DBYH01000023.1:0-16723 GCA_002310095.1 Firmicutes bacterium UBA1191 | reverse complement strand
GTCTTTTCTTTTCCCTGCTTGCGCACGCCTTTCCAGATTCTGTGGTACAGCTTCTCATAGAGCGCCGGCACTCCCAGCATCATCGTCGGTCTGACTTCCTTCAGGTTTTTCGTGATATACGTCAGTCCCTGACAGAACGCAACGGCCGAACCTTTGTATATCGCCATCAGGAAGCAGCACGTGCACTCGTAAGTATGGTGCAAAGGCAGGAAAGACAGATAGATGTCATCCTGTCTGAGATCGAACGTTGTCGGCGCGATCATCAGCTCGGCGCAAACGTTTCTCTGACTGAGCATAACGCCTTTTGGTTTGCCCATCGTTCCGGAAGTAAAAATGAGGATGCTCATGACTTCGTTGTCCACTTCCGCGTTCACGTAATCGAGGTTGCCGGCGTCGATCAGCTTCTTGCCTTCTTCCTTAATTTGCTTCCACGCATAAACGCCGTCAATTTCTTCCTCGGTGTCGAAATTCACAAGCACTTCAAGATTGGTATCTCCATCTGCTTTAATACTCTTGAAGACGTCCTGATGCTTGCTGCCGAACACTACCGCTGAGACCTCGGATCTCTGGATCTGGTTTTTCAATTCTTCAGCGCTCAATTCCTTATCCAACGGGACGATACATCCGATGCCGCCGGTAACGGCCAGATACGTACTGCACCACTGGTAACAGTTTGGTCCGATGACGGCAACTCTCTTTCCGGTCAGGCCCTTGTCCATCATCCACGTTCCGATGCCATTTACATCAGCCAGGGTCTCCTTGTAGGTAATTGGCTCGTACTCCCCGTTTCTATCCCATTTCTGCAGATATGCAACGTTGTCCCCATAGAGCTCTGTACTCGAAACTAGCAGATCCTTGATGTCGGTAATTGGTCTTGACTCTTTGCACTTAACAATTGGACGCGGATCGTTGTCCACATAGGACACGACCTCCTCGGCCCACGCAAGCGCTTTCTTTCTGTTTTCACCCATGCCTGACATTACTGTTCTCCTTTTCGTCTTTCCTTTGCAATATTCTTCTAGAGTTCTCCTCTTAAGTATCTCTCAACTATATCAACCGCATCCTCAACACATCCGTCGCAGCTGCGGAGAACTTTCTTTGTCTCAACCCCTTTGATCACACTGCAGATCGTCGATCCGTTCTTTTCCTCAAAAGCCTTGAGCATCGCTTTGGCGGCTTTGTAGCTGGCCTTCTTCGAGGCAGGCGCCTGCAGATTGCCGTCAGATTCCACAAGACCCGCAATTGCGGCCATAGCGGATACGGCTCCGCATTCATGCATACTTCCCATGCCGAAGCCGAAGCCTTCCATCATTCTGAACACAGTCTCCTCATCCATGCCCAGATCCTCTGCAAACGCGCAGGCTACTGACTGAGCGCAGTTATACTTATTGTGATGCATCGTGATGGCCTTTTGGACCTTCTCGCTCTTGCCAACCAGTTCTTTCTTCCAGGCGTCCGGATCAACCTTCTTATCTGGTGATACCGCCGCATTATTTGTTATTTCACTCATATCCTTACCTCGCGTATTTTTCCGCCAGTATTCTGGCTACGTGCACGCCGCTGGCCGACGCCTGTGACAGGGAATGGGTCACGCCGGAGCCGTCGCCCAGAGCGTACATGCGCGGAACGGCTGTCTCCAGATTCTCATCGACCTTGACAACGGAATTGTAGAACTTAACTTCCACACCGTAGAGCAGCGTATCTTCGTTGGCTGTTCCCGGCGCGATCTTATCCAGCGCGTAGATCATCTCGATGATGTCGTCCAGCTGTCTCTTCGGAATGACCAGAGACAGGTCTCCCGGCGTCGCCTGCAGCGTCGGCTGGGTGAAACACTTGCGCATTCTGCGTTCGCTGGAACGGCGTCCTTTGACCAGGTCACCGAAGCGCTGGAGCAGCACGCCGCCGCCCAGCATATTGGACAATCTGGCGATGGACTCGCCGTATTCGTTACTGTCATCAAACGGCTCCGTGAAGTGGTTCGAAACCAGCAGCGCGAAGTTGGTGTTCTGGGTATGCAGCGACGGGTCGTCGTAGCTGTGCCCGTTTACGGTGACGATGCCGTTGGTGTTCTCCGATACGACCTCACCGTACGGGTTCATACAGAAGGTTCTGACCAGGTCGTTGTATTTATCCGTCTGATAGATGATCTTACTCTCATAAACATCATCCGTGATGTGCTTGAAAATCTCCGCCGGCAGCTCGACTCTGACGCCGATGTCCACACGGTTTTTCTTCTGCTCCACGCCCATCTTGTCGCAGATCTGGGAGATCCACTTGGATCCGGAGCGGCCGGTAGCCAGCACCAGATCGCGGCAGCTGTAGGTCTCACCCTTGTCTGTTCTGACCGTGAAGGTGCCGTCCATCTCACGCACTACGTCTTCGATGACCGTATGGAATTCCATGTCGATCTTGTCTTTGCAGTAGTCGTACATCTTGCTCAGGATTCTGACGTTCCGGTCTGTTCCCAGATGGCGCACCTTGGCTTCCAGAAGGTGCAGGTCGTACTTCAGACATTCGGTCTTGAGCTGGGAATTTCCTGTGGAGTAGAGTTTGGCATCCGCGCCGCCCATGCTGCACAGCACTTCGTCCACGTACTCCATCAGATCCATGGCCTTGTCCAGGCCCACGTAGTTATGGAGGTCGCCACCGAACTGTGTAGTGATGTTGTACTTCCCGTCGGACAGGGTCCCCGCGCCGCCGTATCCGTTCATGATATGGCACGGATTGCACTTGACGCAGGTCTTCGTCTTGCCCGCTTTGATCGGGCAGATTCTTCCCTCCAGATTGCTGCCTTTGTCCAGAACAAGCACGCTGGCGTCCACGTTCAGTTTGGCGAGCTCATAGCTCATGAAAACGCCGCTTGCGCCGGCACCTACTATAATGATGTCATACTGCTTCATTTCAGTTCCTCCAATATTTCCTTTATGAGAACGCGTTCGTCCATATCGTATTTCACACCGTTGATTTCCTGATACGTCTCGTGGCCTTTGCCGGCGCAGATAATGATATCGCCCGGCTCGCCGTGTTCGATGGCGTACTTCATGGCGTCTTTGCGGTTTATTATCTCGATGTATTTGCCGTCAGTTTTGCTGATGCCCGTCTTGATGTCGTCGATGATGGCCTGCGGATCCTCGTTTCTCGGATTGTCGCTGGTGATGATGGTCAGGTCGGCGAGTCTCCCCGACACTTCTCCCATCTCGAAGCGCCTGTCGCGGGCTCTGTTGCCGCCGCAGCCGAATACAGTCACCAGTCTGTGCGGATTATATTCTCGCAAAGTCAGGAGCAGGCTTTCCAGGGCCATTGCGTTGTGGGCATAATCGATCATCAGCGCAAAGTCATCGCTGACTTTGATGAGTTCCACTCTGCCTTTGACGTGAATGTCCTTCAGGGCTTCGGTGATCGCCTCAGGTTCAACGCCGAAGTGTCTGCAGATGGCGATGGCCGTCAGCGAATTGTAGACGCTGAACTTGCCCGGTATGTCAATCTCCACAGGGAAGTCCATCATGCCCTTAACGTGATACTTTATTCCCAGATATCCCGGACGCGACACCAGTTCCATGTCCTCGGCTCTGAGATCGCTTACCGGATCGACCAACTCCGCCGCGTTCGGCGCGCTTCCGGGTTCGCTTCCCGGTGCTCCGATTCCGTAAGTCTCAATCTGACAGCCGGCGCCCTCGAGGATCTGTTCCAGATGCTCGTCGTCTCTGTTGACGATTCCGACCCGGCACTGATTCAGGAGCATCTTCTTGCACTCCAGATAGTGCTCGAAATCTCTGTGCTCGTTTGGTCCGATGTGGTCAGGCTCTATGTTGGTGAAGATGCCGTAATCAAAAGTGAATCCGGCAGTTCTGTGAAGCATGAATCCCTGAGACGAAGCCTCCATGACCACGCTGTCGCAGCCCGCCTCCACCATCTCGGCGAAGTACTGCTGGATCAGATATGACTCCGGAGTCGTGTTGGCAGCAGGAATAGTCCTGGCCCCTGTGATAGCTTCGATGGTTCCGATGAGTCCCACCTTGTGGCCCGTGTTCTCGAGAATGGCCTTGACCATGTAAGTCGTAGTCGTCTTGCCTTTGGTTCCCGTGATGCCGATGGTCGTCAGCTTCTCCGCCGGATGTCCGAACCACGCCGCGCTCATGCACGCCAGAGCGTAGCGGCTGTCCGGAACCTTTACAACGACAGGATCCGCCCCTTCAGGCACCTCGATCTCATCCTCGACGATAATCGCCGCCGCGCCTGCCTTTGCAACATCCGCCGCGAACTTGTGTCCGTCGACGACCGCGCCCTTCACGCACGTGAAAAGGCAGCCCGCCTCGGCTTTTCTCGAGTCCAGTACGATGCCAGAAATCTCCGTTTCGAGCCCCGCCGGACCATCTCTTAGTACTTCATATTCCAGGTTTTCAAGTATTTCACAAAGCTTCATATAGTATTGAAATGCCTCCATTCACATAAAAATCCACGTTAATTATACCACATTATCCCCGTTATCCTTAAAGAAACTTTAGTTCTGTATCTTGTGGTTTTGTAGTATAATTTAGACGAGATAGTGGGCTTCGGCCCTGTTTTCCAAATGACAGACACGCATAGGAGGTGCTGATATGGCAAGCAGTTTCGATATAAAAGGCTCAATGGTAGCCTTGATTACACCATTCCACGAAGACGGAAGCATCAATTTCGACAAACTCGAGGAGCTCCTGGAATTCCACATCGCGAACAAGACCGACTGTGTCCTGATTCTCGGTACGACCAGCGAGTCCCCTACCTTCACCTGGGAAGAGGACTTTGAGATCGTCAAGCGCAGCGTCGAAGTATGCAAAGGCAGGATGCCTCTCATGGCAAACGCCGGCTCCAACGACACGCGCACGTCATTCGAGAAGGCCAAAAGGTTCGCGGACGCGGGCGTGGACGCGCTGCTTTGCATTTCGCCATACTACAACAAGGCCAACAAGACCGGTCTCTACCACCACATTGCGGACGTTGCTGACTCCGTGGACGTTCCGGTCGTCGTCTACAACATTCCGGGCAGAACGGGCATCAACATCCCGATCGACGTCATGACGGAGCTGGCCAAGAAGCCGAACATCGCGGGCGTCAAGGAAGCGACCGGCGACATGAGCTACGTGGCTAAACTCGCAAAGGCAACCCGCGACATGGATTTCAACATCTGGAGCGGAAACGACGACATTACGATTCCGATGATGGCTCTCGGCGGAGCAGGATGCATCTCCGTATGGGCGAACCTGCAGCCGGACAAGACTGTTGAGATGACCCACGCCTTCCTCAACGGGGATACCCAGCACGCCATCGACATGCAGCTCGAATACATGACTCTGATCAACGACTTCTTCATCGAGGTCAACCCTATTCCGATCAAGGAAGCCATGAACATGGCAGGCATGGGAGTTGGCGGATTCAGAATGCCGCTGTGCCCGATGAGCGACGAGAACAGAGATATACTCAGAGCTGAGATGCAGAAGCTGGGAATTATATAGGAGACAATAATGAAAGTACTGATTACAGGTTACGGCCGCATGGGCCGTCTGATAGATGAAACCCTAACCGCCGCAGGCGACGAGATCGCGGAACGCATTGACGTAGAGAACGTTAACGAACTGGACGGGACGGAGAAGATCGCGGATATCATCATGGACTTCAGCAATCCTTCCCTGACCGACAGGGTCGTGGCCTACGCCGCCCGCACTGGAACGCCGCTCCTCAGCGGAACGACCAACATGACCGTGGAACAGCACGCCTCTCTGGCTGAGCTGGCTAAAGAGGTTCCCGTCATCTGGGCTTCAAACTATTCCCTGGGCATCAATCTGTTCATGCACATTCTGCCTCAGGTCAAGGCCGCCCTTCCTGACTGGGACATCGAGATTACCGAGACCCATCATAACAAGAAGGTGGACTCTCCGAGCGGAACGGCCAAGTCACTGGCCGATGTCCTGGATCCTGACGGAGAGTATGAGCGCGTCTACGGCAGAAGCGGCAACTGCGGCGCGCGCACCAGCCGCGAGATCGGCATGCACGCCCTCCGCGGAGGCACAGTCACAGGCGAGCACAAAGTGGATTTCTTCGGAAATGACGAAGTCTTCGAGATCGTCCACAAGGCCGACAGCCGCCAGATACTGGTGGACGGCGCCATCGCCGCGGCCCGCAAACTGGTGGAAAAAGAACCGGGTCTCTACACCATGGAGACGCTGCTGTTCGGATAATACAAAACGACACAAAACGACACAAAAAAGGCTGACCCGCGTCAGCCTTTTTTTCATCCCAGCTAATTAGTTTTCTGTTTACTGCTCGGCTACGAGATCCGCGTCGATGAGGCTCTCGAACTCCTTGACAGCCTTCTCGAACTCGGCGTCAGTCAGATCGTCTATCAGTTCGAAGTCCTCTTCGTACTCTTTGTATCCGTAGATGTAGACTTCGCCGGTTCCCAGCGGGTTCAGAGCGATGTAATCCTTGCCGTCCACATCGAATACGCCGACGATTCCGCACTCTTCCTCTTCGCCGTTGTCGTATTCCAGAGTGATGATATCATCCTCTTCGTATCCGTATAATTCTTTATCGTCTGCCATGTTCATTTCTCCTTTCGGCATAATATCAATTTCGTTAGGGTTACTATATCATCAGCAGGTGTTTTTAACAACCACTATTTGCCGCCGGACTGACTCTCCGCGCCGCCCTTAAAAAACTCCGCGACGCTCTCAGCTGATTTCCTGTCCATGCCTTCCGCCTGCATCAGTATCCCGACCGGATCGCCGCTGACACCTTCGCCGCCGACGCCCTCCGCGCCTGTCGCGATCTTCTTTATCTCCTCCACGCTTCCGAATGCTTCGAGCAGCGCCTTTCTCCTCTTCGGCCCGATGCCCTTGATGTCATCAAGGACTGAATGCTCAAGGTTCTTGCTCCTGAGCTTGTGGTGGTACGTGATGGCGAAGCGGTGGACTTCCTCCTGCATTGTGCCGATGTACTTGTAGAGGAGCGGTTTGTCCGTCAGCGGAATCTCTACCCAGCTTCCATCCGGCAGCCTCACGATCAGCCCCCGGGTCCTGTGGCGGTCGTCCTTGACCATGCCGACCACAGGGATCTCGAAGCCCGTCGCTTCAATGACCTCCAGAGCCGTCGCCACGTGGCCTTTGCCTCCGTCCATGAATATGATGTCAGGCAGGACAGCGAACTTGTCGTCGCCGCTGAACACCCGCAGGAATCTCCGCGACAGGACCTCGCGCATGGACGCGTAGTCGTCCTGCCCCTCCACTGTCCTCACGCGGAATTTCCTGTAGCTCTGCCTGTCGGCCTTGAGTCCGTCGTAGACGACCATGGCCCCGACAGTGTCCACGCCGTTGGTGTTTGAAATATCGTAAGCCTCGGCCCTGAACTGGCGCCCGTCGTATGGACCCGCTTCAGCCTGCATCCTGCAGAGCACGTCCCAGATCTCCGCACCAAGCTCCTCGCGCCTGGCTGCGGCTGCCTTTGCTTTTCTGTCTATGGAATCGGCCAGCACCGCCGCGTCGCTCACCGCCAGCTTCAGGAGCGCCTTCTTTTCGCCCCGCTCCGGTTTGATGATCTTCACGCTGTGAGCCGAGATCTCCGAGAGATACTGCTCCAGAACCTCCGCGCCGGAGGGATTCTCCGCCACGATGATCTCCCGCGGCACGTCCGGCACCCTGCTGTAATGCTGGTTCAGAAACGCCTCGAGAATGCTGGCTCCGTCCTCGTCGATGGAAGAGGTCATGTCCATGCTGAAGGTCTCTCTGTCGACCAGCTTCCCGTCGCGCACAGAGAATACCGCAAAGGCATCGGTGACTTTGTCCCCCTGCCCTACGCGGACCACGATGTCCGCTTCATTGGCGTGGTGCAGGACAACGCGCTGGGTCTCGTTCAGCGCCTCAGCCGCCTCGATGTAGTCGCGGTATTCGGCGGCCTTCTCGTAATCCAGGCTGTCCGAAGCCTCCTTCATGCGTTTCTTCATGGTGTTCACCAGTGGCGCCGAATGGCCACGCAGGAACTCCACGGCACCCGCCACGGCCTCGTCGTACTCGTCATGGGAGACGCCGCCGGTGCAGATCCCCCTGCACTGGTTTATATGGTAGTTGAGGCACGGCCTGAATCCGGGAGCAAAAGCAACCGCGCTGCACCTTTTCAGCGAGAAGCTGGAATTCAGCAGATCGACGATCCTGTTCACAGCTCCCGCGTCGCTGTAAGGTCCGAAGTAGCTTCCTCCGTCCTTGCGCACGATCCTCGTCTTGATGACCCGGGGCCATTCCTCTTTAGTTACTTTTATATACGGGTATGTCTTGTCGTCCCGGAGCAGGATGTTGTACTTAGGGCGGTGCTTCTTGATCAGATTGCACTCCAGGATCAGGGCTTCCATCTCGCTTTCGACAGTGATGTACTCGAACTCGCTGATCTGGCTGACCATGCTCCTGACCTTAGGCTCCATGTTTCTGGACGACTGGAAATACTGGCGCACGCGGTTGCGCAGACTGATAGCCTTGCCAACGTAGATGACATTGCCAAGGCTGTCTTTGTGGATATAAACTCCCGGGCTGTCCGGAAGCTGTTTCAGAGCGTCCTTAATGTTCTCCGGAATCTCCATCTTTCTCTTCCTTATAGGTATTATCACCGCCGGCCGCACCTTCTCTTCCGGCCGCCCTGGCTTCAGCCGCCGCGCGTCTGCGCTCCCTTCTCTCCTTGCGACGGCGCCTCTTGTCCGAGGTCCTGACTCTGTAGATTATGATGAGAGCCAGCAGAACAACGCCGACAATGATAAGGAACAGAGGCACGTCTTCATCCGCTATTCCTATGTATGAAAGGGGTCCGCCCTTCTCCGCCGTCTCCAGAGCGATCAGGTCCTGTTTCGAAACGGCTTTGTCGCCGTCATAGGCGACGAGCTGTCCCACTACTGTTCCTTTTTTCAGAGGAGCCATCGGCTTCTCTTCCTTGAGTATTATCTCTGTGGTGACGGTTTCCTCAGGCTTCGCATCCTTGAGGGCGGTCGTCTTCAGGTCGTCCCTGATTCCGAGCTCAACTTCCCTCAGGGAGCCCCTCTTCACCTTGAGCTGGTATTCGAAATCTTCTTTGCTTTGGGCTGTGTAGCTTTTGAAAGTCCGGTAGGCGTACTTCCAAAGTTTCTTCGTGTCCTGGAACTTGTCCTCCGTGTGCGGCGCGTTCATGACGATCGCTATGATCTCCATGCCGTCCTTTTCCGCAAAGCCCGCGAAGCAGTCTCCTGCCGTGCTTGTGTATCCCGTCTTGACGCCTATGCAAGGCCTGTACATCAGGGACGCCCGTTCCTTCAGAAGATCCTGAACCATCTGCGGCAGTTCGGATTCATCTTCGGGGATGTAGTTGTATGGGTCGCTCTTGTACAGCTTTACGTATTTGTTCAGAGTGGCCTTGTCACCGCGGGCGGCCTTCTGGATGTCCTCGCTGTAGAGGTTCAGGTTCGAGTTTGTGAGCTTTCTCTTCTTTGACTTATTGGTTGCCGGTATGGTGTACTTCCGGGTTCCCACGATCTCCCTGAACTTCTCGTTCTTCATGCCCTCTTTTACCATCAGGGCGAGATCGTAGGCAGTGGTTACATTGTTCACCTTGTCCGGATTCAGACCGTTAGGGTTCTTGTAGTCAGTCTTCTTGCAGCCGAGCTCTTTTGCCTTTGCATCCATCATGTCGCAGAAGGCGTCTATATCCCCGTCGCCCGCCAGATAGCCCAGATATTCGGCCGCGTCATTGGCGGAGGCCAGCATCATTCCGTAGGCGAGATTGTTAATCGTTATCTTCTCGCCTTTCTGAAGATTGATGTCGGTGCCCTCGCCTGTCGTGGTGGTCTTTACAGTCACTTCCTCATCGAAATTGAGAGTATCCAGGCAAACGAGCAGGTTCAGTATCTTGGTCATGCTCGCCGGGTCGCGCTTTTTGTAGGCGTCCTTTTCGTAGAGGATCTCGCCGCTGCCGGCGTCCATCATTATGACGGAGGTCGCCGTCGTGTCCGGAACCTCGCCCGCGCCTTCGAAAGTGCTTTCCGCAGCAAAAGACGGCACTGTCCCCGTAAGAGCCAGTGCCGCCGCAAAAACAACTGTTGTCAGTGTGCGGATCACTCCGCGTCTTCTGTTAAGCATTGTCCGCCTTGAATTTCTCCATGAATTCTATCAGAGCGTCGATTCCTTCAGCCGGCATGGCGTTGTAGATCGATGCTCTCATGCCGCCGATGGATCTGTGACCGCCCAGATTGTGCAGGCCCGCCGCCTTGGCTTCAGCTACGAACTTCTTCTCGACGTCAGTGTCGCCGATTACGAATACGACGTTCATCAGGGATCTGTCCTGCTTCCTTACAGGGCACTTGTAGTATCCGCTGCCGTCGATGTAATCGTAGAGCTTGGCTGCCTTTGCGACATTCTTCTCGTTCATGGCCGCCAGTCCGCCGTTTCTCTTCAGGTACTTGAACACTTCGCCCGCCACGTAAATCGAGAAGCAGTTCGGAGTGTTGTAGGCCGAATCGTTGTCCGCGTGTACCTTGTAGTCAAGATAAGTAGGAATATCCGCGGCAGCCTTGCCGATCAGGTCCTCTCTGACGATGGCGATGGCTACTCCTGAAGGAGCGATGTTCTTCTGCACGCCCGCCCAGATGATTCCGAACTTCGTAACGTCGACTTCCTCTGAGAGGATGCATGACGACATGTCCGCTACGAGAGGAACGTCACCCGTGTCAGGAATGTACGGATAGTGTGTTCCGTAGATCGTGTTGTTGAAGCAGATGTGCACGTAGTCCGCGTCCGGTCTGAAGTCTTCCTTCTTCACCTCAGGAATATAGGTGAAAGTTTCGTCCTCCGATGAGGCGACGACCTTGGTGTCATAACCCATCTTGACGGCTTCCTGATATGCCTTCTTGGCCCAGTTTCCAGTAAGAATAAAGTCTATCTTCTTCGTGTTTACAGCCAGATTCAGCGGCACCATGGCGAACTGGAGCGTTCCTCCGCCCTGGACGAACAGCACTTTGTAGTTGTCCGGAATGTTCATGATGTCTCTGAGATCCGCTTCAGCGTCGGCCAGGATCGCCTTGAACTCCGCTGATCTGTGGGACATCTCCATTACTGACTCACCGCACTCGTGGTAGTTAAGCAGATTGTCCGCTACGTCTCTGATGACTTCTTCCGGTAGCATCGATGGGCCTGCCGAAAAGTTGTAAGCTCTTTCTTTCATTACTGTTACCTCCGTATATGTTATTAGTCTGTAGGAATTGTATGCGCTTTTGTGCGATTTCATTATATCACGGACCTGTATTTTTTGTGTGCGGATTTTGTTTTTTATTCATATTTTGCACCATTTATGTTAGAATCATTTTTGAGCAGAAAAAATGTCCGGCCGCGGCCGGCGAAATACAGATAAAGAGGTGAATTACATGTACAAAATCGGAACATTCAACAAAATCTCTCCTGTCGGTCTCGATAAGCTCACTGATGACTATGAGGTTCTCGAGAATCAGGGCGACGCTCACGGCATCATCCTCAGAAGCTACGACCTGCACGACATGGAATTCTCGGATGAGCTGCTGGCCATCGGCAGAGCGGGCGCCGGAACAAACAACGTTCCTGTAGACAGATGCAGCGAAAAAGGCATCGTAGTCTTCAACGCCCCGGGAGCTAACGCCAACGCCGTAAAGGAACTGTGCATATGCGGAATGATCCTGGCGGCCCGCAATGTGCCTGAAGGAATCGCCTGGGCGAAGACCCTCAAGGGCAGCACGGACGTAGGCCCTCAGATCGAGAAGGGCAAAGGCCAGTTCGCCGGCACTGAGATCCTGGGCAAGACTCTGGGAATCATCGGACTGGGCGCCATCGGCCGTCTGGTAGCCGACTCGGCCCTGGCTCTGGGAATGAATGTTATTGGATATGACGCTTTCCTCACAGACGAACTGAAGGCTCAGCTCCCTGCTGAGGTCACGATCGTTGACGACCTGGCGAAGCTCTATCCGGAATGCGATTACATTTCAATACACGTACCTGCGAACGACGCGACAAAGGGCATGATGAACGCTGAGGCTTTCGCTCAGATGAAGGACGGCGTCATCTTCCTGAACTTCGCCCGTGACAAACTGATGAACGACGACGATCTGCTTGCGGCTCTCGCTTCAGGCAAGGTCGCCAAGTACGTTACGGACTTCGCTGATGACGCGGTTCTCAATTCAGACGAGCCGGGCATCATCGTATTCCCTCACCTTGGAGCTTCATCGGCGGAGGCCGAGGACAACTGCGCGACCATGGCAGTGACTCAGGTTATGGACTACATCGAGAACGGAAACATCAGAAACTCGGTCAACATGCCTAACGTAAGCCTGGGACCTAAGAAGGACTGCCCTCGCCTTTCGGTCATCTGCAAAGCCAACGCTGAATCAGACGTTATGTTCAAGCTGAACCAGCTGGAGCTGTCGGATGTGGTTTCCGAGACAAAGGGCGAGTACTCCTACATCCTGGCGGATCTGGAGGACAAGACCATCGACCTGCACGTAGCGGGCGTGATCAGAGAGAGAATTCTCTAGTATATGCAAAAGCATCAAAGAGCGGCGCAAAGCCGCTCTTTTTTATTCCTCTTTATTTGTAATGCCTTATAAGCCAGCTTTCCGGCAGAGCTTCTCGATCGGGCAGCCTCCGCAGTTCGGATTCCGCGCCGTGCAGCAGTTCCTGCCGTGCCAGATCAGGCTGTGGTGGGCCTCAGTCCAGCGGTCATCGGGCAGCACCTTCATCAGTTCTTTTTCCGTGGCCAGGACATTCTTTTCGCCGGCGGTTTTCGCGCTGGTTCCTGCCGATTTTTCTCCGGCAAGTCCGATGCGGTGGGAGACTCTGAAAACGTGAGTGTCGACGGCGATTTTCTGATGGCCGAAGCCGACCGAAAGAACCACGTTCGCGGTCTTTCTTCCCACCCCCGGAAGAGCCGTCAGGGCATCGTAATCTTCAGGCACCTGACCGCCGTGTTTTTCGCAGAGAGCCTTCGCCAGAGCTATGATATTTTTCGACTTTGTCCTGTACATTCCGATGGTTCTGATGATCTCTTCGACGTCTTTCTGGGACGCCGCGGCCAGGGCCTCCGCGTCCGGATAAGCGGCAAATAGAGCCGGCGAAACCCTGTTCACGCTTGCGTCCGTCGTCTGCGCGGAGAGGACCACGCATATAATCAGTTCATACACATTTACGTGCACGAGAGCGCATCCCGCCTCCGGATATTCCGCCTTCAGAAGGTCCAGAATCTCGTTCACTTTTTTCTTCGATAATCCGGCCATTTTTTCACCCTTCAGACTGCCTTTGCTTCACGTACATTATACATAAAAAAATACAAAAAAAACGTTACAATTTTCACACTTTGTAGTATAATTTACGAGTAATAATATATTTCTAATTTCAAATGGAGGTGTTTTATGGCAACTTACACACAAGTTGAGACGAACGGCCTGTTTGAACTTTCAGAAGAAGCACGTGCGGAGCTGCAGGCTTCCTCATACTACAACGAGGACCTGAAGCCTACGACCGTAGCTGAAAGAAAATGGACCACGTACAACATCACGATGCTGTGGGTTGGTATGTCGATTTGTATCCCATCCCTCTCACTGGCATCAGGACTCATCGGCATGGGCGTATCCCCATGGCTGTCAGTACTGAACGTAGCGCTGGGAAACATCGCCATCCTTATTCCAATTCAGTTGAACTCCAACATTGGTACTAAGTATGGTATTCCGTTCCCACTCTTCGCAAGACTGACATTCGGCTCCATCGGAGCTCAGATCCCGGCACTGCTGAGGGCACTCACCGCTTGCGGATGGTGTTCAGTACAGGCTTGGGTAGGCGGCGGTGCCGTCAGCGCCATCATCGGCGTATTTATCAAGAAGTTTGCTGATACTGAATGGATGATGAACCTTCCTTCATGGGGCGGAATGCAGCCAGCTCACGCCGGCACATTCATCGGCTACATAATCTTCATGCTCTTCATCTGGTGGGTAGCTTACCACGGCATGGATAGAATTAAGTTCATCCAGAACTGGGGCGGCCCGATCCTGATCATCGTTATGATCGCACTGCTGATCTGGTCCTACATGCTTGTTCGCAAGGATATGGGATTCTGGGAAGTAATGGCAATGGGCAACGACGATGAACTGGTAGCAGCCAACGGCGGCTGGTGGATGGTATACATGGGAGGTCTCATGGGTAACATCGCATTCTGGGCTACGCTGGCTCTGAATATTCCTGACTTCTCCAGATACGCAAGATCACAGAAAGATCAGTTCTGGGGCCAGATGCTTGGTATGCCTATCCCAATGGCGTTCTGCGCATTCGTTGGTGCATACTATGCTCAGGCTTCAAAGGTTGCGTTCGGAGAGGCAATGTTCAACCCGACAGACGTTCTGTATCACCTGAGCAACCCTATCGTAGTACTGATTTCAGCACTTGGTACTGTAGCTGCTACAATCACTACTTGCGTAGCTGCTAACGTAGTTGCTCCTGCAAACGGAATTGCTAACATCAACCCTAAGAAGATCAGCTACAAGGCTGGCGTTGTTGTTACTATCCTGTTCGCATTCTTCATCCTGCAGGCATGGTGGATTTATGGTAATGGTGCTGCGTACTTCACTTGGATGAACGCTTATGGTACTATCCTGTCACCTATCGCTGCTATCCTGATCGCTGACTACTGGATCGTTAAGAAGCAGAGAATCGACGTTAACGACCTGTTCAAGGGTAAGGAAGGAAGATACTGGTACTCAGGCGGCTGGAACTGGGCTGCAGTTATTTCATGGGTATGCGCATTTATCCTGCCACTGCTGCTCTACTTCGGAGCTTCCGGTGCGTTCTTCTCATTCGTTAACTCAATCAACTACGTATGGTCATTCTTCGTAGCCTTCATCCTCTACATCATCCTGATGAAGACGAGCCTGGCTGGAAACTCATACGTAACTGAGGAAGAGCACGAAGCATTCACAAAGAGAGCTGCGTAAGCTCATCTGTGATCAACAGAACATTTGAGGCTTTTGTCTCACGAGACTCACGCAGTCTCACAACTGTATAAAGTCTAAGTTAAAACTTTATATAAACTACAAGGGCCTTTGGAAATCAAAGGCCCTTTGTATAACTACTTTCTTAACTAAGGAGGGACAATAATGGATCTTTTAATCAAAGGCGGAAAAGTTGTAACAGCGAAAAGCACATTCAAGGCTGACGTTGCTGTAACAAACGGCAAGATTTCCGCGATCGGAACGAATCTGAAACCTGACGCAGGTACAGAAGTCGTTGACGCGAAGGGCAAGCTGGTACTGCCTGGCGCTATTGATGGTCATACCCATATGGCGATGCCATTCGGCGGAACGATTTCAACAGACGATTACTTCACAGGCACAAGAGCTGCTGCCTGCGGCGGAACAACAACGATCATCAACTTTGAAACACAGCCTGTAGGCGTGAAGATGTCAAAGTTCCTGGACGAGAAACTGAAACTGGCAAAATCACAGGGACCTGCTGTTGACTACTCCATCCACATGGGCGTAGGCGATGTAACAACACAGGAAATGCTGGACGACATGGAAGAGGTTGTCAAGAAAGGCGTAACCTCCTTCAAGGTATTCATGGTTTATGATTTCGGCGTTGACGATGGTCAGTTCTATGCAACTCTCTGCAAAGCTAAAGAAATCGGCGCACTGGTAGGTGTACACGCAGAGAACAAGAACGTAAATGACTACCTCGTTAAGAAGTATCTGGGCGAGAAGAAGATTTCACCTTGGTATCACTACATGTCAAAGAATGAGGCTGTTGCCGGTGAAGCTGATGAAAGAGCTATCAACCTGGCCAAGATGGCAGGCGCGCCTCTGTACATCGTACATCTGGACAACGCTCAGGGTGTTGCTGCTGTTGCAAAGGCAAGAGCAGAGGGTTATCCAATCTTCGCAGAGACATGCCCACAGTACCTCTACTTCACTAAGGAAGTTTACAGAGACGGCAGACCGGAATTCAAACTCCGTCCGCAGGACTTTGTATGCTCACCTCCAATGAAGGGCAAAGAATCCAAGGATGCTCTTTGGGATGGAATCAGAAACGGCGTTATTTCAACACTGTCAACTGACCACTGTCCGTTCCTGAAGAAGGAAAAGGATTGGGGCAAGAAGACAAAGGATGGCAAGAAGGGCAACTTCACAACCATTCCTAATGGATGCGCTGGTGTTGAGAACATGTATCCATTCATCCTGTCTGAAGCTAACAAGGGCAAGATCACGTTCAACAAGGCAGTAGAAATCGCTGCTACGAACCAGGCTAAGCTGTTCGGTATGGACTACTGCAAGGGCGCGATCGAAGTTGGCCTCGATGCTGATATCGTAGTTTACGATCCTAAGAAGAACGTTGTTATCAACAACAAGAAGAATCAGCATGGTGCTCTGGACCACACTGTTTGGGAAGGCGTTGAGTGCAAAGGATATCCTTGCGCAGTATTCAGCCACGGCAAGCTGGTATTCGACGGCAAAGACTTCGTCGGCAAGCAGGGCGCAGGCCAGTTCGTTAAGCAGAAGAAAGTTCACCACAAGGGACCTACTTTCTAAGCTTCAGTAACACTGATCTATCAATCAAAGAGGTGTCGCAATCATGCGGCGCCTCTTTTCTTTGTGCGCGGAGCGGACGTAGTTACTTGCCCCCGTCAAGAATGGATTTGCAAAGGCAGACAAATCGGGGTTTGCAGGATCTATTTG
>DBYH01000011.1:13334-17999 GCA_002310095.1 Firmicutes bacterium UBA1191 | reverse complement strand
TCCTTCATACATAAGCGTGAACAAGGAAGACGGAACGAGCAGCTTCGATAACTACAAATACCAGGTATCCGGCAAGTTCACGATCGAGGCTGCTGATCTTACGATCACAGCCAATGATCAGACACTCACATATAATGGCGATATTCAGGGCCCAGGAGATACAACATACGCTTCCGACTTCGATGAAGTAGTCAAGGTAGAAGGTCTGCAGGGTACTGACGAACTCACAAAGGTTAATATTGACGGACAGGGAACAGACGCGGGCGAGTACAATCTGGTACCTGGCGACGCGGCGATTGGAGAAGGCGGAGCTGCCAGTGACAACTACGACATCAATTACGTCAATGGAACTCTGACGATCAATCCTGCGCCTCTGAAGATCAAGACTGAAGGTGGATCCAAAGTCTATGACGGTAAGGCACTGACCAAGCCGGAAGGTTCGGTAACCGGACTCGTAAAGGATGAGACAGCGACTATAGCCGGAAAGGGTAAGCAGACAGATGTTGGTTCATCGAAGAACACCTACGAGATCAACTGGGGTACTGCCAAGAAGACCAACTACGATATCGTTGAAGAGAATCTTGGTACTCTGAAGGTCACCAAGGCTTTACTGACCATCACTGCGGACGACAAGAGCAAAGTTGAAGGAGCAGAAGATCCGGAACTGACGGCTTCAGTTGATGGCCTTGTGAAGGGTGAAACTATTAAATACACTCTTACAAGAGATAAGGGTGAGGATGTAGGCGAATACGCAATCAAGGTCGAGGTTGACGGTGCCAAGGCAAATAGTGCTGGCAAAGTCAGCGCAAAGGTTGCAGCTGATCTTGACAACTACAAGATCAAGACGGTCGATGGAGTATTCACGATCACAGCAGCTGGTGGCGGCGATGACGATGGCGGCGGTGATAACCCTGGCGGTGGCGGTAATCCTGGCGGCGGCGGAGCCGGCGGCGGCAACCCTGGTGCGGTTGCGGCAGCACCTGCAGCACCAGCGGCACCTGCAGCACAGGATACAATCGAGGACAACCCGACTCCGACGACTACGATAGAAGATTCTGAAGGTCCTAAGGCAGCACCGGACAACTGGGCACTGCTCAACCTGATCAGTATGCTGCTGACGGCGCTTCTCTCGCTGATCATGCTTGCAAGATACTTCAGAAGAAGAGAAGGTATCATCAGACTCGGAAGCATTATTCCGGCAATCGTAGCGATTATCGCATTCGTCGTAACGGAGAACATGGCCAACCCTATGGTTCTGACAGACAAGTGGACAGTTCTCATGCTGATCATTCTGGCAGTCCAGGTGGCAGCAGGAATCGTGGCACTTCTCAGAGGTGATTCTGAAGAAGAAACTGACTTCGAGGAATAAAGCGATAATTTCAAAAGAACATAGTTGAAGGAACTAAACATGGACCGGGGTGAAAACCCCGGTCTTTTGTATTGCCTTTGCATGCAAATGCATCATAAGAACACCAGCAGACAGGCATGTGTGTTATAATAACGTTATGTACGATAGATATTATTCATCATTGGATATATGGGCGATCGCTTTCGGCTGCATGATCGGCTGGGGCGTTTTCGTCATGCCGGGAACCACGTTCCTGCCTGTTGCGGGACCAGTCGGCACTCTGATAGCAATGGCCATAAGCGTGGTCATTATTCTCATCATAGCGGCTAACTACGTCTACCTGATGAGGGAGCGTCCGACGACGGGAGGCGTGTACGCCTACACTAAGGAAGCCTTTGGCAGAGACCATGCTTTTCTCTGCTCGTGGTTTCTTACGTTATCTTATCTGACAATAGTCTTCCTGAACGGAACAGCTATGTTCGTCGTTGTCAGAACCATGTTCGGGACAAGGCTTCAGGGAGCGATCCACTACGAGATTGCAGGTGTGGACATTTATCTTGGGGAAGTCACGGTGTCCGTTCTGGCGCTTGCGTTCGTCGGAGTCATGTTCATAGTCGCCAAACCGATTCTTCAGTACATTCACACGATATTGGCTACTGTACTCTTCCTGGGAATCTTACTAATCACAATCATATGCGCGCCTCATATTTCCCTTGGAGATATACCGCACGCGTTTGGCACAGGACATCTCAGCCCGGCATACGGCATATTCAGCATAGTGCTCCTGGCGCCGTGGGCGTTCGTCGGTTTTGATATAGTATCCCTCGAAAGCGCTCATTTCCGCTTCCCGATGAAGCGGGCGAAGTGGATACTGGTCGCGTCCATAGTAATGGCGGGATTTGCGTATGCAGCCATGGCTGAGGTAAGCATAGCCGTGGTTCCTGACGGGTTCTCCTCCTGGTCAGAATACTTCAGCAGTCTGAACGAGATGCAGGGAGTTATGTCCGTCCCTACTTTCCACTCGACAGTGGCGATTCTTGGAAACAAAGGCCTGGTAATCATCGGCATAACGGCTCTGTCGGCCATTCTGACGGGACTTATCGGCGCATACAGGGCAGTGCTAAGAATGCTGTCCACAATGGCTGAGGATAAAATTCTTTCAGAGAGATTCAACAAGACATCCAACGGCATCATATTCATAATGGTGATTTCCATATTCATCGCGTTCCTTGGAAAAAACGCGCTGACATGGTTCGTTGATCTGACGTCCCTTGGCGCGGTCATTGGTTTCGGCTACACCTCCGCTTCGGCGCTGAAGATGGCCAAGCGTTATGACGACATGCTTATTATTACAACCGGCGTAATAGGAACCGTGATTACGGTTGCTTTTGCGGCGGTACAGCTCATACCTAAGCTCACAGCTCTGCAAGCCATGGGCGCGCCGGCGTTCCTGCTTCTTTCGGTATGGTGCCTGATGGGATTCATGTTCTACTGGCGGACCGTCAGGAGTACACCGCTAACAGAATACAAAGGCATATCGGTTTCCGGAATCGCGCTCTTCATTCTGCTCCTCTATTCCGTATTTATGTGGTTTGGCAAGAGAATCATGGAACTCGGCAACAGCCCGGTTCTTGAGTCGTTTGTTCTGCGCAACGGGATTATCGCAATGGTCATCATATTCGTTGGCCTGGGAGTTATGCTTTACGTGCAGAATCTGATGCGCAAGAAACACGAGAACATAGCGCTTGAGAAGATACAGATCGAAGAGAGAAATCTGGCAAAGAGCCAGTTCCTCTTTAACATGTCCCACGACATCCGTACGCCGATGAACGCCATTGTAGGCTACACAAATCTTGCTATGCGCGAGGACGCGAGCCCTAAGGTTAAGGAGTACCTGTCAAAGATCAACATGTCCAATCAGCAGATGCTTGGCATGATTGACGACCTTTTGGAGATGAGTCGCATAGAGAGCGGCATGGTCGAGCATATCAATGAGCCGATGGATCTTCACGCTGTCGCTGACGATCTGGAACACCTCTTCAGCGAGCAGATGGCGCAAAAGCAGATCGACTTCACCGTGGATATATCCGGCGTAAGAAACCCGTACGTCTTCTGCGACAAGCGGAATCTGAGCCGTGTTATCATGAACATTGTCAGCAACTCGTATAAATTCACCCCAGAGGGAGGAACCATAAGAGTAACTATAGATGAGACCGCCGACGGCTGCTACGATTTCCACATTAAAGACAGCGGCATAGGAATGTCGGAGGAGTTCAAGGAAAAGATGTTTACCGCTTTTGAGCGTGAGCGTTCATCAACGGACAGCGGCATACAGGGTACCGGTCTGGGTCTCGCGATAGTGAAGAACCTCACGGAGCTGATGGATGGCAGCATCGAAGTTATTACCGCGCCGGGAGAAGGAACTGAATTCATAATACACCTGGAATTCGACCCTGCGGACGAGTCGGAGATTACCAGAGAAGAGCAGGGCGCAAAAGCAGACGCGGATGATACGGCAGAATATGACTTCACAGGCAAGAGACTTCTTGTTGTTGAAGATAATGAGATAAACAGAGAGATAGTGACCATGCTCCTGGACGCAGCCGGTTTCGAACTTGATTCGGCAGAAAACGGGCAGGTTGCCATAGATAAAGTCGTCGAAGGAGGTCCGGGTTATTACGACGCGATTCTCATGGATATACAGATGCCTGTCATGGACGGTTACACCGCAACCAGAAACATTCGCGCGCTGGAGAATAGGGAGCTCGCAACTATTCCGATTATCGCTCTTACAGCGAACGCATTCTCAGAGGACGAGATTGCGACGGAGAAGGCAGGCATGCAGGGACATATATCCAAGCCGATTGAAGTAGATGTGCTCATGCGCACCTTGTCAGACATTCTTTCAGATTAAATAGTATTAACAAAGCACCAGAAAAACCGGGGTTATACCCTGGTTTTTTGTTATTGAGGGAAAAAGGGCGAAAAAGACCTCTTTTTAAAAATACCGTGACGGGTACGCGGATGGAAAGGGGCATATCATAGGTATTGCAAGGAGCGCTTAGTGCCAACGCACAGGCAAATTGCACAAACCATAATAGTCAAAATAATGACGCTTTATGTGACGTTAACACAGCTAAAATATAGTCACAAAGAAACAAGAAAACAGTGACGGTAATAGGTTTAGAAAGGAGAAACAAAATGAGTCTTAAGAAGTATTTTTCAAAGAAAGCGCTGGCAGTCATGCTCGCAGTAATGATCACAGCGGCACCGGCCAGCAGCGTAACATTCGCGGCAGAGGAACCGGCGGGCGAGCC
>DBYH01000011.1:0-13271 GCA_002310095.1 Firmicutes bacterium UBA1191 | reverse complement strand
CCGGCGGAGAAGGAAGCAGAGAAGCCACAGGCTGAAGCAGCTCCGGAGAAGTCCGAGAGCCCGGCAGCAGAGAGCGCTCCTGCAGAGAAGCAGGCCGAGGCACCTGCCCAGCAGCAGGCCGAGGCACCAGAGCAGAAGAGCGAGGCAGCAGCGCCGCAGCAGAGCGAAGCGCCAGCCCAGCAGCAGAGCGAATCATCAGCGCCGAAGAGCGAAGAGACAGCAGTCCAGGACAAGCCAGCAAAGTCAAGCTATAAGGTAACGATCGTTCTCAACAATGTCAAGACTGCATCAGGAGACAGCTCAGTAACAGCAGCGACGGCAACAGTATCCGCAGGAGGAAGCAAGAACTATACTTCCACAAACATCAACAGCTGGGTAAAGACGAAGAGCGTATATCTCGACAGTGTGACATATACTTTCACAGGTCAGCTGAAGAATTCCAGCGGCAATCTCGTAAGCAGCATCTCGATCAAGGGAGCGGATCTGACAGACGATACGACAATGACGTACACGCCGGTATACACTGCCGTTGAAGACATGGTAGTCACGGTCAACTTCAATAACATTCTCAACGCAAAGGGAGAAGCAACCAGCAGCACGCTTTCGAACACACTGAAATCCGGAAGCGGATGGAGCTTCACCCAGAAGAAACTGGACAACATGGTTCCTGTAAAATCATTCAGCAGCAAAGGAGTTAAATATAAATACACAGGCACTTGGGTTGACGAAGACGGCAATGAGTTCACTTCACTCAGCGTGAAGAACACAGGCGAAACCAACAACAAGGTTTACAACATCAGCCCGGTATACGAGCAGACAAAGGCACAGGTACTGAAGTTCCGTTACATCGACAATATTTCGACCGGATCAGGATCATGGCAGAACGAGGATGAATTCACAACATTCTCCCACAAGTTCAAGCAGCCGGAAGCAAAGGATCACTACAAGTTCGTAGAATGGAAAAACCCCGACAACGGAAACACATACGATCCTGGCGACACATTCAAGTACACAGTGGACAACTCACTTCCGTCAGGAACTGTAACAGAGGTCAACATCCACGCCATGTGGCAGCCTTCAGTAACGGTAGAGTACTACGGCATCAACGGTCTGCTGAAGTCAGTAGAAACTACAGACAGCAGTGTCAGCGCATACGCATACAACGCGGCGGATTCAGCGGAAGTCCAGAACGGAGCAGAGTTCATCGGATGGTATGAAGGAAATGACGCAGACGCAGAGAGAGTTGCAGAGGGAACTGAATACGAGCTTCCTGCAGTAACATCAGAAAAGGTAGATCAGAAAGTCATCAAGCTCTACGCGAAGTTTGCAGCAGACTACACTGCAGAATACTATCTCGAGAATCTCGACGGCGGATACGACCTGGCAGAGGATGAGACGGAATCCTTCAAGGGAGCAGTTATCGGATCGAAGGCAGAAGCGCCTGAAAAGGAATTCGAAGGATTCAGCCTTGACAGAGAAGTAGAAGGAACTCTGACTGAATCAGACGTAGAAGCAGGACTCGTTCTGAAGTTCTACTACAGCCGCAACACTTACGAAGTAACTTACGCATACGAAGGCGAACTGGTTCCAGCAAACGCTGACGAGCAGCTCCCTGCAAAGGCGATCTACAAATACGAGCAGGAAGTTCCGGAAGGCAGCATCCCTGACATCTCAGGATTCGAGTTCAGTGGATGGAACGGTGAAGTAGACAGAATGCCGGCAAATGATGTAACAGTCGTTGGAAGCTGGAGCGAAAGCAAAGCTGGAGTTGTCGACGAGAACAAGGACGAAGATGAAGACGAAAACACTGTGCCGGAAAATGATGTAACAATCGTTGTAGACTGGAGTGAAAACGAAACCGGCGCCGCCGATGAGAACAAGGATGAAGACAAAAACACTTCATCAGCAGTAGTGGCAGCGACGCCTGCTGCACCGGCTGCACAGAGCGCGAAGTCAGAAGTTATCTCAGACAGTGCGGTTCCTATGACCATAGCAGACGAGGAAATGCCTCTGGCGGCTGAAGGAGCCTGGGCCCTGATCAACCTGCTCTGCGCGATAGCAACTGCGATAATGTCACTGATTCTGATGGCAGGCATGTTCTTCAGAAGAGAGGAAGAAGATGAAGAGACAGGTGAAACCATCGAAACCAGACAGAACACAGCAGCAAGACTGTTCAGCATGATCCCGGCGGCAGGAGCGGTAATAGCGTTCCTCCTCACTGAGAACATGAGCAACCCGATGGTCCTGACGGACAACTGGACGATCCTGATGGCAGCGATCCTGATGGTACAGGTTGGAGTAGCAGTGGTATCGGAGAAGAGAAAGGAAAAAGACGACGAAGAATTAAACTCCTCTTTCTAAACATAGATAATAGACCTTAAATGAAAAAAGGGGCGAAAGCCCCTTTTTCATTGTCTGGTTTTTTGTTGTTTGTTGCGTAAATGGCTGTTACAGTGAGCGCAGTTTTTCCAGTTCGGAAAAAACTGTACTTATGTATCCTGAATAGTCGATGTCCTTGCGGGCACGGAGTTCCTCGGTCATCTCGGCGATAGGTTCATACAGGTTTGTCAGCCCCACATTTCCCATGACACCCTTGAGGGCGTGAGCGCATTCAAAGGCGGCGTCAAGGTCGCCTTTTTCGATTGATTCGCCCAGCTTATCGAAGTTGGCGTCCTGCAGTGACAGGTTCACCATTTTGAGATAGAAGCCTTCGTCGTTTGCGCAGCGGATCACGCCATTTGCCGTATCGGCTCCGAGTTCTTTGAGATTGTCTATTGTAAGCATTTATTTGTCCTTTCCCGTTGCGTTTAGTACGTGTTCAACGAATTCTTCTTCTGAAAGCGGTTTGGAGAAATAGTATCCCTGAATGATATCGCACCCGACTGATCTTAGGAAGTCCACCTGGGCCTTTTCTTCGACGCCCTCAGCGACAACATCCATATTGAGGTATTTGGCGATATCCATAATCAGTCTGATCATTGTCTCCTGTTTTTCGCTGGATTTAAGGTTCTGTACAAAACGCATATCCAGCTTTATTACATCTACAGGCACATCGGCCAGCATGTTCAGTGAAGAGTAACCGCTGCCGAAGTCGTCAATCTCTATCTTGAACCCCTCGGCCCTGAGGCGGTTGATGATCTCTATGAGCTGCGCGGAATCGTCCATGTAGGCCGATTCGGTTATCTCAAGATACAGGTTGCTCCTTGAGATGCCGTGTAACGCGAGTTTCTCTTCTATGAAGTCCAGAAGGGTGGAATTATACAGATCCATTCTGGAGACGTTGACGGAGAGCGGAAGCTCAAATCCGTACTCTTTCTTCCATTTACCGGCGCATTCAAGAGCTCTCTCCCAAATGTAGAAGTCGAGCTTCTGAATCAGACCGTTATGCTCAAAGATCGGGATGAACTGCCCCGGGCTTATTCTGCCCAGATCAGGATGATCCCATCTGACCAGAACCTCGGCACTGGAGAGCACAGGCTCCTCGTTGTGGACGTTGTACTTAGGCTGGAAGTTCAGGTAGAACTGATGATTTGCCATGGCGTCGTCCATTTCGTTGATCAGACGCTCCTCAAAGACCTTTTTCTGATATGCGGAATTATCATAGAAAGAGAGAGATCTGGAGTAGTTGCCCTTGATTGTATTGGCTGCCTGGATGGCTCTGTCGAACCTGGTCTCAATGTCGAAGTCCTTGTCTACATTCTGGTAGATGCCGCAGCGTATCGTCACATGTATATCACGGAAGTCATCGAAATGGGTATTCATTTCCTCAACTGTAGATGTATAGTCGATTTTACCGTGTTCGATATAGACGAAGAATTTATCAGCCTCCACACGCCCTGCGATACAGTGTGTCTTCTCACGCAGATCCTTAAGATAGTCGGACAGATGGATGAGCACATCGTCACCGGCCTTCCTGCCGTAGAGTTCATTTATCAGGTGGAAGTGGTTGATGTCGATAAATACCGCGTCCATGATTAGATCCTTGTGGAATGTATCATACTGATCCGCGTAGCGGTAGAAGTATTCTTTGTTGAAAAGTCCCGTCAGATATTCACGCTCCGTGGACTGGATGATGCTCCGGTCCTCGAAGAGTTCGATTGTCTTCTGCATCCTAGTGAGTATAGCCTGAGGGAAGGAGAAAGGCTTAACTATGAAGTCTGAAGCTCCTATCTGCAGGCTGTCCACTTCTGCCGCGGCATCGGAGGACAGAACTATTATAGGAATCTCTGAGTATTCGCTGCCCTTCATCCATTGAATGACTTCGAAACCATCCATAACAGGCATCCTAAGATCAAGGAGTACCAGAGACAGCGTCTCACCGTACTCTTTGATTTTCTCAAGAGCCTCCTGTCCGTTTTCCGCCATGATATAATCGAAATCATTTTCGATTATGTGCTTCAGCATTTCGCGGTTGATCTCTTCGTCATCGACGATGAGTACAAGCCGCTTGCCGGCTATTGAGTGAAATTTTACATGACTTTGTAACATAGTGTTTACCTCATCTTAATAAAAGGCGTATCCATCACGACCGGACTCCTTTGCCTTGTAAAGAGCCTGGTCGGCGTTTCTGAACAGAACTTCCGGGATGTCCGCGTTTTCGCTTTCGGTATCACAGTTCTCACTGAAGGCAACACCGATACTGAGCGTAACTGCCGGCAGACCGTCGCCGTTTTGCCTGAGCATCTCATTGACGTCGGCGATCTTTCCTTCAACTATGTATTTCAACTCCGGACGCATCTGCACCATCAGCACAGCGAACTCATCTCCGCCGATTCTGCAGACGAAGTCTTCGGAACGGAAGTTTGAAGCAAGGATTTTTGCTACTTTCTGCAGCACCTTGTCGCCGGTCTCATGGCCGTATGTATCATTTATGGACTTGAAGTGATCCACATCCACAATCATCAGAGACGTTTCCTCATCAGCCAGTTCCATGCGTTTCATGTCGAAGAACTTACGATTGTACAGGTCTGTCATCTCGTCATGAGTTGCCTCATAGGACAGGATTTCATGATGCTCCTGCGTTGCCTCAAGCATCGTATTGTAAGCTCTGGCAAGATACGCGTACTCCGAGGCGCCTTCGACAGGAAGACTCTCGTGATTACGTATGAAATCCGTGCTTCTGCGCAAAGGCAGTATTACTAGTTTCGCAACAACGTACAGCAGCAGGAGCGCAAGGACCAGCAGGAGTCCAAGCAGCACATTCTGAAGTATTATACGGTTACGCGCGCTCTCGTAGTACTCGAGCTCGCATTCGCTTGTGTTCTTCATCAGCTGCTCAGTGCTGTCGTAAACCTTGTTCCAGATTTCGCTCTTCTTGCTTTCATAATCCTCGTCGAACACCATCGAACGGGCCCTCTGCCGTTTCTCCTGCGCCGTCATCTGCTTCTCTTCATTCGTCAGTTTAACCTGTGTAAGATCTTCAGATATGCCGGCGGGATCAAGACCGTATCCTTCCGCGGCAAGACGCATGGCATGACACTCAACATCGGCCAGTTCATTCGAGGACTGGAGAGCCTCACTCAGTGATTTGTATATTGCCTGTTCCTTTCCATAAGGCTCTACTGCTTTAAGCGACGCTTCACGGCGCTTGTCAAAATCTACTTCCTGGAAATACGCTTCAGCTTCTTCGAGTTTTCCCGTGGCTATGAACGCCTGGCATTGTTCGGTCAGGTAATCAGAGACTTCACGCATCTGGCTGATGGAATTTTCCTCAACGATATACGCGTCTGTCGATTCCTGCATATTTGTCAGAGTATTCGCGACGCGCGATGAGCCGACTATCAGCAAGAGCGCAATGATAACCAGCAGGATCGTGAAGCCTACGAATATATAGACAATCTTAATATCCTTCTTTTTCTTCTGTTCCATTTGCATTGCGCGGAGGCTCTTCGTCCTCCGTCTTTCTTTTCTTCTTTATATCATACAACATTTTGTCCGCTTCGTGAATCAGTTCTTTAGGCGTCTGGCCGTCGATGAGTTTCGCAGTTCCAATACTCATGCGCAGCCTGTAAGGAGAGGTTTCATCGTAGCCAGTGAGGGCTTTGTGTATGGATTCAGTTATTATTTCGACATCCTTCGGGTTATCAGTTTCAATTACCACGATGAACTCGTCGCCGCCGTAGCGGGCAATATAAGGTCTCGGAATATATTTGCCGCAGGCGGTTTTAATTGCCGCTGAGGCGTGAACAAGGGCGTTGTCGCCCTCAACATGTCCGTAATTATCATTAATATATTTGAAAGAGTCCAGATCCATCATCATGAGATAAACATCCCGCTCATGGTATTTCAGCTTGTAATTCATGAATCCCAGCAGGTTCTGTCTGTTGTTTACCTGAGTCAGATTGTCTATGGATATCTGCTGCATCATGGTTCCGAGGAACAGGAGCAGAAGTTCGACCATAACGGCGACACAGATGACAGGAAAGGCCTCTCCGACAAATGACAGCGCCCAGCTTGCCATGACGCATAGAGGGAAGGTCGCTGTTATCGCCTGGTGTGATCTTGCAAGCGGTTCGGACTCGGTCCTGCAGTAGCGCAGCAGTCTGACTGCCGCCAGAACTGAGAAAACAAGCAGATAGAACATTTCGAACTGGAACCAGGGACCGCGGATATAGTGGCTTGATGCGTCAATGATGAACAGTTTGTGCGTAGACAGACTTATGAAAGCCAGAGCGATTGGAACCGCCGCAGGCAACATGAGCATGGAGAATCTTTTCTTGCTGTCGGGATGAGCGCCTTTTATCTGGGCGTCGGCGTAGACGCACCAGATGAACACGCCAATAATCAGAGTGATGTGATAGAGGGTTTTGAACGCGTATGATAATGCCAGAGTGTTTTCAAGATCAAGAATCCTGTCAAACAGAGTGAACAGAAAGTTCGCGGAAAAGTTTATGATGAAACATGCCAGAAGTCTGGATAAACAGAGCTCAGCAAAAGACTGCATACCGTTTCTTCTGTTCCAGAAAAACAGTATGCATGTGATGATAATGCATATACAGTAAATTTCCGCGTAAAGAATAGCATCCATACGACAGCAGCCCTCTTATTGAATAGTCCTTTCTAATCCTAAGGGCAAAACCGTCACGGAAACCGTCACGAATTACTCAAAAACGGGTAATTCCTCTTTCTTGACTATGAGGCCATTGACGGAATAAGAAATCCCGGTCCGCTGTCTGCTCGACAGGAAGTTGTCGTTGATACGCTTTTCGATTATTTTACAGTTTTCAGCGGTCGTGTTGATAAGCAGAATAAGGTATTGTCCCTGTCCGTACTTGGTGACTGTATCAGTATGACGGATGGAGTTGACCGCGGCGACTTTCAGACGCTCGGAGAGCTCCGTAAGCTTAGGCCCCTCACGCATCGGGTTGCCTTTGCTGTCCACTATTGTGCACAGCATAAGAAAGATTTTGTCGGCGTTACGGCGCATGGTACGCTCGATTGTCTGGTAGAGTTCCTGGAAGACAGGAAGTGAGCAATAGTAACCGCGTCCGCCAAGGTCGTCTGAGTTCGTGAGCTTTTCCTGGATCTCGTCGATTGTCTCGTGGTCGTGGAAGAGATGTTCGCCCAGACGGCGAATGAAATCGCGGACATGCTCGTTGGAGCGGTCGCCGTACTCTTTAATATAATCGTCTACTGTATCCTCGTAGTAACGTTCAGAGTCTGCGAAGCGGCCAAGATTGGTAAGGGCTTCGACAACGTACATTTCCCATTCGGAAAACGGGTCGACACGGACTGCGTACAATGCGAGTTCGTGCATGGCCTTGAATTTATGGGTTTCTCTGTAATATTCCATAAGGACAGTCGTAATCTGATGGAAGAGGGTGCGGTAGCGCTCGCTCTCCTGGTATATCCACGGAACGTTGTCGCGGCCCGCGAAGAAACGGCCTGAGTAGCTGTAGCACGCGTCGTTGAGCTTTTCGGCCTGCAGCTTCCTGTCTTCTTCCTGCAAGGCATCTTCAGCGAGTCTCTCGAACTCACGGGCGTCTTCAACGACAGGCACCTCGTCGGTCCAGTAGTAGATGCCCTTGGACTGTCTGACGAAGTTCGCGTCAGGAAGGCCGTGAGCCTTCAGGTTCTTACGCATGTTATACAGAACGTTTCTTATGGCGTGGGAAACGTCCTCTATATCGCGGTCCTCGAATAGAGTGTTCTTGATCAGGCTGCGGCTGGCACCTTCCTGTCCGAAGTGGAACATCAGCAGCATGAGAAGGCCGATCTGTGATTCATCTCTTGAGCCGATGGCTATTTCAGCACCGTTGTAGCTGACTGAGTATGAACCGAGTGTTTTAACGTATATTACATTGTTTTCGTTAGTTGTTTCACCCATTTTGCTTCCTCCCGGAGCTTCGCGTGAAGAATCAGACTCTCTTGGAAACGAATTCGTAGTTATTGCAAGTGTTGAGCAGAGTCTCTTTTGTGATCACGCCCTTGCTGTAAAGATCAAACAGACTGTTGTCCATCGTCATCATGCCCTCTGCGGCTGCCGCCTGCATGGCGGATTCAAGCTGATGGAGTTTGTTCTCGCGAATCATGTTCTGGATTGCCGGATTGGATTTAAGGACTTCAAATACCGGCGTTATTGTTCCGTCAGTCGTAGGAACCAGCTGCTGGCATACGACGCCCCTGATGAGCTGGGCCAGCTGTCCTCTGACCTGAACCTGCTGAGCGGCAGGGAAGACGTCGACTATACGGTTGATGGTGTTTGCAGCGCTGCTTGTGTGCAGGGTGCTGAAGAGGAGCACTCCTGTTTCAGCCGCGGTAATAGCTGCTGAAATCGTCTCAAAGTCACGCATCTCACCCAGAAGAATAACGTCAGGGCTCTCGCGGAGAGCAGACCGGAGGGACTCAAGATATCCCGGCGTGTCAATGAACACTTCGCGCTGGCTGACTATGCTCCTGTTGTGGGAGTGCAGATACTCGATAGGGTCCTCCATTGTGATTATGTGGGATTCCCTTTGATGGTTTATCCTGTCGATCATGCAGGCAAGAGTTGTCGATTTACCCGAACCTGCCGCGCCCGCCACGAGAACGAGGCCCGTCATGTTGTCGGCAAGAGTGAGCACACTCTCCGGTATGCCGAGTTCTTTGTAGTCCGGAATACCAAATTTGATGACACGGATTACAGCCGAAAGAGAGCCGCGCTGACGGAATACATTGACACGGAATCTGCCCAGATCCGGAACAGAGAATGAGAAGTCATCGTCCAGTCCCTTGTCGAGAATAGTCTTCTGCCTTTTTGCTGCAGTGTAAATTTCGTCTATTATCGGCTCAATGGCGGCGGGCTTCATTATGTCGCCGCCCATTCTGTCCTGGGTTCCCTTGACTTTGCACGTTACGGGGAGACCCGCAATGATAAAGATATCAGAGGCGCCTTTGAGTGTCGCCTGTTTGAGTATGTCCTGAAGCGTCATTGTTCATCTGCTCCTTTCCAGATATGTGTGTACGGATCGTCAGCTTTCCAGTTCTTCTTAAGATCCCACTTTTCTATTTCATAATTTCCGTTTGCGTCCGGTGCGGACACCTGGATATCCAGGGTGTATCCGCTCTTTTCGATTGTTGTCTGCCTGTCGGCTTCTGTTGCGGTTCCGGCGGCAACCTGCTCGTCGAAATCTCTCAGGAACTGCTGTCCTTCGGCCTCAAGATCATATCTTGCGGCAGTTACAGCCGCGAAGCGTTCAGCCATGACCTTGTCGGCGTTTGTCGTTGCCATGGTGAGGGCGGCCAGAGTAGAGAGAATAATTGCCACAACTACCAGAAAGACGGCGATTGGACCGAGTCTGATTTTTTTACTCATCTCTCCACCTCCCTGCTGTAGCTGCCGGTATGGAGCTGATATATGTCCGCTCCTCCGTCGGATACGCGTATTAACTCATCAATATATGTTCCAGAAGTCCCATCCTCTGGTGTGAGCGTGATCTCGATGGTGTAATCACCCTGTTTTGCGGAAACAGTGTCTCCCGCCACCTGGATATCGGTCACGCCCTCCATTTCGCCGAGCAGCTTAGCGGCGTCAGGAGCGCTCTCCGCGTACTTGGTCACTTCAGCAGTGTTCTCCGCACAGATGACCGCGTCAGTAAGTTCACCGGCGCTGAGACTCTGCTCTCTCGTCGTCATGCAGACCATGGTGATGACCACGATGACGACAAGCAAAAGCAGGAACATGAGGAACAGTTCCACTATCGATGCTATATTGCTTTTTTTCTTGATCTTATCTCTGTACATTGACGTAGGAAGCTCCTTTGTCCGTCCTGATCTCAAGAAGATCATCTGAGATATAGTTTATTTCAAAGACTTCTGTCTCTCCGATTTCACTTGCTGTTTCCGGATTTACGGCTTCGTCCGCAAGGCTGTACTCCTCGAGCAACACGCCGTCCTTCATATATATCTTGTGGGCGAATCCGGTGTCGCCGTCGGCAATGGATACGCCCGGGCATCCGTCAAAGGTTTCCGGCGTGACTTCACCGCCGTCGTTATCCTTTACGGCCGTGACAACATAAGCACAGACTATGCGCTGCGTGTCGTTCTTATACTGGCTGTCAGCACTGTGCTGGTAGGATCTCGCCGCGAATACGACCAGAAGCAGTATGACAAGGAACAGCACGGCGATAGTCAATGCTGAGAGTATTTCTCCTATGCTCTTTGTGTTTCTGCTTCTTTCCATTACTTCTTATCCCCCTGATAGATGACCTTGATAGTCGGAGGCTGATTCTCTGCAAAAAGGTCATATACGATGAGGTAGTCCTCTTTATTGACTGTCAGACCGTAGTTTTCCTCAAGATAAGACAGACTCTCCGGGTACGCGTTCTCGATGACATAGCACTGAAGGGCGCGTTCGCGGACCGTCTCCTTGATGGCGTCCTCGCGATCCTTGATATCTTCCGGTGATACCGCAAAAGCAGTACGTAAAACTATGCCGACTAGGAGGACAGCCAGTATTACGCATACCGTTATGAACTTGTGATCACGGATTAACTGCATGTTTGCCTCTTTTCAAATCGGACTGCTTTCGAATTAACCAATTGAATTCATTATGCCGATAAGCGGAACCATGAGCGAGATGAGCATCAGGCCCAGCGTTATCATGAGGAAGCCTGTCAGCAGCGGCTCGACCGTGTTGGCTATGCGGGCCACATAGGCTTCGTTGTTATCCTTCAGGTTAGTCAGTATCTTCCTCAGGATGGAATCCAGCATACCGCTGCGCTCAGCCGGAATGAGCATCCTGTTGTTTATAGGGTCATAGAGTTTCTCTTCACTGGCTGCCTGGGAAAAGCTGAGTCCCGCGCGCATCTTCTCGACACAATTGTTCAGCTTTTTCCTGAGACCTTCGCTTTCGGCGACGGCCATGCTCTTGACTACAGCCTCATCCTGCATTTCGCCGCTGGAGATGAACATGTCGAAGCAGGATGTGAAGCGGTACAGGTCAAGATTGTCAAAGAGCAGCCTGAATGTGCGTATCTTCGACAATAGGTTTCTCACCGCCGCGGCCTTGCCGCCTCTCCACATAAAGACGCCGATTAGGAGAAGTATGACCAGTATGATCATTATCACCATCAGCACCTTGCACAGGGTGAAGGAAACGTTTATGTAACTCATGGATGATGATGCCAGACTTCCTGTAAGGTTGTTGTACACACCGTAGAACGCAGGGAATACTATAGCCAGCATGGCAATAAGCACTGCGATTACCATGAACAGCAGTATGATCGGGTAGCGCACGGCGGATACGAAGGTGTTCCTCATGGAGTGTTCCGTCCTGTAGTAATCGGACAGATGGAAGAGGGTGCCCTCCAGCTTTCCTGTATATTCCGAAGCGCCGATCATGTCCACGGCGTAGTCCGGGAAGGCTTTTGAGTTCTTCATGGCGTCCGCGAGTGACGATCCCGTCGACATGTCAGCTGTCATGCTGTCATACGCCGCCTGTGATCTGCCCGCGTCGTCGGATTCCTCTTTAAGAAGCCCCACGGCCTCGGAAGGCGTGATTCCCGCTTTGATCATCATGCCCATGTTTTCAAAGAATGAGCCCATCTCGTTTGCATTCATTGCAAAGCTCCTTTCATATTTCCAAATCAGCAATCGTTGTATTCGATGTAATCAGAATTCGTATACGTCCTGATAATTTGTTCCGTCTCCTATGAAGTCGGCGTTCTGTCCGTTTGCAGAGAATGTCAGATCCACACGTGTCCAGTCGCCCGGGTCCACTGAAAATTCGACAGTGGTCCATCCCTTTTCCTCCGTGTAGAACATGTTCCAGGCGTGGTAGAGGTTGTCCGGCGCCACGTACCCGAAGATTATCTTGGTCGGGATACCATGGCTGCGGAGCATGGATGCCGCAAGGCTGGCGTAGTCGAAACATATGCCTTTGCCTGTGTCAAGCACCTCATCCGGATCAGGGACATAACCTGACTCCACAGTTTCTGCCTCTTTGTAGTCGTAATCTACCTTCTTGCATATATAATCGTAGACTTTGCCTACGAACTCGCTTTCGGTTGAACAGCCCTCCGCCAGTTTGGAAGCCTCTTTGACGCAGTCTGAATCTTCTGAGTAGTCGGCGTAGGCGTTAGGCCTGACGAATGGCGCGAATTCATCGCTGAGCGAAACGGAAGCACTGGTTGAGTATTTCTCATAGTAGCTGTTACCGCTGACGTTTTCCATCACTTTGATGGTGTAGGTGCCGTCGCCCGACTGAAGAGGGAAGATCTGCGGTTCACCGCTTACCAGATCATAAGTGAAGGTGTCATCGTCCTTGAACACCTGGACCTTGAGTTTAGTGTCGCTTTCGGCAATAACGCCGAAGTAACCATCGTTAACGCACGACAAATCCACCTGAACATCACCGCTGCCTTCGGCGCTGTCTTCATGATATTCAGCCTCATGGTATTCGGCTTCGAAATCACCTTCAGCGCCTCCGCTCCCGCTGGCCGCAGAACTGTCAGAGCTGCCGCCGCAGGCGGATAATATCAGGCACAATATAAGCGTCATAAAAATTATTACGTTTTTCTTCGTCACAAATGCTTTTCTCATGTTGTGACACTATTATAACAAAAAAATAAAAAACGTAAAATAGCGGTTGACACGTTATGCACGTCTATGTATAATTATACCGTTCTTATTATTTTTATACATAAAGGAGTAATTATCATGACACAATTTACAATGGCCGACACAATCATCGTGATTTTTTACATGATCGTGCTGATTATCGTCGGCATCTGGGTAGCGAAAAAGACAAAAACAACTGAAGACTTTATGGTCGCCGGAAGAAGCATCGGTAT
>DBYH01000022.1:49765-53022 GCA_002310095.1 Firmicutes bacterium UBA1191 | reverse complement strand
GATGATCTTCTTGGCCTGCGCTGCCAAAGTGTCCTTGATGTTCAGGAAGTATACGCAGACGATGATGCCGATAATAAAGTTCAGGAAAAAGCCGATGGCTCCGAATACGGTTCCGGAAATGGCCGCCGCCATGTTGCCCGAATTAGGCAGAATCGTGGTGGTCGCGAAATCCAGGGCGTAATCGGTTATGTTCTCAGTGATCTGATCGATGTAATCCTTGGCTACAGGCAGATTGGCGAACTTCACGTCTATCCAGTTGGTGAAACTCTTCATGGCCCCCGGCAGTATGTCAATTACCTTCGTGATGCTGTCGACGAGTCCCGGGATGATCATCCAGAGGATTCCCCCGATGGCGATGAGCAGCAGCGCTGTGGAGATAATCGTGCCTATTATCTTGGCCATGGTCAGGTCGTGCTTGAATTTATACTTGCCCTTGTTGAAAAGGCTGTATGACCTGGAAACGGTGAAGTTGTATATCGGGCACAGCAGGTACGCCATGATCATGCCGTAAACGAGCGGCTCGATGGCATCGCCTATTTCTCCCAGCCCATGCTTGACCGAATCGGTTCTCAGCATGATAAAGAACACTATGAAACAGCACAGTACGACAAGAAATGCCGTAAGTCCCCACTGATAATGTTGTTTCTCAAGTTTTATCTTCATAATTAACCTCTACATTAACCTCTACAAATAACCTCTGCAGGCATCGATCGTGCCCCTCATCTTCTCCACAATAGCATCCCTGAAAAATTCGTATTCCTCGTCTACTCTGATGCCCTTGAGACAGGACGTGATCAGCTCGATGTAGTCCTTTCTGTCCATCGGCATGTCTATCGGCATAAATCCCTGTTCCATCAGGTAGTAGTTCATTGCGAAAATGGCCAGCTCTCCGTTGTACTCGTCAAAAGGCCAGATGTCTATGACGCAGTTGTGAATGTACATGGCTCTGGCGGCTATGTCGTTCTCAATGCGCCCCGCGTAGATCCTGCGGAAGGAATTGGTCAGTCTCTCCTCAATGTCCTGCCAGTCAGGCGGAACGTGGCTGAAGGCAAACACGACCGGACTGTCCTTTCTGAAGTCCGCGTCCGGATCCTCCTCCAGAATCCTGTAGGCGGCCTTGAGCAGACCCGCGTTCATGGAATTTCCCATGTTCAGGTTGTTGTAGGCCGACTTGACCAGTTCGCAGTAGTTTTCTATGAATACGAAGTCACCCACCGCTACGTCCGTCGGCAGGTCTCCGTCCAGTATTCTGTCTATGTTCAGGCTCTGATGCCTGGGGTTGCGAACGATAAGCGAAGCCTTGATCATGTCAAGTTTATTCACCTCGCGCAGGGCCTGTTTCAGCGCCTTATTGGCCGCCAGAATCGTGGCGAGCTCTTTTTTCATCTTCAGTAATTCTTCCTGCATCGATGTCTTCTCCTCAAAATGCACATACCTATGGTTATTGTACTGTAATTGCCCATAAGTGTCAAAGAAAGAAGCCACTTGAATGTACATGGATATTCTGTTACTATTAATTCGGCAAAAAATGATTGAGAGGTTAATTACATGCTTATTTTGTTCATAGCATTGATATTCGGAGTTGTGGTTCTGCTCATTCTCCTGAAGAACATGAAGGGGGATTTCAGGGCGCAGCTTCATGGCCAGGGCTCACAGAAAGTCCGCGCCATCATCAAGCTTATACTGCTGATTGAGATCATAATCTACATACTGATCTTCCTGGTAGTAATAATAAAGACCATATTCATGTAGACCGGGCCCTGCCCGATGAAAAAGACCGCCTCTAGAGGCGGTCGCTGTAATTCATGAGACTGCTTATATATCCGGTTTGACCGGATTTTTTCTTTTCTTTGTCTTTCGGCGTGCTGCGTTCCTTGTCCGTATCCACGTTCATGTAGATGGACGAAGCCGTCGCCGCCAGCTTGCCCGTGGATTTTATCCTCGCCTCGCCGGTCAGCTGTGTGATGCGTCTTCCCGTTGAGGTTGCCTTTGCAGTAACCACAAGGGTCTCGCCCACCGCCACCGGCCTGATGTAGTTCACGTCGAGATTGATGGTCGGCGCGAAGTTCTCCCCGGCGTAAAATCTGGCCAGAGCCGCGATCGTCAGGTCAAAAGCGGTGCAGATGGCGCCCCCGTGCATGTTTCCGATCCTGTTTGCCTGCCACTGCTGTGCCGGGAACTCAAAAGTCAGTGTCCTGTCCTCGTAGGAACAGCCGCCCCATGCGCTCTTCATCATGCCGTTCATCGTATCCTTCTGGTCCTCGTTGTTGCTGCGCAAAGTCTCCCGCGCGTGAGCCTCCAGGGCCTCCTGACCGGTCAGACCAGTCTTCTTTTCGTCACTCATTATCTCTTACCTCTCTCGTAGTACGCCGTTTTTTCCTCCTCCGGCACCATGTTGCCGCCCGTCGCCCATACGACGTGGATGGAGTTTTCGTCAGGTTCAGGTGCAAAAGCACCCTTGCATATGTATTTCAATCCTTCGAAGGCTGCGCAGGCTGACGGTTCGATGAATATTCCCGTCTGATCCTTCAGCGCCGCCAGATAAGGATAGAGTTTCGCGTCCTCTACCGTAAAACAGCCGTTGAGCATGGTCTGCATTGCCTTCGCGACCAGACCCGAAGGTCTTCCTACCGCCAGTCCGTCGGCTTCCGTCTTTCCGTCGATCCCTATGTCGCCCACGGCGATGCCGTTAAGCTTGCCTGAGATGAGCCCCAGAGCCATGCACGGAGCGTGGGTCGGCTCGGCGAAGAAGCAGTACGCGCCCTCGCCGAATGTCTCCCTGATGCCGTAGGTCACGCCGCCCGGCGCGCCGCCGACTCCGCAAGGAAGATAGACGTACATTCTGTGGTCTTTGTCGACCTTTATTCCAAGCTCATCCAGCTGTCTCTTCAGTCTCCTGCCCGCTACCGAGTAGCCCGCGAACAGATCAAGGGAGTTCTCATCATCCACGAAGTGGCAGGTCGGATCAGCCTCGGCTTCCCTGCGTCCCTGGGCCACCGCCGCCTCATAGTCGTCCGGATATTCCACCACGGTTACGCCCTTGGAGCGGAGCATGTCCTTCTTCCACTGGCGNNCGCCGACATGTGGACGGTGACCTCGAAGCCGATGGCTGCGCTGATTATTCCTATGCTGAGACCCAGGTTGCCCGTGGATCCTACGGCTACCTTGTAATTCGAGAAGAAATCCTTCATCTCCGGATCTCCAAGCTTGGCGTAGTTATCGTGTTCGCCTGTTTCAGGATCCCACTTCAGAAGCCC
>DBYH01000022.1:4348-49754 GCA_002310095.1 Firmicutes bacterium UBA1191 | reverse complement strand
TTCAGCACTTCGTAAATGCCGCCTCTGGCTTTGATGGATCCCGAAATCGGCAGGTGCGAGTCCTGCTTGACGAAGAGCCTGCCCTGTTCCGGCGCGTTGAGCGCCGCCAGGTTCGCCGCGCTGTCTGCTGCCCCTGTCCCAGTGACTTCAGCCAGCGGCGACTCGATTATTCCGCCTTCGACCTCCGGGAACATGCGCTCGATGAAAGGCGCGAACCTGAGAAGCCTCGCCTCAGCGTCGTCGATGTCGACGAGCTTTCCTGCCTTTGCATCCGCCGCGTTAACGGCCGCTTCATCTGCCGGCGGCACGAATCCCGGATTTACCCAGAAAATCTCTTCGTACCCTGCTATCCTGTCTATGTAGTCGGTCATTTTTTTCCTCCAGTTATCTGTGATCTGACTGGTTTGATTATACCATCAATATGTAAGTTTGTGGTTGAAATGATTATGGCAAGTGTGTATAATAATCAAGCGGGTTTGAAAAAACCGTGCGCCATTAGCTCAATTGGATAGAGTAGTTGACTACGAATCAAAAGGTTGGAGGTTCGAGTCCTCTATGGCGCGCCAAACAATAAGCGGGAGAATGATCTCCCGCTTGTTTTTTTATCTGCATATAAATTGGATGGACCCGAGCCGCGAAATCCCTCATGGCCCTGTCTAATGAAGTCTGTCCGCGTTTATCATCGTTAAGATTCCTTCCATCACGCCGGTGACCATTTCATCCTGGCCCTCCGGAGCCTTGCCGCACATCTGCTGTGTGGAATTGTAGGTGATTCGGATGCCCTCGTCTTCGCCCCAAGGCTTCTTGGTGACAGTCTCGTTTGCGCCTGCTCCTGATTTCTCTCTGGAAATCAGCTTCGTATAGTCGATACCGGCCGCTTCAAACATCGCGACCGCTTCTTCGTGGGTGTAATCAGCCTTCTTGAGTTTCGGAAGTTCATTGTTCCAGGAGCAGATGTTCTCTTCTATACTGCCTCCGATCAGGTTGGAATCGACAACATCATAAGTGTCATAATTCTCGTCATAATCAGAAGACAACCCGTAATTCTTATAATAACCGCCTCTGTAAACTTCGATGGTATAGGCTGGGATTCCGTATCTGCCATAGGCGTAGTCGGCCATGTCCGAATAAGTCTCAATGTCATAGTAACCCTGCTTTGCGTAGTAGTTTCTCTTGGTTGCCTTAGACATTGCCTGAGATATGGCGATGGCAGTATCCTTCATCTGCTGGTTTTCTGCCCATTCCTTTTCATTCGACTCATCGGCCGGACGGTATCCCCATGGATAGACAGTGCACTGGACACCGGTGTGCAGGGTAGCCAAAGCCTTCATGTCGGAGTGCTTCGTGATGAAATCCTGCACCGCAACGGTTTCACTTTCGGACGCCGGGCCCGGACCTTCCGTATCCATGACGCCGTCCTCACCCCACATGAAATCATAGTTTCGGTTCAGGTCGACGCCGCTGTTTCTCGGATCATCAGCCAGCTTGCCGTTGTGGTTTCCGTCTTTGCTCTCCTTTCCAAAGGTGCCGGTTGTCTTATTCTTTTCCATGTCAAGAGAGTACACGGTTCCGACCATGCCGTCACCGTTGATGTCTTCGTACGAATCGTTAAACTTGATGCCGTCGCCGTCACGGTCCGGCGCTGAATCCGCGTCCAGGTTTTCCCTGGTCTTATAGATAAAAGACTGTTCGTAGCCATCCGGATTGATTACAGGGATGACATAGATGATATTCTTGCTCAATAATTTCCTGACCTGACCGCTTGTTGCGTTTTCCAACAGGAACCAGGCAGAATACATGGCGCAGGAAGCGCTTTCGCCTTCATTGCCGTGGATATTGCCAAAAATCGCAACCTCTTCCTTGTTCTTGTCCGATACAGATTCATCGGTGATGGTCATGCACCACAGATCGCGGTCCTCATAAGACTTGCCGATGGATTCCAGCTCGCTGTACTCGGGATAAGCTTCATGCAGGTCCTGCAGCTGCTTCTCCAGGTCCGCATAGTGATAGCGTACGTTCCAATCCACATCGACCGCCGCGCCTTCCGTATTAACGCCGGTGACCTGCGGTTCATTCCCGGCGCATCCCGGAATCGCGACCGCAAAAGCAAAACACAGCGCCATTATCATTATCGTAATCAGTATCTTCTTCATATTCTTTTCCTTTCAATAATAAATACTGATAATTACTCAAATCGGGGACAATGGCAAACAAATTCATTCAGCCCTTGAACAGTTTTCCGAAGAATGATGTTTTCTTCTCTTTTGCAGGCTCTTTGGTTGCCGGCGCCTCAGGTGACGGTTCTTCGGACTCAGCGTCACCGGCGGCCGCTACCTGGCCGATGTAAGTCTCCTCTATAGGCTCATTGCTAAGGACCATTCTGATAAACTCCGGCAGATTGTCTGCAACAGCATATACCGAGTTGTCCATTTCATTGTCTACTCTGACGATACGCGGTTCGCCGTTCCCGTCAGTCACCCGGAAATCCATATAATACATGTCATGGCCGGCAGACTCCGTTTCACCGAAAGGAATTCCGATGTCCGGATACTCCCACTCGTTTTTCCAGTTGTCGTACATCGATTCCAGACAGTAGAAATTCTTCGGATCTGTTGAGATGCCGTAAATGGCTGCCAGCCAGACCTCATCCAGTTCCGGATTTATGCTGCCGCCGTTTCTGAACCGGAGCAGTTCCTTGTATGATTCAGGGAGTTTGTATCCCATGGTCTGTTCAGCTCTGCTGACAAGCTCGTCCGTCAGGTCGTCGAACAGGTAGTTCTTCCCGAATTCGCTTTCATCGTCGAACAGTCTGTCCAGATCTATTCCATCAAAATAGCTCATTATCATCCTCCTTATCATCCGCCTCGAATGCCTTTGCATCCGAAGAATCGCTTGACTTATGCTTCGGTCTGTCTATAAGCTTCTTCAGCGTCAGCGGCGTCGTCGCCACGCTGAGCAGCACTATTATCAACACAACGAGTTTTTCCATTGTTCTCACCTCGCATTAACTTTACCACAAAAACCGCCCGTGCGCATAATATGGTAAAATAAGACCATCATTATTACTGAATTGCTGAGAAAAGTGAGAAAGGAACGACTTATGAATAAGAAAACATGGATCGCCTTGCTGACAGTCATGATCATGTGTCTGTTCGGAATCACAGCGTGCGGAGACACCGCAACAGAGGATGAACCGGTCGACACATCAGACGCAGTCAAGGTTACATGCGATAACGGCGTGATGCTCGGCAAAACAGAAGACGGCGTAACTTCCTTCAAGGGCGTGCCATACGCCAAGCCTCCGGTGGGCGACCTCCGCTGGAGAGCTCCTGAAGCCCCGGATCCGAGCGACGAGGAAATCGTATGCTATGACTTCGGATACACTGCTCTTCAGTACGAGTGGCCTACCGAACCGGCGTCATCCTTCCCTAAGAATGAGGACTGCCTCACCTTGAACATATGGGAGAGTGAAGGAACCTCTGACGCGGACGAATCGAAACCTGTAATGGTATTCTTCCACGGCGGAGCCTACGGCTGGGGCGGAACGACCGACCCGATGTACGACGGACACAACTTCGTCGCGGCCAACGATGACGTGATTCTGATCACATGCAACTACCGTCTCGGACTCATGTCCTGGGCTGACTTCACCCAGATCGAAGGTGGCGAGGATTACACCGACATCAACCTTGGCCTCCGCGACCACATCGCGGCCCTCGAGTGGATCCAGAAGAATATAGAAGCCTTCGGCGGAGATCCGGATAACGTAACGATCTTCGGAGAATCCGCGGGCGGATGGTCGACCACCGCGCTGACCATTTCTCCAAAGGCAAGAGGTCTCTTCAAGAGAGCCATCGCTGAGAGCGGCGGCCTTCCTGTAGCCTCAAGAGAGGACGCGCAGGCATTCGCGGACTACATCATGGAGGCTTCCGGAGCCAAGAACATGGACGACTTGCTTGCAATCACCGGCGAAGAGTGGATGGAACTCGACAGCACTGAATGGATCGCTGACGAGTGCTGCGGCGCTGTTGTAGACGATGACATCATCCCTGCTGACCTCGACGGAGCAATTGCGGACGCTGCCGCCAGTGGCATCGAGATGATCGTCGGAACGAACAATGACGAGTGGAACTACTTCCAGGAAGACTCCGAAGGCGACACTGATGAAGAGAAGTTCGCTTCATGGGTCGAGGGCATGGACGCCTACTACGAGGACGCCTCTTCGGATCTTACCGACGAAGGCAAAGCAGCCCTCGAAGAGCTGATCAGCTACGAGGATAGCATCGTTCCTGAAGAGTACGCCGGCGACGCGGACGTGAAGGCGGCTCTGGCCAAGTCCGGATTCGTGACCGAGACCTGGAGATACGAGATCCTGAACTTCGCGGATAAGTACTCCGACGCGGGCGGAACGATCTACGATTACCTCTGGAAGGTGCCGTCCACAAGAGACAACATGTACAAGAGCGCCGTTCACGCGATTGAACTGGCTTACGTATTCAACAATCTGGAGGATGACATATACGCCGGAGAAGTCGATGCGGACACAGCCGCAAAAGCACAGGAGTCCTGGACCAATTTCGCAAAGACAGGAGATCCTTCGATCGAAGGCGCTGAATGGGATACCTACAATACGACCGACAGAATGACAATGGTCATTGAAAAGGACAAGTGGGAATGCGTCTCCGATCCATCGAAGACAGCACGCGAACTGCTTGAAAAAGCCTACGGCGACGAACCGTATCACATCTGGTAAAACGAAACCGTATTAACACAAATACAAAACCCGCGGCCGGTCCGCGGGTTTTTCTTCTGTTTTATGTTTTTTCTTCTACAGTTTCTTCTCTATCAGCACCAGGTCCACGCCGGGTATTCCGTTGAACACAGTCGGTACCGTCCCTATCTCACTGTATCCATGCTTTGCGTAGAAAGCCCTCGCCGCTTTGTTTCTGGCGTTCGTATCAAGGCGGAGGTATGGGCAGCCCTTTTCTCTTGCGTGATCCTCGTAGAATTGCAGGAACTCGCTGCCGGATCCGCGACTTCCCTCTTTGCGGGAGATAATCAGGGTGTGGATCACCATCACCTCGTCATCAGACGCCGGGTATTCCCATTCGCCATCGGCATAGCAGTCGACCTGAAGCTTGTTGATTATCGCAGTGCCGACTACGTTGCCCTGCTCGTCGTCCTGGACGAACATGTCGCCGCGGGCCACCGATGCTTCGGCGGTTTCCCCGGTCGGATAAATGCCTCTCAGCCAGCCTGTCGTCGTTTCGCCGGCCGCCTCCCTGTCGTGAATCTCATCATAAATCGCGGCAATCGCCGGAATATCTTCAGTTGTTGCTTTTCGAATAATCAATTTCCGTTCTCCTGTCGGTCAGGCAGATTCGTAAGCAGCACTGCCGAAACTACCAGCGCAGCTCCTATCATCATGCGCCCGGTCAGCTGATCGCCCACAAGGAAATATCCAAAGATGCATGCCAGCACCGGCTCAAGTGTGTTCACCAGCGCCGCGTTGCTCGGGCCGATGAGCCGCACACCGATAGCATAACATAAGATGGCGATAAAAACACACACTACCGAGAGCAGAATCATCATGCCGAACTGGTTCGGCGCGGCGGCGAACAGCGGCTTTCCGCTAATCAGGCAGCGTATGAGATTCACCGCGGCCGCCGAAGTCATGACGTATCCGGCCACGGCGAAGCTGTTTTCTTTTCGTACGCTTTTAGCGTCGAGGCCGAAGATGTAAACCACGTAACCGACCGCCGCCAGAAAGGCGAAGAATATGCCGATCAGTGTTCCGTATCCGCCGCCGGCTGTTCCGCTCACCGCGTCTGTTTGTCCCGCGCCCGCAAAAATGTCCGGTGACCAGACTATAAGCATCAGCCCCGCGAATGACAGCAGAACGGCTAGAATTTTTGTCGCGCGCACCGGCTCGCGATGGGTTGCCATCTCGATAGTGACTATCATGGCAGGGAATGTGAAGGAAACGATCGTCGCCAGTGACCCGGAAATATAATCGAAGGAAATGTATAGAGTAGTCGACATGAAGATGTATCCGAAGCACGTGACCACCATGGTCAGCGCAGCCTCCCTGCTGAACCTGAATTTGATTCCCCTGATCAGCAGGAACGCCCACATGATGATGGCCGCGTACAGGAACTTGTTGAACAAAAGAGTAGCCGTCTCCACTCCCATGCCAAAGGCAATAAAAGAGAAAGACGGCACCAGTCCGTAACAGATCGATGTGATGGTAACTGAGCCCGCGCCCAGTATTCTGTTATTTCCCTTATTCAAAAACATTCCAGCCGTGCTTCAGGTAATTACAGGTCGATATCCAGACTGACCGGACAGTGGTCACTGCCGAAAACGTCGGTCATTATGTCAGCTCCGAGCAGTTTATCCTTCAGCGCCTCAGATACGAGGAAGTAATCGATGCGCCATCCGGCATTGTTGTCCCTCGCTCTGAAACGGTAGCTCCACCATGAGTAGACGCCTTCCAGGTCCGGATAGAAGTAACGCCATGTGTCCACGAATCCCGAGTCCTGAAGCAAAGTCATCTTCTCGCGCTCCTCATCGGAGAACCCCGCGTTGCCCCGGTTGGACTTCGGATTCTTCAGGTCGATCTCCTGATGAGCCACGTTGAAATCCCCGCAGGTGATTACAGGTTTTGCCGCTTCGAGTGACTTCAGATATGCGCGAAAATCGTCTTCCCACTTCATCCTGTAGTCCAGCCTTTTGAGCTCGTTCTGGGCGTTCGGAACGTACACGTTCACGAGATAGAATTCAGGGTACTCGCATGTGATCACCCTGCCCTCGTGGTCGTGTTCATCTATGCCGATGCCGCAGGTGACGGAAATCGGCTCCTCCTTGGTAAACACCGCCGTGCCCGAATAGCCCTTCTTGTCCGCGGAGCACCAGTACTGATGGTAGCTCTCGAGAGGCACTTCAGCCTGCCCTTCCTGCATCTTCGTCTCCTGAACGCAGAGAATGTCCGCGTCGGCTTCCGCCGCAAAGTCAAGAAAACCCTTTGTCATTGCGGCTCTTATTCCGTTGACGTTCCATGAAATGAGTTTCATATGTCATTACCTCTTAATCAAAGTTTTGCCAGAACTGCTTTAAGAAGTTCGTAGAAATGCACTACTGATTCAGCGCGTACCCGCTCCTCCGGCGAGTGGAATGACCTGCAGTCCGGCCCGATCGAGATGATGTCCATTCCCGGTCTCTTCTCCGCGAAGAATCCGCATTCCAGTCCCGCGTGCAAAGCCAGTTCCTTCATTTCCCCGCCGTAGAGTTCTTTATATGTGTCCACCGCCAGCGGACGCAGTTCCGACTCCGCAGCGAATTCCCACGGTACGTATCCGTCGAAGCATTTCGTCTCAGCGCCGGTCATGTCCCTGAGCGCCTCTATGCTCTTCACTATGTCATCAACGGTCGTTCTGTACGCCCCGCGCACTTCCGATGTGAGCTTCAGCACATCGCCGTCCGTCGTAATTATTCCAATGTTGTCGGAACTCTCCACGAGCCCCTCCAGGTTTCCGTTCATCTGAACGATGCCGTTCGGGTACAGTCTCAGAACCGCCGCCAGTTTTTTGAACGAGTCATCAGTCAGCGGTGCTTCTGCTTCCGCCTCGCTGATTGTTATCTCCAGATCCGGCGCGGCGCCGCTGTACTCCTTGCGGAAGACTGCCTTTGCATCTGAAACGCACCGGTTTACCGTCTCCTCATCGGCTGCCAGCACCACCGCTTCAGCCTCCCGCGGTATGGCCAGACGGTTCGTGCCACCACGAATCGAAACGGTCCTGAACTCCGGCGCTTCAAGCAGGCGCAAAAGCAGGCTGATGGCGTTGCCCCTTCCTCTGTGGATGTCCTCTCCAGAGTGACCTCCCTGAAGTCCGAACAGGCGTATGGCAAATGCCTTCATTCCGTCCGGAATCTCCTGCTCGCGTTCCAGCGGCATGGTGAATTCCACGCCCGTTCCGCCGCAGCTCCCTACGACCAGCTCCCGCTCGTCCGCGTGATCCAGATTGATCATGCGCGTCGCCTCGCAGCCGCTTATGTCCACACTCGCGGCTCCCGCGAAAGTCGTTTCCTCCTGGACTGTGAACACCACTTCTAGAGGAGGATGCTTCAGCCCGTCATCGTCAAGGACAGCCAGAGCCGCCGCGACTCCAATGCCGTTGTCCGCGCCAAGAGTTGTCCCGTTCGCTGCCCTGATCCACTCGCCGTCGAATTCGAGCTCGATCGGGTCCTTGCTGAAATCGTGGTCGCTGTCCGAGTTCCTCTCGCAGACCATGTCGATGTGCGCCTGCATCAGAACCGGCGGATGATCTTCATATCCCGCCGAAGCCGGCTTCTTGATGATCAAATCCCAAATGTCATCCTGTATGACTTCGAGACCTCTCTCTTCGGCCCAGCCCTTGATCCAGTCGCTGACCGCTTTCTCATTTCCTGATTCCCTCGGAATCCTCGATATCTCGCTGAACAGCTTCAGCACTTCGTGATTTAATACGTTTTTATCCATCGTTACTATCCTCCCTGCCCTTCGGCTCTTATTATAACATAGTACTGCCTCTCGTCCTTGCTTCAAAACCCATAAAACATTATAAAAAAGGAGACCAGGTGGTCTCCTTTTATGCTGGTCGAGCGTAAGATAATCATTTGACTTTAATCTTGAACGTTACCTTTTTCCAGGCGCTCGACTTGTAATTGCCGTTCCCCTTCCCTTTGACTTTGACTGTCACGTTGTAGGTTCCTTTCTTAAGGGCCTTTTTTACTGTGACTTTTCCGGTAGTCTTGCTGATTGTGAAGTATTTCTTGAACGACTTGCTGCCCTTCTTTGCGGATAACAGTTTGTACTTTTTCTTATCCTTGGCGTCCTTAGTGAACTCGATCACCTTGGTGACCGCCAGGGTCTGGTTCTTTTTCTTAAGCTTCTTGTACTTTACGCTGGCTGTCATCGGGCTGACCTTCAGCGGGTTTGCGGCCTTGCTGATCGTAAATGGCTCGCTGCAGGTTCCCTTGAAGTTGCCTTTGCCTTTGACTGACACTGTCGCTGTTCCGGCATTTGTGTTGTTCTTGTATGAGAGTTTGTAGTCTGTGCCGGACTTCAAGGTCCTCCATTCACCGTTTACCTTGATTTTTACCGCAACCGACTGTGTCTGTGCCTTACCGTTATAGATCTTTGATTTTATTCCGCTGAGCGTCGTATTAAAATCAGCATCATTCAGATCATCGGGTTCCGATGTTGCGGTCACGCCCCACTGCAGCAGGATACATCCATTATCGCGAAGGTCTATGTTATAAGCATCCACTGCGACCGTATTTCCTCCGTAGATGAACTCCTCGAATTTTTCTCCATCAAAGACATATCCATTCTTTGGCGCGATTATTACGCTGAATGCATAGGTATGCCCTACTGTCGGCAGCGTACTGTCTCCGATATGAATCTCCTCCATTGTTCTGGTATCAGTCCAGAACTGATCCGCAAACTCCATCTTCTTGTCAAGCAAACCATCTGGATCAAAGGCCGTCGTATATGCTATTCCTTTAGTCGGTGATAATTCTGTCCATACATTACCGATGTCCATTTTTGTGATAGTATCTTTTACCCCGTAATCCGCCGGCTCAATATCAGGCTTGCCGTCTCCTGTTATAGCCTCCCACTTGGACGGGGAACCGCCAAAGTGTATTACGGCATCCTCATCCCTATTGCCAATGGGTGTGTCAACAAATGCATAATCATTAACCTCTGTAACCGTTGATGGTATCGTCACTTCCTTCAATAGTTCGCATCCGTCAAATACATGTTCATTTATTATCTCCAGGCCTTCCGGCAACTCGATACTGAGCAGTTTCTTGTTGTCACGAAATGCATATTTATCTATTATCTGCAGGTTGCTGTCATTCTCAAATGTCACTTCAGAAAGACTCGTGCATAAAGAAAAAGCCTCTTCTGAAATACTTATAACGCTATTAGGGATAAACACCTTGTTGAGTTCTTTACAGTCTTTGAAAGCCTCCCCTGCGATAATCCGCGTTCCTTCTTTCACGTTATATTCGTCGCATATGCTTTGTTCATGTGCTTTTATTAGGTATGTATTTATGTAGAGTACGTCATCGTCCCATTTTGAATCATCACTGAAATGAGCAGTATTGAGGAAAGCTATTCTTCCAATATAATTCAGGTGAGGTGGCAGTTCAATATTGTTCAATTTGGTGCAGTCATTAAACGCAGCAGCCCTGATTATCCTCAGAGATTCCGGCAATGTAATACTTTCCAAATTTGGACAATATTCAAACGCAGACTCCCCAATCTCCGTAACGCCTTCGGAAACAGTTAGCGATTCGATGCTCCCATTGGACTGGAAAGCATTAACTCCAATTCTCTGGACCGCGAATGTCTCTGAGTCATATTCGATAGTGGCTGGAATTACGAGTTCTGTACCAGTAAAGGGATCCTCTGAATCTCCGAAAACTACAGCAGTATGGGTATCAGGATAAAGATAGTACCACACACCGTCAATTTTCTGTTCAAAGGACTGATCCGCGTACGCCGACGCAGCCATCTGCGGCATCATGACAAATACCATCATCACAACCATAATCATTGCAAGCAAACTTGAATTCTTTCTTATATTCATCGCATAGTCTCCAACTCTTTTTCGGTCGTTATTCATGCAAATAGTTTATCACCAAATAAGGGGGAATGAAACAATCAAAAAACCGCCTTTTGGCGGTCTTTCGTAGTTATGGTGGAGCATAGGGGGATCGAACCCCTGACCTCGTGATTGCGAACCACGCGCTCTCCCAGCTGAGCTAATGCCCCATAGCCTGCGGACCATATTATAACACAACTCCGCAGGATTACAACAACCAAATTCGGCGAATTTGGCACAATCAATTTACGCAAAATCTACAGGCTCTGCCTGAGTATCTCTATCACTTCCTCCCTGGTCAGAACCTTATAACCTCCCTTGAGAATAGGAGTGCTGTCGGCGATTCCTTCGAGCATGTCCTCGGTAACACCCAGATCGGTCAGGTTCATGACGAGTCCCAGTTCTTTCATCCATCCCTCCATAGCGTCAAGTCCAGCAAAGGCAATCTCCTCTTCGCTGAATTCTTCTCCGCCAAGGCCTGCTGCAGGTACGCCCCAGACTTCTCTGGCAAAGCGCGCGAACTTGGCGATGCAGGCCTCGCCTAACGGACCTGAAGCCCCGTCAACAGCCGAGTTTACGAGATGCCTGTAGTACGGCAGCGATACTGCCGCCAGGGTCATGCCGTGAGTGGCGTCCGTATACGCGCCTGCCGCCTGTCCGAGCATGTGGACCATCCAGTCAGTAGTCTTGCCCTTTCCCAGGAGCGTATTCAGCGCCCATGTGGCCGTCCACATCAGATTGGAACGAGCCTCATAATCCTCAGGATCCTTGTTGGCTATCCGTGAACTGTGGATGACTGATTTCATCAATCCCTCGCACAGGTAGTCCGTCGTGTTGTCATCCGCGCCGCTGAAGTACTGCTCGCAGATGTGATTGAATATGTCATAGATTCCGGCCACCATCTGGTAGTGCGGAACGCTCAGTGTGTACATCGGGTTCAGAACCGTGAATTTCGGCATCACATTTTCCCCGAACACATGGCCTATCTTCTGTTTTGTCTCGTGATTGGTAATTACTGAACCGCCGTTCATCTCTGATCCGGTGCCGACCATTGTAAGTACGCATCCGACAGGAATTATCTCGCAGTCAGGCTCTTCAAAACGGATGTAGTACTTCTCCCACGGATCATCGTCGCAGTTGACCGAAACCGAAACCGCCTTAGCGTAATCGCAGCAGGATCCGCCGCCGACAGCGAGGAGAAGATCCACATTGTTCTCGCGCGCGATCGCAACGCCCTCGCGAAGCTTGTCTACCGTAGGGTTAGGCATTACTCCGCCGTCCTCAAAGACATTCTTCCCGCATGAAGTCAGCACCTCCACGACCTCATCGTAGATGCCGTTTTTCTTGATTGATCCGCCGCCGTATATCAGCTGAACGTTCGGGCCGTATTTGCCCAGTTCGTCCGCAAGCTTCTGCAGGGCGTTTTTGCCAAAGTACAGTTTGGTCGGGTTACAGTAAGTGAATGAACCTCTCATTTTTACCTCCTATTTGCCTCCTATTTTTTCATGTCGTCCTCAAGGGACTTTCCGGCGTTTTCTGCCTTTGCAGGAGCGAGCATGAGCCCCACGACGCCTGCCAGTATTATGGCGCCGCAGATGAAGTGATACCAGCGGAGAGGCTCTCCGAGTATAAGGGCTCCCGCAATGATCGATACGAGAGTCGACGCGCTGCTGAAAACTGTCGACTGTATTATTTCCATATGCGCAAGCATGTATGCCATGAACTGGGCGGAAAGCAGAATGCAGAACACGCCCAGAAATGATACCCAGATAATGAATGTCGGGTGTCTCAGCGGCTCAATCAGCGCGTTCCAGTCACCTGTGTACGCTGCCCTTATCAGGGAGGCACCGATGAAGACAAAGGACCCGCCGACGGCGATGGTTTCCGTGATTTCTATCGGTCTGAAGACGCCCCTGATGTATCTGGCCGACACGTTCTGACAGCCCATGAAGATGCAGGCGATGGTCATCATTATCAGACCGGTTATGTTCAGTTCAATGTCCGTGGCGTTGAGTATTATCAGCACGATCAGGGCCGATACCGTCATGACAATGAAAAACATCTGAAGTCTTGTGGACTTCTCGCCCAGAACGATACGGCCTATTATCTTGGCGAATATCGGTACCATGGCAAAGACAATAGCGCCTTCGATTGAAGTGGCGAAGAACATCGCCATTATCTGAAGAATCATGAACGCGATATAGAACGCGGCAGTCATGTACAGCTTCTGCTTCGGTCTGCCCGGCTCTGCCTTCGGGTATCTGCCCAGGGCCTTTGCGATGCCTATCCAGAGCAGCACGCTTATCAGGGCCGCGACATATCTGTAGCATATGATAGTCAGCGTGTCCCCGTACGGAACACACTGCTTGATTCCAAAAAACGAAAAACCGATAGACAGCGTAAACGCTATACCGGCTGCGTATAAACTTATTTTAGATACTTCATTCTCTTTATTCGACATCTAAAGCACTCCTCTGATGAATATCTCGATTCCTATGAAAATGAGAATGCATCCCCCGAGTATGCCTGCTTTGCCGGCTAGTTTCTCACCCAGTTTTTTTCCTATGTGCAGTCCCGCGTAGCTGATGAAATACGTTACGACCGCTATTATCAGGGCGCATACCAGCGCCTGAACGGCATGATAGCCGGATATTGCAAAACCAACCGAAAGGGCGTCGATGGACGTTGCTATGCCCTGCACGAGCAGAGCCATCCCCGACAGGCGGACCACTTTGGCCGCAGCGCTGTCATCTTCATCTGAGCCAAGCTTCCTGCGCAGTTCCATTATGCTCTCAATGAGCATCTTGCCTCCTATAAAGAGAAGCAGAATCAGCGCGATCCACGGCACCGCCGCCTGGAAGGCCTCGAAGCGCTCCGCGACATAATGTACGCATACCCATCCTATGAGGGGCATTGCGCACTGGAAGAAGGCGAAGGTTCCGGCTATTATCACGCGTTTTCTGCCACGCATGCGCGGTTCAGCCAGACCGTTGGCAACGGAAACGCTGAAAGCGTCCATAGCCAGCCCCACGCCCAGCAGTATGCTGTTGAAGAAGAAAATCAGGCTCCAGCTCATCAGTCGATCTCCGAATCCTTGAAAGCGTCCTCGATTTCCTTCTTTTTCTCCAGTTTGTTCGCCCTGTCCTTTGCCTCCGTGCGCTTGGAGACGATCATCGATATGATTATGCTCGCTATCAGAACAACCAGAATTATCGCGATGGAAATCAGATTGTGAATGTGTATGTTGAATATGTCCAGAAGCATCTTCACGCCGGTGAAAATCAGTATCACGGCGACTCCGTAGCTTACGTACTGGAATCTCTCATGCATGTGCTCCAGAACGAAGAACATCTGTCTGAGACCCATGATGGCGAACATATTGGACGTGTATACGATGAACATGTCCCTGGTCATCGAAATGACGGCAGGAACCGAATCAATGGCGAAGATGATATCCGAGAAGACCAGGAGAACCATTACGACAGAAAGCGGCGTGAAAAGTTTTTTCGCCTTCTTTGAAACCAGGCTCGACTTGTCATAGTTGGTTCCGTCGTTTGCGACGATGAACTTCTCTCCTTCGAAGTCGGCGCTCATAGGCATGATCTTGGCGATCATCTTGTACATGATTCCGTCTCTAGGGTCGTCCTCTTCATCATCGCGCCTGAACAGCTTGATTCCGCTGAAAATGAGCAGCGCTCCGAACACCCAGAGCAGCCATTCAAATTTATTGATCAGGGATATCCCCAGGAATATGAACAGGAATCTGAGCACAATGGTCCCGGCTATGCCGTAATTGAGCACCTTGTGCTGAGCGTGTTCAGGTATTCCGAAGCTGATGAATATCAGCAGGAATACGAAGAGGTTGTCGACCGAAAGACTCAGCTCGATAAGGTATCCGCTGAAGTAGTCGATGGCCTGACCCGCGCCCTGCCAGAAGTAAATGACCACACCAAAAATGCAGGCCATCAGCATCCAGAAGTATAGCCACTTGTATTGCCATATTGCTTTCCAGACTTTTTTACCCTTTGAATCAGATTCCATCTACCGCCTCTTTCATTACCTTTCCTATCGCGTCGTGGATCACAAGATCAGCCCTGTTGTCCATTGATGTCGCGCTCTTGTTTATGAGCACCAGTTTGCTTCCGCGGAAATAACTTACGAATCCCGCTGCCGGATATACCACCAGCGAAGTGCCGCCGATTATCAGAACGTCAGCCGCGCGTATGGCGTCCACGGCTCCGGTGATCTGGAAGTCATCAAGAGCCTCTTCGTAGAGTACCACATCAGGCTTAACAACGCCACCGCATTTCTTGCACTTCGGAATCAGTCCGTCGCAGTTCTCAGGATCCAGGATGTAATCCAGGTCGTAGAACTCGCCGCAGTGCATGCAGTTGTTTCTCAGCACGGATCCGTGCAGTTCATATACCGTCTTGCTTCCGGCCTTCTGATGGAGTCCGTCTATGTTCTGTGTGACGACAGCTTTCAGCTTGCCCATCTCCTCGAGCCTGGCAAGAGCCTTGTGGGCGTCGTTAGGCTCGGCGTCACGGTATATCAGGTTGTTTTTGTAATAATCATAGAAGGTCTGCGTATCCCTGACGAAAAAGCTGTGTGACAGCATCTGCTCAGGTGACATGCCGTAGTTGGACTGGGCGCTGTAGAGCCCCGCCTCAGATCTGAAGTCAGGAATGTTGCTCTCAGTTGAGACTCCCGCTCCGCCAAAGAAGACTATGTTGTCGCTTCCTCTCAGTATTTCAGTAAGTTCCTCGTACATGCCGAACCTCCTTCTGTCCATATAATAGTTACTGTTTATTGCTCTTAACTCTGTCGACCGCCAGTATCACCACCGCCGCTCCGGCTGCCGTGACCAGTGTCGATATGAAAGTGAGCATCTTCGGCCCTATGGCGTCCAGAAGCATCCCGCCGAACAGAGTCGCGAATATTGTCGTTATTGTTATCATGGTTGTGAAGAGAGCCTGTCCCTTCACCGCTTCTCCCCTGCTCATCATCTCATCCGAGAAGTACACCATTCCCGGCAGGAAAAGGGCGAATGACACCGGCTGGAAGAACTGCCCTATGTAGAGCAGAACGACCGAATTGGCCAGCCAGCATATCGCTATCTTCACTGTAAAACCTATTGCCGCCGCCTTCAGGAGCAGCTGGCAGGAGAATTTGTTTTTCAGCTGTTTGAAGAATACCATGGTCGGTATCTCCAGGAAGGCCATGACTCCCAGGATCCTTCCCATGTCCTCTGTGGTGCCACCTACGCCCGTGCATATCTGCGCCATGTAGTTGTTTAGCACAGCGTTGCTGAAGAACAGTCCCAGCACGCCCAGATTCATGATGAAAAACATTCTGTTCCTCTTTATGAACTGGACCAGGTTGATGTCCTCTTCAGATTCGGCTGCCTTTGCATCCTCTTCACGAGACTTTCCACGTACCGCCTCGGCTCCGCGCTCATTCTGCGCTTTGCCCTTCCTGAAGTAGTAGCCGGTGAACACCAGGCTCGCGATGAGCATCAGGCACGCCAGTTCATTGGCGACAGGCATGGCGCCGATTCCCAGGTGCTGCACTATGGATCCGAAGACGGCCACGAATATTGAGTACGCCAGCGAGCCAACGGACCTTGCTATACCGAAGTTGATGGCTACTCCCGCGTCTTCAAGCTTGAAGGCCAGCGCGTTGAACAGTGGCTGCAGTACCGTGTGGAATGCTATCAGCAGAACGAACACAACGCAGAGGCCGAGTGTCCCGCCTTTGAACGTGAACATTCCGACGGTGATCACCATCATGCAAACGGTCATTATCGTTGTTGTTCCGATGACATCCATGCGCTTTGAGCGGTCCACAAAATCCGCTATGAGCGGCTGCATTATTACCGCGAGCACATTGGCTGCCGCAAGCGTCATCCCTATCTGTGAATTTGTATAGCCCTTTGCGAGCATGAACACGGACGCGAAGCTGCTGACAATCGCGTATATGACCCAGTAGGTCCCGAATATCGCTCCGTATCCGCTGTTGAGTATCTTACCCATTAAATATGTTAATCCTTAGCAGTAATCTATCTTCAGGCAGCGCCGGCATCTCCCGCCGCCCCGATGGCCGCGTCTTTACAGGTCGTAGTAGAGGGAGAACTCCGCAGGGTGAGGAATCGAATTTACTCTCTCGAAGTCCGCCTTCTTCTTCTGGATCCAGATGTCTATGAGAGCTTCCGGAAATACTCCGCCGGCCGTCAGGTAATCGTGGTCCTCCTCGAGGGCGTCAAGGGCGTCCATGAGGTTTCTCGGCAGGGATTTGACTTCCTTCTTCTGCTCATCCGTCAGGTCGTACAGGTTGAAGTCGTAAGGACCCCAGCCGCCGTCCATGGCGTTGATCTTGTTCTTTACTCCGTCGATTCCCGCCATGAGTATGGCCGCGAAAGCGTAGTACGGGTTGGCCGTCCCGTCAGGATTCCTCAGTTCGAAGCGCTTGTTCTCCGGCGACTTGGCGTAGGCAGGGATTCTCACAACGGAGCTTCTGTTTGCAGTCGCAAAACCAATAGTGACCGGCGCTTCAAATCCCGGAACGAGTCTCTTGTAGGAGTTCGTCGACGGGTTGGTGAAGGCGCAAAGGCTCTTAGCGTGCTTCAGGATTCCTCCCATGAAGCAGAGCGCCAGCTCTGACAGCCCGGAATAACCGTTCTTGTCGTAGAAGAGCGGCTTGCCGTCCTTGAACAGGTGCATGTGTACGTGGAGCCCAGAACCTGCCTCGTCGTAGATCGGCTTCGGCAGGAACGTTGCTGTCCTGTCGTCCTCCAGCGCCGTATTCTTGATGATGTACTTTGTCGCCATGACGGCGTCGGCCATCTCCGTCATCTCGCCCAGTTCGACTTCGATTTCGACCTGGCCCGGACCACCGACCTCGTGGTGGTGGTACTTGACCTTGATGCCCCAGTCCTCCATAGTCATGCACATCTTCGCTCTCGAATTATATGTAATGTCCTGAGGAATGTCGGCGTGATAGCCCTTCTTGCGGCCTATCTGGTAGCCTTTGTTCCTCACGTCGTCCTCCATTGCGGAATTCCACTCGGCCTGCTTAGTGTCGACCTCGCAGAATACGGATTCCTCCCTCACCTGGTACGCTACAGTATCGAAGAGATAGAACTCGAACTCCGGGCCTACGATCATCTGGTCCGCTATGCCCTCGTCCCTCATATACTTCTCAGCAGCGAGAGCAACGTTTCTCGGATACTGGTCGAATGGCCTGTTCTCCGGCTCGTCGATGACGAAAACGTCGCCCATCATCGTAATAGTAGGAATCTCCGAGAACTTGTCGATGATGGCTGTCTTAAGATTAGGGATGAAGACCATGTCCGACTTCTCGATCGGAGCATATCCGTAGTTTGAACCGTCGAAACCGATGCCTTCCTCCATTGTCTTTTCGGTGAATCTCTCCACCGGAATGGAAAGGTGTCTCCATCTTCCCTCCAGATCGACCATCTTGAAGTCGACCATCTTGATGTCAAATTCCCTGATGTACTTCTGCACATCCGCGACTGATTTGAACCTGTTGATCATATGTTAACTCCTTTCGGTTTTTAAACATTTTCTTCGAACTGCCTGTGGCAGTGAGGGCAGTTGATCTTGATGGTGCCAGCGCCTACTGGAACCCTCAGCTTTTCCTTGCAGTAAGGGCAGATGAGAACGCGCTTGCCGTCGTTTTTGGCCGCGCCGGGCTTCTTGAATCCGCCGCCGGCGCCCGCTCCCGGCTTCTTGCCGCCGAAGCTGCCTTTCATCTCCAGGAACTTCATATTCTCAGCTCTTCTCTTATCGAAGAACCTCGAGAACGCTCTGCTGTAGACGAGTATAAGCAGGATGACGGCTGCCACCCACAGAAATCTCACACGTACGAAAATATTCAGTACAAACAGTATCGCCGACAGTATGAGCATGAATCTGTTCAGTTCATCCATTCCGTATCTTCCGTTGAACATCTATTTCTCCTCCCTTTCAAGAAGCATCTCCGCAAAAACTTTCTGCGCCGCTTCAACCGATTTCATCGCGTCGCTGCAGTAGAAATCCGCTCCCATCCTGTGAGCGTACTCCTCAGTCAGCACGGCTCCCCCGACCATGACCTTGATGGCCGGGTCTTCCGCCTTGAGTGCCTTGATGGTCTCCTCCATGCTTGCCAGAGTCGTCGTCATAAGAGCCGACAGACCCACGAGCCTTATCCCTGAACTGCGCACCTTTTCAACCACGTCTTCCACAGGAACGTCCCTTCCCAGATCGATCATGTTGAAGCCGTAGTTCTCCATTATGACTTTGACTATGTTCTTGCCGATGTCGTGAATGTCGCCCCTTACAGTCGCGATGACCACGTCGCCGGCGTTCTCTCCTTTTACTCCCGATTCGTCCATGACCTTCTTGATCACGTCGAATCCCGCTTGGGCCGCCTGTGCGGACTGGAGCATGGACGGCAGGAATATCTCTCCTCTCTCGAAGCCCTTGCCTACTCTGTCCAGGGCCGGGATAAGATCCTTGTTTACGATGTCCATCGGATCCTTGATCTTGAGAAGAGCTTCTATTGCCTTTGCGGCCTCACCTTCCAGACCGTTCTCAATGGCACGGGCAACCGCCGCCTCTTCCGGCGTCAGCGCCGCTCCTTCGCCTGTTACGGCTGGCGTTCCTGCTTTTGCAGATTTCTTTCTCTGCAGGCTACTGGGAGGCACCGCGTCTTTGTATTTCTCAATGAACTCCGCCGCGCCTTCGTCCCTGTTCTTGAGGACGTTGAAAGCGTATATGGCGGCCATCATGTCTTCGTCGTTAGGATTTATGATCGGCAGGTCGAGTCCTTCCTCAAGGGCCATGGTCATGAACGTTCTGTTGATGACCGGTCTCAGCGGAAGCCCAAAGCTGACGTTTGAAACGCCGAGGGCCGTCGCGAGGCCCAGCTTCTCCTTGACCATACGCACCGTCTTGAGAGTCTCATCAACTTCCTTCTGCTGGGCCGAAGCCGTCAGTGTCAGGCAGTCGATTATTATATCCTCACGCGGGATCCCGTACTCCTCGGCGCGGTTCACTATTCGCTGGGCTATCTCGAACCTCTCTTCGCAGGTTTCCGGAATGCCGCCGGCGTCAAGTGTCAGACCTATCACCGCCGCCCCGTACTTCTTCACGATCGGCAGTATTCTCTCCATGACCTCTTCGTCGCCGTTGACGGAGTTCACTATCGGCTTGCCGTTGTAGACTCTCAGCGCGGCTTCGATGGCGTCCGCGTTTGAAGAGTCTATCTGCAAAGGCAGGTTGGTCACTGCCTGCAGTTTCTTTACGACTTCCGGCATGAGCGCCGCCTCGTCTATTCCCGGAACGCCCACGTTGACGTCCAGTATCTCCGCTCCTGCCTCGATCTGGCTCATTGCCTGATCGATTATGTAATCGAAGTCCCTGTTGATCAGGGCGTTCTTCAGTTTCTTCTTTCCTGTAGGGTTCAATCTCTCGCCGATGACTGTGACGTGGTCGACGGTGACCACCTTGCTGCCGCTGCAGACCTTGAGCGGTCTTGCCGGCTTCTCCATCCCGAACAGGCTCGTGAGGGTGAAATCCTGAGGCTGATGGGCCGCCTCGATGGCGCCCGTCAGAGGTCCCTTCGGACGGCGGAAGAATTCTCCCGTGTAAAGGCCGACGCCCTCTTCAGGGCTTTCCTGTCTGCCCCCCTGACTTATGTATTCCGCTATTCCGCGGATGTAGTCAGGCGTGGTGCCGCAGCATCCGCCCACCATGGCGACTTCCGCGTCCACGTACTGCTTCATTATCTCCACGAATTCATCGCAGTCGATGTCGTACTTGCCTGTTGCCGGATTCGGAAGTCCCGCGTTCGGCTTGGCAATCACAGGCAGGTCCGTATAGGTCATGAGTTCCTTTATGAGCGGCAGTATCTGCGCCGGTCCAAGGGAGCAGTTGATGCCTATGGCGTCAGCGCCCAGACCCTGAAGGACCATGGCCATGTTCTCCAGGCCCGTTCCCAGGAATGTGCGTCCGCTCTCCTCAAATGACATAGTGACCATGAGAGGCAGGTCCGTGTTCTCCTTTACGGCAAGTACCGCTGCCTTTGTATCATAGATATCCGTCATGGTCTCTATGGCGATGGCGTCGACTCCGCACTTTACAGCCGCTCTGGCCTGCTCGGCGTAGAAATCAAGAGCGTCCTCAAAGCTGAGTCTGCCCAGTGGCTCGACCAGCTCGCTCTGAGGTCCCATGTCGAAGGCGATGAGGATGTTCCTGCCCTTCGCCGCGTACTCGTCGCGCAGCTTTCGGGCAGGCGCGGTCAGCTTGAGGCATAGTGACTCGACCGTTTCGCCGAAGCCCGCGACCTTCGCCCTGTTAAGGTTGAAGGTCGGAGTGTAGACGAACTGCGAACCCGCTTCTATGTACTGTCTGGCGATGTCTTCAACAATGTCAGGGTTATGCAGCGCAAAGGCAGTCGAATCCTCTCCCGCCTTCATGCCCCTGGCCTGCAGCATTGTTCCTGTGCCGCCGTCCAGCATTATTGTTCTGGTTTCTCTGTTGTCCATTATCTGTTTATTACTGTTTCCTGCCTGTTAATCTCTGTCTATCTTGGCAAGTGTTCCGAGAATGTTTCTCCCAAGGGTCGAGCCGATGTTTCCGAATATCGTTTTGCCTTTCTTGCCGAATACGGCCTCTCCTACGGCCTTGCCGACTTCTCTTCCCACTGAGCTGCCCGTCGTTGATGCTACTCTCTTCCTGATCCTGTCGAGTTCTTTCCTTTTCTTCTCGTCTGCCTTTGCGGCTTCCTTTTCCGCCTTTGCTGCTTCTTTATCGGACTGAGCCTGCTCTGCCGCAGCAGCTTCTGCCTGGCTCTGCTCTTCCTCGACCTTCGCCTTCATTCTGGCGATGATTTCATAGGCCGAATCCGGATCGACCATTGTCCCGTACTTGGTGTAGAGAACCGACTCCTTGACCAGTCTGTCTCTGGTCTCTTCTGAGATGGCGCTCATGGAGCTCTCAGGCGGAAGAATGTACGCGTATTCCGCTACGGACGGCGCGCCCTTCTCGTCCAGAACTGACACGACTGCTTCGCCTGTTCCCAGGCTTGTCAGGGCTTCCTCGGTGTTGAACTCAGGATTCTCTCTGAAGGAATCCGCGGCCGCCTTGACCACCTTCTGCTCAGCAGGCGTGTAGGCGTGCAGACCGTGCTCGATCTTGTTGCCCAGCTGTGCCATTACCGCGCTCGGAATGTCTCCCGGGCTCTGGGTAATGAAGAACAGCCCTACGCCCTTGGAGCGTATGAGCTTGACCACCTGAATAATCTTCTCCAGGAGCGGCTTCGACGCGTTGTTGAATAGCAGATGCGCTTCGTCGAAGAAGAATACCATCTTCGGCTTCTCCACGTCGCCCACTTCCGGAAGTATCTCGAACAGCTCGCTGAGCAGATAGAGCATGAAGGCCGAATAGAGCTTCGGCTTGTTGATCAGCGACTCAGCGTCAAGGATGTTGACCATTCCCCTGCCGTCAGGACCCAGCGTAAAGAAGTCCGTGATGTTGATCGCCGGCTCCCCAAAGAACTGATCCGCCCCCTCGGCTTCCAGAGCGACTATGGATCTGATGATCGTAGCCATGGATGTCTTGGTAATGTGTCCGTACTCTTCTTCGAACTCCGCCGCGTTCTCCGAGATGTAGGTCAGCATGGACTTCAGATCCTTCGTGTCGATGAGCAGCATCTGAAGGTCGTCCGCGATCTTGTATGATACTGTCAGGAGGTCTGTCTGCGTCTCGTTCAGATACAGGATCTGGCTCATGAGCTGCGGACCCATCTCGGATACCGTCGTTCTGAGCGGAATACCCTTTTCTCCGTAGATGTCGTATATGGTTACAGGAAATCCTCTGTACTCGAACTGGTCTCTGATATCGAACCTGTCCAGTCTCTTCTGCATTCCCTCATTATCCTCGCCCGGAACGGCTATTCCGGCCATGTCTCCCTTGACGTCGGAGAAGAATGTAGGGACTCCCAGCTGCGAGAATGACTCGGCCAGGACCTTCAGTGTTACAGACTTTCCTGTGCCTGTCGCTCCGCCTATGAATCCGTGCCGGTTGGCCATGGCAGGATTCAGATATATCTTCTGATCAGGTCTCTCTTCAGGACCTTTTTTCGCGAAATAAATCATTCCATTATCATTCATAACAGTTCCTCCTGTTCTGCACACAAAAATACATAGCTATTATACTACATATGGGGTTGCAAGTGCGCTTCAATTTACCGAAAACACAGAAAAAGACGGCCCCTCCGGGACCGTCATATAAAACGCCTGTTTCAAATTGTTGTCTAGTTATTCTCCAGCATTTTTTCGATAATCGCCCTGTCCTGGTCATAATACTCCGCAAGATCTATTTTGGGGTGAAATAATTCCACGTAGTGAGCCAGTATCCATGGAAAAGCCGCGTATTCGCTCTTCGATCCGTCATCGTTATAGGCACAGCCCATTCCTGAAATGGTCTCTTTGCCGTTTATCTTGTCAACATACACCGTTTCGCAGTTATACCTGTCCGGCTTGTAGCTGTCGTAACCTGATGACACAATGTTCCCGCTGCCATCAAGCCCAATCAACCCGGCGTTATCTATTATGTAGTAGCACTTTTGCTGTTCATTAATCTCTTTCTCGCCGACTACCTCGATGTGATTCAACTGCATCATCGTATCGTTCTCCAGTCGCAGACCCATATAGTCTATATTGCTGTCATCACATAATTCCCAGTTGTCTATCAGTTTCTCCAGATTTGCAGTCTCCTCATCCGTAATGTCGGATTTGTAAGTATTGATTCTTATACAACAAAGCAATGAGGCGATTACAATCAATACAATTACTAATAATATGCACCTTTGGAGTTTTGTTAAGCCATTCATTTTTCCGCTCCTGTCGTTAACATGTTTAATACACTATTGCATATACAACTTTTGGATAATCACCGAATGGCATTGTTTCCCAGTTGCATTTTTTGTGACTTACCCATCTGTGATAGTTATTTGTATGTTGTGCTATTTTGAAATTTTTATACTTACTTCCATGATAATCAATTGTGGCCGATGATTTGGCTTCGGCATCAAGGGGACAGAAAAAAATAATCTATTAGGAATAGCTTAAAAGGAGCCCTGAGGCTCTTTCGATTTAATAATACAGCATCCCTGCTCTGAAGCCGTCTTCGTCGGCTGTCAGGACCGCAGCTGACGGTCCGTCCGCGCCGAGTGGCTTAACTGTGCTGCCCGGGTTCAGGAAGAGTATTCCATTGTGCTCCCTGAACTCAGCTAAGTGGGTGTGTCCGTAGCATACCATGGCGCACCCTTCGCGCCTGGCAAGGGCCGCCGCGCCGTCCAGCGAGTAGTTCACGTCCTCGTTGTGCCCGTGAATCACCAGAATGCTTCCGGCAGGCGTTTCCACCTTCTCGAACTCCTCACCCCAGCCACCGTCGCAGTTTCCGTGCACGGCGTAAGCTATACGGTCATAAAGCTCTGACAGCTTCACGCCGTCGCTGTAATAGTCGCCGCAGTGGATGATGCAGTCAACAGGGCCGTTTTTCAGAGCCCTGTCAAATAACTCTATCGCGGTTTTGAGGTTTCCATGAGTATCGCTCACAACAATTATTCTCATAATTCTCTCCCGAATCCGTATCTACAATAAGTCCTTTATCCCATCATGCACTCTGACAGCCACCTTCGGGTCGTTCATGGTGTAGATGTGCACGCCGTCGACGCCGCGGGCGATAAGGTCGCGGCACTGTCCGATGGCGTAGTCTATTCCCGCTTCATACAGCTCCTTCGGCTGGTGCTGGTAGCGCGCCATGAGCTCAGTGAACTCGTGAGGCATGCTGGCGCCTGAAAGCTGCACCGTCTTCTCGATCTGGCTCGCCTTGACTATAGGCATGATGCCGGCGGAAATCGGGGTATTAATGCCGTCTTCACGCACACGCTCAAGAAACGAGCAGAACTTGGAATTGTCGAAGAACAGCTGGGAGATCAGCACGCTCACTCCGGCTCCGATCTTGTACTTCAGATTCTGGATGTCCTCGTCGATTGACGCCGCCTCGTAGTGTCCCTCCGGGTAGCAAGCGCCAAGGATCTCCAGTTCCCCCTTGCCCTTTCTCTGGATCTCAATGGCCAGTTCGTTGGCGTGGGCGAATTCCCTCTTTATGTCCTCGCCGGGTACGATGTCCCCGCGCAGGGCCATGACGTTCTCTATCTTCGCGTCCTTCAGCTTCTGGATCATCTCCTTGACATCCTCACGGCTTGAGTTGATACAAGTCAGGTGGGCCAGGGTCTCGATCCCGTACTGCTGCTTGATGTTCGACGCTATCTCGCAGGTCGAAAAATCGGCCACGCTGCCGCCGGCGCCGTATGTGACGCTGATGAAATCGGGCTCTGTAGCCTTCAGTATCTCAACGGCATCGTAGATGGAATCCCTGTTGCTCTTGCGCTTGGGCGGAAAAACCTCAAGCGAAAAGACCGGTTTCCCTTCTGCTTTTTTGTTCCTGTAAATCTCAGGTATTCTCATTTCGTTCCCTCTATCTGTATATGTTGAATCTTACTATTATTCTGTCCTTGCGGCTCCTGCCGCCCGCTTCAGCCAGGACCGCCTTGCCTTTGCCCCGGACCACTATCCGGTCGCCCTCGCCGACTTCCTGATCGACCTTAAGCGCCTCCACGCTGTTGACCGAGACGATGCCTCTCCTAATGGCCTCAGCGGCCTTGGCCCTCGATAATGCAAAAGCAGACGCCACTATGTTGTCCAGCCTCAGGGACGCCACCGTGTCCTGCTTCTGCGCCATGTTCTGCGTTCCCATGTCGAGCTCACCGATTGGCAGGACCTGAACGGCCAGGCTCGCGCGTCCTGCCTTATCGTAATTCATTTCGATGAATTCGGCAACACCGGATTCAACAATTATGTCGGCTCCGCCGCCTGTTTTTTCATCGGGCCGGCGCACAAGTATGTCGCCGGTTACTTCCCTGTCCAGCCCAAGGGCCAGAAGGGATCCCAGATAATCGCGGTGGGTCAGCGTCCGGCTGCCTTTAGGGACTGTCACCCTGATTATCCTGAGCAGCTCGCTGACTTCATCGGGCATTCCGCCTTCGGGCAGCTCGATATAGTCCGGCAGAAACACCGGCATGCACCGCTCCGCGTCCTCATATCCGCCGTAAAAGGCATATCCTACAGGCAGCTTTCTGCTTTTGCAGTAGTCCTCGGCCACCTTCCGCTGGTGCATGTCCAGGAAGTCCCCTGCCATCATCATGTAGTTGTCTGCGGCCTGCCGGATCTTGTCCTCCAGCCGCGCTATAAGCAGTTCATCAGCGTCCTTTTTCATGCTATAATTGTACCACAGGAGGCTAAAAAGGCATGGACAAATTCAGCAAATATTTCGACCACACACTGCTCAAACCTGAGGCGGCTCCACAGGATATTCTGAAGCTGCTGAGCGAAGCGATTACACTCGATGTGGCCGCTGTCTGCGTCAACGGATGCTATGTCAGTTCGGCCCGCCGCTTCATCGACGCGGCAGGCGCGGACGTGAAAGTCGCCGCAGTGGCGGGATTCCCTCTTGGCGCCATGGCGACCAACGCAAAGGCATACGAAGCGCGGCTGGCCCTCGAGGACGGCGCTGATGAGATAGATCTGGTCATGAACATCGGACAGGCAAAGGCAGAAAACTGGGCCTATGTCGAAGATGAGGTGTACGCCATCGCTGAAATGTGCCATGAAAACGGGGCGCTGCTGAAGCTCATAATTGAGACATGCCTTCTGACCGACGATGAGATCGTAAGGGCCTGTGAAGCCGCCCGCGCGGCTGGCGCCGACTTCGTCAAGACGTCCACTGGATTCTCATCCGGCGGAGCCACAGTGCAGGCTGTCGGACTAATGAAAAAGACCGTCGGTGACGATCTTAAGGTCAAAGCTTCAGGCGGCATCAGAACGCTGGATGACGCCCTTCAGATGATAAACGCAGGCGCTGACCGCCTCGGTTGCAGCGCGACCGCGATCATACTCGCGGAATACAACGAACGCAATCAGAAGTAATACAGGAGACATAATATGAACTACGGCAGAAGATTACTTTACACAATACTGTCAGCCGCCGGCATGATGATCGCCATCACAGGCATATGCTACAAGACCGGTTATTTCCCGGGCCACTCAATGGCCAGCGCATATGCGTGCCTTATAATCGGCGGTCTTATTACCGTGCTCGGTCTGGTCAGCCTGTTCAGGTCCTGATTCCGTTCAGATGACGGATCAGCAGATCCTTGGAAGCCCCTCTCCGTAGAGCACATCGAATCTGCGGGTGGCGCCGAGATGAGTCTTTATGTACGCACCTTCGCCCGCCTGAACGCGGCCGATTATCGCGGCGTCCTTTCCGTGTTCGGCTGAGCGCACGGCATTAAGAGCCGCTTCAGCCTGATCAGCCGGAACCACGGCTATCATCTTTCCCTCGTTTCCCATATATAGAGGGTCAAGTCCCAGAATATCCGAGAATCCCTTCACCTGAGGACTTACAGGTATCGCGTCCTCATCAAGTTCTATCCTGCAGGTCGAACTGTCCGCTATCTCGTTGATTACAGTTCCAAGACCCCCGCGCGTGACGTCGCGCATGGCTCTCACATCTATTCCGGCTGCAAAGAGCGCTTCGACTATGTCGTTGAGCGCGGCGCAGTCGCTTTTTATGTCGTTTTCTATTTCCATCCTGTGGCTCAGGATGCAGGCGTGGTGGTCCCCAAGATTTCCCGAGCAGATAATGACGTCGCCCTCTCTGCAGTTGGCGCTGCTCACATCGCGTCCCTCAGGAATGATTCCGATGCCTGTGGTGTTTATGTACATTCCGCCGCTGCCTTCAACCACCTTGGTGTCTCCGGCTGCGATGATAACTCCGGCTTCCTCCGCCTGTGTTGCCATGGATCGGACTATCTCGTCCAGGATCTCCGTCTCGAGACCCTCCTCAAGAATGAATCCGCAGGTCAGATACTTAGGCTCGGCCCCCATCATCAGAAGGTCGTTGACCGTACCGCAGACGCAGAGTTTTCCTATGTCCCCGCCCTTGAAGACGAGAGGCGTGACAACAAAAGAATCCGTGCTGCAGGCTATGCGCGCGGAGCCGCCCTCAGCCGGCAGCTCAAGAACCGCCGCGTCCTCCATTTTTGCCAGCACGTCGTTGCTGAAGTGCTTTCCGAATATGTCTTTCATGAGCTGGGCAGAGGACTTGCCGCCGCTGCCGTGAGCCATTGTGATCTTCATCATTATCCTCCGATATATGCCTCTTCAGGCCTGCGCCTGTCAGTGACTGTTCCTGTACCAGATCCCGCATGACCCTTCGCTTGAAACCATGCACGGTCCGAAAGGATCCATCGGCGTGCAGCTTCCTCCCGCGAACATCGGGCACTGGTCCGGATTGATGCGCCCCGTTATGACGTCGCCGCACCTGCAGCCTTCAGGCAGCTCCATGTCCTCATCGAGACCTCTGCTTCCACCGTCGTAGGCTTTGTATTCATCCCTCAGGTACAGCCCCGAATCATCGATGAGCCCAAGTCCTCTCCACATGGCAGGTCCCGGGACAAATACATCGCTGATTGCCTTGAGCGCCTTAGGGTTTCCGTCCTCTTTAACGGCGTTCGGGTACATGTTCTCCACGCGCCCTTCACCTGTTTCTATCTGTTTCACTATGCGGTATATTGCCGCCAGTATGTGCTCCGCTTCAAAGCCGGACACGACAAAAGGCTTGCCGTACTTCTCCGCCAGTTCGTCGTAGACATGCACGCCGGTTATGACGCTCACGTGTCCCGGACATATGAATCCGTCTATGTCGTTCTGGTTTTCGCATATCCAGTGGAGAGCCGGAACAGCCGTCTTCAGAGCCGTCACCAGTCTTATGTTTTCAACTCCCTGACGGGCAGCCTCCTCAACAAGCAGGGCGTATGTCGGCGCAGTCGTCTCGAATCCCACGGCCGCCACCACGTATGTGGTCTCCGGGTCTGCTTTTGCCTTCTCTATGGCTTCCAGCGGGGAGTACATAATCGTTATTCTTGCCTTTGCTCCATCGCGGTCCGCCGCCTTGTTCTCCGAAAGGCTTCCTGCGGTGCCCGGCACCTTCATCATGTCGCCAAAAGTGAGCAGCTCACGGCCTTCTGCCTTTGCGTACTCCACGCATTTGTCGATGAATGCTGTCGGCGTGACGCAGACCGGGCAGCCCGGACCCGAGATGAGCCTGATCTTTGGCGAAATCAGATCCCTGATGCCGTTTTTAAAAATTGCGGCAGTGTGAGTGCCGCAAACCTCCATCAGCTTCAGCTGTCTGCCGTCGTATGCTTTCAGATAATCTATGACCTGTGCAATATCCATTACGCCATCGCCTCCAGATCGGCAAAAAGATCGATAATCTCCTGAGCCTGCTCTTTCTCCATGACCTCAATGGCGCAGCCCGCGTGCACCAGGACGTACTGCCCCACCGCAGGCTCCACCAGCCCTATGTTGACGTTTACCAGGTTTCCGTTGAAATCCACCCTGGCCGTGCTGCCGTTAATTTCAGTTACTCTTCCGGGTATCGCGACGCACATTGTCTACTCCTCCCCCGGCAGTTTGCAGATATCCACCCATCCGATGGAATTCGAGTACTTGTATATCTCATCGCATGTCAGCTCTATGGCGCTGTTGTCTGAGCCGCAGGCCGGAAATATGGTCTCGAAGCGTTTCAGGGACTCGTCGCAGTAAACGTCCACGTCGTCGCGCTCTAATGCAAAAGCACACACGCCGCCTATTGGGTGTCCTGTGTATTCCAGCACTTCGTCGGGCTTCAGCATCTTGGCCTTGAAGCCGAACTGATCCTTGAACTTTCTGTTGTTGATTCTTCCGTCGCCGGCCATCTGAACCAGGATAGCCCCTTCGCCGTTAGGCTTCAGGAAGGACATAGTCTTGCAGATCCGCGCGCCCTCAACGCCGACGGCCTCGGCCGCCAGATCAACTGTAGCGCTCGATACATCGAATTCCATTACCCTGTCTTCTATTCCGAACTGACGGAAATATTCTCTTACTTTATCTATAGCCATTTGTAACCTCCATACATAGCGAATTCTAACACTTTTAGGGCTGTTCGTAAAGGCGGACCGGCCAATAGCCGCGCACAAAAAAACTGACGCATCCGTATGGGTGCGCCAGTTTCATTTAACCGTTAGGCGGTTATTTGTTCAGCTTCTCGAGTTCTTTCTCGAGTTTCTCTTTTCTGAGTTCGTCCTGATCAGGCAGCATCTCGGCGTCGGACCACTCCTTGAGTGTCTTTCCTTCTACGCCTGCAGCTTCGGCCTTTTTTCTGTTGTTCTTCATCATGATGACGAGAGAAACAGCAATTCCGCCCCACAGTCCGATACATGCTATAAGCATCATTACGATTGCACTTGCGCTCATTGTGTTACCTCCTTCTTAGTCATCATATCCAGGAGCGTCATCCGGCTTCTTGTAGAAGCTTGGCTTGCCCTTGGCGAGAGTTAAAACGAACGTTCCGATTACCAGGAACAGAATGAAGATGACGCCGATCCAGAGAGGATATACATCATATCCATCCTTGAAGTAAGTGATCAGGTTGGAGATCGTCGTGTATCCGAGAACGATTACAGTGACGAACTTCAGGCACCAGATCCACCACTTGCCAATGCTGAAGTTTGAATACTCGTTGGCGGCAGCTCTGATCTTCTCAGGCTTGAAGAACCAGCCGATAAGTACAACTTCGATTACGCCGCTGGCTACGATGCCGATGTTGTTCGCAACGTAGTCCGCCAGATCCAGGAAGTACAGACCCGCTCTTGTAACGAACAGGAATGATACGATGAACGCAGGGATCAGAACGACGGTAACTGCCTTGGTGTGTGACAGTTCCCACTTGTCCTGTACGCCTGTGATTACAGCCTGGATGATCGAAATCAGTGACGTAATACCCGCTGTGAACAGTGATACGAAGAACAGTACTCCGAAGAGTGAGTTCAGTGCAGGCAGTGTGCTGATAGCAGTCGGGAATACGACGAATGCGAGTCCAACGCCTGCAGCAGCAACGTCTTCCACTCCGCAGTTCTGAGCGTATGCCATGTAACCGATGATTGAGAAGATGCCGATTCCGGCGAAGATCTCAAATCCGTGATTGGTGCATGCAGTCAGGAATGCGGTGTTGACAACGTCTTCTTCCTTAGGCAGGTATGATGAATAGCTGATCATGATCGCGAATGCGATGGATAAGCTGAAGAATACCTGGCCATAAGCCGCTACCCATACATCCGGCTTGGCGATTGCGCTCCAGTCCGGAGTGAACATGTATGCTACGCCATCGATAGCGCCCGGCAGAGTGATTCCTCTGAAGAAGATAACCACTACGCACAGGAGCAGGATCGGCAGGCAGATCTTACATGCGATGTCGATACCTTTGTTAATGCCGCCGTACATGATAATCGCTACAACGATCCATACGATGAAGAATGGGGCAAGCAGTCCCGGATTGATTCCGCCGACATTCGTGATGCTGTCGGTGATCTCCAGGGTGCCCGAGAAGAACGAACCTGATGTGTCATCACCCCAGGTGCATCCGAAGGCCTTGCCGATGTAGCAGAGTACCCATACAACGATCGCAAAGTAGTAAACGGTGATCAGGAATGAAATCAGTACCTGGAACCAGCCCAGGAACTCAAACTTCGTGTTGATCCTGGCAAGTGTACCAGGAGCACCTGATCTGTAGGTTTTCCCTAGCGTGTATTCCAGGATAAGGATAGGAATACCAGCTGTCAGAATTGCAAACAGGTACGGGAAAATAAACGCGCCGCCGCCGTTGGTAGCCGCTATGTACGGAAATCTCCACAGATTACCAAGACCTACAGCGGAACCGATCGCAGCGAGGATAAAACCTAGTTTGCTGTTCCATTGTGCTCTCAATTCAAACACTCTCCTTCTTTAATAATGATATAATTCCATTAAATGATTATAATAAAAGACTTCTACATTATAGTCAGCCATACACACCGTGTCAAGAGTTAGTTTTGTAAGTTTTGCACAAAACTTTTTAGAATTTTTTATTGTCAGACAATATTTTTTGACCATTTTGGGGGTTTTTATTGATTACCATAAAAAACCAACACTATTACCGCTCATTTTTGTTGTCGTTTACAATTATTTCCTTTATAATGAACCCATGCACGAACTGCCTGTAACACAAAAAATAGTTAAAATAGCGGACGAACACTGCCGTGAAAACGGCGGAAACCGCGTTCTGAAGGTAAACATGGTCATCGGAGATTACTCCGGATACGTTGGAGAAGCCATGCAGACATACTTCGGAATAGTAGCAGAAGGCACCCTCTGCGAGGGCGCCTCCCTTGATTTTGTCAAAGTCGAACCGAAGCTGCGGTGCGACAGCTGCGGTAAGCTGTTCAAGAAACAGCTCCTGTCATTCGAATGTCCCTACTGCGGCGGTCAGGGCCGACAGTCGGAGATCGGCAAAGAGTTCTACATCGACACTATCGAAATAGAGTAGCGCAGCCCTTCGGGCTGCTTTTGCATTTAGAGCACCTCTACTCCAGCCTCTCTGAGCTTTGCTTCGGCTCCTTCGATGTCATCCACACGGAACACCACGTTGGCGCTTCCGGTGACTTCGCCTGTGTAGGCGTACATGTACTCGATGTTGACGTTGGCCGCTTCAAGGGCCTGAAGAATGTCGTACAGCGCTCCGGCCTTGTCCTCCATCACCGCCGATACGACCTCCGTCGTGGTGATGATGTGATCGTCCTGAAGGACTTCCATGGCCTTTGCAACATCGTCTACGATGATCCTCAGAATGCCGAAATCCCTTACTTCGGCTATGGTCATGGCGCGGATGTTGACTCCCGCCTCTGAGATGCGTTTCACTGTATCATGCAGTGTTCCCGGCTTGTTCTCGAGAAATATTGATAATTGTGTAATAGCCATTGTCGTTCCTCCTTAATCGTGCAGTTTACGGTTATCGATTACTCTTACTGCCTTGCCTTCGCTTCTGGTAATAGTCTTAGGCGGTACGAGGTGGATCTTCGGTCCTATGCCGAGCATCGTGCGCATTGCGGACGCCAGGCCGGCCTCCATGTCCTGTATGTCGGCAATCTTGTCGGAAATCTTGGCCGGATCCGCCTCAACGTAGATGTCCAGGGTGTCCGTATTGTTCTTTCTTCCGATCTCGATCTGGTAGTTCGGAGTGTATCCTTCGTTCAGGAGTACAGTCTCGATCTGGCTCGGGAATACATTGACTCCGCGGATGATGAGCATGTCGTCGCTTCTGCCCATCGGCTTGCACATCTTGACGTGTGTTCGTCCGCAGGAGCATTTCTCGCGGGTGAGGACGCATATGTCGCGTGTCCTGTAGCGCAAAAGCGGGAAAGCTTCCTTATCCAGCGCTGTGAACACCAGCTCGCCCTTTGACCCTTCAGGCAGGACCTCCCCCGTATCCGGGTCTATGATCTCAGCGTAGAAGTGGTCTTCGTTGATGTGCATTCCTGTCTGCTCTTCGCACTCGTAGGCGACTCCCGGTCCGCTCGTTTCGGTGAGTCCGTATATGTCATAGGCTTTGATGCCCAGGCTCTTCTCTATGCTGCGGCGCATCTCCTCCGTCCAAGGCTCCGCTCCGAAGATTCCCGCCTTGAGCTTGTTGTCCTCAGGCTTGTAGCCTCTCTCGGCCAGGGATTCCCCGATGAACGCCGCGTATGAAGGCGTGCAGCAGATGATAGTCGCTCCCAGGTCCATCATGAACTGGATCTGGCGGTCCGTGTTACCCGATGACATCGGCAGGGTCAGGCATCCTACTTTGTGTGAACCTCCGTCAAGGCCAAGGCCTCCGGTGAAGAGTCCGTATCCGTAGCATACCTGGCAGACGTCGTCTTCGTTTCCGCCCGCCGCCACAATGGCTCTGGCGCAGCACTCATTCCACAGGTCGATGTCGTTCTGTGTGTAGAATGCCACGACGCGCTTGCCTGTCGTGCCCGATGTCGAATGTATCCTGACGCAGTCCTTCAGGTCCACGCCCAGCATTCCGTAAGGATAGCTGTCTCTTAAGTCTGCCTTAGAGAGGAACGGCAGCTTTTTGATGTCGTCCACGCTCTGTATGTCATCAGGCGTGAGTCCCTTCTCCTCCATCAGATTCCTGTAATAGGGAACGTTCTCGTAAACATGCTTTACCTGTTTGCGAATCTTCTCGTTCTGGATCTTCAGGATCTCTTCCCTCGGTGCGGTTTCGATTTCCTTCTGATAATAGTTCGTCATGTTTTTCTCCTTGTATATTATATCAGCCCTCGGGCTGCCTTTGCGGCATATGCCCTATTTGCCCAGATTGTCGGTGATTCCGACCGTCCTCTTGGACTTGTAGCAGCTGAATATTTCTTCTGTGTTATCCGGTATGGCGCTCCTCGTCAGCGCAGTTACGATCGGCACTATGATCAGGCCTCCGACCATTCCGAATACGCCTGAGTACAGCGAGTTTCTGAAGACGAAGCTCAGGAGCTCGCTTCCTGATACATCGAGCATGCCCAGTGAAATGAACAGCTGGATGATCTCAAGACCCGACGCCCAGATGAAGCAGCACGCGACTGCCACTCTTGAGACGTGCTTCGTGTACAAACCGTACATGAACGGCGCCAGGAACGACCCTGCCAGGGCGCCCCACGAGATACCCATCATCTGAGCTATGAACAGGCTCTTGGCGTGAGCCTGTCTGATGGCGATGTACGCCGAAATGATGACGAATACCACGATGAATGTGCGCATGATCACAACTTTCGTCGTCTCCTTTATCGGGCTCTTCTTAAGCGGCGCGATGAAGTCCAGAGTTATGGTCGATGAACTCGTCAGGACCAGAGACGAAAGCGTTGACATGGATGCTGAGAGGACCAGCACGATGATTATCGCTATTATCGCCGCCGGAAGTGTGGAAAGCATGCTCGGAATGATCGAGTCGAAACCGTCTGCTTCGACGTTGATGTCGTAGAGCCTTCCGAATCCTCCGAGGAAGTAGCATCCGCCCGCTACCACCAGGGCGAAGAATGTCGATATTACCGTGCCCTTCTTGATCGCGTCCTCGTTTGTGATGGCGTAGAACTTGCCCACCATCTGAGGCAGTCCCCATGTTCCAAGGGATGTGAGCATTATTACAAAGAACAGCGAAACAGGATCTGCTCCAAGGAACGATGCGTACTGCCATCCTCCGTTGTCTCCCGTAGCCAGCGTCTCCATGGCTTTTGTCAGGCCTCCGTTGTCGTGCATTACCGCGAGTATTACAGCGGCGATGCCGATCAGCATGATGCAGCCCTGGATGAAGTCGTTGGTGGCTGTGGCCATGTAGCCTCCCAGAACTACGTATCCGCATGTCAGCGCCGCCATCACCACTACGCATACCGCGTAATCGATGCCCGGAAACGCAATCGCGAAAAGTCTCGAAAGTCCGTTGTACAGAGATGCTGTATACGGGATCAGAAAGACGAAAGTAATAACTGAAGCCGTGACCCTGAGCTTCTGCGAGCCGAATCTTGATCCGAAGAAGTCAGGCATCGTGCGGCTGTCCAGATGATTTGTCATGATTCTCGTACGTCTTCCCAGAATCAGCCACGCCAGGAGCGAGCCGATAAAGGCGTTGCCAAGACCGATCCACGTGGATGCTATTCCGAAGTTCCATCCGAACTGTCCCGCGTATCCGACGAAGATTACCGCCGAAAAGTATGACGTTCCGAATGCAAAAGCAGACAGCCACGGTCCGACGTTCCTTGAACCAAGTACGAATCCCGACACATCTCTGGCATGTTTTCTTGTCCTTACTCCTATCGTCATCATTACTGTGAAGAAGATGATTATGAGGAGCAATGTCAGTACTGTTGTCGCGTTCATAAATAATCCTTTCAAATAACTGTAACTTTCTCTAAATACCGATGACCCTTAAAAAAAGCGCCCCAGGTTAACCTGTGACGCTTCGAAAACAACTGTATTACACTCAGCTATTAACTCTCACATCGCAAATTAACCCTACCGTCAGCGCCGGTAAAGCCGAAATAAAACCAGTAATATGCTTTTGCGATGTTGATTGTTTTAGCCATTTGTGTCTCCCGCGCGCACAATTCAATGCAACGCTTTAATTACGTAAATTAAACTAACACATATAAAACAGCATGTCAACGACTTTTTAACTGAATATCTTTATAAGGAGAAGTCTGCCCTTTGCGACCGACGCCTCAGCGGTCTCGCCTGGCAGGACTTCATTGCTCACCGCGTACTGATAATCGCATTCTATCGCCGCGTCCTCGAGCGGGTACTTGGCGTTCCTTATCGTTACGCCTTCCGCCTCGCCGGTTATGTTGAGCAGTGAGAAGAACGGATATGAGTCATCAATCAACGCCTTTTTTGATGATACGATCTCCATTTCAGAAAAGTCGTCTATTGCCTTTGCCTTCCTGCCTGCCGTATCCAGCATGAGGAGAATCGACAGATTCGCGATAGTGTGGTCCAGCCTGGCCCCGATTACGCCAACCAGCAGGAACTCTTCAAATCCGCGCGCCGTCATCTCCTTCGCCGCAAAAACAGTATCCGTATCATCCTTCTCTCTCGGCAGGACGATGGTCTCCACATCCATCTGAGGGTTTGCGTGGGAATCAAAATCCCCCACAATCAGGTTCGGCTTTACGCCAAGTCCTTCCATATGCTTCAGGCCGCTGTCGCAGAACACAAAAAAGTCATCGCCGCGAAGCCGCGCACGAACAACGTCGTACCTTTCTATTCCTGCTCCACCGACAATGACGCAACGTCTCATAACAACCTCCCGGTCCATACTATTGTTGTCTTTATATTATCTCATTACCGCTCCTGCCGCAACACAAATCAGGATAATCAGCGCCCCGGCAGCACCGGCTGCCGACAGTTGTTCTCCGAGCAAAAGCAACGCGAACAACGCTGTCATGACAGGGCAGAGGCTCTGCAGCAGCGCGACAGCGCGGTCGGAGATCTTTGTAAGCGCCAGATTCTGCATCAGATACCCGAGAAAAGTGCAGGTGACCGCCAGATAGAGAATGATCAGCCAGGCTGTCCCGGTAGTCGTCTCAAGGCGCAGCCCGCCTTCCATAAATACGCATCCGATCAGCGCGAGCGCCGCGGAACAGCCCGCCTGAAGAGACGTCATGCTCGCCGGGTCAACCATCTCCAGATAGTTCTTGCTGAACACGAGCGCGCCGGCCATGAGAGCGGCGGCGGCCAGAGCCACAATTTCTCCGGCGCCGAATCCGGACAAACCGCCTCTGACACAGAGAAGATACGTGCCCGGCAGTACCGTTAACTGAATCAGAATTAGCTGCCAACTGTAGCGCGTCCGATACGCGATAAAAGCCAGCGCTGGCGTCATAATGACTGAAAGAGAACGCAGAAAGGCGACCGACGTAGCATCCGTCATGGACAGCGCGACATTGTTGAGTATGTAACTCATCCCGATGCATACTCCCGGGATGAGCCACGCTCTGACAGGCACCGTCTTCAGCGTGTGGATGATCTTCCTGCGAAAAATGACAGCGCAGATAATGAAAGCAATCAAATACCGCACCGACATCATCGTATAGACCGGCGTGACCTCGAATGCAATTTTTGAAATAGGATCTCCAAAGCCGTAAATGACCGACTGAAGGATGATCAGGGCCTCAGGCCATCTGCTGAATCTTTCACGTTCCATGTCAGTTATTATATCACCCCTCCGGAATACAATATAAAAACTTTTTCTTGACAACATCCGGATGCCGTGCTACTTTAGTCCCATAAAGAAGACTTATCGGAGAGGACTATGGTTATTACAAAAGCAATAACAAACGGATACTGGTGGTGGAGCAGCTTTACAACTGATGAATTGTAAGGCCATCTTGCGATGCTGAGTATCTGAAACCACTTTAAGGATAGAACGTTAGCGGCACAGGTTGACCTGAAGCCGCTTTTTTAATAAGTACCGGAGGAAGAAATGATGATCCGCTCTAAGACATGGCGCTGCCGCGCCGAATAAATGATTATAGAAAACCAAAGACGCCATAAAACACCTAAATATATTATTACACTGATGCAACCAATAAACATGAATATGAAAGGAGCAGAAAAATGACTGCTAAAGAAATACCTTATAAGATATACCTTGAAGAAAATGAGATGCCAAAGGCATGGTACAACGTGAGAGCGGACATGGTGAACAAGCCTGCCCCTCTCATTCACCCGGGAACACATCAGCCGATGACCCTCGAAGAGCTTTCACCTGTATTCTGCGAGGAGCTCTGCAAGCAGGAGCTGAACGACACTGATCCTTACATCGAGATTCCGGAAGAGATCCGCGACTTCTACAAGATGTACAGACCGTCACCTCTCATCAGAGCATACTGCCTTGAGGAAAAGCTGGGGACTCCCGCGAAGATCTACTACAAATTCGAAGGAAACAACACCAGCGGAAGCCATAAGCTCAATTCAGCTATCGCTCAGGCGTACTACGCCAAGCAGCAGGGACTCAAAGGCGTAACAACGGAGACCGGCGCCGGTCAGTGGGGTACCGCTCTTTCAATGGCGTGCTCATACTTCGATCTGGACTGCAAAGTCTTCATGGTCAAGGTTTCATACGAGCAGAAACCGTTCAGAAGAGAAGTAATGCGTACATACGGCGCGGAAGTAACTCCTTCGCCGTCAACAACTACTGAAATCGGCAAGAAGATTCTTGAAGAGCATCCGGGAACTACAGGCAGCCTGGGCTGCGCGATTTCAGAGGCCGTCGAGGTCGCCACTTCAACTCCGGGGTACAGATACGTTCTTGGAAGCGTGCTCAATCAGGTTCTGCTTCACCAGTCGATCATAGGTCTCGAGACAAAGGCCGCTCTGGACAAGTACGGCATCGTACCTGACATGGTCATCGGATGCGCGGGCGGCGGTTCCAACCTTGGCGGACTGATTTCGCCGTTCATGGGCGAGAAGATCAGAGGCGAGGCGGATTACAGAATCATCGCCGTTGAGCCGATGTCATGCCCGAGCTTCACAAGAGGCAGGTACGCCTACGACTTCTGCGATACAGGCAAGGTCTGCCCTCTGGCAAAGATGTACACTCTGGGCAGCGGATTCATCCCTGCTCCTAACCACGCGGGCGGTCTGAGATACCACGGCATGAGCCCTGTTCTCTCACAACTGTATGACGACGGTCTGATGGAAGCCATTTCAGTGCCTCAGACAGAGGTATTCGCTGCTGCCGAGGAATTCGCGAGAGTCGAGGGAATTCTCCCTGCTCCGGAGAGTTCACACGCAATCAAGGTCGCTCTTGACGAGGCCAAAAAGTGCATTGAGACCGGTGAGGAGAAGACCATCGTATTCGGACTGACAGGAACAGGCTACTTCGACATGGTCGCCTACGAGAAGTTCCACAACGGAACGATGGACGACTACATCCCGACCGACGAAGAACTCGAAAAGTACTTCGAAACCCTGCCGCCGGTAGAATAAGCAAAGGCAGCCTAAACCATCGCAGCAAAAAACCCGCAGACTCATGTCTGCGGGTTTTCGTCATGTTTTCACTATTTGTGTTTCATGTTCGACTCCTTGATGGTGTCGGCGAAGAACTGATTCAGTTTGCACAGTCCTTCGTAAAGCGCATCCATCTCTTCAGGTGACAGGTTCTCGCTAAGGGCTTTTGCCATTTCTTCGCTGTATTTCTGCTGGTATCGGGCATATATCCTGCCCTTCCGCGTCACCTTCACGATGGTGTTTCTGTGGTTCGAAGGATCCACTTTTCTCTCGACGAGACCATTCTTCTCGAGCTTCTTGATGGTCATTGTAGCAGATGGGCGTGAAATCTTAAGGAAGTCCGCCACACTGCTGATATTGGTTCCATTTCTGAAGCCCATGATAAAAGTTACAGCGTTCCGGTCTCTGAAAGTAAAGTTTCCGCTGCTGTACTTTCTCTTGGTCTCCTCAGCAAGGAGCGCGTTATGATATGCGTCCGTCAGGACGGCATTTAACTTGCTGTTGTAATCACTCATGCTATTTGTACGCTCCGACGATTATACTTGAGTTCTGTCCTCCGAAGCCGAAAGCATTTGACATGGCGTATTCAAGTTTCTTGAAAGTTACCTTTGATACGTAATTCAGATCACACAGAGGATCAGGATTATCCAGATTGAGCGTCGCTGCAATAAGTCCCGTTTCGATCGACTTTATGCAGGTGATGACTTCGGTTATGCCGCCGGCGCCCATCATGTGCCCCGTCGCTCCCTTGGTTGAATTAAGTACCAGGTCGGCTGCCGCGTCTCCGAACACCGCCTTGACAGCTTCTGTTTCAGCTATGTCGCCTTTGTGAGTCGCTGTGCCGTGGCTGTTTATGTAGCCAATGTCTTCCGGCTTTATGCCTCCGATTTCGATTGCCTGCTTCATGCACAGAATCTCGCCTTCTCCGTCTGGTCGAGGCGTTACCGGATGGTAGGCGTCTGTGTTGTTTCCAAATCCGACAAGTTCAGCGTAGATCTTCGCGCCTCTTGCCTTTGCGTGTTCTTCGGTTTCGATTACTATCGCGCCTCCGCCTTCACCTATTACGAATCCGTCTCTGTCAATGTCGAAAGGCCTGCAGGCCTTCTGAGGCTCGTCATTTCTGGTGCTCAAAGCCTTTGCGGAAGCGAGAGACTGAATCAGAATCGGCTCTGTTGGAGCCTCTCCTCCTACAGCCACCATCATGTCCGCAAAGCCTGCCCTGATCATCATGGCCGAAAGCGTGATTGCGTCTCCGCCTGAAGCACAGGCAGTATTAAGCGTCATGCTGGGACCGTGAATATTGTGTTCGATCGCAATCTGTGAAGCACAGACGTTGCCCAGGGATTTCGGAAGAAATCTCGGTCCGACTTTCTTGCTCGCGGATTCAAGGTAAGCCCTTTCAGTTCCGGTTATGGTGGTGATACCGTTGAGCGCTGTTCCTACGATGATTCCCGTTCTGTAAGGATCGATTTCAACCTCTGAAATTGCTTCGCCCGCAGCGATGTACGCCATCTGCATGAATCTGTCCATCTCAGTGGCTTTTTTGCGCGGAATAAAGTCTTTAGGGTTGAAGTCGACCTCACCGGCGAATTTGATAGGGAGCTCTTCGGTATCTATAGTCTTGATGTAATCGATTCCCGTCTTACCGGCCATTAAATTATCCCAGTACTCACCGACTCCTATGCCGATTGGAGTTACTGCACCCATGCCGGTTATTACTAGTTTTTTATCCATTACTACTCCTTCACAAGCACGAATGAAAAATCAGCCTTTACCGCCACCTTGCCGTTGACGCGGCCTTCGCCCTGGGCGAAATAGAATGGCGGCTTCGCTTTGGTAATCTCGCACTTTGACTCGAATGTGTCTCCCGGCAGCACAGGACTTCTGAATTTAACATTATTGAGTCCTGTGAACATTGTCCCTGTTCCTTCCTCTACAACATCCTGAAGAAGTACGCATGAGGACTGTGCCATCATCTCGCAGAGAATCACGCCCGGTACTATAGGATTTCCCGGGAAGTGTCCCTGCAGGAAGAACTCGTCCCCGCGGACGTGATACTTGCCGTAAGATACTTTCTTCTCGTTACCTTCTTTATCTGTTTCAGTAACAACTTCGGCCTCCTCTACGAGCAGCATATTGTCTCTGTGAGGCAGTATTTTCATTAATTCTTCTTTATTCATATCTGTTGAATCCTATACATGCATTGTGTCCGCCGAATCCGAGGGAAGTTGAAAGTGCGCAGTCGAACTCTCCTTCCACAGCAACATTCGGTGTGTAGTTAAGATCGCATTCCGGATCCGGAACGTCCAGATTGATTGTCGGAGGAACGATCCCGTTTTTGATTGTAAGTATTGAAGCGACAGCTTCTACAGCGCCGGTACCGCCCAGCATGTGTCCGGTCATGGACTTAGTCGAGCTGATCTGCAGCTTGTACGCGTCGTCGCCGAATACTCTCTTGAGGGCGATAGTCTCAGACTTGTCATTGAGCGGGGTACCTGTTCCGTGAGCGTTCACATAAACTCTCGACGGATCGATGATTCCTTCCTTGCAGCACTCATCGTAAGCATCCTTGATGGCCTTTGCGCCTGCCTTTGCTTCAGGATCAGGTGCTGTCATGTGGTGAGCGTCGCATGTAGAGCCGTATCCTGCCAGCTCGGCGTAGATTTTAGCTCCTCTTGCCTTTGCGTGCTCTTCGCTCTCAACGACCAGCGCGCCTGCGCCTTCGCCGATGACGAAGCCGCCTCTCTCCAGATTGAACGGGAGGCTTGCTCTGTTCACGTCGTCAGTCATGTTCAGCGCCTGCATCTTGATAAATCCCGAAAGGCCGGTTCTCGTGAGCGCCGCCTCTGTTCCGCCCGTTATGACTACGTCGGCATAGCCGTGTCTGATGAGCCTGAGGGCTTCTCCGATGGCGTTGGTGCCCGATGCGCAAGCCGATACTGACGGAAGGGCCGGGCCCCTCATTCCGTATCTGATGGCGATGGTACCTGCCGCCATGTTCGGGATCATCATCGGAATGAAGTAAGGAGACACAAATCTTGGTCCCTTGTTCAAAAGCTTATCGAAATTATTCTCGAAGGTCTCGATGCCGCCGATTCCCGATCCGAAGTATACGGCCGCTCTCTCAGGATCGAAGTTGCCCTCGATTCCGCTGTCCGCCACCGCCTGAGTCGCCGCGGCGACGGCCATGTGGACGTTGTGGTCGGATCTTCTGATCTCACCCTTTTCCATATAATCCGCCGGGTCGAAGTCCTTGACTTCCGCGCCGATCTTGACTGCGTAATCAGTAGTGTCGAATCTGGTGATAGGACCGATTCCGTTCACTCCTGTAATAACGTTGTTCCAGAACGTGTTAACGTCATTGCCTACAGGGGAGATGACGCCCATTCCGGTTACTACTACTTTTCTGTCCATTGGTTTCTCCTGTTACATTGCTATTCCGCCATCGACCTTGATGACTTCGCCTGTAATATAACTTGCTGCGTCTGACGCCAGGAAGAAGATGAGATTCGCCACCTCGTCGGCGGTTCCCATTCTCCTCATCGGGATCATGTCGATCAGCGGGTTCTTCTCGCTGAGGTTCGCCGTCATGTCAGTTGCGATGAACCCAGGCGCAACCGCGTTGCAGCGTACTCCCCTCTTGACCAGTTCCTTGGCTGTGGACTTGGTAAGGCCGACTACGCCCGCCTTGGACGTGCTGTAGTTGCCCTGTCCGGCGTTTCCGATCAGTCCTGATACAGATGATACATTTACGATGCATCCGCTTCTCTGCTTCATGAATACCGGCGTACAGTGACGGATCATGTTAAATGTTCCCTTGAGGTTTACGCCGATTACCGCGTCGAAGTCCTCTTCCTTCATCATGGCGATGAGGCCGTCTCTGGTGATGCCGGCGCAGTTAATGAGAATGTCGATGCTGCCGAATTCCTTAACGATGTCTGCTACAGTTTCCTTGACCGCTTCAAAATCCGCGACATTCAGGCGTATTTCCTTTACCTTGACGCCTTTTTCTTCGATCTCTTTTACTGCTTCAGCGACTTTCTCTTCCGGGTCCATATGGATGATGACGATATTAGCGCCATCCTCCGCCAGCTTGACGGCAGTCTTTCTGCCGATTCCGGAGCCGCCGCCTGTTACGACTGCTGTTTTACCATTAAGCATTATTCTTTACTCCTTCCACTGTTTTCTGAAGAGTTTCCATATCGCTGACGCGATACATCTTCACATCCTTTGAAATTCTCGTGATCATGGAAGTCAGCGCCTTGCCAGGTCCCAGTTCGATGAACGTATCAACGCCTTCATCGATCATGTTTCTGACGAGCTTCTTCCAGTAGACCGGATTGATGATCTGCTCAACGAGAAGCTGTTTGTAATCACCCTCGTAAGCCAGAGCCGTGCGGTTCGAGTAAACAGGAATGTTTACCTCTCCGATTTCGGCTCCCTCGAGGAATTTCGCGAAATCCTCAGCGGCCTGGTTCATGTAAGGTGAATGGAAGGCTCCGCTTACATCCAGAATCTTGGCGAGGCCCTTCTCAGCCTTGACGTCTTCCGCCATGGCCTGGATCTGCTCCTTGTCGCCGGCAACGGAAACCTGACCATCGCTGTTGTAGTTTACAGGATAGAGGTCAGGATACTTGCTGCATATCTCTTCCACCTTTTCATCAGGCAGTTTGAGAACGGCAGCCATTCCCGTCTCGTGAGCCTCTGAGGCGATCTGCATGAGTCTGCCTCTCTCACTGACGACTCTGGTGCCCTCTTCGACGGACATGGCACCCGCGTATGTGAGGGCCGCCAGCTCTCCCAGGGAGTAGCCCGCCGCCATGTCGGCGTGTATGCCCTGTGCTTCAAGGGCTGCCGCCATAGCCAGGTCTACAGTATATACGCATGGCTGTGTGTTCTTGGTCTGCATGAGTTCAGCCGCGTCCGCCTCAAAGCACTGGGCGCTTGTTTCCGGTCTTACAGCATCAGCTCTGGCGAAAACGTCGCGGGCCGCGGGAATCGCGTCATAGACGTCCTTGCCCATACCGACGCTCTGCGCGCCCTGACCTGCAAATACAAAAGCTATTTTTCCCATTTTCTTAACTCTCCTAATACTCTGTCTGCGTCCTGTATGAGGTCAGCGATGATCTCCGCGCATGTCTGCTCCTTGGTAACCATACCCGCGCTCTGACCTGCAAGGAAGCATCCTTCCTTCTCATCGCCTTCGACTACAGCCATGCGCAGTCTGCCTGCAGCAAACTGATCGAGGTCCTCATCTGAGATGTCTGTGTACTCGATCTTGCCGTATTCTCTGGCAAACTGGTTTTTGATGCTTCTGACCGGATGTCCCAGTCTTCTGCCTGTTACTACAGTCGCTGTGTCGCCGGCCTTGAAGACCTTATTCCTGTAGTTCTCGTGAATGTTGCACTCTGTCGCTGACAGGAATCTGGTTCCAAGCTGAACCGCCTCCGCTCCCAGAGACAGCGCGGCCGCGATGCCGCGTCCGTCGGCAATGCCGCCCGCCGCTATGACAGGCAGATCGACTGCGTCACACACCTGCGGTACCAGCGTCATAGTTGCCAGTTCGCCGATGTGGCCGCCACTCTCGCCGCCTTCCGCGATGACCGCGAAAGCTCCGGTTCTCGCCGCCATCTTGGCGAACGTGACAGAAGGAACAACAGGGATAACCTTGACGTCGTGTTCTTTCCACAGGCTCATGTACTTGCCCGCGTTACCAGCGCCCGTCGTTACGACCTGCACGCCCTCATCAACGACCATCTGCGCGATTTCATCCGCAAACGGACTGAGAAGCATGATGTTCAGACCGAACGGCTTGTTCGTCATCTCCTTGGCCTTCCTGACCTGACCTCTTACATATTCTGTGTCGGCATTTCCGGCGGCGATGATTCCAAGACCGCCCGCGTTGGAAACAGCGGCCGCGAGATCCGCGTCCGCGATCCATGCCATGCCTCCCTGAAAGATCGGATATTCGATTCCGAGCATTTCAGCTATTCTTCCTTTTTTCATAATCTTGTCTCCATGCTTTCTGCGCATTGTGAATTGACGGCCATATAACAGGCCGTCAGTTCATATAAGGATTATTTATTTTCAGATTTTAGTTCATCTTCTCTTCAACGAACTTGATGAGCTCATCAACTGTCTCCAGATCTCTGTCGAGGTCCATCTGAACGCCGAGTTCCTCTTCGATCTTCATAACCAGTTCTACTGCATCCAGTGAATCGATTCC
>DBYH01000022.1:0-4334 GCA_002310095.1 Firmicutes bacterium UBA1191 | reverse complement strand
TCCAGGTGTTCTGCTACGATAGCTGCGATCTGATCAAATAACATTTTTCATTTCCTCCTTAAAAAATAACTTCTTCATATTTGGAGATTCTTGGCGAATCTCTGATTGACAATATTAAATCAGTTAGACGCTCAAATGATTAAGTTATCTAACTGTTAGATAGTATAACCAAAAACGCCAAAAATGTCAATATAACTTGTGCATGCCCACGAAGGCCTGGCCCAGGGCAATGCCGCCGTCATTCGGGCTCACGCTGATGTTGTAATACACGTCGAAGCCAAGGCTGCGCAGCTTTCCTACCACCCCTTCCATGAGGATCTTGTTCTGGAATGTGCCGCCGGTCAGAGCCACCTGCCCCGCTCCCGTATCTTCCCTGATCTGTTCGCATTCCCTGACGATCATGTCTATGATGCGCTCGTGGAATGACAGGGCCAGATCCGATGTTTCATCGGCTCCCGGGTTCTTCAGCGCAAAGGCAGCCGCGTCCTCGAGCATTATGGCGCACTGGCCTTCATAGTCGTTGTAATCCTTGATGCCCAGAAGGGCCGACACGCCGTCGAAAAGGCGCCCCATGCTGGAGCTTCTGATGGCGTTTACTCCCCTGTCCAGGGCCTTGAGTATGAGCAGGCTTTCAGGATTGCCGGCCATCCGCGCCGCTCCGAACTCTATGATGTCGGAAATGTCCACGCGGATCTGCCTGCAGCCCTCCGCGTCCGGACCGCCCTCTTGCATGTAGCCCTTCTCATAGGCCGCCATGTAGCTCAGAGCCGACCTGCGGGCGTCCTTCATGGACGAGTCGCCGCCGATCATGTCCACATACTTCAGATGGGCCGCGCGCGTGAAATCCCCTCCCTCGCAGAGCAGGAACTCGCCGCCCCATATGGCTCCGTCGGTGCCGTATCCCGTTCCGTCGAAGGAAACGCCGATCACCTTGCCCTCGAGGTTGTTCTCGGCCATTACCGATGCCGCGTGGGCGTGATGGTGCTGTACCTTAAGCAAAGGCAGTCCGCTCTCTTCCGCGTACTTCTCCGCGTAGACCGTAGGCTGGTAGAGCGGGTGCATGTCGCAGACCACAGCCTGCGGCTTTATTCTGAACAGCTCCCCCATGCGAAGGATGTTTTCTTCGTATATCTTCTGGTTCTCGACCGTGTCCATGTCGCCGAAGAACTGGCTGACGTAGGCGAACGGTCCCTTTGTAAGGGCGAAAGAGTTCTTCAGCTGGCCTCCGCAGGCCAGGAGGCTGAAAGGTGCCTCTCCCTCCCTGCTTCCCGCGCTCACGTAGAGCGGCACAGGCGCGTATCCTTTGCTTCTCCTTATCATCTGTGGCTGGCCGTCGATGACACGGGTGACCGAATCGTCCATGCGCACGTTGATCCTGCGCTTGTTGGCGATTATTCCGTCGACCTTGCCGGCCCTCCCGCAGAAGCTGATCATCTCCCCCTCGTCTTTTATCATCGGCATGTCCGATGGATTGGCGCTTGTGAAGATGAGTGGGCTTATGCGGTCAAGGAGCATGTACTGGGCAGCGAAGCTCGGCAGGAAGGATCCGATGAATCTGCTCCGCTTCAGGTCCTCGAAGGATCGCCCGTCGTCACCAGATGCGCTCTCAGCCTCTTCAATTTCCGCCAGCCTGTGCTCGAGGAGGATTATCGGGCGGGCTGAGGACTGTATGAGTTTCTCCTCTACCTCGTCCATACTGCAGTACTTCTTTATTTCATCAGGGCTTCTGAACATAACCGCGAAAGGCTTCGTCTCCCTGTTTTTGATCTCTCTAAGCTTGGCCACCGCCTCTTCATTGAATGGGTCGGCGACCAGGTTGTATCCTCCGACAGACTTGAAAGCGATGACGCCCCCGTCCCTGAGGATGGCCGCGGCTCTGTCGAGAATCTCCGCGTCGGAGTTGCCGGCGCCCGCGGCGTCAGCCGCATAGTCTGCTTTTGCATAGTCCGCATCTATCCAGATAAGCTCCGGTCCGCATTCGTGGCAGGAGATGGTCTGGGCGTGGTGGCGCCTGTCGTGCAGGTCAGTGTACTCGCCCTCGCAGAAATCGCACATAGGAAAATCGATCATGGACGTGTTGTCCCTGTCGTAAGGGATCCTGTCGATGATCGTGTACCTCGGGCCGCATAGCTGGCAGCTTATGAACGGGTGGAGATAGCGCGGATTGTCTTTGTCATAGAGTTCCTTCAGGCAGTCCGGGCATATGGCAAGATCGGCCGGAATCATGGCCGCTTCATCGTCGCCTTCATCGCTCTTTATGATCGTGAAACTGTCGAACTCCGTTAGCGGCAGCTTCTGGCGCCTGATGTGAACGATCTCGGACGGACCCGGTTTCTCCCTGATGAGAGTGTCGATGAAATCTCCGATGCGCGCCTCAGTGTCCGTGACAGTAATGTCCACTAGGCCGCCGATGTTCAGGACCTCGCCCTTCATGGACAGCCTGTCCGCGATCTTGGCGACAAAAGGCCTGAAGCCGACGCCCTGGACGATGCCCCAGAGCCTGATTTTTTCAGTTGTCATTGTTGCTTTCGCGTTGTCATTTGCCATGGCATTATTATACCACGTCTGCCATGTGACATGAAAAAAGTATCACACTCTGCTCTGTCCCGAGCGTTCATGTGATACTCTGATCTGTCTGCTGTCCGGTTTACCGGTTTCTATTGCTTGAACTCTATGGAGTCGCTTCCCAGTTCCTTCTGGGTGCTCTTGTTGTAGATTCTGAAGGTCAGCGTGCCTTCCTGAGCGAAGATAGGCACCGGATATGAGAATCTGGCGTATCCCCGCGAGCCGGACTTCCAGTCGCTGCCGATCATGTCAGTCTGACGGGCGCCGGACGGCCAGGTTGCTTCATAATATATGTCCAGACTTTCATCAGGCGGCCCTCCGCTCACCGATACGTGGAAGTATACTGTGTCGGCCCTGCTCACCGTTCCCATGTCCGTCGAGTAGTCGTCCGGACTGAGATTGGCGACTATGCTGAAGTGCCACGCGTAGTATTCTCTGTATATCTCATCGATTTTTTTATAGCCGATTTCATGGAGTTCGGCCAGGTACTTCTCGAACTTTTCGCCTCCGTCATTTCTGTGGGCTTTGACGTATCCGTACTTAGCCTTGTTGATTTTGTTCGTGACGTCCGCTCCCATGTCCGAAGCCTTGTTGTAGAACCTGATGGCGCGTTCGTAGCTTTTGTCTTTGCGGCTGGCGTCGCCCGCCGTCACGTAGCTGCTGCGCAGGAACTCGTCCATGTCCTTCGTGCACGCCGGCACGTTGGCAGCGATGCTCTCCGCCATGGCCTTGGCGTTTGCCGCGGCTTCCTTCTCCATGTTAGGTTTTATTATGTAGTAATATGAGTAGATGCCCGCGGCGGCTCCCAGAATCACTATGATCGCGATGGCTATGATGAGCTTGGCCTTTGTGGACAGTCTTCCTTCTTTGACATCCACATCCGTGTAGGTGATGTCCATCCCCTCGTACTTACCGGCTTCCTCACCCGGCTCGTGGAGGAAGAACAGCGCCCTCAGAATATCCCTCTCGAGGCCGCAGTTTGAGCACACGTCGCCCTTGTTGAGCTGTCCGCAGGTGCAGAACCAGTGGTCCCCCTGCTCCTTGAACCAGTACTTCGGCTTGGTCGGGCTCGACGGCATCTTCTCCATGACTTCCTCGTAGTTGTCCATGATGTCATCGTACTTCTCGTCGTTCGGTGTCAGCGGCTGCAGAGCGAACTGCTCCGACGGCTCCGCGCCTCTTCCGTCCTTGTCCTCACCGTCGTAATACTCAGGTTCAAAAGCGTATTCAGGCTCCGGGTCCCTTTCCGGCTCGTATACAGGTTCATAGACAGGCTCCGGGTCCGACGGTCCGAAGTCCCGGACCGCGTCCAGGGCATCATAACTGTGAGTGCGGCTCATCTCCGACTGGCCGTGGACATTCTTCTGAAGCCTTGCCATGTCGTCGAGACTTTCCGCGCTCTGGGTGTTGCGGTTAACAGGCGCCTCGCCCCGTTCGTATCCTTCCGAACCTCTGGCGATCTCGTCTATCTCCATCTGTGTCAGCGTCTCTGTCGAGAAACCTTTGTCCCTGAATTTTCTGCTTCTCATTGTGTTTTAATGCCTCTTTCCCCCAAAACACACTTTTACGCATTTATTATATCATCCGCACAATACAATATTTTCTTATAATTTGATAAGAAAACCCCTATGCAAAGGCAACAAAAGACGGCCCTCGCGGGCCGTCCTTCAATGTCATTGTTGTCTTTCAGAACCGAATTACTCGATAACCTCAACTACAACGCCTGATCCTACTGTTCTTCCGCCTTCTCTGATAGCGAATCTCAGTCC
>DBYH01000009.1:15638-17824 GCA_002310095.1 Firmicutes bacterium UBA1191 | reverse complement strand
ATGTTCGTAGTAACTCCACCGCTCATTATCACTGAGGAGCAGCTGGAAGAAGAAATGGCTAAGGTTGATAAGGTACTGGATGCAGTAGACGCGATGATCTAAGCCGGATCTCTAAGGCCGGAAGGCCAAACTAAAAAGTATAAAAGTTCTTTGCACTAAAGGAGGCGCCGCAAGGCGCCTCCTTTGTTATGTCTGTTTTTTTATTCTGTGCTGTTATTTCATTACCGCGCCCTGGGCCGCCGGAGCGACGTAGCGGGCGTAGCGTACGAGCCAGCCGCTTGTAACTGTCGGGGCAGGGGCCGTATAGTCAGCTCTGCGCGATTCAAATTCCTCATCGCTTACCTGCGCGTTTATTGACGCGTTCGGAATGTCGATGTCGATAATGTCTCCTTCGCGGAGCAGACCAATGTTTCCGCCCATCGCCGCCTCAGGGCATACGTGCCCGATAGAGGCGCCTCTTGACGCTCCGCTGAAGCGTCCGTCTGTGATCAGGGCGACGGTCTTGTCCAGTTTCATGCCTGCGAGAGCGCTTGTAGGATTAAGCATCTCTCTCATTCCCGGACCGCCCTTAGGACCCTCGTAGCGGATGACTACAACGTCGCCGTCGACGATCTTGCCGTCATAGATTGCGGCGATAGCGTCGTCCTCACTGTCGAAGACGCGGGCGGGGCCCGAGTGCTTCAGCATTGAAGGATCGACAGCGCTTCTCTTGACAACGCAGCCATCCTGGGCGATGTTGCCCCACATGATGGCGATGCCTCCGGTCTCGCTGTAAGGATCGGAGACAGGGCGGATACATGTTTCATCCTTGATGTGCGCTCCCTCGATGTTCTCGGCTACAGTCTTGCCTGTCGCAGTGATCAGTGAAGTGTCCACGGCTCCGATCTTCGCCAGTTCCGCCAGAACAGCCGGAAGTCCGCCTGCGTTGTTCAGCTCGTGCATGTGTGTAGGACCTGCCGGAGCCAGATGGCAGAGGTTAGGGACCTTGCCGCTGTATTCGTTGAAGAGGTGAAGGTCGAAGTCGACTCCCGCTTCATTGGCGATGGCCAGCAGATGCAGGACCGTGTTGGTTGAGCAGCCCAGAGCCATGTCGCATGCCAGTGCGTTTCTAAGTGACTTCTCGTTTATAATGTCGCGGGCCGTGATGCCTTTGTCCACCAGATTCATGATGGCCATTCCCGCGTGCTTGGCAAGAAGCATTCTTCCCGAGTGAACAGCAGGGATGGTGCCGTTTCCTGGAAGGGCGATGCCGACTGCCTCAGCCAGGCAGTTGATGCTGTTTGCCGTGTACATGCCGGAGCATGAGCCGCAGCCAGGGCATACGTTTTCTTCGTATTCGAGCAGACCTTCCTCGTCGATAATGCCGGCCTTGTAAGCGCCGACGGCTTCGAACATCTTGGAGAGGGAAGTCTCCTCGCCGCCGACCAGACCGCTCATCATCGGACCGCCTGAGCATACGACAGCAGGGATGTCCATGCGGACCGCAGCCATGATCATGCCGGGAACGATCTTGTCGCAGTTAGGTATGAGAACCAGTCCGTCGAAACCGTGGGCGATGGTCATGGTCTCGACGCTGTCAGCAATCAGCTCGCGGCTTGCCAGGGAATACTTCATTCCCAGATGACCCATTGCGATGCCGTCGCATACGCCGATGGCAGGGACCTCGATCGGAGTGCCGCCGGCCATGCGTATGCCGGCCTTGACAGCCTCTGCGACCTTATCCAGATGGATGTGGCCCGGAACGATCTCACTCTTGGCGCTGACTACGCCGATCAGAGGGCGTTCAAGCTCCTCCTTGGTGTAGCCCATGGCGTAGAAAAGGCTCCTGTTTGGCGCGCGCTCCGCGCCTTTCTTTACATTATCACTTCTCATATCGTTATCCTTTTATTTCTGCAGCCAGCTCATCATCTTTCTGAGCTCAGCGCCCACTGTGCAGAGCAGGTGCTGTGATTCCTTCTTGCGTGTTGCCAGGAAGCGGGCCTTGCCGCCGGCGTTGAATTCCTGAATGAATTCTGAAGCAAAGGTGCCGTCCTGAATCTCTGAGAGAACCTGACGCATCTCAGCGCGTGTGTCCTCTGTGATCAGGCGCTTGCCTGTTCTGTAGTCGCCGTATTCAGCGGTGTTGGAGATCGAGTATCTCATCTTGTCGAATCCGCCTTCGTTGATCAGGTCGACGATCAGCTTCA
>DBYH01000009.1:0-15606 GCA_002310095.1 Firmicutes bacterium UBA1191 | reverse complement strand
CTACCAGTGTATCGAATCCGGCCTTCATCAGCTCGGTGACGCCTCCGCAGAGAACGCACTGCTCGCCGAAGAGGTCGGTCTCAGTTTCTTCCTTGAACGTGGTCTCCAGGATTCCCGCGCGTCCGGCGCCGATTCCCGAAGCGTATGCCAGGGCGTATTCCTTGGCTTTGCCTGAAGCGTCCTGGTAGACGGCGATCAGGGAAGGAACGCCTTTGCCTTCCAGGTACTGACTTCTCACAGTGTGGCCGGGGCCCTTAGGAGCGATCATGATAACGTCCAGATAAGGCGCGGGCACGATCTGGTTGAAGTGGATGTTGAATCCGTGAGCGAAGCAGAGAACGTCGCCCTCCTTCATGTGCTGAGCGACCTGCTCTCTATAGACCTGAGCGGCCATCTCGTCCGGTACGAGCATCATTACGATGTCGCCGGTCTCAGCGGCTTCCTCTATGTCCATGACCTTCAGCCCCGCGGCCTCAGCCTTTTCGGTATGTGATGAACCCGGGCGGAGTCCGACGACCACGTTGCAGCCGCTCTCGTTCAGGTTCATGGCGTGGGCGTGGCCCTGTGAACCGAAGCCGATGATGGCGATGGTCTTTCCGTCCAGCATTCCTAAGTTGCAGTCCATGTCGTAATACTTCTTGATCATTTTTAACTCCTTTCTATTCCTCGTCCAGGCCTCTGTCACCGCGCTTAAGGCCGGTGATGCCTGTACGGCATACGTCTACAAGTTCATAACTCGACATCATGTTCATGAAACCGTCGATCTTTGAGGATTCTCCCGTGACCTCGACGATCAGACTCCTGTTGGACAGGTCTACGATCCTGCCGCGGTAGATGTCCACGATCTCCTTGATCTCGGAGCGCTCCTTCTTCGAAGCCTTTATCTTCAGAAGCAGAAGCTCTCTGTACAGGTCAGCCTCCTCCATGAGCGAGATGGATTTGACGAATTCCTGCTTCGCGGTCTGGGTGAATATCTGATTGAATTTACGGTCGTCGCCTGTGAGCACCAGCGTGATTCTTGTCAGTTTCGGGTCGTTGGTCGGCGATGCCGTGAATGAATCGATGTTGTATCCGCGGCGCGCGTACAGCGCTGTCAGTCTCGCGGCGACGCCGGCTTCGTTAGTTACCAGCATACTGAATACTCCGGTTCTTTCTTTATTATCCATTTCGTCCTCCTATCCTATGATCATGTCTTCAACGGTTCCGCCCGCCGGGATCATCGGCAGAACGAATTCGTCCTTGGCGATGTGGCAGTCGATCCATACTGGCCTGTCGGTCTCTTTCAGAGCTTTTGCAAAAGCATCAGCGAACTCGTCAGGAGTATTCGCCGAATAGCCCTTTGCTCCGAAGGCATCCGCCAGGGCAGGGAAGTTGGTCTGGCGTCCCGGATCCGTGGAGGAGTGTCTGCCGCTGTAGAAGACATCCTGCCACTGGTATACCATTCCGAGCACCTGGTTGTTCATGATGATCGTGATTATCGGCAGCTTCTGGCTCACCGCCGTGCACGCCTCGTTCAGATTCATGTGGAATGAGCCGTCTCCCGTGAAGTGGATTATCCTGCAGTCAGGAAGTCCGAAGGAGGCTCCGATGGCGGCTCCGTAGCCGAAGCCCATGGTGCCCAGACCGCCGCTTGTGATGAAGCGTCTGGTCTTCTCGTGCTTCAGGTACTGCGCCGTCCACATCTGGTGCTGGCCTACGTCGGTTACATAGACTGTATCCTTGTCGGTCATGTCGCCGACCATTCCTATGATCTCGCTCGGGTGCAGATCGGCCGCCGCGCTCTTGACGTCGCCGGTCTTGGCCTTCCAGCCCATTGCCAGGCTGACCCATTCGCTGCGGTCCTTCTCCTTGATCTTAGGGAGAAGGGCGGTCAGGAACTCCCTGACATCTGCGGTAACGCCACAGTCGACCAGTACGTTCTTGTTTATCTCACTGGCGTCGATGTCCACGTGGATCTTAAGGGCCCGTTTGCCGAACTTCTCAGGATTGAGAGCGACTCTGTCGCTGAAACGGGCGCCCAAAGCGATCAGCAGATCTGCTCTGTCCATGGCCTTGTTGGCGGCGATGGTTCCATGCATTCCGCCCATGCCCAGACAGCGAGGATTGTCGTATCCCACGCAGCCCGCAGACATGAGAGTGTAAGCAGCGGGACAGTCTGCCTTTGCCATAAGCTCACAGAGCTCTTCGGCCGCGCCGCTCGACGCCACTCCGCCGCCGCAGTAGATCACAGGGCGCTCGGAGACGTTGATCATGTCCGCAACCTGCTGAACCTGCTCTTCAGTAAAGGAAGGGGCAGGGTTCACGGCCATCGGCTTGCCCGGCTTGTAATTGATCGTCGCGGCAGTCACGTCCTTGGTGATGTCCACGAGGACCGGACCCTTTCTCCCGCTGTTGGCAATTCTGAAAGCGTTGCGCAGGGCGGATTCCAGGTTGTTTATGTCTCTAATAAGATATGTGTGCTTCGTGACAGGGATCGTGATGTTTGAGATCGCCACCTCCTGGAAAGCGTCACGTCCGATGAGGTTGTCGGCAACATTGGCCGTAATGGCAACCATCGGGATACTGTCCATGAAGGCGGTCGCGATGCCGGTGGTGAGGTTGGTCGCTCCCGGACCGCTTGTGGCGATGACCACACCCGTCTTGCCCGTTGCTCTGGCGTAGCCGTCCGCCGCGTGGGAGGCACCCTGTTCGTGGGCCGTCATGATGTGGTTGATCCTGTCAGAATACTTGTAGAGCGCGTCATAGATGTTGAGAGCCGCGCCGCCCGGGTAACCGAATACCGTGTCGACGCCGTGCTCGAGCAGTATTTCCATGACCAGCTCTGAACCATTCAGTCGCATAATTCTTGTCCTTTCTTACATCTATTCGCGCGGTTATTTGCCCGCGTGCAACTACAATTATATATGAACGTATTGCAAATGCAAGTATAAATATTGGATTTTTGTGGTGCACAAACAATAGATTTACAAATGTGTTGTTTGATTACTATAAAAACACACAAATAATTCGTGTTTTTCGAAAATGGTTTCTATGAGCGCCCATGCCGCGTCAGTTCTGGTGTATAATGATGACGAAAGGTTTGTTGCTTTTGCAGGAGGGGAAAATGAAACCAGATTTCAAGGAAATCGTAACAATGGACCCGTCGGGATTCGTGCTTCTCGGCGACTATATTCCGGGCATCGTTCAGGAGATCCGTTATTATTCGACGTACAACTTCGTCGGTGACAGGATCGACGGATACGAGGAGCCGTGCGCTCTTATGACCATAGAGGCGGCGAGAGCCCTGAAGGCAGTCAGCAATGAGATGAACGTGCAGGGCTTCCGTCTGAAGATTTTCGACGCCTATCGTCCGGTCAGCGCAGTCAAACACTTCGTGCGCTGGGGAATCGAGGACATGGACCTCCGCATGAAGCCTTTCTTTTATCCTGAAGTTGAGAAACAGGCTCTGTTTTCGCGCGGCTACATAGCGGGCAGATCCAGCCACAGCAGAGGGAGCACCGTTGATCTGACTCTCCTGGACATGGCGAGCGGGCAGGAAGCGGACATGGGCAGCCCATTCGACTTTTTCGACGAATGTTCCCATCCGGATTACAGGGGCGTTACGGATGAGCAGTACGAAAACCGCATGTTCCTGCAGAAAGCTATGGTCCGGAACGGGTTCGAACCTATCGACTGCGAGTGGTGGCACTTTACGCTGAAGGATGAGCCGTATCCTGATGTTTACTTCGATTTTCCGGTTTCGGCCCAGTATCTGAAGAAATAACCCCAATATTTTAATGTATTTAAGGCATTCTTTTGCACTTACTTGTTGACTATCAGCATGTGAAGTGTTAAAGTTTGCTTATATTTTTAATGCGTTAACGCATTAATACGATTGATGCAGAAAGAGCAGAATATGAGCATCTACGACGAGTACAGACAGAAACTTAAGACACCTGAAGAGGCAGTCATGGCGGTCAAGGACGGTGACTGGATCGACTACACCATTTCACAGGGGCAGCCTGTGCTGCTTGACGCTGCCCTGGCGAAGAGAAAGGGTGAGCTTAAGGACGTCAACTGCAGAGGATACTTCATGTTCGAACCGCTGCAGATCGTCGAGCAGGACCCTGAGCGCGAAAGCTTCACCTATCACAGCTGGTACACGGCGGGATACGAGAGGAAGTACTGGAACAAGGGACTCATCAGCCACACGCCGATGATGTACAGGAACCAGAGCAGCTTCTATCAGCTGGGCTACTGCAAAGTCAACGTCGCCATGATGGCCGTTTCGCCTATGGACGACGAGGGCTACTTCAACCTGCACTTCGGCGTCGCGACGGCGAAGCCTGTGCTGGAAGCGGCAGACCTGGTAATACTGGAAGTGAACGAACGACTGCCTAGGGTCAGGAATATAAGCGAACGACTTACGATGGGGATCGACGCCAATAGGATCCACATCAGCGAGGTGGATATCATCGTAGAAGGTGAGCACCACCCGATGGTGGAGATCAAGTCACCTCCTCCAAGTCCGGAAGAGGTCGCGATCGCGGATTTTATCGCACCGGAGATCCCCGACAGAGCTGTTCTGCAGCTGGGCGTAGGCGGCATGCCGAATATCCTGGGAGAACATCTGGCCAAGTCAGACATTCAGGATCTGGGCTGCCACAGCGAACTTATAACCGACGCTTTCTACAACCTGTACGAACAGGGAAAGCTGACGAACAAGCACAAGGAAATCTATAATGGCAGGAGCATATTCGGAATCTGCGCGGGAAGTCAGAGTCTGTATGACTGGCTCAACGACAATCCGGAGTGCTGCGGCGACATGGTGAGCCATGTAAACGACCCGAATGTGATCGGGCAGCTGAGCAACGTGATCGCGATCAACGGATGCGTCAGCGCGGACCTGTACGGACAGGTGTGCTCGGAGTCTGTGGGAACGAGGCAGATATCCGGAACGGGCGGCCAGATAGATTTCGTTGAAGGAGCGTACAAGTCTCCGGGCGGCAAAGCCTTCCTGTGTATGAACAGCGCATACAAAGATAAAGACGGAAAGCTTCACAGCAACATCAAGCCGTATTTCTCCGCGGGCGATATCGTGACCACCCCGCGTTCAATGACACACTACATCGTCACCGACCAGGGCAAGGTCAACCTTGCCGGCCGGAACACCTGGGAGAGGGCCGAGCTCATGATAAGCATCGCCCATCCCGCGTTCAGGGACGAGCTGATCCGCGAGGCGGAGAAGCAGGGAATCTGGAAGCTTTCCAACAAGAGGTAAGCAAAGGCAACATGTGAGGAGCATGCCCTTGTGCGGGGCATGCTTTTAGTTGTATAATTATTTATTACATCTTAAGACTATAATCAACTGACATACAGTGGATAATACAAAAGCAGAAAAGAGGATGAAATGGCAGAGAAGAAATTCATGACGATGGACGGAAATGAAGCGGCCGCGTACATGGCGTATCCTTTTACGGAAGTCGCGGCGATCTATCCGATAACTCCATCATCGCCTATGGCGACCCTCACTGACAAGTGGTCGGCCCAGGGCAGAAAAAACATGTTCGGCCAGACGGTTACTCTCACGGAGATGCAGTCGGAGGCCGGCGCCATCGGCGCGGTACACGGTTCAATACAGACAGGAGCGCTTACGACGAGTTACACCTCGTCGCAGGGTCTGATGCTGATGATTCCGGTGCTGTACAGAATCGCCGGTGAAAGACAGCCTGCCGTGCTGCACGTGGCAGCCAGAACAGTTGGAACCCACGCCATGAGCATCTTCGGAGACCACTCCGACGTAATGGCGTGCAGAGATACGGGCTGGGCCCTTTACTGCACTGGAAGCGTGCAGGAAGTTGTCGACCTGACGCCTGTTGCCCACCTTGCGGCAATGGAATCGAATATTCCGTTCATGCACTTCTTCGACGGTTTCAGAACGTCCCACGAGATCAACAAGGTTGAGATTCCTGACATGGACGAAGTCGTCGCACTCATGGACAAGAAATATGTAAAAGCCCACAAGGACAGGGCCCTTAATCCTGAGCATCCTACTCTGAGAAATACAGTACAGAATCCTGACGTGTACTTCCAGGTCCGCGAGGCCAACAACCAGGACTACACCGACCTGCCTGACATAGTCGAGAAGTACTTCGTTCAGATCAACTCCCTGACGGGAAGGGACTACAGACTCTTCAACTATTACGGCGATCCTGAAGCGACGGACATCATCGTCGCCATGGGATCAGTAACGGGCGCGATCCAGCAGACGGTCGACACTCTCAGGGCGGAGGGAAGGAAGGTCGGCTTCATTCAGGTGCACCTGTACAGACCGTTCTCCGAGAGACACCTGTTCAAGGTCCTTCCTGACACATGCGAGAGGATAGCCGTACTCGACAGATGCAAGAACATGGGCGACCTGGGAGAGCCGCTCTATCAGGACATCTGCACGGCCATGCTCAGAGCGGGCAAGAAAGACATAAAGATCATCGGCGGACGCTACGGACTGAGCTCCAAGGATACGGATCCTTCACAGATCGTGGCCGTCTACGATAACCTGGCGGCGCCTGAACCGATCGAGGGATTCACCATCGGTATCACCGACGACGTGACCCACAAGTCACTTCCGACGAAACCTTTCCAGATCGTCGGCGATGACTTCGTAAGCTGCAAATTCTGGGGTCTCGGAGGCGACGGCACAGTCGGCGCCAACAAGAGCACCGTGGATATCATAAACGGCACGACCGACATGTACGGCCAGGCCTACTTCGAATACGACGCCAAGAAGACTCTGGGAACGACCAAGTCCCACCTGAGATTCTCCAGGACGCCGATCAGAAGTTCATACTTCGTCAAGTGGGCGGACTTCGTCGGATGCCACAATCACCACTACATCAACGAGTTCAACGTAGTGGATGAGATCAAACCGGGCGGATCGCTTTTGCTTGAGTGTCCGTGGGAGCCTGAGGAACTCGGCGAGAATCTCTCACCGAAGGTAAAGAGAATACTGGCGGAGAGAAAGATAAACTTCTACATCATAAACGCCACGAAGATCGCCGAGGATATAGGTCTCGGAAACCACAAGAACACCATTCTCCAGGCAGCCTTCTTCACTATCCACGAGGTAATTCCGAAGTCCCAGGCCATTACGGAGATGGAGAACGCTGTCAGAAAGAAATACATGTCAAAGGGCAACAAGGTCATCAAGATGAACATCCGCGGCATCGAAGCCGGCGTTGAAGGATTCAGGAAGGTGAACGTTCCTGAGTCCTGGGCCGAGTGCAAGGACGAACCGGAAGAGACTACGGATAACCCTTGGATCATAGATAATATCGTTAAGCCGATCGACAGACAGGTGGGAGACGACCTTCCTGTCAGCATCATGAAGCATCTGAAGGACGGCCACATCGACATGGGTCTCACCAGATACGAGAAGAGGGGACTGGCTGTACACGTTCCTGTATGGGACCCTGACAAGTGCAACCAGTGCAACAGATGTTCCTTCGTATGTCCTCACGCTGTCATAAGGCCGTTCCTGCTCAACGAAGCCGAGGCGGCAAACGCGCCTGAGGGATTCGACATGGCGCCGCTCAGAGGATACAAGTCCAAGGGCGGAACTAAGTACCAGTACAGCCTCCAGATCTCGACCCACGACTGCACAGGCTGCGGCTCATGCGTGCCTGTATGTCCGGCCAAGGAGCCTGCCATCAAGATGGTTCCGGCTCATCCGACGGAACAGGATCTGGTCAACTGGGATTACGCCATGAACCTCTCGGACAAGGGCGACCTGTTCGCTCCTTACTCAATCAGAGGAAGCCAGTTCAGACAGCCTCTCTGCGAGTTCTCGGCGGCATGCGCCGGATGCGGAGAGACGCCTTACGCCAAGCTCCTCACTCAGCTCTTCGGAGACAGAGTTTACTGGGCCAACGGCACGGGCTGCTCACAGGCGTGGGGCTCGGGAATGCCGGGCATCCCTTACTGCCTGAACAAGAGGGGACACGGAGTCGCCTGGACCAACTCGCTCTTTGAGAACAACGCGGAGCTGGCCCTCGGCATGTACCTGTCCGTCAAGCAGCAGAGAGAAAGACAGAGAGGTCTGGTCGAGAAGTATCTCGAGATGGCGGGCGGCAACTCGGTGGCTTACGAGTGGCTTGATACCTACGACGATCTTGAGGCCAACAGAAACGCCACCGATCTCCTCATCGACGAGATGGAGGAAGTCGTGACCGGCGACGTCAAGCAGGCCAACGCCATGGAGGAGGACTTCATCGAACTCACCGAAGAGATCCTCGAGAGAAAGGACTATCTGGCAAAGAAGAGCTTCTGGATGTACGGCGGCGACGGCTGGGCCTATGACATAGGCTTCGGCGGTCTCGACCATGTAATAGCAACAGGCGAAGACATCAACGTCTTCGTAATAGATAACGAAGTGTACTCGAACACGGGCGGACAGTCTTCAAAGGCAACCCCGCTCGGCGCGGTGGCAGAGTTCCAGGCCTCCGGCAAGAAGAGCAGAAAGAAGGACCTGGCCCAGATTCTCAAGACCTACGGCAACGTCTACGTGGCCACGGTCGCCATGGGCTACGACTTCAACCAGCTCCTCAAGGCCATCAAGGAAGCGGAGGAACACAAGGGACCGTCGGTCATCGTGGCCTACACACCTTGTACAGTACACGGCATCAAGGCCGGCATGAGCAATGTCCAGGAAGAGGTCAAGCGCGCGGTTCAGTCGGGCTACTGGCCGCTCTACAGATACAATCCGGACATCAAGGACGGACCTAAGATGCACGTGGATTCCAAGGAAGCAACGATACCTTACGAGGAATTCCTGGACGGCGAGAACAGATACGCCGCCCTGAAGATAACCTTCCCTGACAACGCTGAAAGGCTGTTCAAGGAAGCCAGCGAAGACGCGGAAGCCAAGTACAAGGAATTCAAGCGTCAGGAAGAAGAATAGAGAGAACCGTTACAGCAACTGATAAGAGGATTTTGACATGGCGAAGATTACGGGAAATGAACTTCTGATCAGAGCCCTTCAGGAAGAAGGAGTCGAAAAAGTATTCGCATATCCCGGGGCGACAGTAGTCGGAATTTTTGACGAGCTTGCGAAACAGGACGAGGTGGAGCTGATTCTGCCGCGTCAGGAGCTTGCTCTGGTTCATGCCGCCGAAGGATACGCGAGATCCACGGGCAAGGTTGGCGTGTGCATCGCTACAAGCGGTCCCGGCGCGACGAATCTTGTAACAGGCATAGCCGACGCGAACCTGGACAGCGTGCCCCTGGTTTGCTTCACGGGTCAGGTGCCTTTTGACCTCATCGGAAACGACAGCTTCCAGGAGGTGGACATCGTAGGCGTCACCAGAAACATCTGCAAGTATTCGGCAATGGTCCACAACAGGACCGAGCTGAACAAGATGGTCAAGGAGGCGTTCTATATCGCGTCCACGGGACGTCCGGGGCCGGTGCTTCTGGACCTGCCTAAGGACGTGATGGAGACTCTGGGAAGCGACATTTATCCGGACAAAGTCAGCCTCCGGGGCTACAAGCCGCCGACGACGGTCCACGCTGGCCAGATCAAGCGCGCCGCAGAGATGATACAGAAGGCCAAGAAGCCTCTCTTCATTCTCGGAGGAGGCGTCAAGATCTCCCGCGCCCAGGCGGACATGACAAAGCTGGTCGAGACTTCGGGAATCCCTGCGGTCACCACCGTGATGGGACGCGGCAGCATTCCGACGAACCACGAACTGTACTTCGGCGACGTGGGCATGCACGGAAACTGGGCCGCCAACAACGCGGTCAACAACTGCGACATCCTGATCTCCATTGGAACCAGGTTCAACGACAGGATCACAGGAAAGCTGGGAACCTTCGCTCCCAAAGCTAAGATCATACACATAGACATCGACGCCGCTTCCATCTCGAAGAACGTAAACGTTGACGTTCCTATCGTAGGCGACGCGGGCAAAGCCATCAGAGCCCTTCAGAAAATTCTCGAGGAAGGGGAGAGCTGCAGGCGCGAAGCATGGATCGGGCGGCTCGAAAAGTGGCGCGGCGAGAAACCTCTCACTCAGGAGGTGGGCGCCGACATGCCTGACTGCCTGAGTGGCGAGAAACTGAGAGCGAAGCAGATCATAGACGGCATCAACAAAGTGTTCAAGGAGCCGATCCTGACCACCGACGTAGGCCAGCACCAGATGTGGGCGACCCAGTTCTTCGAGGTTTACGGCAAACGCCAGCTCATAACCTCGGGCGGTCTGGGCACCATGGGCTACGGCCTTCCGTCAGCCATAGGCGCGGCCCTCGGAAATCCTGACAGGGAAGTCGTCACGGTGACGGGCGACGGCGGTTTCCAGATGAACTCACAGGAACTGGCGACGGCTGTGATCAACGAGCTCCCTATAACCATATGCATACTGAACAACGGCTATCTGGGCATGGTGCGCCAGTGGCAGGAACTCTTCGCGGGTAAGGTCTACGCGGGAACGTGCCTTAAAAAGCGCCGCAACCTCTGCAAGGAGTGCCACGGACGGGATAAAACCTGTCCGCCGTACGTTCCGGATTTCGTTCAGCTGGCGGAAGCCTACGGAGCCAAGGGCATGCGCGTGTTCTCGGCGGACGAGATCGAGCCGGCCCTGAAGGAAGCGAAGAAGAACAGGAAGGGACCGACCCTGATCGAGTTCATAATAGAAGACGAGGATCTGGTCATGCCGATGATAAAACCGAACGGCGCCATAACGGATCTGATCACAGAAATGGATGAATTGGAGGTGAGGAAATGAGCGGAAACAAAACCGGAGGCGGAATGAGGAGACGCTGGATTTCCCTCTATGTTGAGAACCGTGTCGGAGTACTGGCGCGCATTTCCGGATCATTCTCAGGCAAAGCCTACAACATCCATTCGCTTACCGTCGGCGAGACGGAGGACACGAACATCTCCCGCATGACTGTATGCGTGGACGCGGACGACAGCACCCACGAGCAGATAAAGAAGCAGCTCAACCGCATGGTCGAGGTAATCAAGGTCATCGACTACACGGACAGAGCCATCCGCAGCAAGGAGGTCATGTTCATCAAGATCTTCAACGTGAGCGACAAGGACAGAACGGAGATCTTCCAGATGGCCGAGGCTTTCAAGTTCCAGATCAAGGACATGGACAAGAAGAGCGTGCTCATCGAAGCGACCCGCACCGAGGCCAAGAACGACTCCATACTCCGCGCCATCAACGAGCGCTTCAAGAATATCGAGGTAGTGCGCGGCGGTCCGGTGGCCATCGAGTCCATATCCATGCAGGACAGGTAAGCGTAATGCAAAAGCAGTATAATACAGAAAGTAAAGGAGACCCGCGGGTCTCCTTTTTCAGTCCCTGTTTTCGGGAAAATGTAACAAAAAGCAGGGTTTTTGTAAAAGCTGGGCGTTGCTATATGCTGGATATGATGTAAAATATTTACACGGGATGTCACTCACCCGGAAAGAAGGCAGATGCATATGCTCAATGCATCGGGTGCAAGAAGGCGCGGGCAGAAGCGGCAGGACTGCTTTTGCCTGTGCCTTGACCGCATGAATTTAAGCAAGGAGGGATTGGAGATGAGAATGTGTCAGCTTCCCGAGGGGGAGAAACCAAGGGAGAAGCTTTTGCGTGACGGGCCGGGGAGTCTGTCGACGGTGGAGGTGCTCGCCGCCATACTTGGAACGGGAACGAGATCGAAATCAGTGATGGATCTGGCCGGTGAGGTGCTTGCCATGGACCCGAGAGGATTAAGGTATCTGGCCGAGTGCAGCCCGGAGGATCTGATGAGAATATCCGGAATGGGGGACGCCAAGGTCTGCGTACTGATAGCGGCCCTGGAACTGGGGAAGAGGATGAGCTGCCTGCCGGCGGAGGAGAGGGCGAGGATAAAGTGCTCCGACGACATCGCGAACCTGTTCATGGAGCGTCTCCGGCACGAGAAAAAGGAGCACTTCAAGTGTCTTCTGATCAATTCCAGGGGCGAGATACTGGAGGAAAATGAAGTATCCGTCGGCGATCTGAATTCATCCGCCAGCCACCCGCGGGAAGTCTTCAGCCCGGCCGTGAGGAGAAGCGCGGGATCGGTTGCCTTTGTACATAATCACCCTAGCGGAGATCCTTCTCCGTCCTCCGCGGACATCGATTCTACGCGGCGGCTTGTAGAGGCGGGAGAACTGCTGGGAATACCTGTTATTGACCACATTATCATCGGAGACGGGAGCTACGCGAGCATGAAAGTGCTCGGCTACATCACATAGATTTCACAAACTGACAGACAATTTACACTTGACTATGCACGGTAATCAATGCACAATAAATAAGTAATGTAATTGATTTTTTTGGAGCATAGTGATGAGTAAAACGCTACTGGTTGCCTCCGGAAAAGGGGGAACCGGCAAGACAATGTTTTCGGTGAACATGGGCGCCGCGCTGGCCCAGAGGGGCTACAACGTGCTGCTCATAGACATGGATATGGGTCTGAGAAATATGGACCTTTATCTTGGCATGGAAAACAGAGTCGTTTACAACATTATGGACGTTCTGTCCGGAATATGCAGGATCAGCAAGGCCATCATCAGAGTGGACGGTTTCAGTTCCCTCTATTTCATGGCAGCCGCGCCGAGACTCGACGAGAGGGACATTACGCCTCTGCACATGGCCGTCCTGTGCGCCAAGCTCAAGCAGGTCTTCGATTACATAATAATCGACTGCCCGGCCGGAATCGGCGAGATGCTCGAGGTCTCACTTGAGGCCGCCGACAAGGCGGTCATAGTCACAGAGCCTGAGTTCGCCGCCAGCCGCGACGCCGACATGACCGAGAGGTTCCTCCGCGAGAAGGGTCTCGACGACATCTGCGTTGTGCTGAACAGGGTGAACGTGGAACTCATGAGAGAGGGCTTCATGCCGGATCTGGCGACAGTGACGAGCAGCTTCACAAGTCCGCTGGTGGGCATCATCCAGGAGGATGACAACATCAGGATCTCGACCAACAAAGGCATCCCGATCGTCATGAAGCGGGGCACCTACATCGAGAAGAACTTCGTGGACATTGTGGCGAAGATCATCAGGTAAAACGTGTAAGCGGCAGAACGGGGAAACCCGTTCTTTTTTATTGCTGAGGGCACGAAAACGGCGCCCTGTCATCTGTAATTTTTTGTCAATTTTCATTGACGAAAGTGCCCGTTGGCTATATAATAACTGTGTATGCTTTTGACTTTATTAATTGAATAATTCAGTTGTAAATATAGCATGCCCGGCATTTGGCCGCCGCGGCAGTGAAACTTGAAAAAATAATATGAAAGGAGGAATGATACTATATGGCACCACATATAATCATACCTGTAGTAGTTGGCCTGGTGGCCCTTCTCATAGGGCTGCTGGTTGGATATATATTGCGTAAATCCATCGGCGAGAAGACTATCGGAAACGCCGAAACCAAGGCTAGAAACATGCTTCTGGACGCGGAGAAGAACGCGGAGAGCATAAAGAAGGAGCTCGTACTGGAAGCTAAAGAGGAAGCGCAGAGACAGAGAAACAGCGCGGATAAGGAGATTAGAGAGAGAAGAAACGAGATATCTAAGGCCGAGAGGAGACTGAACCAGAAGGAGGACTCCATCGACCGCAAACTGGAAAACATAGAGAAAAAAGAAGAAAGCATAACAAACAAAGAGAGAAAAATAGATAACAGACTCGCCGAGCAGGAGAGGATCCTGAAGAGGCAGCTGGAGGAACTCGAGAAGATTTCGGGATACACAGTTGAGGAGGCGAGAGAGATAATTCTGCAGAAGGTCGAGCAGGAAGCCCGCAGCGACGCGGCCGTTCTTTACAAGGAGATAGAGAGCAAGGCCAGGGATGAGGCGGACAAGAAGGCCAAGGAAATCATCACCGGAGCGATCCAGAGATGCGCAGCCGACCACGTAGCGGAATCAACAGTGTCCGTAGTGCCTTTGCCTAATGATGAAATGAAGGGCCGCATCATCGGCCGTGAGGGAAGAAACATCAGGGCGATCGAAAACGCGACTGGCATCGATCTCATCATCGACGACACGCCTGAAGCGGTCATCCTGTCGGGATTCGATCCTGTCAGAAGAGAGATAGCGAGACTGGCCCTCGAAAAACTCATCGTCGACGGACGTATCCATCCGGCGAGAATCGAGGAGATGGTCAACAAGTCCGAGCGTGAAGTCAACACCATCATCAAGGAAGCCGGCGAACAGGCCACATTCGATGTTGGAATCCACAATCTGCACCCTGAGCTGGTCAAACTCCTGGGCAGACTGAAATACAGAACTTCATACGGACAGAATGTACTCAAGCATTCGGTGGAAGTCGCTCACCTTGCGGGCCTCATGGCCGGCGAGCTGGGACTGGACATCACCCTCGCCAAGCGCGCGGGACTGCTTCATGACATCGGCAAGGCTCTCGACCACGAGCGCGAGGGCACCCATGTCGACATCGGCATAGAAGTGCTGAGAAAGTACAAGGAGTCCGAGGCAGTCATCAACGGAATGGCCGCCCACCACGGAGACTATGAACCGAAGTCGGTCGAGGCTGTCTTGATAGCCGCGGCGGACGCTCTCTCGGCGGCAAGACCGGGAGCCAGACGTGAGACTCTCGAGTCCTACATCAAGCGTCTGCAGAAGCTGGAGGAGATTGCGAACACGACCAAGGGCGTCGAGAACTCATACGCCATCCAGGCGGGACGCGAGATCAGGATCATCGCGAAGCCGGACGAAGTCGGCGACGATTCAATCGCCCTTCTGGCCCGCGACATTTCCAAGAAGATCGAGTCCGAGCTGGAGTACCCGGGACAGATCAAGGTAAACGTGGTCCGCGAGACACGCGCCATCGACTACGCGAAGTAGGCGCGCACCGCAAAAGCAGGGCAAGCGGAGATTCAATACTGAGAACACAGAAGTTGGCAGAAGGAACACCTTCTGTCAACTTTTAGAATAGGACACAAATATAATCCGCTATTTCAATGATTTGAGAAGATGATTTACTTAGACAACAGCGCGACAACAAGACAATACGACGAAGTGACTGAGGCCATGGTCGCCGCCATGAAGGAAGGCTATGGAAATCCGTCGTCACTGTACCAGCTGGGCGTCGACGCGGAGAAGGCCGTCAAGGCCGCGCGCCGTCAGGTCCTGGAAGGGGCCGGCGGCGGTTTCAGCGCGGACAGATGGGACGTGGTGTTCACTTCGGGCGGAACCGAGGCGGACAACATGGCCATTTTCGGCGCCGCGAGAGCTCTGCGCCGACTCGGAAACCGCATTGTCACCACGGCGGTCGAGCATCCGGCTGTCCTAGAGTGCGTGAAGAGCCTCGAGGCCGAGGGCTTCGACGTGGTTCGCGTCGGAGTCGGACCGGACTGCATGCCTGACATGGACCAGCTCCGCGCTGCCATAGATGACAAGACCATCCTCGTCAGCATGATGCACGTGAACAACGAAGTCGGCACGGTCATGCCGGTGGGCGCTGTGAAAGAAATAATGAGGGAGAAGAAGTCGCCGGGACTGTTCCACTGCGACGCTGTCCAGAGCTTCGGCAAGATGCCTCTGCCCGCGGAGGCGGATCTCATCGCGGTCAGCGGTCACAAGATCCACGGACCGAAAGG